>NZ_BJUL01000007.1 GCF_007989605.1 Vreelandella venusta | reverse complement strand
CCTGCCTGACGCAGCACAATCGGATACGAAGCCGAGCCCGTCACGGTACGAATATCCAGTTTGGTGTGCAGTTCGCGAAGTTTTGCGCCGTCGGTATCGACAACGGTGATGTCATTTTCTTCGCGGGCAAGGTGCTCCGCCAGGGTGGCACCAACTTGGCCGGCACCCAAAATAATAATCTTCATCGGTGGTTTGATCACTCTGGCGACATGTCACTGAAGATAGTCACCTATCTATAGGGAAGCTGTCGAGCTCAGCAATGGCAGGCAGCTCTCTTAAGGGGCCAAAAGTTGTTTTTTTTACATCTTTTTGACGGCTAACGCCTTAAACGCCATCGATTTTTTACGCAGGCAATCTCTAAGCTCAAGGTGCCAATCAAAGGAGGCACATCGATGACTATTGCACTGTTGATAATCGCCACCGGCACAGCGGCGTACTTGTTTTACGCGCTATTTTGCCCCGAGCGTTTTTAGGAGATTGCCATGAACGACATGATCGCCATTTATGCCATCGTGGCATTACTTGGTGTGCCATTAGGGATATACATTGCCCGCGCGCTAAGTACCCAGCCAAGCCGAATCGACACGCTATTCAGAGTGATAGAAACGCCTATCTACCGGTTAGCAGGCGTTAATAGTCAAAGCGTAATGACGTGGCAAGTCTATGCGCTAGCTATTGTGAAGCTGCATGTAGGCTTGATACTGCTGGCATGGCTGGTGTTTATGTGTCAGGGCTTATTGCCCCTGAATCCTGACGGCATACCCGGTATGAAGTGGGATACAGCGCTGCATACGGCGGTATCGTTTGCCACCAACACTAACCAGCAGCACTACTCGGGCCAGGCGCAGCTTTCCCACCTAAGCCAAACCTTTGCCATTGTAACGCTGCAGTTTTTAACCCCCGCTACGGGGCTCGCTGTGCTAGTCGCCATAGCGCGTACTTTGCTAGTGGCTCGGCCTGCGGGAACGGTAAAAGGGGTTGGCAATTACTATCATGATATGACCCGCACGGTAGTGCGCGTTATGTTGCCGCTGGCAGCAGTGGTGGCGCTGTTGCTTACGTCCCAAGGAGTACCTTCCAGCTACCAAGCGGCGCATCAGGTGGAGATGCTGGATGCGCAAGTGGAAGAGGTGCAGTCGATCCCCTTAGGGCCGGTTGCATCAATGGTTGCGATCAAACAGCTAGGCACCAATGGTGGTGGCTGGTATGGACCAAACTCCAGCGTTCCGCTTGAAAATCCAACGCCGTTGGCCAACGTGATTGAAACCGCTTCGCTGACGATCATTCCCTTCGCATTACTGATTGCCATCGCACTTATTAGTGGCCGACGCCGATTAATGATCGGTATCGGTGCTGTAATGCTGACGTTTTCGCTGATTTCCACCTCGGTTGTGGTTTCTTCGGAACGTATGCCGAATGCTGCGCTTGTCGAGCTTTCCCAGCCTGGCGCTAATCTGGAAGGTAAAGAACTGCGTTTTGGTACCGATCTTTCCGCTTTGTGGGGCAGTTGGACGACACAAACGTCGAATGGCTCAGTTAACGCCATGCACGACAGCTTCAACCCCATGGGCGGCATGATGGTGTTGATGGATATGTTTGTGAACGTCACCTTTGGCGGCATCGGTGTTGGGCTTATCGGTTTCTTTCTTTATCTGATGTTGGCGGCTTTTGTTGGCTCATTGATGGTCGGTAGAGCGCCTGAGCTGTTTGGCAAACCGCTAGAAACCCGTGAAATGCGCTGGATCTCTCTAGCGATCCTGGTACAGCCGTTAGTCATTCTTGGTCTCTCCGCGCTTACCGTAGCGATGCCTAACGCTGCTGGAACCTCCAACCCTGGTTTCCACGGCCTAACCCAAGTGCTTTACGAATTTGCCTCTTCATTTGCCAATAACGGCTCTGGTTTTGAAGGGCTTGGCGATGATACGCCGTGGTGGAACCTTGCCTGTGTTATCACACTGATGGTTGGTCGATTCTTGCCCATGCTGGTGCCATTAGCGGTGGCCGGATGGCTGGCAGCGAAGCGCACGGCACCCGCGGGACGCGGCACCTTGCCGATGGATAGCCCAGCATTCATGGGATTGACCGCCGGTGTGATTGTGATTGTTAACCTGCTGGGCTTCTTACCGGCGTTAGTGCTTGGCCCGATTGCTGAAGCCGTGACGCAAGGCTTCTAGGAGAAACGAGATGTCACATACTGAGCTTGCTAAACAGCCGCGCCGTCCGCTACCCATTGGCCAGGTTGTCGCTGGAGCGGTGAAAGGACTTGCGCCTCAACAGCTTGCGCGCAATCCCGTGATGGCCGTGGTGGCCATTGGTACCGTCGTGTGCTTTGGGCTGACACCCATTGCTTTTGCCCAGGGAGAAAATGGCGGTTTTGCGTTGGCTATAGCGTTGTTGTTGCTAGCCACCGTTCTGTTCGCCACAGGTGCCGAGTCGTTGGCAGAGTCACGTGGTAAAGCCCATGCTGGGGCGCTGCGTAAAACCAAGGGAGAGCTGAAGGCGGTTAAGCTGAACGCTGATGGTACGACGAGTAATGTAACGGCCGACTCTCTCCGTAAAGGCGATCGTGTGAAGGTGGTTGCAGGGGAGCTGATTCCCGCCGATGGCGATATCGTTGAAGGGGCTGCCTCGATCAATGAGTCGGCTGTCACCGGTGAATCTGCGCCCGTACTGCGTGAAGCGGGCACTGATAACAGCGGTGTCAGTGCCGGTACCAAAGTGCTGTCGGATTATCTGATTATTGACGTTAGCGCTAACCCTGGCGAATCGTTGTTAGATCGCATGATTGCCTTGGTAGAAGGCGCAAACCGTCAGAAGACACCTTCCGAGCTGGCGCTATCGGTACTCTTGGCAATGCTAACGCTGGTGTTTTTAATCGTGGTCGTCACCTTGGTTCCCATGGCGTCCTTCGTGGGCGTTGAAACCTCCACGGTGATGCTCGTGGCACTGCTGGTGTGTTTAATTCCCACCACTATTGGTGGCCTCTTGCCTGCTATCGGTATTGCGGGTATGGAGCGCGCCATGCGGGCTAACTTGGTGGCTAAATCCGGTAAAGCCGTTGAGATTGCTGGCAGCATCGACACCTTGCTGCTGGATAAAACCGGCACGATAACGCTTGGCGATCGCCGTGCGACGGAGTTTGCTGCTTGCCAGCAGGTTCCGCGTCAGCGAGTCCGTGACGTGGCCTTTTTAACGTCCCTGGAAGACCCTACGCCGGAAGGTCGTTCAATTGTAGAGCTAGCCACTGAACAGGGCGTTGATGTCCAGCTTAGACAAGAAGCCGATGGTGCAACCTTTGAAGCGTTCAGTGCTGAAACACGCCTGTCAGGTGTTGACCTGACCAGCGGTAAAAAGCTGCGCAAGGGAGCACCGAATGCGATTGCGGAGTGGGTAAAAGCCCAGGGCGGTGACATACCCAGCGATTACGAGCAGGTCATTGCGCGTATTTCACGGGATGGCGCAACCCCCATTGCGGTGGCTGAAGGCAGTCAGATTTTGGGCGTGGTGGCGCTGTCTGATGTGATTAAAAGCGGTATCGCGGAGAAGTTTGCTGAACTGCGTGCCATGGGTATCAAAACCGTAATGATCACGGGCGACAACCCGATTACGGCGTCGGCTATTGCCGCGACGGCAGGCGTGGATGACTACATTGCCGAAGCCACGCCAGAGCACAAGTTGGCATTAATTCGCGAAGAGCAGGCCAGCGGTCGCTTGGTTGCCATGGTGGGTGACGGTACTAACGATGCTCCTGCTCTTGCTCAAGCTGATCTAGGGTTGGCCATGAACTCAGGCACCCAGGCAGCCCGTGAAGCGGCCAATATGGTGGATCTGGACTCTGACCCTGGCAAGCTGATTAGTGCGGTGGAAATTGGCAAGCAGTTACTGGTTACCCGAGGCGCGCTGACGACGTTCTCGCTGGCGAATGATGTGGCTAAGTACTTTGTTATTTTGCCAGCGCTGTTTGCCGCTAGTTTTCCTGCACTTGGCGTACTCGACGTTATGAATTTGCACTCGCCGACCACGGCGGTGCTAGCAGCTGTGCTATTTAACGCGTTAATCATTCCGGCACTGATCCCCTTTGCCTTGCGCGGTGTGTCTGTGAAAGCGGCATCGGCGACGGAGTTGTTGCGTCGAAATCTGCTGATTTATGGCCTGGGCGGGCTGCTACTGCCATTCCCCGCCATCAAGCTTCTCGACATGCTGATTGCGTTATTTATCTAGGAGAAACGTGATGAATGTAGATATGAAACGCCAGATCGCAGTGAATGACGATGTGCTGCAGGCAAAGGCCTCTTGGGGCAATGCACTTCGCTTTATGGTGGTAATGGCCGTTCTTCTAGGGCTGATTTATCCGCTGGTTACCACAACGCTGGGTGGCTGGTTATTCCCCGAACAGGCGCAAGGCAGTTTGGTTCGAGACGCCTCTGGTCGGGTGGTCGGGTCAAGCCTGGTATCCCAGACGTTTGTCAGCGATGAGTACTTTATTGGTCGCCCATCAGCGGCGGGCAATGACGCAGGTGGCGTCTCAGGATCTAATCTGGCGCCGAGTAACGTATCGCTGCGCGAGCGCGCCCAGGCAGATGCAAATGTCATTGCTCAACGTGAAGACGTAAGTGTCGATCAAATCCCTGTTGATCTGATTACCGCGTCTGGCTCCGGTATCGACCCGCATATCTCCCCCGAGGCGGCTGAGCTACAGGTTGCCAGAGTAGCGCAAGCACGCGGCATCGACGAAGCTACTGTGACGGCGCTAATTGATCAAGCACTTGAAAACACAGGCTGGCTGGGCTCGCCGGTGGTGAACGTGTTGCGGCTGAATGTCAGTTTGGATGATCGTTTTCCAGTATCATCAACCACCGCAGCGCCATTAACCCCAGCTCCCGTCACCCCGGTGGCTTCAGACACCATGGAGTAAATCAATGTATTCAGCGGATCAGCGACCCGATCCCAATACATTGCTAAAAGCCGCGCGCCGAGAGGCGCGCGGCTGTTTGCGTGTATTTCTGGGAGCCGCGCCCGGTGTGGGTAAGACATACACCATGCTTCGCACCGCCCGTGAACGGGCAGAGGAGGGTGAAGATATTGTCATTGGCGTGGTGGAGTCGCATGGGCGCGCAGATACCGAAGCCTTGTGCGATGGAGTGGAGCGGCTTCCGCTAGCGCCTTTAAAGCACCATGGCAGAACCTTCTATGAATTTGATATTGATGCCGCCTTAGCGCGACGCCCCACTATTTTATTGGTGGACGAACTCGCCCACCGTAATATTCCTGGTAGTCGGCACTCGCGTCGTTACCAGGATATTGAAGAGCTGCTCGATGCAGGTATTGACGTGTGGACAACCGTTAATGTCCAGCATCTCGAAAGCTTGAATGATGATGTCGCGCGGATTACTGGGATTCGCATGCGCGAAACGGTGCCCGATGCGCTGTTAGAGCGCGCCCGAGATGTATCGCTTGTTGATTTAACGCCCGATGAGCTTCTTGAGCGCTTAAGGCGTGGCAAAGTCTATATACCCGAACAAGCCCGTGCTGCCATGGAAGGTTATTTTAATGAATCCAATCTCAACGCGCTGCGTGAGCTGGCGATTCAAACCATGGCCGAGCGGGTAGATGCGGATGTGAAGGTAGCCATGGATGCGGGTGGTAGGGCAGGCCCCTGGCCGGTAAGACCGCACCTGCTGGTGGTGATTAATGGCAGTGAAGAGGACGTATCGCTGGTTCGCGCGGCTCATCGGATGGCAGAGCGGCGCTTGGCGGTCTGGCGAGCGGTCTATGTTGATAAAGGAATTGTCTCCCCAGAGCAGCAACTAGCTGTTGAACAAGTTTTTAGCTTGGTTACTCGGCTGGGTGGCGATTCAATACGTTTACAAGGGCATAGTCAGCTAAGCGAAGTGCTCAACTATGCACGTTCAATTAATGCGACCACCATTGTGGTCGGCCGCGAAGCGAAGCGTCGCTGGTGGAAATGGTCACGGCCACTGGCTCAACGTTTGATGGCGCATGCCGAAGCGTTCGATATTGTTGTAGTGGCACAAGGGGCCGTAAAACAACGCGCCAATAGATGGCGGCATGGCTGGAAACTGCATCCTCCCCAATTACTGGCCACTAGCATGGCGGTGATGGCATCCCTAGGGGTGGCTGTCATGTTAGAGCCCTGGCTTGAACTGGCCAACTTACCCTTAGTGTTTTTAGTGGCCGTACTGTTTAGTGCCGTATGGGCGGGTACCGCGATGGCGATGTTCAGTGCCATCGCGAGCTTTTTAGCATTCAACTTCTTCTTTACCGAGCCACGTCTCACCTTTGCCATGGTGGAGCGTGGTCAACTGCTAACCGCAGTTTTCTTCTTACTCGTCGCCGTGGTGGTTGGGCAGCTTGCGGGCAGGGGACGTCGGCGTTTAATTGCACTGCGTGCTAGCCGCGATCAGACCCAGCTTTTGTTGCGTTATGCCGAACAGCTATCAACCGCGACAGACAGCGCCAGTGCAGCAAAAATTGGCGTTGATACATTGGTGCAGTGCTTTGCGGTGCCCACGGTATTTATTGAAAGCGCCGAAAGCGCGAATGAAGTGCGAGTGGTTCATGCATTGCCGGATTCGGTGCGTCTGGACATGGCCGCTAAGCAAGCGGCGGTATGGAGTTGGCAGCATCAAAAGCCCAGTGGCCAAGGCACAGACACCCTGAGTCAACAGGCTTGGCGCTTGATACCCCTGACCGTGCAGGGAGAAAAAGTAGGGATGCTGGCGCTTAAACTGTCGGAAAGTCAAAAATCACTTACCTACGAACATGAGTCGTTAATGGATACACTGGTGCGTCAGCTTAGTATGGCGCTAGAGCGCACCCGACTAGTGGCAGAGTTGAATACAACCCGTGTCTCCGAAGAGAACGAACGTCTGCGCTCTGCGTTACTCTCGTCGGTGTCTCATGACCTACGTACACCGCTTTCCTCTATTATTGGCTCAGCCAGTTCGTTGATCGAACTCAAACCGCAGCTAAGCGATAACGACCAGCGTGAGCTGCTTGATGGCATTTTGTCAGAAAGCGAGCGACTTAATCGATACATACAAAACTTGTTGGATATGACCCGACTGGGCCACGGCACGTTAAAAATTGAGCGAGACTGGGTAGCGTTTGACGACGTTATTAACTCAGCGCTCAAGCGCTTGGGTCAGTCACTTAAGCATGTCGTTGTGCGCAAGTCCTGGCCCTCTTCGTTGCCGTTGCTTTATGTTCACCCTGCGCTGGTAGAGCAAGCGTTAGTCAATGTCTTGGATAACGCTCAACGTTTTTCACCACCCGGGGGGGAATTGAGCATTAAGGCGCACTGCGCGGAAGGTGACCCCGCAGCGTTGGTAATTACTGTTGAAGATCAAGGCCCAGGTATTTCCCCCGAGCTGCGTGAGCAGGTATTCGATATGTTTTACAGCGGTGGTGACGGCGATAGAAGTGCCCACGGTAGCGGCCTTGGTTTAGCCATATGTCGCGGCATGATTGGTGCTCATGGCGGCACTATTATGGCCGATAGGGCTGAAAGTGGGCGAGGTACCGCGATTATTATAACGCTGCCACTGTTAGGTGCAGATATTAGGAGGGGTGATGAAGAGTGAAGGCAGCGGTCGCATTCTAATTGTTGATGATGAGCAGCAGATTCGGCGATTTTTGCGTATCAGTTTAGCCTCTCAGGGCTACGCAGTATTGGAAGCAGAGAATGGCGAGCAAGCGTTAGCCATGGTGTACACCCAAGCTCCTGACGTCGTGCTGCTCGATTTAGGCTTGCCGGATATGGATGGCCACGAAGTACTGCAGGGTATACGTGAGCACAGTACCGTGCCGGTCATTGTGGTATCTGTGCGTGATCGGGAAGAAGAGAAAGTCTTTTCGTTGGATAACGGTGCTAACGATTACGTTACTAAGCCCTTTGGCATTCAAGAGTTGCTAGCGCGTATAAGAGCTGTATTGCGCTTGGCCCAGAAAGCTCGGGGAGAGCAAACATCAAGTTACTATGTCAGCCAGGGGTTAGCGATTGATCTGGAACTAAGACGGGTCACACTACAGCAAGACGATGTGCATTTAACGCGCAAAGAGTTTGCTGTGCTAGCGCGCCTGTGCCGCTACGCCGGTCGAGTCGTTACCCAGACCCAGCTGTTAAAAGAGATATGGGGGCCAACGCATGTTGATGATACGCACTATTTGCGCATCGTGATCAGCCGGCTAAGGCAGAAGCTGGGAGATGACCCACAAACACCCACCTTGCTTCAAACAGAAGCAGGCGTCGGATATCGATTGCTGGTAGAAGCCGCGCTGCGCCCTGAAACGTAGCACGGTTCTAATAAGGTTAGCGTCGCCAGAACATCGGTGTGAGCAGCACCACGACCGTTAAAATCTCCAGGCGCCCCATTAACATACCGATGCACAGTAGCCATTTGGCGGCATCGGGTAGTGTTGCAAAGTTACCTGCCGGACCAATGGTGTCACCGAGACCCGGGCCTACATTCGCCACCGCAGTGGCCGCACCGGAAAGGGCCGTGACTAAGTCCAGCCCCAATGCTGAAAGGCTCAAGGCAAGCACTGCAATGGTAATAAAAAAGAAGAAAGAGAAGGCCACTACGCTGCGGGAAATATCATTGGTCACCGGCTGCTGATTATAGCGCGTTGTGAAAACACCATTCGCGTGAATTAGGTAGCGCAATTGATTACGCAGCATCAGCATAGCGATTTGGAAGCGGAACACTTTCATACCACCGCTGGTAGAGCCGCTACAGCCACCTATAAACGTAAGATAGAAGAACGCCACGATGGGTAATGAACCCCACAGCGTATAGTCGTCGGATGCATAGCCAGTGGTAGTCACAACTGAAATGACGTTAAACGTGACGTGGGTGAGCGAGACAAACCAATCATCGCCTTGTAAAACGCGCCATGTGCTAAGAACTAAAATTGCCGCTAGCAGGAGTTTTAACAAACCACGCACCTGTTGGTCTTTCCACAGGGCGCTGCGGGAGGTACGAATAAATCGAATATATAAGACAAAGGGTAGCGCACCACTCAGCATAAAAAGGCTACCCATCCATACCAACCACGGTTGCTCCGCGTAGGCACCAAACGAGGCGTCAGAGTTGGCAAAGCCACCG
The DNA here is from genome assembly GCF_007989605.1 of Vreelandella venusta. GTDB lineage: Bacteria > Pseudomonadota > Gammaproteobacteria > Pseudomonadales > Halomonadaceae > Vreelandella > Vreelandella venusta. The sequence goes on along the minus strand of NZ_BJUL01000007.1, from coordinate 244,516 downwards.
GTCGCCAATGATGTCATCCCGTGAACCACGGCATCTAGTGGCAGCATTCCACCGACCCAATAACTCAGTATGGCCAGTAGGGTCAGCGCCACGTAGATAGTTAGCGTCGCTTTTGCAATACCCCCCGTGCGAGGCATTACTTTATCGGACCAATCCGAAGATTCAGTGTGGAATAGCCGCATGCCGCCTACTTTAAGAAACGGCAGAATAGCGATGCCCATGACGATAATGCCGATACCACCCATCCACTGCATTAAGCCTCGCCACAGCTTTAATCCGTCGGATAACTCTTCGATTCCCGTTAAAATGGTCGAACCGGTAGTGGTAATCGCGGAGACCGACTCAAAGACGGCATTCGTGACGCTCAGTTGGGGCGCACCTAAGATAAGTGGAAGGCTGGCAAAACAGCTAATGCTGGTCCAACTGCCCGCCGTCAATATAAACATTTGCCAAGGCTTCAGCTCCAGCGATACTCGGCGGGTTAGCAACCAAGTGATCAGCGTGGCGCTCAAAATAATGAGAAGCGACATTCCGAACGCAGGAGCGTCAGGATCTTTTTCAAACACCAGCACAATCCAAGGCAGTGTCATAAACATGGCAAGCACTAACCATAGCACTGCCATGATTTTAAATATTTGTGCCCAATTGCGGTAAGCGTCTCGATAGTAAATCCCGCTGGGAAAGGTGGTCATAGATCCGCTCTTAAATTGCCCTAATGTTTATCGCGATATAACACCATGACAACCACAAAAAGTCCGTAAAATTTCTCTAAAAAATACTCAAGTAATCAATACAGTGATGAAAAAACCGGCCCTATCAATAGGACCGGTGACGAGCAATGTGCTCAAGCGAGGAAGCGGGAGTGCTGCATTTATGAGTTAAATCCAGGAATTTAGCCTTTGACGCCCCCAGCGGTTAATCCGCCAATAATCCAGCGCTGGCAGATCAAGAATGCGACGGTAATGGGCAGGCCGGAAAGCACTGCAGCAGCGGCAAAGTTGCCCCAGCGCTGGTTGTGGTCGGCAAGGTATTGTTGGGCACCTACCGCCAGGGTGAGTTTGTGTTCATCCACCAGCAGTACTGAGGCCATGGGATATTCCATGATGCTCATCACAAAAGCCAGAATGAAAACCACCATCAGAATGGGAATCGACAGCGGCAGCAGAATGTAGCGGAACGCCTGCCAGGTGCTGGCGCCATCGACCATCGCCGCTTCTTCCAACGAGCCATCAATCGACTCAAAGTAGCCTTTAATGGTCCAGATATGCAGCGCGACCGCGCCCAGTGAGGCCACGATCAGCGCGCCGTGGGTGTTGATGCCTAACCAGCCAACAAACTGCCCCAGCCGATCAAACAGGGCGTAAAGCGCCACGAGCGACAGCACGGCTGGAAACATCTGGAAAATCAGCATGCCTTTCAAAAGCGGTTCTTTGCCTTTAAAGCGCATGCGTGCGAAAGCGTAAGCGCTCGTCGTTGCTAACATTAGAATCAGCACCGAAGAAACCACCGCCACTTTTATCGAGTTCCATAGCCACAGCAGCACGGGAAAGGGCGGTTGAACAATACTGCCATCCGGACGTTCCCAGGGAATTCCCAGTGCTAACGACCAGTGTTCCAACGAGAAATTCTCGGGAATCAAGCTGCCAGAGGCAAAGTTACCCTCGCGAAATGAGATTGAAATCACCAACAACAGCGGGAAGACAATCAGTGAAACAAAGCAGATCAGTGCAAGATGTGCGCCCAAGCGGCGCGCACCCACCGAGCGGGGTTGAACCATGGCCATGAGTAACCTCCTAAACCTTAACCTTGGAAAGGCGCAAATTGAGCAACGACATACCCGCGACCAAGAGGAAAATAAGCGTTGCGATGGCGGCTGCCAGCCCAAAATTCTGTCCAGCATCCTGGAAGGCAATACGGTAGGTGTAGCTGACCAATAGATCGGTGGTGCCTGCTGGTGTGCTGGCGCCCAAAATGTCAGGGTTGCCGCCGGTCAATAGTGCAATTAGCACAAAGTTATTGAAGTTAAATGCAAAGGCAGCAATTAACAGCGGTGTTAGCGGTTTAATAATCAGTGGCAAAGTAATCTTGAACAAGTTGGTAATAGGGCCGCCGCCATCGACTGCCGAGGCTTCGTAGAGATCTTGGGGGATGGCTTGAATTAGCCCCATGCACAGCAGCAACATATAGGGGTAGCCCAACCAGGTATTAACAATCAATAGCATGGAGCGCGCCAGCCACGGGTCGGTAAACCACTCTGGCCGAACACCAAACAGCGTGTCCAAAATCATATTCACTTCACCGAAATGCTGATTAAACATGCCTTTAAAAATCAGGATGGAGATAAAGGCGGGCACGGCGTAGGGCAGGATTAACAGCGTGCGATAAACGGCTTTGCCCTTGAGTTGATCCCACTGCAACAGTGACGCCAAGACAAAGCCAACGGCCAGGGTGAAGACTACCGTCAGTGCGGCAAACACAAAGGTCCACACAAAGATCTGCATGAAGGGACCACGAATGTCGGGATCGGTGAATATCTTCGTATAGTTGGTAAACCCTACATTAACAGGCCATCCCGGCGTAATGCTTTCACCGTTATCAGCGACAAAAAATCCGCTAGCGGGGTCGGGGGTAAGAACGCGGTCATCGCGGCGATCATAAAGCGAGCCGTCTTCACGAGCTTCATAGCGATCCACCATAGGGGCAAACTGGCGTAACCCTGCCATACGCAGCTCCGCGCCATCCGGTGTCAGCAGCCTAAGCCCTTGCAGAGAATCACGTGCCTGAATAATAGCGCGCATTCCCAGTGGCTCTTGGGCAGGCGAAGCGTCTACTGCCTGAATGCCTATTTGGCGGGGTTCATGGTTGGCGAAGTTGAGCGGTGAAGAAACGAAGCGCTGGGGCGTGTCTGCCTCATTGTTTTCCAGGTATAAGCGGACAAGCTCCCCTGCTTGGTAAAGCGTTAACTCAAACGCGTTGCCTTCCTGTTGATAGGTTTGGCTCATCAGCTGGCCGCGCACGCGCTGTTCCGATAGCAGGTTGCTTGAGCTGTAATTACTAAAGCTAATGCCGATGGTGTAAAGCAGCGGGAAAATAACAAATACGCCGAGCCCCGCCACGGCAGGAAAAATATACCGGTGGCTCATTAACGTGCGTTTGGTAAACACCACGCCTAGCGAGGCGCCCAGCACTAGAAAGAGCAGCGCAAACATCCACTGGCCGTTAAGGTGGAAGGCGACTACCAGCCATAACAGCGCGATTACCATAGTGGCAATGACGCAGCGAAGTGCCCAGCGGGTGTAACGTTCGGTGAGATGGCGAGAGCGATGGCGGGGAAGGCCACGGGAGGCGTTAGTGGTATACATAGTGACATCCTGAAAGCTGCCCGGCGGCATTGGCGACCGGGCAGAAGGGCAGAAAAAGCTCTTACTGGCGCATACGCCGCGCAGCGGCATCCAGCGCTTCTTGGGGCGACTGACGCCCACTGCCGATGTTTTGCAGGGCGGGCTCCATGGCTGCCCAGAAAGCACCCATTTCAGGAATATTTGGCATGGGCATACCGACTTCGGCATTTTCAAGCGTCGCGGCAATATTAGGGTTATCAGCAAGCTCAGCCTGATAATCGATATGCGCAACCGCTCCCAATGAGCCGTCGCTGTTGAATGTGTGCATGCCCTCTTCACTAAGCAGGTAGTTTTCTAAAAACTCCACAGCGAGAAAATCATTGGGTGTGGCCGAGTTAATCATTGCCGTCATCACGCCAAACATGGGTTTAGCACGCTCATTGTCCACTTTCGGCAGTAGTGCGACGCCGTAGTCAATTCCGCTACGCTCCAGGTTCGGCCAGGCCCATGGGCCGCTAATCATGGTGGCCACTTCGCCCTGGTTAAAGCGGGTGTCCATCAGGTTGTAATCAGTGCCGCGGGGTAGTACATCGCTTTCGATCAACTCAACCAGCAGTTCTGCCCCTTGTAGGGCACCTTCGTTGTTAACGCCGATATCGCTGACGTCATAGCCGCTGTCGGTCTGCTTGAAAGGGTAGCCGCCGTTGGCCGCTAGCAAGGTCCAGCCGTAATACGGCTCGCTGTAATCAAATAGGATGGCCTTTTTGCCGTCTTGAGAGAGCGCTTCGTCAAGCTCCATCAGTTCGGTAAAGCTTTCTGGCGGTGTTTCTATCAAGGCTTTGTTGTAAATGAGGCCCAGTGACTCTACCGATATCGGGTAGCCGTAGGTTTCACCATTCCACAGCGCAGCTTCCCAGGTAAAGTCGTAAAACGCCTCGCGGAAGCTGTCACTAGGGGCGACTTGTTTCAACAAGCCGCTTTGTGCCCACTCGCCCATGCGATCGTGAGCCCAGATGACGATGTCCGGCCCCTGGCCACTTCCCGCTGCCTGCTGAAAGCGGTCGGTAAGGTTATCGGGAAATACCACCTTAACTTCGATGCCGGTTTCTTCAAGAAACTGCTCGGCAACTGCGCGAATGCCTGCTTGACCCTTATTATCACCCATCCAGATAGTCAGGCGGTCGTCCTCAAACGCAACGGCGGGAAGGGCGGCACTGGCGGCCAGCGTGGCGCTTAGCAGTGGCATCATAATTGGGCGAGACGTTGCCATAATGTAAATACCTCACTGTTGTTGTCGTGGATTGTTGTTGTCGTAGATTGTTGTTGTCGTAGAGGGCTGCGAGCATGTTGATGAGCAGCGCTTTAGTCACTGCCAGCGTCGCCAATTACGCGCAACGTCACCTCATCCTCAAGGGGCGTAGCGATGGCGTATCCAAGGGGCGTAGAGTGGAATGAAAGGTAACAATAAAGCGGTATAACGTTAGATGTCGGCATCGGTACTGCTCAGGGTCGACACTGCTTAAATAGAGACGTAAATAACGTTTAAAGTTGTAATTGGGGAGGCAGTGCTATTTTTTTGTAGTAAAATTACATGTAATGTTGCGTATAATGCCCAATATCAGATAGATTTTAGGTAATCTAACTACATTAGATCATCTAATTATAAATAGGAGCCGAGATGAGCCAGTCACATTCCCCGCTGGGCGATCAGAAACACGCTATTGATTTAGCGCTGTTTGGGGCGCTGGGCGATCTTGCGATGCGCAAGCTGTTTCCTGCGCTTTATCACCTTGACCGTGAGGGCTTAATGCCCGCAAGCACGCGGATTATGGGGCTGGCACGTCAAGCGCATGACACCGCTGCATTCCGCCAATTGGTCAGCGGCGCGTTGCAAAAGCGGCTAAAAAAAGATGAGCAGGATAAAGAGAGTCTCGAGCGTTTTCTAAATCGGCTTGACTATTGCCAGCTGGATTTCAAAAAAGTTGAGGGTTTTGAGCAAATACGTGAATGGCGCGAAGGCTCCGATCGCCCCATGGTGGTTTATTTATCCGTTGGCGCCATGATCTACGGCGATATTTGCCGCAACCTTGAGGCGAGTGGCAGCCTGGATGAGCAAACGCGGGTCATCGTTGAGAAGCCCATCGGCTACGATCTAGTGTCATCAGAAGAAGTTAACGATGCTATTGGGGCCGTTTTTCCTGAGTCGCGTATTTACCGTATTGACCACTATTTAGGTAAAGAAACGGTACAGAACCTGATTGCGCTGCGCTTTGCTAACCCGTTATTCGGGACGCAATGGAATCAGAACCATATTTCCCATGTAGAAATTACCGTTGCAGAAAAGGTCGGCATTGAAGGGCGCTGGGGCTACTTCGATGATGCCGGGCAGCTTCGCGATATGGTGCAAAACCACTTGCTCCAATTGCTATGCTTGATTGCCATGGATCCGCCTTCCAACCTGGATGCCGACGCGATTCGTGATGAGAAAGTAAAAGTGCTGAAAGCCCTAAAGCCGTTTACCGGTGAAGCGCTGGGGCGTGATGTAGTACGTGGGCAATATACCGCGGGCACCAATGATGGTCAGCCGGTACCCGGCTACCTGGAAGAAGAAGGGGCGAATACCCAGAGCCAGACCGAAACCTTTGTGGCAATGAAAACCGAGGTCTCAAATTGGCGCTGGGCGGGCGTGCCGTTCTACCTGCGTACCGGTAAGCGCATGCCTGAAAAACTGTCCCAAATCGTGATCCACTTCCGCCAGCAGCCGCACTATATTTTTGACCCTGACCAGCGGGGGATTGCGTCTAACAAGCTGATTATTCGCCTGCAGCCGGATGAAGGGATCGCGCTTCAAGTGCTCACCAAAGACAGCGGTTTGCATAAAGGCATGCGCCTGCGCCCTGGTCCGTTGCACCTGGACTTTAACAGCGCGTTCCCTAAATCACGTATCCCAGACGCCTATGAGCGCTTGCTGCTGGAAGTTATGAAAGGCCAACAGTATCTGTTCGTGCGCCGTGATGAAGTTGAGCACGCTTGGCGTTGGTGCGACCAGCTCATCGACGGTTGGCAAGCCCGCGAAACCCCGCCGCGCCGTTACCCGGCAGGCTCTTGGGGGCCGGTCGCCTCCATCGCCATGATTACCCAAGATGGCCGCAGCTGGTACGAGGACTATTAATATGAGCGAAGCACGTCAAGCGCTAGCACAGCAGCTGGCAGAAGCGGTCTTCCAGGCATTGGCCGAAGACTTGAATCACCAAGAGCGCGCGCTACTAGTCGTCTCGGGTGGCTCTACGCCGGTGCCTTTTTTTAAAGCGCTGGCAGCCAAACCGCTGCCTTGGGAGCGCATTGATATCACTTTGGCCGACGAACGCTGGGTGGATGAGGAAAGTAGCGATAGCAATGCCAAGCTGGTGCGCGAAAACCTGCTTCAAGGAGCGGCTGCGAATGCCAACTTCGTAGCGCTAACCTCGGATGCCTCGACGCCGGAGGAAGGGGTTGATGAGGTTGCCAAACGCACGGCATCTCTGCCTTGGCCCGCCAGCGTTGTGATCTTGGGAATGGGCGGCGATGGCCATACGGCGTCGCTGTTCCCCGACAGCCTAGAACTAGGTTTAGCGCTCTCTACCGATGAGCCGCTTGTCGCGGTACGCACGCCTAGTCAGCCGCAGGCGCGTATTACTTTTTCGGCAGATCGCCTACATCAGGCGCATCGACATATTTTACATATTACTGGCGATGATAAGCGCAGCGTACTGGCAAGCGCCATGAACGGTGATGATGTCCGTAAGCTGCCTATTCGCGCGTTTTTATCTTGCCCGTTAGCGATCTACTGGGCGCCATAACGCCTGGGCGTTCGCCAATAAAACGTTTGCCAGTAAAACTGCTTGGAGACTCACTAATGACAATCGATAAACAGCTACCCTCAACGCGCACTGCCGAGCTTGACAGCATCTGCTTAAAAGCCGAGGTCATTCCGGTGATTACCGTTGAGCGTCTTGAAGATGCGGTACCGCTAGGTCGTGCCTTGGTGGAAGGTGGTTTAAGCGTGTTGGAAGTTACCTTGCGTTCCGACTGCGCGCTAGAGGCAATTAAGCGTATGAAAGAAGCGCTGCCGGGAGCCAGCATCGGTGTGGGAACCGTGTTAACGCCCGCGCAATACCGCCAAGCTGAACAGGTAGGTGCGGATTTTGTGGTGACACCCGGCGCCACTGAAGCGCTGTATCGCTATGGCGTAGAGAGCCCGGTGCCGATGTTGCCCGGCGTATCAACGATCTCTGAGCTGATGACTGGCTGGCAATACGGCTACCGGCGCTTCAAGTTTTTCCCGGCTGAGTCCAGCGGTGGTGCCAAAGCCATTAAAGCCTTTGGTGCGCCGATTCCCGAGGCGCGTTTTTGCCCAACCGGCGGTATCACAATCGATAACGCTGAAACCTACCTGTCACTCCCCAATGTTATGTGTGTAGGCGGTTCTTGGCTAACGCCGAAAGCCATGGTTGATGCAGAGGATTGGGACGGTATTCGCGAGCTGGCCCGTCAGGCCGCTGAGCGTTTTCACCACTAATGAATACGATGTAAATCGACACGAGCACTCTCGTTACTTGCCTCACTGATATCGGGTCGTGTGGGTAAGTCATTTGCCCGAGCATATTGCCATGCTCGGGCTTTTTTGTGGTGCGCTAGGTAGGGAGCTATCGGCGCGACCTTTCCCAACCCGTGGCGAGTAGTGCCGTGATGGCACACAGTAATGCACTCTGGCCCATATTATTTAGCCAACTGCTGGCTCCAAGCCCTACTCCTATTAGCAGGTAGTAGCCGAGGCCGAATAGGGCGCCAGCGCTGCCCAACTGCTGCTGGTAGTTTTTAAGTGCTCGGCTGAGGATATTGGGAATAGCCACCGCAAACGCTGCTGCTATACCCATCATCGGTAACAGGAATAGCAAGGAAGATTGCAGGGTGTAGACGCCTAGGGCGCTGACCACCGCTAGTTGACAGGCTCGGGCGATAAGTTGATGAGAGCTCCTGCCATTCTTAAGTAGCGTCTTGTTGGCATAGCTGCCAAATATGCTGCCGGTTGCCAGCGCTACTCCGCTGTACCCGAACGCCTGCGCGCTCAGTCCAAGCCTATCAAATAGGAATGGGCCCTGTAGATAATAGCCAAACAGCAGTACGTTAAAGCAGGCTACCAGAATGACATCGCGCCATAGCGCAGCGTCTTTCACCATCTGTTTTCCTAGCGTGACTAGGTCAAAAGGCACCTGTGCCTGGCGGGTTTCTGGCAGTATTTTGGCGGTGATGGCAAGCAACAGGAGTGCCAGCACAAGCAGTGCGCTGAACACTGCCTGATGACCACCAACGCTGACCAACTGCCCGCCAGCAAACAGACCGACCACTGGACTAAGGGCGATACCCATTCCCATGTAAGAGAAAATCTGTGCCAGTTTCGCTCCCTGCCAACGGTCACGCAAGATTGTCTGGCAGACCACCGAGCCGGTCGCCGCGCCAAAGGCGCTGAGCGCTCGGGCTAGCAGTAGCCAATGAAAATCGCGAGCGTAGATAGCAATGCCCGAACCGAGTGCGTAGCAGCCCAGCCCAAGCAGCATTGCCGAACGACGACCTAGCTTGTCTGCCATCATGCCCCAGAACACTACGCCGAAGGCGAACACTAAAAAATAGCAGGAGAGGGTCAGTCCCGCAGTGGAGGCTGATACGCCGAAAAAGCTCGCCATCGACGGTAGTGCAGGGCTGTAGATAGTCTCGACCACCTGGGGGAACATCATCAGTGCCAGGATCAAAAAAAGTAGCGGGTTCATTGTAACGATTCCATGTCTCTTGAAACGTGGCGCTAGCTTACTTAGTCTTATGTTGTTCAAATAACGTTATTCAAACCAAATATGTCGAAAATAAGACAGTGGCACTGATCAACCAGCAGCAGTCTTTTAACCCGGACTTGGTGGCCGGCAATGTGGTGGGAATTGCCGCCGAGGTCGGTCGCCATGATTCAGGTATGCACAGTCACGCCAAAGGACAACTGCTGTATGCCCCCCGTGGGTGTATGCGCATTGTGCTTGATGGTCAGCGATGCGTGCTGCCGCCAACTCGAGCGGCGTGGATTCCCACTGGGGTTCAGCATCAGGTGATGATGACCAATGTGGTGGCATATCGCTCCGTCTACTTCAGCCTCGAAGTGTCTCAGTTACTTGGCCAGGAGGTGAAAGTGGTCGTAGTGAATGAGCTTTTGCGCGCACTGATCGAACGTATGGCCTGGTGGCCTTGGGATATAACGGATGTTAATACGCACAACACGCTGGCGTTGTTTATAGAAGAGATGCAGCAGGCTGAGCGTGAGTCACTGCAACTGACGCTACCGTTACACCCGCGTTTGAAGGCGCTGGTTGAACGCTGGAGCCCTGAGGGGGAGTTGCCGCCGACTCTAATTTCGCTTGCAGGAGAGTTTGGTGCTAGTGCTAAGACGGTCAGCCGGATTTTTTGCCGTGAAACCGGGATGAGCTACCAGGCCTGGCGCCAGCAATGGCGTCTGCTTGCCGCTATTGAACTGTTATCAATGCAACGTCAGGTTAACGATGCGGCCTATCTGTTGGGGTTCTCTTCGGACAGCGCCTTTATTCATTTCTTCCGTCAGCACACAGGGATGACGCCCCTGAAGTATATGCACGGTCAGTGGGAGGCGGAGCCTGGCAGGCTCACTGTCGATAGTGCTTGAAGAACCTCGCATAGCAGGGATCTGCCCGGCTAACTCAATAGCTACTCAGCGCCATTGAGAGAGCGTCTGAATAGGTAATGCGATGGTTGATCATAATAGCGCTACGAGTCTATTTAACGAACACGCCTGCCACAGCACGTTTTATACGCGTTATCCGTTGCACGCCTTTTTGTTACCCATATTACCTATTTCTTAGCGCTTCAATATCACTATGGAGCGGCAGTGCGGCGTAGGCGCCTGGGCGGGTCACTGCGTGAGCACCACAGCGGCAGGCAATATCCACCGCGCGGGTTAGAAAGGCACTATCCTGGTACCAGTTCTCATCAATTCCGTGCTGTGAAAGTTCAGCCAGCAGGCCGCCAATAAATGCATCACCACCAGCGGTAGTATCAACAGCGGTCACCTGGGGTGGTGTGATGGTGTGGTCAAGGCCAACACCTTTCAGCATTACCTTGTTAGGGCCGTCGGTGATTAAAACTACTTTTACCCCGGCGGCTAGGCGCTGGGATAGCCACGCTTCCTGAGAATTTTCGCCACGCAGATAGTCAAGCTCATCTAATGAGACTTTAACGAGCTCGGCGCTATCCAATAGCTCGGTTACCAGCCAGAGGTCGGCTGATCCTTCGCTCCACAGATTGTGGCGGAGGTTGGCATCCACGCTGACTAAACAGCCTGCGCGCTTTGCCATAGCGGCAATCGCTAAAGTGGTATCGGCAATCTCAGGGTCAGTCAAACTGTTGCTGCATAAGTGAGCAATCGCCGGTTGTTCAAACACGCCGTGGGGCAGGTGCTCTAAGCGATAAAGCAGGTCGGCCGCCGGTGGGCGATAAAAATCAAACGTGCGCTCGCCGCTGCTATCCCGGGAAACAAACGCCAGCGCGGTGCGTGCTTCTTTGGTCAACACCACACCCTGAGTATCCACACCATGGCTTTTCAGCTCACGAATCAGGAAGTGGCCAAACGTATCGTCGCCCACCATACCTAAAAACTGGCTGGGTACGTTAAGTCGGGCACAGGCAACCGCGACGTTAGCAGGCGCGCCGCCCGCGTAAGGCGTGAAGGTTTCTTGGCCAGTGTCATCGCCTAAGCGGCTGGACAACATATCAACCAAGGCTTCACCGAAAGCAATCACCGGCGTCATAAGTCATTCCTTGTCATTATATTATTAATTGATGATGGGATTACGCGACGCAGTGGCCTCGCGCGGCCTCTAACAGCTCGTACCATGTCTCTCTTGAGAGCGTCTCAGGCCCGTCGAGCATGTCAGTAATACGCTCAGGCTTCACGCTGCCCACAACGGCAATCGGCCGACTAGGCAGTGACCGCAGCCAAGCCAGCGCTAACGCGTTAGGGGTGCCGTTTTGCTCTCGGGCGATGCGGTTAAGAACGTTACCGACGTCGCCTTGCATGAGTGTACCGCCCGCTAGTGGTGACCAGGCCATCGGCGCATGGCCGTCGGCACATAGATCATCAAAGCTGCCATCAAACAGGGGAGCGTTATGGCTAATGGAAAGCTCGATTTGGTTGGCACGTAAAGGGTGGTGCATGGCGTTTTGCAGCCTACGCCACTGACTTGGCAAATGGTTAGAAATGCCCGCAGCGCCAATTTTGCCTGCATCGATAGCGTCATCAAGGGCGCGGCCAGTTGCTTCTGCGTTCATTAATAAGTCAGGGCGATGAATTAAAAAGTGATCTAGTCGTTCGACGCCAAGGCGGTTAAGTGCATTGTCAATGGCGCGGCATAGATAGCCCGGGCTGGCGTTATAGTGCTTTATCTTGCCAGAGCCGAGGGCTGGGTTATCGTTGGCGATGCTCGCTTTGGTCACCACCTTAAGCCGTTTTGACAGTCCGGGGCGCGTGTTTAGCGCGTGACCAAACAGCGTCTCGCACGCACCGTTCCCGTAAATGTCGGCATGGTCGAACCAGTGCAACCCCTGCTCGATACGGGCTTCGATCCAGTCGGCGAGATAGCTCGCCTGATGCATCTCTGGTGCTTCATGCAGGCGCATCATGCCGAGAACAAAAGGCACATCGAAGGTGTGAGCAGGCATGGGCGTTCCTAATAAGTTAAAAGACTTCTTCGTTATGTAGTGCTTCGGCGGCGCCGAGCAGTCCTGTCCATGGGTGAGTCACAACACACACGGGAATGTCGGCGTTATAAGCGCCCATCCGGCCTTTGTTCACAAAGCTATCACGCAGTTCGGATTTGGGTAGCCACTCCAGTAGGCGCGGTAAAATCCCGCCGCATAGATAAACGCCGCCTCTAGCCCCCATCGATAAGGTTGCGTCGCCACATACATCGCCGAGGATTTTTAAAAAGCGTAGCAGGGTGGCGGTGGCGATAGGGTCACCCTGGTTTGCGGCTTGGGTAACCTCGGCTGGCGTCGTGCAGCTAGGTGCTTGCTCGTTCAGAGCACAATGAGCCTGGTACAGCTCCAGTAAGCCTTGGCCGCTTAAAATACGTTCTACGCTGACCCGTTGGTAGCGTTGTAAAAAGATATCCAATAGCGCCCGCTCGGTGCTGTCAGTAGGAGAGAACGTGACGTGGCCGCCCTCGGTGGGAAGTGGTATCCAGGCGTGTTGGCCGGGAAAAACGCCAGCAACGCCTAAGCCTGTACCGGGGCCAATTACCAAGCGGGTAGAGTGAGGCTGAGCCACGCCTGCTTGCACTTCCACTAGGTTGTCGCTGTCCACATGGGGAACGCCCAGCGCCTGTGCGGTAAAGTCATTAATCACTTTGAACAGCGATAGGTTCAGCGTCTGCTGAACATCGCTTTTCATAAAATCCCAGTGATTATTGGTCATCTTGACCCGCTCGGTGTGCACCGGGCAGGCAAACGCTAAGCAGGCTTCCAGCGGTGCATTTTCCCCCGTGGCGCCCACGCGTTCCAGGTAGTCCTGAATCGCATCGATAACCCCTGGGTAGTCAGCGCAGGGAAGATTAATAATATCGTGGGGCGTTACCTCATTTGGCGTGACGAGCGCCAGGCGGGCATTGGTTCCGCCAATATCACCAATTAAGGCCGGTCGCATTAGGCATCCTCTTCAAAAATCTGGCCCTGTTGGCGAGCGAGGTCATCGGCTTCAAAGCCGCCCAGCGAGCCTGCGCCTTCTTCGCCACGCATGGCCAGGTGGCGGAAGCCGCTAAATAGTTCGCGGCCTAGGCCCACGTGGTAGTGGTCCAAATTCGCCACTACGCGCTCACGATCGGCCCAGGTAGCTGCTGCTACTTTGGCTTCCAGCGTACCTGCGTTGGCGTCCAGGCGCACAATATCGCCGTCGCGCAGTTTCGAGAGCGGGCCACCGTCCAGGGCTTCGGGGCTGATATGAATTGCAGCGGGCACTTTACCCGACGCGCCAGACATACGGCCATCGGTCACCAGGGCCACTTTGAAGCCACGGTCCTGCAGTACGCCCAGAAACGGCGTCAGTTTGTGAAGTTCCGGCATGCCATTGGCTTTTGGCCCTTGGAAGCGCACCACAACGATGACATCGCGATCTAAGTCGCCGGACTCAAACGCAGCCTTCATTTCGTTCTGGTCGGCGAAGATTTTCACTGGTGCTTCTACTACACGATGTTCGTCGGCAACGGCGGACACTTTGATCACGCCGCGTCCCAGGTTGCCTTTCATTACCGTTAGGCCGCCAGTCGCTGCAAAGGGGGTAGCGACTGGGCGTAAGACGTTTTCATCTAAGCTGCTTGCTGGGCCTTCGCGCCAAACCACTTTGCCATTTTCAAGGAAAGGCTCTTGTGTGTAGGCCGTCAGGTCAGTGCCGAACACCGTCGGGATATCGCCGTGCAGCAAGCCAGCGCCCAGCAGTTCGCGGAACAGGTAGCTCATGCCGCCTGCCGCCTGAAAGTGGTTAATGTCTGCTTGGCCGTTAGGGTATACCTGCATCAGGCTGGGTGTGACAGCGGAGAGGTCGGTGAAGTCGTCCCAGTTCAGCGTAATGCCCGCTGCAGCGGCCATGGCAATCAAATGCATCGTATGGTTGGTTGAGCCGCCAGACGCCAACAAACCTACCACTGCGTTGACGATGGCGCGTTCGTCGATCTGCTTATAGAAAGGGCGATACTCGCCGCCAGGTTCGGTATTGCGAATAGCCTGTTCGGTTGCGTAACGGGTCAGGGCTTCGCGCATTTCCGTGCCTGGGTTCACAAACGAGGTGCCTGGCAGGTGAAGCCCCATCACTTCCATCATCAGCTGGTTTGAGTTGGCCGTGCCGTAGAAGGTGCAGGTGCCAGGGCTGTGGTAGGAGTCCGACTCCGCTTGTAGCAGCTCTTCGCGGCCTACTTTGCCTTCTGCATATAGCTGACGGATGCGTGCTTTCTCTTTGTTCGGCAGACCGCTGGGCATTGGGCCTGCGGGTACGAACATCGCGGGTAGGTGGCCAAAGCGTGCCGCTGCGATAAACAGGCCAGGGATAATCTTGTCGCACACGCCAAGATAAAGGGCAGCGTCAAACATGTTGTGTGAAAGCCCAACCGCTGCAGCCATTGCAATCACGTCGCGGGAAAACAGCGACAGTTCCATGCCCGGTTGCCCCTGGGTAACTCCATCACACATGGCGGGAACACCACCGGCAAACTGGGCGGTTGACCCCATCGCGCTAGCAGCGGCTTTGATGGTTTCCGGGAAGCTTTCAAACGGCTGGTGGGCCGACAGCATATCGTTGTAAGAAGAAATGATCCCCAAGTTGGCGCTGTTCATTAGCTTTAGGGAGTCTTTCTCTTGGGGGCTGCAGGCGGCAAATCCGTGGGCTAGGTTACCGCAGGATAGCTCTGCACGATGCACACCACGTTTGTGCTGGTCCGCCATGCGTTGCTCATAGAGCGCGCGCCGCTCAGCAGAGCGCTCACGAATGCGTTGGGTAACCTCTGCAACGGTAGGATTTAAAGTAGCGGGTGTTGAGCTCGGCATAGAGACCTCTGCATGATAGAGACGGTGAGTCAGGATTGTAGTTATTTTACATATTTTGAGTCGATAAAAGAGACTTTACGGCAATAAAAACCATATTTGTAGTTTTATTACCCATTATTGGTAGCGACTATCGTCGTAAATGATGATGTTTTAATGAACGTTACTGGTGACAGGACAATTCCTCCCCGGATGGGATTAATTGGCTGTTGAAGCAACTTAAAGCGCAAGTATAGCAGCCGCGCTTTTGCTACCATCTTGCGCAAAATGAATTTGATTGCTGCCCTGGAGCTGTTATGCATTCCATCGTTAACCAAGTCACGCCACTTGATAGCCACACTGGCGAATTGACGCTTCGCTATATTGATACGCTCACCAAGCCGCCGGGCAGCCTCGGCCAGTTAGAGGCATTGGCCGTTACGCTTAGTGAGATCACTGGTGAATGTCAGCCCAGCATCACGCCACCGGCGATCATTGTTTTTGCTGCTGATCACGGGGTTGCTGAAGAGGGCGTATCGGCCTTTCCACAAGAAGTGACGGCGCAAATGGTGGCTAACTTTGCCCATGGCGGGGCGGCGATCAACGTCTTTGCCAGACAAATTGGTGCCCAGGTTGAGGTTGTGGATGTTGGCGTTACGGCACCGCTGGCAATGCCTGGCGTGATTGATGCCAAAGTGCGCGCGGGCACCGCCAATATGGTGCTTGAAGATGCCATGAGCCATGACCAAGCGCAGGCTGCGCTACAGGTAGGCTGCGAAGCCGTTGAACGCGCTGTTCAAGCGGGGGCGAAATGCATTATTGCGGGTGAAATGGGCATTGCTAATACCACGGCAAGCAGCGCCATGCTGGCGGCGCTAACCGGTAAGCCAGTGGCCCAGCTGGTGGGCGCTGGCACCGGTATTAACAGCGCCCAGCAGGCCCATAAAGTAGCGGTGATCGAGCGGGCGCTAAAGGCACGCCAAGCCAATGCCGAAGACCCCATGGAGGTGCTAACCAAGCTCGGCGGGTTAGAGATCGCTGCCATGACAGGTGCTTATTTGGCCACGGCGGCCAACCGACTGCCTGCCATTGTGGATGGCTTTATTGCTACGGTAGCCGCTCTGACGGCCTGCCGTTTATGTCCGGCGGTACGTGGTTATTTGATTTTTGGGCATCGCTCTGAAGAGCCTGGCCATGCCACGGCTCTTGAAGCACTTGATGCGTCGCCGCTGCTAGCCTTGGGAATGCGCCTGGGAGAAGGCAGTGGCGCGGCGTTGGCGTTTCCTTTATTGCAGGCTGCCGCCGCGATGCTTAGTGAAATGGCCACCTTTGCCGATGCGGGTATTCACGATAATAGTGCCCTATGAGTGAGCAAGAAACGCTTTCATTTAGCCAGCCGCTAACGTGGTCGCAAAGCGAGCACTGCTTGGTGGTGTCTGCTGCTGAGCCACTGTATACCCTGAGTAGCGCACTCGTGGGTGGCGGGTTTGGATATCGCCAACACTTCGCAAATTTTCACGTTGATAAAGATTACGATGGCCATCACCCGGAAGATGACCTGATTCGCTGGCTGGCCAATCAGCGGCTACCGCTATGTGCTGTTGCAATGATGACGGCAGTGCGCCTGCGCAACGCATGTGTCGCCAGTGTGCCGCTAGTTAATACAGCCAATGGTGTACTGGCATTGGTGACAGCAGGTGTTGGCAATGCGGTAGATATTAGCGTTTCAAGCGATTCAGACCCCCGTTTAGTGCTGCGCAGCATATCCAAGGTGGGCACGATTAATACGTTCCTTTTTTTAGATGCCCATTTGACCGATGGTGCGCTGGTTAATGCTTCTCTCTCGGCAACGGAGGCGAAAGTTCAGGCGCTGAGAAAAGTGGGCGTTAAAGATCCATTCAGTGATACGCCTGCAACTGGAACATCAACCGATAGTCTGTCTATCGCTGCTACTCAACGCGGTTGTCAGACCTCTTATGCAGGCTCTGGTACGGCGCTTGGACGGGCGATTGGACAAGCAGTGTATCGAGCAACGCTGGATTCGCTGAGCAAATCGCAGCAGGTTTCACCATGCTAGGGGTAGCTACCGTTGGGTTAGTCGCGATGGCGATTGTCATTGATTTGATCGTGGGTGACCCACGCTCATTGCCGCATCCAGTCGTCATCATTGGGCGTGCCATCAGCGTACTTGAGCAGCGCTGGAACCAAGGCAGTGAAAAACGCCGTCGACTCCTGGGCTTTATACTCACCGCCACCATTGTGCTGGGCACGTATGGTCTCGCTTGGCTGAGTTTGGAGCTACTGACTTGGGTGCACCCTTGGCTTGGGCTAGCTGCCGAGCTTTGGTTGCTGGCGACAACGCTGGCCATAAAAGGCTTGGCGGAAGCGGGGCGCGCTATTGCCGTGCCGCTGGCTAACGGTGATTTAGCATCGGCACGAAAGGCGCTTGCCATGGTGGTGGGGCGTGATACCGAGCAACTGGATGAGGCGGAGATTACCCGCGGTGCGGTAGAAACCATTGCAGAAAATACCGTGGATGGCATCACCTCGCCGCTATTCTTCGCGTTTATCGGCGGTGCGCCGCTGGCGCTGGCTTATAAAGCAATCAACACGCTGGATTCCATGGTGGGGTATCAAAACGAACGCTACAGCGACTTCGGCTATGCCTCGGCGAAGCTTGATGATATCGCTAACTGGCTGCCCGCCAGGCTGACCGCGCTCTGTTTGTGGGTTGCCGGGGGGCTGATCAGTTGGCAATCATCGACGCTCTATTGGCGTCGGGCCATGTTGGCTACCTGCCGCGAAGCGCCCCGCCACCCAAGCCCTAATGCGGGTTGGCCAGAAGCCATGGTCGCGAACTTGTTAGGTGTGCAGTTGGGCGGCACCAATGTTTATCAGGGCGCGGTTTCCTATCGAGCAACCCTTGGCACTCCGCTGGAAACACTGACGTGTTCGCATATCAACGCCACCATTAAATTAATGCACGGTGCTTGGCTGCTGTTTTTCTTGTTAATGGCCGTGTTGATGAGTGTATTAACGGGCGTATTAATGGGCTTAGCAAGCGCAGGGATTTCATGGCTATGAGTCGTCAAACCAACGTTCACGAGGCGGCTGATTGGCCAAGCCATGGTGGCCAGGCCGCAGCGCTGCTGAAGCGTTTTGGGCTACCTGCCGATCATGTGGTTGATGATGTGAGCGCTAACCTTAACCCATTTGGGCCGCCCGAATGGCTGGCAGGCTGGTTCGGAACACGACTTGGTGGTCTTAGTCGCTATCCCTCGCCAGACTACGTTGCGGCCCGGCAGGCCATTGCGGCGCACAACGATGTTCAGCCAGCGCAAGTACTGCTAACCAATGGTGGGGCGGAGGCCATTTTTCTTGCCGCTGCGCTGCATGCCAGTGGGCGTGCCTTATTACTGGCTCCCAGCTTTGGTGAATATGCCAGAGCCTGCTCTGCCCACCGGATTGAAATGACCGAGCATGTATTGCGCGAGCCGCATTTCGCTTGCCAGATGGACGACCTGCTAGAGAGTGCAGCAAACGCCGACGTGGTGTTTCTGTGTCGTCCGAATAATCCGACTGGCACGCTGATAGCCATCGAGGCAGTAGAGGCACTGCTAGCGCACACGCAGGCTACTGGAACCCAAGTGGTGGTCGACGAAGCATTTATCGATCTATCAATAGGCGTCGAGGCGCTGACGCCGCTGCTTAAGCGTTACTGTCACCTAGTGTTGCTACGCTCAATGACCAAGTTTTATACCCTGCCTGGATTGCGCTTAGGCTATGTGCTGGCTGCGGAAAACCTAGTAGACACCATGAGCCGCCATCAACCGCCCTGGAGTGTGAATCATTTTGCCGCCGAACTGGTGGCGCCGCTGTTAGCGGATGGCGAGTTTGCACGGCTCACCCAGCAGTGGCTGGCTAGTGAGCAGCCACGTCTGGGCAAGGCGTTGCAGGCGCTAGGGCTTGAGGTGGTGCCCAGTCACAGCTGCTTTTTCCTTGTGCGGCCTGGTGTTTTACAGCGTGAGCGCGGCGTGACCAGCGCAGACCTGTTTGAACGCATGCTTTATAAAGGACTGCTGGCGAGGCATACCCACAGCTTTAAAGGGCTTGAGGGCAGTTGGTTACGTTTGGCACTGCGTGATGAGGCGACAAACAACCGCTTGCTAAAGGTGCTGCATGATTGTCTTTGTTAGTGGGGGCGCTCGCTCTGGAAAAAGCCAAGTAGCGGAGCAGCGTGTGCTCAGCGCGGCGGGGGACGCCAGCTGCTACTACATTGCCACCGCCAATGTTTACGACGCCGAAATGGCCGATCGGGTATCGCGCCACCAGGCACGCCGGGCAGGCCAATGGGTGACGCTAGAGGCGCCCCTGGCAATTGATCAAGCGATTGCCCAAGTGCCCGATCAGCACGCGGTGCTACTCGATTGTTTAACTCTCTGGGCAGGACAAGTGTTGTTTGGCGCTGGGCCAAATGAAGAATTCAGTGATGAGCAAGGCCTAGCGCTGCTGGCTCGCTGCCTGGATGATGCACAAGCTCGGGGGCTGACATTAGTAATTGTGTCGAACGATCTCAACGAAGAGCTGATTGCTGATCACTCCGCTACCTGGCGCTACGTTGAGTTTATCCAGTGCTTACACCGCTGGTTAGCGCGGGAAGCTGACTCAGTGCTTGAAATCATTGCGGGCTGTGCCATGGAGTGGAAACGATGAAAAATGCGCTGTTCGGCCTAATACTCGCGCTGCAGTTTCTAACCCGAATTCCGCTTCCGATTGCCTGCCCATGGACACCAGCCACCCGTCGCTGGGCAATTCGCGCCTATCCGTTGGTAGGGTTATTAATTGGCAGCGCGCTGGCGTTAAGCGCGCTGCTATTAAGTTTCATAGCGTCACCAGCGCCAATCACTGCGTTGTTACTGCTAAGCCTATGGGTAGCGCTTTCGGGCGGTTTACACCTCGATGGGGTGATGGATCTTGCCGATGCGTTAGGCAGTAACCAACCCCTTGAGCGGCGTTGGGAAATCATGAAGGACGCCCAGATAGGCAGTTTCGGCATCCTGGCATTGCTGTTTTTGCTGGCCTGGAAGGGCGTATTGCTTTGGGCGCTGGTGGCTTATCAGGCGCCGCTGTGGTGGCTGGTGGCCGTGCCTGCATTAGGCAGATTGGCTGGTGTCGCGCTGCTGATTTTTACTCCCTGCGCTCACGGCAAGGGGCTCGCATGGAGCTGGCAGCAGTCGCTAAGTGCCCGTGATGTTGGCTATGCCTTGCTACCGTTGGTGCTGCTTGGCGCGCTGTCCCCTGCATGGTTTGCCTGGGGAGTGATTATCATCGTGTGGGTAGCAGTCGCCAGAAAGGCACTACTGCGGCTATTTAACGGTATTAACGGCGATATGGTGGGGGCCACCATTGAAGGAGGAGAGCTTTGGCTACTGGTCTTAATGTGGAGTTGGTGGCAGTTCGCCACGGTATCACCGCTTGGAATTTAGAGCGCCGCTACCAAGGGCAGCGCGATATTCCGCTGCTATTTCCGGATGCAGAAGCGGGGCTGTTGGCACTGCGTGACGCATTGGCAGAAGAGCGTTTTGACGCTGTTTATTCAAGCGATTTAAACCGCTGCCAGCAAACCCTTGAGTGGTCGCAGGCGGCAAAGCCGGGTATGCCGCTGTATCTAGAACCACGATTACGGGAGCTGGATTTCGGTGACTATGAAGGCAAAGTTTACGATGAACTAAAAGACTTACCCCATTATCGCGCCTGGATTGATAGCGTGGGTGAGCTGCAAATTCCCGGCGGCGAATCGTCTGGCCAGCTACGTGAGCGTTTAAATGCTTGGCTTGAAGAGGTGGCTAGGCACGCCCGCGAACATCATTATCAAAAAGTGCTGGTCGTTACCCATGGCGGGGTAATACGCGAGTTGCGGCGTCGTTTCGAAACCATTGGCTTTTGGGAAGGCATCGTTCACCAAGCACAAGGGCGGCGTTGGCAACTGACGTATCTAAAACGTGAAGATGGCAAAGGAGAGTGGCAATGCAGCTGTTCATCGGCGGTGCCTGCGCAGGTAAGCGCGATGTTGTAAAAGCACGCTTTCCCAGCGCGGTTTGGTGGCGGCTTTCTCCAGGGCAGCGTTTACACGAAGTGACCCACATCATGCAGCCTGATGTGCCGCTCGTTCTGCACGGTGTGTTTGAGTGGTTAGCGGCAGTGCTGCACTCGGATATGAGTAGCGATACGTCGCGGGCTCTGTGGCGGGGAGATCTGGAAAGCTTGGCCGCGGCCGCACAAACCCGTGGCGTGACGCTGGTGATCATCATGAACGAGTTAGGGCGAGGAATCGTTCCTATGGCGCAAGACCAGCGCCGCCTGCGCGATTTAAGCGGCTGGTTTAGCCAAGACGCCGCCGCCCAATCCGAGCAGGTCTGGCATGTACGACATGGGCTCGTGCAGGCGCTGAAACCCTAATCGGTTCAATTGACCAGCCCCTAACAAGTTGCTAGTTTACGCGCACTCTCAGGTGCTGGTGGCGATTACCGCCATCAGTTAAACGGGAAGTTGGTGAACACTAACGTGAATCCAGCGCTGCCCCCGCAACGGTGATCGAGATAAGAACGGCTAAAGATGCCACTGTGCTAACGCATGGGAAGGTGGTCGTTCGGAAAGGCAGGATGTTGTTATCTGCTTTTCGCTCGTCAGCCCGGAGACCGGCCTAAGAGGCATGGTTCTAAAGAACCACAACATGCCGAGACGCGGAGGGCGTGCTCAGGGTGATATAGCCAGCTTAGGCTGCCGATCTCCCCATCATCCCTCTGCCCGGTCAAAAAAATACGCTGTGCGGGTGAGCACAGTGAGCAAGGGATCTCCTCATGTCTTACCGTTTTCAATCTACTGCCACGCTGGCGGCATTTGCGATGGCCGCATTGCCCGTGGCCGTTCAAGCCCAATCTAACGCGCAGTCTGCTGCGAATGCATTAAACCCCGTTGTTGTTACTGCCGCACTAGCCCCGCGTACTGCTAATGACAGCCTGTCCTCGGTGACTGTACTGGATGAGGCAACGCTACGCCGTCAAGATCCGGTAAGTATTACCGACCTGTTCCGCGGCCAGCCCGGGGTGGATGTTTCCACCAACGGCAGCTTTGGTAAAAACAGCAGCGTGTTTATTCGCGGCAGCGGTAGCGGCCAAAATGTTCTGTTGATCGACGGTATTCGTCTTCGTTCTGCCACTAGTGGTGGGGCTGCTTGGCAGCATCTGGAGCCGCGTATGTTTGATCGCGCCGAAATTGTGCGTGGTCCGCGTGGCAGCCTTTATGGTGCCGACGCGATTGGCGGCGTTATTCAGCTGTTTACCCCCCAGGGTGAAGAACAGGGACCGCAGCCGCGTGTTTCTGTCGGTGGTGGTTCGTTTAATACCCAGCGCCTGAGTGCCGGTATTAGCGGCACAGAGGGTGGCACTCGCTATAGCTTTGCCGCGAGCCACTTCACCACAGATGGTCAACCGATTCGGCGCGATGGCGACGATAAGGGCTATGACAACACCACGGCGTTAGCGCGGGTTTCTCACACTTTTGCAAGTGGTGCAGAAGCGGGTGTGTTGGCGCTCCGTGCCCGTGGTCATAACGAATACGATGGCGGTGAAAACGACTTCGTTCAGCAGGTGGCGGGTATCTATGGCGAGCTGCCGATAACCGATAACTGGCGCAGCCGCTTAACGTTTAGCGAATCTCGTGATGAAAGCGATAACATCAATAGCTTTGGTGACTCAGTGTTTAACACCAAGGTGAGTACCGCGCGCTGGGAAAATACCTTAACAGCCGGGGCCCATGAGCTGATTGCAGGCGCTGAATACAGCGAAGACCGTGTTAAGAGCACCACGGCCTACGATGAAACCAGCCGTAGCAACGTGGCGGTATTTACCCAAGCCTTGCTCGATTTTTCACCCTTTACTGTGCAAGCCAGCTTGCGCTTTGATGACAATGAGGCTTACGGCGAAGAAGTCACCGGCAGCGTAGGCGTGGGCTATGACCTCGACGCCTACCACACCTTACGTGCCAACTACGGTACAGCCTTTAACGCACCCACTTACAATCAGCTCTACTACCCAGGCTTTGGTAATCCCGATTTGGAATCTGAAACGTCGCAAAGCATCGAGGTCGGTGTGCGCGGCCAGTATGCCCACTGGTTCTGGGATGCGGCACTCTATCAAACCGATATCGACAACTTGATTGCTGGTCAGGGGTTGCTGTTTAACGTACCCGAAACCCGTATTCGTGGAGCTGAGCTGGCTGCAGGCGTCGAACTCGACGATTGGACGCTAGCCGCTGCGCTGACCTACACCGACCCTGAAAACCGCCTAACCGGTAAACGCCTGCAAAACCGTGCCTCACAAAGTCTTCGCTTAGACGTAGACCGCGAACTTGGCGACTGGTCGGTGGGTGGCTCCTGGATTGCTCAAAACCACCGTTACCGTGATACGCAGAACCAAGATCGCCTCAGCGGTTACGGGCAGGTTAACCTACGTGCAGGTTGGCAGTTTGCCCCGTTATGGAGTGCGCGTGTAACGTTAGAAAACGCGTTGGACCAAGACTACATTACAACGCGTTCGTTTGATGGTGCCGACTATCTTAACGCAGGCCGTGCAGGATTCTTAAGCGTTCACTATGGCCAATAAAACAGCGAATCAGACATTGTTTAAACATCGCGGGGCCACTGGCCCCGCACTGTTATTAAGCCGGCTCATACTAAGCTTATCGATGCTCAGTGGTGTGGTTTCAAACGCCGTATTGGCTGATGACCACAGCCGCTGCGAGATGGATGATCGTAGCCGTAAGGTGTGCCTATATACGCCGGCTCAACGTATTGCCACGCTCTCGCCAGGGGCAACGGAGCTGACCTATGCTGCGGGCGCTGGTGATCAGGTAGTGGCGGTGGTTAGCTACAGTGATTATCCGCCAGAGGCCAAAGACGTTGTGTCTGTTGGCAGCCATACGCGCATTGATTTAGAAGCTTTGGTCGGGTTAGCGCCAGACCTAGTGATCGGCTGGGTAACTGGGAATCCCGCTGAACAGTTGGAAACCCTTGAAGCGTTGGGTATGCCGGTGTTCTATATTGAGCCTAGGAATTTTGAGGGCGTGGCCAGCGCAATTGAGCGTTTGGCGAGGCTGGCTGGCACTGAAAGCGACGGTCAGGCGGTCGCTGATAATTTCCGGCTGAGGATGGCAGAGCTGGCCGCTCAATATCGTGATCGGGAGCCGGTGCGTACCTTCTATCAGGTGTGGGACGAGCCGTTAATGAGTGTTAATGACGCACATCTTATCGGCCAGGTGATCGAAATTTGTGGCGGTGTAAATGTGTTTGGTGAGCAGGCGCGGCTAGTGCCACGTATCGATGATGAGGCTGTCCTGGCGGCAAACCCTGAAGCGATTGTTGCCGGAGGAATGGGGGAAGAGAATCGCCATTGGTTGACCCACTGGGAGCAGTACTCAAACTTAACGGCGGTTGCCGATGATAATCTCTTTTTTGTACCGCCTTCTTTAATTCAGCGGCCTACTCCACGCTTGATGGAAGGCAGCCAAATTCTCTGCGAGAAGCTTGATATTGCCCGACAAAGACGCGAGCGAGATTAAATGTTAGCACGATTGGGCTTCCCACTAGGTCTGTTGCTGCTGGCGGCACTGGCTTCTCTGATTATCGCCCTTGGTATTGGTAGTGCGCAGCTTTCCCCAGGGCAAGTTTGGCAAGTGGTTCTCGGTCATCTTGGTTATATCGGCCAGGACGAGGGCAATGCGCTGGCGCGTACTATGGTGCTGGAGCTGCGCTTGCCAAGAGCACTTTCGGCTTTTGCTGTCGGTGGATTGTTAGCGGTAGCGGGTGCTCTGATGCAAGTGCTGCTGCGTAATCCTCTAGCAGACCCTTATGTACTCGGACTTTCCGGAGGTGCCTCGATTGGTGCGCTTGCTGCCATGCTGGGGGGGCTGGGCGGATTGGCGATTTCAGGCTCGGCGTTTGGCGGTGCGCTAGTTTCGACGTTATTAGTTTTCGGCTTGGCCCACGGCAGCGGTAGCTGGACCCCTTCACGGTTACTGCTAACTGGGGTAGTGGTTGCGGCAGGCTGGGGCGCGGTGATCACTTTGATGTTGGCACTGAGCCCTGCTGAGCGGTTACCGGGCATGCTGTATTGGCTAATGGGCGATCTTTCTTACGCGCGCGCACCTTGGTCGCCGCTGCTACTGTTGCTGGCTACCTGTGTGATAGTGATGCCCCTTGGACGCAGCTTAAATGTGCTGGCTCGTGGCCCTCAGCAGGCTGCTGCGCTGGGCGTTGCCGTCCGGCCACTTGAGTGGTGCATTTATATCGTCGCCAGCTTGCTAACCGCCGCGGCTGTTACTACGGCGGGTAGCATTGGCTTTGTCGGCTTGGTAGTGCCGCACATGCTGCGCCTATTGTTGGGTAACGATCAGCGGTTAATCTTACCGGCCTGTGCACTGGCTGGAGGGACCTTACTCATGCTGGCCGATACACTGGCGCGCACAATGATCGCGCCGGAACAGCTGCCGGTAGGAGTGATTACCGCACTATTAGGTGTACCGACGTTCCTCTTTCTGCTTTATCGGAGCCGCTGATGAGCCGTTTGGTTACCCAAGACCTGATCATCAACGTACCGGGAAGAGACGGTGGCACGGCGCTGAATATTACCATCGAACCAGGGCAGGTATGGGGCGTGCTCGGCCCCAACGGAGCGGGTAAAACGACGCTGCTGCACACTTTGGCAGGGCTGAACGCGCCGCGCTCCGGGCAAGTGCTGCTGGGGGAGCAGCCCCTTGAGACGCTGAGCAGACGGCAAGTTGCGCAAATGTTGGGAATTGTCTTCCAGGAGCGCTTGGATGGCTTTCCCGCGACCGTGCTTGAAACCGCACTGATTGGCCGCCATCCCTACCTATCGCTGTGGCAAATGGAGGGGGCAGACGACTATGCCCAAGCCGAGGCAGCGCTTGAACGGTTAGACGTTGCGCACCTGCGCGACCGTTTGGTGAGTACGCTTTCTGGCGGCGAGCGCCAGCGCGTGGCGATGGCCACGGTACTGACTCAGGCTCCCAATATCTGGCTGGCTGACGAACCCACCAACCACCTCGACTTACACCACCAAAGCGCAGTGATGGCGCTGATGGCCCAGCAGGCAGCCCAGGGCAGTGCGGTGATGATGTGCCTGCACGATTTAAATCTAGCCGCCCGCTGGTGTGATCACCTTTTGCTAATCTACCCCAGTGGCGAGGCTTGCTGGGGAGCGCGAGACAGCATGCTAGTGCCCAGTGCATTAGAGCGCCTTTACCAGCAGCGGCTGGCGGTGGTCGAGGTTGAAGGGGCACCGGTATTTGTGCCCATAAAAGAGTGATGACAAGCTTGGCTAGCTCAACAGTTAGCGCTCGCTGCTACGTTAGCGGGTATCTAACAGGGGGGCTGGTTTTGGCTGTCGCTGGTTTGGTTGACGCTGGCGAGACATCAGAAACAGGCCTGCGCCCACCAAAACCCCGCCAATCACTTCATGCCATGCTGGGTGTTGTCCGATCAATATAAATGCAACCAGGGCGGCAAATAGTGGGCACAGAAACAAGAAGCCGCTTGTATGTACGGAGCCGCCAATCTTTAACGCCGCAAACCAAAGCCCGATAGCTCCAGTCGATGCGGGAATTGCCAGCCACATAAACATTCCCCAGTGGTAAGCATCCGTCGGTAGGGAAAAAGGTTGTTTGCTGAATGCAGCTATCACCATAAGCAGCAGGGAGCCAATCAACATCTGCCAGAAAGTGACTATCCAAGGTGAGGGCGTCATGGCAAATTTCTTACTTAACACGGTAGAGCAGGCCCAGCAGGTAGATGCCAGCATCACCAATACTTCCCCATGCCCGATTCCGTGGTAGCCGTCAACGTCGATCCCAATACAAATAATTACTCCAATAAATGCAGAGGCTAAGCCGAATAAGGCAAACGTCGAGGAGCGCTCGCCTAAAATAAACCATGCCAAGACAACCACCAGTAAAGGGTTACTGGCCATAAGAATGGCCGCTATGGAAGGGCTAGTCGCCGTTAGCCCAATGTTGAGTAGCGACATGACACCGGCTGTTTGAAAACTACCAATTATTAGCAGTTTTACCCAAGGAAGCTCTTTAAGAGCTAGTTTATGCCTGCGCATTTGGATAAAAACAAAAGGCGACAAGGATAGTGCTGCGACCAGGAAGCGAGCAGACGCTGCCCATAAAGGCGACATCTGCTCCATAACGAGCTTAGTGCTGACAAAAGAAGACCCTTGCAGGAATGTAGACGCGATGATCAGAACGTAATAGTGGTCAGTGAGTGACGTTAGTGAACGTTTCATATTCCTCTACCGATTATTTCAAAAAGTAGAGAAACAATATCAATCTCACGCGGATTCTATTCTTCCATGCGAGACAACTTTGTTTGAGAACAGGACAGATCGTTTAAATACTCTCGGGGAGATTTACCCGTGACACGTTTGAACATCACGGTAAACGCCCCTTGTGAAGCATATCCTAGATGCTCTGCAACTTGGCTAACGCGTTGCCCGGTGCTTAACCCCGACATAGCACTTACAATGCGTACCTGCTCTCGCCATTGAATAAAAGAAATACCTGTCTCAGTGCGAAATAGTCGGGATAGTGTCCGCGTCGTTGCTCCGACCTCATTCGCCCAATCTGCCAGTGAGCGCACATCACCCGGATTTTCCAGCAACGTATCGCAGATCTTTTTCAAACGCTTATCTCTGCCCATGGGCAGTTTTAATCCACACTCGAAGGCCAGCTTCATTTCTTCTAATGCTAGCCGCAATAAGCGCTCTTCGAAGCTGTCTGGATGATAGGTGATTGAAAAAGAGGAGGCTCTGATCAGCAGTTCGCGTAAAAGGGCAGTGACGCCTATTCCTACTGGATGACTGGGCAAGTTCAAGGTGAACGATTCGACATTGACATATAAAGTCCGCAAACAAACCGCTGTGCTGGCGCTCATTTCATGTTCTACGTAAGGAGGCATCCAGACGCCACGAAACGGAGGTAATAACCAGTATTCATCGCGGGTGCATAGTCTCATCGTACCTGTGCTGGCATAGATTAACTGTCCACGCTGATGTTGATGGGGAGAGATGTGATGGCCCGCAGGGTACTCTTTAAACATCGACACCACAGGGTTTTTAGCATTTTCCCATTTAGCAAGATGCGCATTTGGTGGATGGTCAGTACTCATTTGGGCCCCAATATCTTAACCAAAAAAACGCCTCACTATATCCTGTGGTATCGCTGCCTTTTACTTCATATCATTTATCCATGTCATCTACCCCAAGTCATTTACCCCATGCCAACGTTTCTAAACTGCGTTGCGAAAACGCATGACCTGCTTGCCATCGACAGGGTCATCGATCACGTGGGCATGCACACCAAAGGTCTGCTGTAGCCTACTGGCGGTGAGCACGTCGTGGGGTGGGCCGCTATCGATTAGGCGGCCGCTATCCATAACGCCGATGCGGTCGCACTCCATGGCTTGGTTAAGGTCGTGCAGGGAAATAATCACCGTAATCGGCAGCTGCCTGACCAGTTCAAGAATCGACAGTTGGTGGCGAATATCCAGATGGTTGGTGGGTTCATCCAGCAGCAGGATGTTAGGCTGTTGGGCCAATGCCCGAGCAATATGCACGCGTTGGCGCTCACCGCCAGAGAGGGTATGCCAAAGCCGATCGGCCATATGCGCCATATCAACATCTATCAGCGCTTTAGCCACGATGGCATCATCTTCAATTGACCAGGCGCGTAAGGCGGAAAGAAACGGCGTGCGACCCAGCGCGACCACTTGGCGCACGGTAATCCTATCGGTGGTGTCAGCCTGTTGCTCAACTAAGGCAATAGATTGAGCGATAGAGCGTTGCGTGAGGGCGTGCAAAGGCTGGTTATTAATCCGCACTTGTCCTGACTTTGGTTTGTTCAAACCGGCCAGCAGACGCAGCAGGGACGTTTTTCCCGAGCCGTTGGGCCCCACCAGACCAAAGGTCTGACCAGGCTCGACAGTCAGGGTGACGTCAATGACCAGTGGCGTGCCATGTACCGCCCAGGTGAGTTGTTCTGCGGATAGTTGCATTAATGCCTCTTGCCACGGACAAGAATTAGCGCAAAAGCGGGTGCGCCGATTAGCGATGTAATCACCCCGATGGGAAGCACCTGACCAGATATCAGCGTGCGCGAGAGAATATCTGAACCGATTAAAAATACCGCGCCAGCAAGCGCCGTGGCGGGTATCAAGCGCGTGTGTTGGCTGCCGACAATAAAGCGCATCGCATGGGGAATCACTAAGCCAACAAAGCCAATCGCTCCTACGATGGAAACCATCACCGCAGTGACCAGTGCCATTGCGATAATCAGCATGCCGCGCACCGGACGCACTGCAATGCCCATCGAAGCGGCGCTGTCGGCCCCGAAGGTAAACGCATCCAGGGAACGGCGGTGCCATAGGCAAACCACTAGCCCTAGCAGCGCGGCAGGCACCGCTAAGGTGGCATCAGCCCAGCGTACCCCGGAGAGATTACCCATCAGCCAAAACATAATGCCCCGCGCCTGTTCAGCACTGGCTGACTTGGTAATGATAAAAGCCGTCAGTGCATTAAATAGCTGCGAGCCAGCAATCCCGGCCAGAATAATTGCCCCTGCTGCCTGAACGCCACGCCCACCGCCGACACCGCTGTTGGCCGCATGGGCGAGCATTACTACGATGCCAAAGGCGAGCAGGGCGCCAACGAAGGCGCCCAAGGAGAGTGACAGCAGGCCCGCGCCTAACCCAACAACCGCCACCGCAACGGCACCTGTAGAGGCTCCAGCAGAAATACCCATTAAATAGGGGTCGGCTAGGGGGTTGCGCAGCAGGGCCTGCAATACCACTCCCGCCAATGCCAAGCTGGTGCCGCAACAAGCGGCAACGACGGCGCGACTGAGGCGGTAGTTCCAGATAATACCCTCGTCGATTCGGTCAACCGGGTAATCGCTGCCAAGTAGCTGGTTGGCAAGTACTTTGAGAATAGTATCAATGGGAATTGATGTCTCGCCGATGGCGGTGCCCGCGATGAGTGCGGCCACCAGCACAAGAGGCGTTACCCAAAGCCAGCGCAGCCCGAAGCGTCTAGCAGTCGGCCGTGTTAGCGCTATGCTCATGTGTTAAAAGCCATCTCAGTTGAAAGACATCGTCGACAGCGCTTCGGCGAGTGACTCAAGGCCGTAAATGCTGCGCATGGTGGCACTCATCGCATG
Source organism: Vreelandella venusta (assembly GCF_007989605.1). Classification (GTDB taxonomy): domain Bacteria; phylum Pseudomonadota; class Gammaproteobacteria; order Pseudomonadales; family Halomonadaceae; genus Vreelandella; species Vreelandella venusta. The sequence continues at coordinate 214,268 of NZ_BJUL01000007.1, read as the reverse complement.
GGCATCCATCTCAACGATGCGGTTATTTCGAACCGCCGTCATTTCGCGGGTAACCGGGTCGTTGTGCAGAAACTCACGCTTTGCTTCGATGTCGTCAGCAGGAAAACGGCGACGATCCATGGCGGCGATAACAATCACATCGGGGTCAGCCTGGGCGATGCTTTCCCAGCCAATGGTGGGCCACTCTTCATCAGACTCAATGACATTACGAATGCCTAGTTTGTCCATCATATAGCCTGGTGCGCCCAGTTGACCGGCAACGAAAGGGCTGACTCCCAGGTCCGTTGATGAAAACCAAAAGACTGCCGACAGGTCCTCTGGCAAATCAAGGCTGCTTGCCAGGTTGATAGCGTGTTCTTCACGGGCGTTTAGGTCTGCCACCAGGGCATCACCAGCGTCTTGAACATCGTAAATTTCGGCTAGCTCGGTGATCCCTTTATAGATCGATTGCGTCGAGAAGGCGGCGGTGCGGGTACCATCGCCACCGGTAGAGTTATCCTTAGTATCGCAATCGGCGGGCATGATGTAGGTGGCGATACCTAGTTCATGAAACTGGTCTCGACTGGCCACGCTCCCGGTAGGCCCCACGTGCCACTCGTACTGCACCGCAACTAAGTCAGGGCGCTTGTTGACTACGGCTTCGAAGCTGGGGTCGTCGTTGGCGATTCGCTCGATCTGTTCATTGACCTCAGTAAATTGCGGCAATACCGGATTAAACCAGACTGAGGTGCCAACTACGCTGTCAGCAAGCCCTAGTGAGTAAAGAATCTCTGTGGCCGATTGACCCACCGTTACCGTTTGCTCGGGGGCCGACTCTACACTTATCTCTACGCCGCAGTTGGTGAGTGTGAGGGGGTAATCGGTAGCGGCGTAAGCCGCTTGGCCAAGGCTTACAACACTGGCGGCTACCGCCGTGGTCAATCTCAACATCATGTACACTCCCGTGCATGATGAGCGATGCGTCCAGCCAGAAAAAATCTGGCCGAACCGTCTCGCTCGATTAATTAACATGGTCGGCAGGTCTCCTGACTGACGGGTCATGGCTAGCTCGCCTTCCCAGACAATACGTCCAGTGGCTCATTGAGCATCGCTAACCGCCTACAGTTGCGGGGGCAGTTCCGTTTCGCGGCTAAGCCGCAGCGGATTCTCTATTAAGTTCCGTGAGGAACACCGACGGCGGTTATTCTAGGTGGCGGGTAAAGGTAGAACAACAAAAAGCCCGATCTTTCGGCTAAGTTTGACACTAAAGCCTTTTTTTTCATTACGATAAGACAAACCAAAGCCTCTGTGGCTGTGCATTCTTAAATGTCATTTCAATTTGGCCTAGTGTCGACATTAGGCCTGTCTTACCGTGTAAAAATAGGCCCTGTCTTCCAGGAGGTACTGGGCGCTAAGCTGGCTTCGCAGCCGCGCCTTCCTCTATACTGCGAGACTTTATTTCATCGCTTCCTTATGAATGGTTTTATCATTATTTACCAAATCATCATGAATAAAGTTCAAGCTTCGGGCATGCTCTGCATGGGAGGTTCGCTTGAGTGACTTTCCCTTTGTGGGGGTTGTCGGCCAGGAAGCGCTGAAAACCGCCTTGCTGCTGAATGCGATTAATCCGCGCATTGGCGGTGTCTTGATCAGCGGTCCTCGGGGCAGTGCGAAATCCACTTTGGCGCGGGCGCTGGCGGCGGTTTTGCCTAACGACACCAATGGCAAAAAGCCACCCTTTGTCACCTTACCGCTGGGTGCCAGCGAAGACCGGCTAGTGGGAAGTCTAGATTTGCAAAAGGTGCTAGCCGAGCAGCAAGCCACTTTTCATCAAGGGCTCCTCGCCAAAGCCGACGGCGGGGTGATGTATGTCGATGAAGTTAATCTGCTGCCGGATACCTTGGTTGACCTGCTGCTCGACGTGGCCGCCAGCGGGGTCAATATCGTTGAGCGTGATGGTATCAGTCACTCACACTCGGCGCGTTTTAGTTTGATTGGCACCATGAACCCTGATGAGGGCGAGCTGCGCCCGCAGCTGCTCGACCGTTTTGGCTTCTGTATTGAACAGGCTGATCGCGTCAGTGTTAAACAGCGCATTGCGATTGTTCAGCAGCGCGAAGCCTTTGACCGCGACCCAGAGGCATACATACAACAGTTTGAGATAGAGCAGGCAGCGCTGACTCAGCAGCTTGACCATGCCCAGCAGGCACTAGCGTCGGTGACTAGCGAAGACTGGGTGTACGAGACCATTGCGGCATGCTGCGAAGCCGCCGGCGTTGAAGGGCTGCGGGCAGACGTTACCTGGCACCGAGCCGCCCAGGCTCATGCCGCCTGGCGTGGCGTGGCGAGCGTTGAACAGCAAGATATCGACACCGTCGAACCCTGGGTGCTGGCACATCGGCGAACCCAGCCGCCAGAGCAACTTCCGCCGTCCTCCCCGCCTAATCAAACGCCTTCGAATGGGGAGGGCAGTTCGTCGTCAGCTAATAACGCGCCCACCGGCGGGCCATCCCATCACAATGGTGAGCAGGGCCAATGGGGCGCTATGCCGCCTGTAGCACAGGCGTCCATTCACCAGTCAGCGGTTAACCTGCCCGAAAGCGATAGCTTTTCCCCACGTGCGCAACGCGCCGATACAGCGGCTAGCACAGGCAAGGGAGGTGTCTTCGGTCGCGGGCGCTCTCAGGCGGAAACTCCGCGGCTAGACGGGTTCGCGACGCTAATCGCCAATCGTGGCCAATGGCCTTGGCAGCAGTTGAAAATGCGCAAGTCTCGCGCAGGGCAAACGATAGCGCATCTGGTGCTAATGGATACCTCTGGCTCCACCTTGGGGCAGCGTCTGTTAGGCCAAGCCAAAGGGCTGGTGGAGTCGCTGGTCGCCCAAGCTTACGCTGCGCGGGAGCAAGTCGCGGTGCTCGGGTTTGGTAATGGTGGCGTGGTGTCGCTACTGTCACGTCGCCGTGCTCCCAAAAACGCCCGGGGCACGCTTGACAGTGCCAAGGGCGGCGGTGGCACGCCGCTGCGGGAAGCGATTATTGAAGCCAAACGGCTAATTCAACAGTGGCAGCGCCGCGAGCCTGGCTTACAGGTACGTACTTATTTGATTACCGATGGCCGCACGCGGGAATCGGTTGACGATCTCGCTCCGCTAGGTGATTGCCTGCTGATCGATACCGAGCAATCGAGAGTTAAGCGCGGCCAGGGCGTACGCATCGCCCAGCAATTGGGCGCCCGTTATTGGCCCGCCTCGTTTGGTAAACCATCTTTGGCACAATCTGTTTTCGCACATTCTGTTTTTGCACATCAACCTGGGGAAAGCCCATGAGTGACGCTAGCCATTTAAACCGCATGCAGCGCAAAAAAGACGTGGTCGATGAGCGTATTAGCCGCGCCACCGAAGAACGTGGCGTGCTGATTCTGCTTAAAGGCAACGGCAAGGGTAAAAGCAGCTCGGCCTTTGGCACTATGGCGCGCTCACTGGGGCACGGTCAGCAGTGCGCGGTCATTCAGTTTATTAAAGGCCGCCGCGAAACCGGCGAATACCTGTTCTTTCGTGATCATCCCAAGCTTGATTGGCACATCATGGGCCATGGCTTTACCTGGGAAACCCAGAACCGCGAGCGGGATATCGAAGCTGCCCAAGCCGCCTGGGCGGTCGCCAAAGGGCTGCTGGAGAACCCTGCCTATCATATGATCGTGCTGGATGAGATGAGCTACATGTTCAAGTACGGCTATCTCGACCCCGAACCAGTAGTGGAAGCACTCAAACGCCGTCCGGCGCACCAGAACGTGATTATCACCGGGCGCACTATGGCCACGCCGCTGCAGGAAATCGCCGATACCATCAGCGTTGTTCAGGATGAGCGCCACGCGTTTCGCGGCGGCGTCAAAGCCCAGGCGGGGATCGAGTATTAATGAGTACGCCAACCGCTCGCTGCCCCGCGCTGTTTATCGCTGCCCCGGCTTCTGGCCAGGGTAAAACTACCGTCACGGCGGGCTTGGCGCGGCTGCTGCGTAATCAGGGCAAGGTGGTGCGGGTGTTTAAAACCGGCCCTGATTATTTGGACCCGCAGATATTGGCTCAGGCGTCAGGTCAACCGGTAGATCAGTTAGATTTATGGATGGCAGGCGAAGCCTACTGCCGCCAGCGTTTCTATGACGCCGCCTGTGAAGCGGATTTGATTCTGGTCGAAGGTGCAATGGGGCTGTTTGACGGCGAGCCTTCTAGTGCTGACTTGGCGGCTTTGTTCGCCATTCCCATGGCAATTGTCATGGATGTAAAAGGTATGGCGCAGACCGCAGCCGCGCTGGTATCAGGGCTTGCCAGCTTTCGGGATGATATCCATATCGCTGGATTAGTCGCCAACGCCTGCGGCTCGCAGCGCCATCGTGAGCTAATCGAATCAGCGCTGCCAGCGACGATTCCCCTGCTGGCCGCTGTGCCACGAGACCCTGATTTAGCGCTCCCCGAGCGCCATCTTGGGCTGGTGCAAGCTGCGGAGATTCGCGAGGATTTAGAGGCACGCTTTGAAGCGGGTGCCCGAGCGCTGGAAGCGGCAGGGTTGCTGGAAGCGCTTGCAGCACTGCCACCGGTGACCTTTGCCGCTCCGCAAGAGCAGCTTGCGGCCGTTAAGCCTGTACTTAAAGGCCGCACCATTGGTGTAGCTCGTGATGCCGCCTTTAGCTTTATCTATCAGGCCAATCTCGACCTGCTGGAGCAGATGGGCGCAACGCTGTGCTTCTTCTCGCCGCTGACGGATAGCCGCCTGCCGCAATGCGATGCGCTGTGGCTGCCGGGAGGCTACCCGGAACTTCATGCCCAGCAACTGGCCGGTAACAGTGCCATGCGTTCGGCCATTGAGGCTTTCTATCGTGCTGACAAGCCCATCTTGGCTGAGTGTGGCGGCCTGCTGTACTGCCTGGAAACCCTGACTGACTACGACGATATCATCTACCCCATGCTCGGCTTGCTGCCAGGGCAGGGGGCGATGCGCGGTCGGCGTGGCTGCCAGGGGATGCAAACCGCAGAGCTGCCGGAAGGCCCGGTTCGCGGCCATGCGCACCACCGCTCTATGGCAGAAGGCACCCCTGAGCCGATTGCTCACGGCCGTCGCCAGCGCCACCCCGCACCGGGGGAAGCGATTTACCGTCAACGGCGCTTAACGGCGACCTACTTACATCTGTTTTTCCACAACAATCCTGACGCTGTGGCGAGGCTTTTTTCCGCCAGCCCGGCGCACTGCGAACTGCAGCACAGCGAGGCATTTATCCATGCAACCCAGTAATGTGAAATTAAACAAGATTCCCGCCACGGTCGTCACCGGTTTTCTCGGCAGCGGCAAAACCACGCTGCTGGCCAATATTTTGCGCCAAGTGACCGGCAAGCGGATCGCCGTGATTGTTAATGAGTTCGGCGAGCAGGATATCGACTCTAGCCTCTTGCGCAGCTGTGCGCTGGGATGTGAAGAGGGTAGCGAAGGCGGGCAGTTAGACGGGGAAGATGGCAGCATCTATGAGCTGGCCAATGGCTGTATCTGCTGCACGGTGGAAGAAGAGTTTCTGCCGGTGATGAAGAAGCTGGTTGCCCGCCGCAATGATATCGACCACATTCTGATCGAAACCAGCGGTCTGGCACTGCCTAAGCCGCTGGTGCAGGCGTTTAACTGGCCGGATGTGCGCCAGCACTGCACCGTCGATGCGATTATTACCGTGATTGATGGCCCCGCGGTAGCCGCCGGACGTTACGCCAGCGATGTGGATAAGGTCGAAGCCCAGCGTCGCGCTGATGAAAGCCTGGATCACGACCCCAGCCTGCGCGAGCTACTGGATGACCAGCTAAGCGCGGCGGATTTGGTGCTGGTCAGCAAGGCGGACCTGCTTAGCCCTGAAGAGCGCACGCAGGTTGAAGCGGTTGTTCAATCGCGGGTGAGCGAATCGGTGAAAACGCTGTTTATCGATCAGACCCAGACCACCGACACCGCCCAGCTGGAAGCACTGATGGGCATTGGTGCGGCCAGCGAAGAGCATATCGACAGCATCACCAATCACCACGATAAGCACCACGCTGAAGGCGCGCACCACGACCACGCCCACGATAACTTTGATTCCTGCGTGATTACCCTGGGTGAAGTGGATGGCGACGCTTTGGCCAATAAGCTGCAGCAGCTGCTGAAAAGCCACGAGATTTATCGCGCCAAAGGCTTTGCGGCAATTCCGGGCAAACCCATGCGCCGGGTTATTCAGGCGGTTGGCGAACGTTTGGAAGGTTACTTCGATCGGCTCTGGACCCAAGACGAGACGCGCCAGACCCAGCTAGTCATTATTGGCAAATCGCTGGATAGCGCCGCGCTGCGTGAAGCGCTAACTGAGGCAGAGGTTCAGACGGCCAGCTAATGCACTTATTTGCCGCTAAGCCCGGGGGCTTTGTCGATGATGAAGGCATTATCGACCTGCAACAGAGCCCCGCCGAGGTCGTGATACTCTCCGCCGCCGATAGTAATCTGTCGGCGCTGGCCCAGGCGGTTGATCGCCTGGGTGAAGCGTACCCCTCGGTACGGCTAGCCAACTGGATGAATTTGGTAAAACCGGCGGCCTATGATCTCTATGAAGATCGGGTGCTGGAAAACGCCCAACTGGTCATCGTTTCACTGCTGGGGGGTAAAGCCTACTGGCAGTATGGCCATGAGCGCCTGCTGGCCTGGGCGGCAGCTAAACCCGAACGCCAGCTGGTTTTGGTACCGGGTTGCGACGCACCGGATGATGCCCTGTTAGAAGATTCCACCATCGCCTTTGATGGCGCTTACCGGGTGTGGCGCTATTTAAGAGAAGGCGGTGTAGAGAACGCCGAGCAATTGCTGCGCTTTATCGCCAGCGAATGTTTATCGCTTTCTCTAGCCTGGCAGGAGCCGAAAGTTATTCCGGCCGCGGTGATTTATGCGTCGCAAGACCAGCAGGCGCTAAGCCTGAGCGAGTGGCGCGATCGTCAGGTACCTGGGCGGCCGGTGTGCTTGCTGCTGTTTTATCGCAGCCACTTGCAGGGGGCGAATACCGCTGTTCCCGACGGATTGCTGGCCGCGCTGAGAGAAAAAGGCCTAGAGCCGTTAGCGGTGGCCGTGGCCTCCCTGAAAGAGGGGCCATGCATTGATTTTATCAACCACCTGATTGAGCAAACCGGCGCCATGCTGGTGATTAATACCACCAGCTTTGCGGTCAATCGCAACGCCGACGGGCTGGATGCTCTGGGTGAAAAGCTACCCGACAGCCTGTTTGTCGGGCGACCCGTGGTGCTCCAGGCGATTCTTGCCAGCAGCACCTCAGAAGACTGGCAGGACATGGCCGCCGGACTGCATAGCCGCGATGTGGCGATGCAGGTGGTGCTCCCCGAGATGGATGGTCGCATTATCACCCGGGCGGTGGGGTTTAAAGCCGAAGCCCACTACAACCAGCGCTGCCAGTTGGCGGTGACCCACCACGTGATTCATCCAGAACGGGCCGCCTTTGTCGCCGAGCTGGCGCGGCGCATCTGTTCGCTACGGCTAACCCCCAATGGGCAGAAGCGTATCGCGCTGATTATGGCTAACTACCCCAATCGCGATGGCCGGATCGGTAACGGGGTCGGGCTGGATACCCCCGCGTCGACGCTGCAGATCCTCAGCGCCCTGAAAGAGGCGGGTTATCCGTTAAGCGAGCTGCCGGAAAATGGTGATGCGTTGATCCGCCAGCTTCAGGGCGCGGTGACCAACGATCACGGCAGCCTCGACCAGCGCGCCTGCTGGCAGAGTATTAGCGTTGATGATTACCTTGCTTGGTTTAAAACTTTGCCCAGCGAGCTGCAAGAAACTGTGTGGACGCGCTGGGGGACGCCTCACGAAGACCCCAAATGCCGCCAGGGACGTTTGATGATCGCCGGTATCCGCTTAGGTGAAACCTTTGTGGGGATCCAGCCGGAGCGCGACTTTATCGACGATCTCACCCAGTCCTATCACGATATGGAGCTGGCACCGCCCCACAGCTACCTGGCGTTTTACTACTGGCTGCGCGAGCACTATCAAGTCGACGCGGTTATTCACGTGGGCAAGCACGGCAACTTAGAGTGGCTGCCGGGTAAAAGCATCGCCTTGAGCGCTGACTGCTGGCCGGATATTGCCCTGGGGCCGCTGCCGCACTTTTATCCGTTTATTGTGAATGACCCAGGCGAGGGGGCTCAGGCCAAGCGCCGCAGCCAGGCGGTGATTATCGACCACTTGATGCCACCGCTAGCGCGAGCCGAACTCTACGGCGCTATGGCCGAGCTTGAAGCGCTATGTGATGAGTATTATCAAGCGCTGGATATGGACCCGCGGCGGGAAGCGCTGATTCGCAGCCAGATTCTCGCTCACCTGCGTGATACCGGCATCGACCAGGAGTTGGCGCACGCCGTCGACGGTTGTGAAAACAGTGCTGATGATGCCGACATCCTCAATGAGCTGGATATCTTTCTGTGCGATATCAAAGAGTCGCAGATTCGCCATGGCCTGCACATACTCGGCACGCTGCCCCCGCAAGAGAAGCGGGCGGGGACATTGGTAGCGCTGCTACGGCTCCCCCGTGGTGAAGCGGTGGCCAGCCGCGGCCTGTTGCATAACCTGGCGAGCGATTTAGGATTGGGTTTTGATCCGCTGGCCGCTGGCAACGAGCCTTGGCAGGCGCCTAAACCCGTTGTTCTAAGGGGGCTACTCGATACCCCTTGGCGCACCGGCGCGGATACCCGCGAGCGCCTTGAACTGCTGGCTGAGCGCTGGGTGGCCGACTACGTATTAGCCCCTGGTTGTCTGGAGGAACTGGAGCACGATTACCCCAATACGGCGGAGCAGCTGCGCTATGCCCGCGACCAGCTATGGGTTGCCATGCAGCGTGGCGTCAAGATGGAGATTCAGTCGCTGCTCGACGGCCTAGAAGGCACTTTTGTGCCTGCCGGGCCTAGTGGCGCGCCCAGCCGAGGACGGCTGGATACGCTGCCCACCGGGCGTAACTTTTTCAGCGTCGACAACCGTTCAATTCCATCGCCTGCTGCCTGGACGCTGGGCGAAAAATCCGCCCAGGCGTTTGTCGAGCGCTACCTGCAGGATAACGGCGATTATCCGCGCCGGTTGGGGCTTTCGATTTGGGGCACCGCCACCATGCGCACTGGTGGCGATGACATCGCCCAGGCCTTCGCGCTGATGGGCGTGCGCCCTAAATGGTCGCTGGGCTCCCAGCGGGTGACTGATTTTGAAGTAATCCCTTCGATGCTGCTCAATCGGCCAAGAGTTGATGTCACGCTGCGGGTCTCCGGGTTCTTCCGCGATGCTTTCCCCAATGTGATCCGTCTGTTTGACGCTGCCGTGCAAGCGGTGGCCAGTTATGAAGAGCCGGGTAACAGCAACACCATCCGCGAGGCAGTGCTTGCTCGCCAGCAAGCACTGGAAGACCAAGGGCTAAGCCCAGAGATGGCCGCCCAAGAGGCAAGCTACCGTATTTTTGGCAGCAAACCCGGCGAGTATGGTGCGGGCTTAAACCGGCTGATTGAAAACCGCTCTTGGGACAGCGCCGACGATTTAGCTGAAGCCTACCTGGATACAGGTGGCTACGCCTACGGCCAGTTCAAGGCCTCCGGCACTGCCGCGCGGTCGGCGTTTGAACAGCAGCTCCAGGGGCTGGATGCGGTGATGCAGAACCAGGATAACCGCGAGCACGATATTCTTGATTCCAACAGCTATTACGCTTTTCAGGGCGGCATGGCCAACGCCACGCGCTCGCTAAGTGGAAAAGCGCCGACCATTTATCACGCCGACCACGCCAATCCCGCGGTGCCCAAGATTCGTACCTTAAAAGAGGAGCTAGCGCGGGTGATTCGCTCACGCGTGTTGAATCCTAAGTGGATCAATGCCATGCGCGAGCACGGCTATAAAGGCGCGTTTGAAATGGCGGCTACGGTGGACTACCTGTTTGCTTACGATGCCACCACCGATCTAGTCGCCGACTACCAGTACGCCCAGGTGAGTGATGCCCTGGTGCTCGATGCTGCTAATCAGCAGTTCCTGCGTGAGCACAACCCCGCAGCCTTAGAAGAGATGGCGGAACGCTTACTTGAAGCCGCCCAGCGAGGCATGTGGCAAGCCCCCGGCGAACATGGCCAGGCGCTACAAGACCTGCTGCTGGAAATGGATGAAGCCAAAGAGACGGGGCATTATGACCACCAGTCCGCGCATTAAAGGCTGGTGCCCCGGCGCGTGGCGGCCCATGGCCACCGGCGATGGCCTGCTAGTGCGTGTACGCCCACCGCTGGGCCAGCTTTCACGCCAGCAGGTAGTGGCACTGTGCGAGGCCGCTGAGACCTTTGGTAGTGGTTTAATCGAGCTAACCAGCCGGGCCAATATTCAACTGCGGGGAGTGAGCGAGGCCAGCTGGCCGCCGCTGATGGCGTTTCTGGTTGAGCATCAGTTGGTGAGCGACGACCCGCAAGCAGAACGCCAGCCGCAACTGATGCTGGCACCTGCTTGGCAAGAGGGCGACGACACTCATACCATTGCCCGCCTGTTGAAAACGCGGGGCAGCGAATTAGCGCCCATGCCTGGCAAGATCGGCATTGCGATTGATGCGGGAAAAGCCCCGGTGCTGTGCGATAGCGCCGCTGATTTTCGTATTGAGCGCTCGGTGGACGGCGGTTTGATAGTACGCGCCGATGGCTATCAGTGTGGCACGGCAGTGAACGAGCCCGAAGCCGCCGTTGAGCAGCTAATACGCCTGACCCACTGGTTTGTGGACAGCGGTGGCTGGGACTCTGGGCGCATGCGGCGGCACACAGCGCCGCTGCCCGATTGGGCGACCGCTGATACTGCCCCTGCATCCCCTGGCGAGAAGCTGGCGCTGGGCAAACATAGCAACGGTATGGTGGTGGGTCTGCCTTTTGGTCGGGTAGCGGCGAATACGCTGCGCGAGACTGTCTCCCTGGCAGGTAGCTCCTTAGTAAAGATCAGCGCTGTGCAGGTCACGCCCTGGCGGCGCTTATTGTTGAAGGATTGCGATACACTACCCGCGGTTGATGGCTTAATCCGTCATAATAGCGACCCGCGATTAGCCATGGACGCATGCCCCGGCGCACCTTATTGCGAACAGGCGAGTGTTGCCACCCAGCCGCTTGCCGAACGGCTAAGCGGCTGGGTGGCAACAAGCGTGCATATATCCGGATGCGCCAAAGGCTGCGCCCGCCAACGGCCAGCAGCACTGTGCCTAACCGGCCGCGATGGGCGCTTTGACGTGATTGTTAACGGTCGCGCCGATAGCGCACCGGTTAAGTCAGACGTCACTGAGAGTGAGGCGTTGGATGTTATTAAAAAGCTTAGCGAAAGCCGTTAGGGAGCCTCTGATTAATGTGATGAGCGCAGGCCAGGCAAGGCAAAAATTAATGAAAAAGCGGAGTTTACGAGTTGTAAATGAGCATTTTGAGGCGATTTTTAACGCAGTATGGCCAAGCGTAATAGTTAATCAGAGGTTGCTTAGGTTTATCGAGATTAAAAAAATAGTAGCTTATATGCTGGATAGCTGAGTGCCAGGGCAGGTTGTAGCGAGGGTCTTTCGACATGGATGTCGAAAGTAGCGCCCATGGATGGGTTCACAGCGCCCTCGCGGAAACTTGCCCTAGCACGGATGCCTTGCAGACCAGTAACTGCGAATTAGTTTATTTGGAGAGTTTGGGTGCCTCACGTTTATGAAACACACGGACCGGCGATTTACCGGCAGTCGTTTGCGATTATTCGCAATGAAGCTGAGCTTGATCGCTTTTCAGCGGAAGAAGAAACGGTTGCGGTACGCATGATTCACGCCGCCGGGCTGGTGGAGCTGGCGGCGCATATCCATTTTCAGAATGATGTGGTCAATCGTGCGCGCTCAGCGTTAGAGCAGGGCGCACCGATTCTTTGCGATGCTCGGATGGTCTCCGAAGGCATTACCCGCAAACGGCTGCCTGCTAATAACGACATCATCTGCACCCTTAACGATGAGCGCACTCCAGGCCTTGCCCAGGAAATGGCTAATACCCGTTCAGCGGCAGCGCTGGAACTGTGGCGGCCGCACCTGGAAGGCGCCGTGGTCGCCATTGGCAACGCGCCCACCGCGCTGTTTCATCTGCTTAATATGCTCGAAGCCCCAGACTGCCCGCGTCCGGCGGCCATTATTGGCTGCCCGGTAGGCTTTGTTGGCGCGGCGGAATCCAAAGAAGCGCTGTTGGCTAACCCCGCGCTGCCCAGCTGTATCGTGCGTGGCCGCCTGGGTGGTAGCGCCGTCACGGTAGCGGCCATCAACGCCATGGCGGATCGTATCGAATGACCCAAGGAACCATTTACGGAGTGGGGTTAGGACCCGGCAGCCAAGACCTAATGAGCGTGCGTGCCGACCGCTTGATCCGTGGTGCCAGCCATGTGGCCTATTTTCGCAAGCAGGGTCGCTGCGGGCATGCGCGTACCATAGTGGAAGGATTGATCGCCCCCGAGGCAACCGAGCTGCCCATGGAGTATCCGGTTACCACGGAAATTCCGTTTGATGACCCTCGTTACAATGAACTGCTGTCGGCCTTTTACGAACGCAGCGTGACCCAACTGATCGAGATGGCGGAAGCGGGGTGCGATGTGGTGGTGCTTTGCGAAGGCGACCCGTTCTTCTACGGCTCCTTTATGCACCTCTACACGCGGCTGCTGAATCGCGTGCCGGTCTCGGTAGTGCCGGGGATTACCGGCATGTCGGCGGCCTGGACGGCTACCGCGCAGCCAATTACCTGGGGCGATGACATCATGACGGTGCTGATGGCCACGCTGCCGGAAGAGACGTTGGCCGAGCGCATCGCCCAAACCGATGCACTGGTGGTGATGAAAATTGGCCGCAACCTGGCCAAACTACGCCGAGCGCTGGCGCATGCTGGCCGTGAAGGCGAGGCGTGGTTGATCGAGTACGCCGCCATGACCCAGCAGCGCGTGCTGCCGCTGAGCGAGGTTGGAGAAAGCGTGCCGTACTTCTCGATTGTGCTGATCCATGGCAATGGGAGGCGGCCATGAGCGGTTGGCTGAAAATCGTCGGCCTCGGGCCGGGTGCCGATGCCATGATTACCCCGGAGGTTTCGGCTGCGCTGCTGGAAGCCACCGATGTGGTCGGCTATGTGCCCTACGTGAATCGCGTGGCTCCCAGGGCTGGATTAGTCCGCCACGGCTCTGATAACCGCGAAGAGATTCGCCGGGCGGAACAGGCGTTACAGCTGGCGCTTGAGGGCCACCGGGTAGTGGTTGTCTCCTCTGGCGACCCTGGCGTATTTGCCATGGCCGCTGCGGTGTTCGAAGCCTTGGAGGCGGGGGATGCCCAGTGGCGCACGCTGGATATTCAGGTACTGCCGGGTATTTCTGCCATGCTGGCCGCCAGCGCAAGCGTCGGCGCACCGCTGGGGCACGACTTTTGCTGCATTAATCTATCCGACAACCTCAAACCCTGGACGCTGATCGAGAAGCGCCTGCGTCTGGCTGCCGAGGCCGACTTCGCCATGGCGTTTTACAACCCGCGTTCCAAGGCACGGCCAGCGGGGTTTGAACGAACGCTAGAGGTACTGCGGGAAGCCTGCGGGCCGGACCGATTGATAATCTTCGCCCGCGCGGTTTCGACCCCGGAAGAAGCAATTCGCGTCACCACATTAGAGCAAGCAACGCCGGACATGGCGGATATGCGCACGCTGGTCATCGTTGGTTCCCAGCAAACCCGCTTGATTGAACGCAGTGGCGTGCCGCTGGTTTATACGCCGCGTTCCTCCCAGTGAGTATGAAAGGGGTGAGGGCAGGTTGATGCGAGGGTCTTTTCCCATGGCCGGAAAATGCTCCCGACATTTCCGGCATTCCCGCCGTCCATGGCGGTCAGATGGGAAAAGTAGCGCCCAAGGACGGGTTTACAGCGCCCTCGCGGCAGCCTGACCTCGCTACCAAGATGTGCCGCTGATGTAGGGTTAAGTTAGCCAGTTGATAACCTCATCAACAGTATGAGCTTCAAGACGAGATGGCAGATGAGGCCGCTCGATCATCACAATGGGTAGGCCGAGCATTCTCGCCGCGCTAAGTTTGGACGACGCACCTTCGCCGCCAGCGTTTTTACACACAATGCGCTGGATGCGCTGATTTTTCAGCAGGGCGAGATCGCCTTCTAGGGTAAACGGGCCTCTATCAATCACACTGCTGATATCTGGCAGTGGCAATGGGCTGGTCGGCGGATCAACCAAGCGCAGCACATAATGGTGCTGAGGCTGGGCGGCAAAGGCGCTAAGGTGCATTCGCCCAATCGCAAGCAGCACCCGTTGGGGCGGGCCAGCCAAGGCGTTAACGGCCTCATCAATACTTGCCACGCTTTGCCATTGGTCGCCGATAACAGGCTGCCAAGCAGGCCGGGTAAAAGCGGTGGCCTTTACACTGCACTGCGCCGCCGCGGCTAACACGTTACGGCTCATCTGTGCGGCAAACGGGTGGGTGGCATCAACAATATGGGTAATGCGCTGCTGGGCTAAAAACGTGACCAGCCCATTAACGCCGCCAAAGCCGCCAATGCGGGTGGGTAGAGGCTGGGGTTTCGGCGTGTTAACGCGCCCTGCATAGCTAAAAATGGCGGGAATGCCACGCTTGGCAACAGCGCTAGCCAGGGCGCTGGCCTCGCTGGTTCCGCCGAGAATTAGGATTTTGATCATGGCTGAGGTTAACAACGCTCCCTGGCTTACCCTTTTAGGCTGGGGAGAGGGTGGCACACAGGGGCTGACAGCGGCAAGTCGACAGGCATTGGAAAGTGCCGAGGTAGTGTTCGGCGCACGCCGCCACCTACGCCTTTTACCGCCGCTAAACGCTGAGGTGATTGAGTGGCCAGTGCCCTTTGCCGATGGCATTACAAAGCTGCTAAACCAGCGTGGCCGCCGGGTGGTGATGCTGGTCTCCAACGACCCGTTCTGGTTTGGGGCGGGTACCTCATTAGCGCAGCATCTCAGCGAAAACGAGTGGCAGGCACTGCCAGCCCCGTCCACCTTTAGCTTGGCGGCTGCACGTTTGGGCTGGCCGTTGGAGCGTTGCACTTGCTTGGGTTTGCACGCCAAACCGCTAACGCGCATTCGGTCTTACCTGCATGCCGGTAGACGCTTGCTGGTGTTGGTAAGAGACGGCGCGGCGGTGACCGAGCTGGCGGCGCTGGTAACTAGCCTTGGCTTTGGAGATACCCAGCTAACGCTGCTGGAATCTTTGGGCGGCGATAACGAGCGAATTCGCCATTGCCGTAGCGACGCCAGCTTGCCCGATGACATTGCCCACCCGGTTGCGATAGGGCTGGAAGTTGCTGGTAACGGCCCCGCCTTGCCGCTGACGCCCGGCCTGCCGGATCATTTTTTTGACCACGACGGCCAGATTACCAAACAGACCATTCGCGCCATCACCCTGGCGGCCCTTGCCCCCATGCCCGGCGAGCGGCTGTGGGATATCGGCACCGGCTCAGGCTCCATCGCCATTGAGTGGCTGCTCGCCCATACGGATAATCAGGCGGTGGGCTTCGAGCAAAACGCTGAACGGTCAGCGCGAGCGCGCAGCAATGCAGAGAACCTGGGCGTTGACTGGCTAGAAGTAAAACAGGGCCGCGCGCCTGAGGTACTCAACGATACGCCGCTGCCTGATGCGGTATTTATCGGCGGCGGGTTATCTCAAGCGCTGCTAGACGACTTATGGCAGCGCCTGCCCAAGGGCGTGCGTATCGTCGCCAATGCCGTCACTCTGGAATCCGAAGCGCTGCTGGCGCACTGGCACCAGCAGGTAAGTGGCGAACTGCTGCGTTTAGAGCTTGCCAACGCCGCCCCCATCGGCACACGGCGGGGCTGGAAATCCAGCTACCCGATTGTTCAGTGGCGGGGCGTTCGATGAAGCCATCGACGTTGAGAACTGCAGGGTTTGGTTTTCGCAGTGAAGCCACGCTTGAATCGCTCGGCCAAGCGCTGGATCAACTGATCGACCAGTACGGTGTTATCGATAAGCTGGCGGCGGCTCACTCCATGCTGCCGTTGGTAGAAGAGCTAGGCCGACTGCGTAATATCAAAGTCATCGCCGTAGCGGATGCCGAGCTATCAACAGTGGCAACGCTTACCCATTCAACACACAGTTTGCAGGCGCGCGGCACAGGCAGCGTTGCTGAGGCCGTGGCGCTATTAGCCGCAGGCCCGAATGCTAGATTAGTGGGGCCCAGGATAATTTCAGCGGATCGACGAGCCACTGCCGCCCTGGCGTTGTTAGAAGTACCAGAAGGAGCCACCGAATGACCGTACACTTCATTGGCGCAGGCCCCAGCGCGCCGGATCTGCTTACCCTACGCGGGCGGGATTTAATCGCCGCCTGCCCGGTGTGCTTGTATGCAGGCTCTTTAGTGCCGGAGCAGATTCTGGAACACTGCCCGGCGGGGGCAAGGGTGATTAATACCGCGCCGCTCTCGCTGGATGAGATTATGCAGGAAATCAGCCGCGCCCACGCCGAAGGCCAGGATGTGGCCCGGCTGCATTCGGGGGATCTCTCGGTATGGTCGGCTATGGGCGAGCAACTGCGTCGCCTGCGCGAGCTTAATATTCCCTACAGCATTACCCCCGGCGTGCCATCCTTTGCGGCAGCGGCGGCAACCCTAGGCCAGGAGCTGACGTTACCCGGTGTGGCCCAGTCGGTGGTGCTTACTCGCACGCCGGGGCGTGCCAGCGCCATGCCCAGTAACGAGACGCTTGCCAATTTCGCCCGCACTGGGGCCACGTTGGCCATCCATCTCTCCATCCATAATCTTTCCCAGGTAGTCGAAAGCCTGACGCCTTACTATGGCGAGCAGTGTCCGGTGGCGATTGTGTGGCGAGCAAGCTGGCCCGATGAGCGAGTGGTGCGGGGGCGGTTGACGACTATAGAAGAGCTGGTCGATGATTCCATGCAGCGCACCGCATTGATCCTGGTGGGGCCAGTGCTTGAAAGTGATGACTTCCAGGAGAGCAGCCTCTACGCGGTAGGCTACGACCGCCGTTTTCGCCCTCAATCGGCAGATTCGCCTTTTGCCACGGCAAGCCAAGACCAAGAGAGCGACTTATGATCACGCTATCGCTAATAGGCATCGGTACCGGCAACCTTGATCACGTTACCCTGGCCGCCGTTCGCGCCCTTAATAACGCCGACCTGATCCTGCTGCCCCGTAAAGGCGAGGCCAAGTCGGATCTAATCGACCTACGCCGCTTACTCTGCGAGCGCCTGTTAGAAGAACCGGTGACTACCAAGATCGTCGAGTTCGATCTTCCCAGTCGCGATGATCATAATGATTACCTTAGTGCGGTAGACGACTGGCACGCTGCGATTGCCAGCGTGTGGGCGCAGTTGATGGATAAACATCTCCCCAATGGCGGGCGGGTCGGCATGCTGGTGTGGGGCGACCCCTCGCTTTACGACAGCAGCCTGCGTATTAGCCAGCGGCTAAACGCTACGGGTA
Organism: Vreelandella venusta; assembly: GCF_007989605.1. Lineage (GTDB taxonomy): Bacteria > Pseudomonadota > Gammaproteobacteria > Pseudomonadales > Halomonadaceae > Vreelandella > Vreelandella venusta. Next base: position 196,775 of record NZ_BJUL01000007.1, on the reverse strand, counting down.
AGCAGGTGGATGTAGAGGTCGTGCCTGGCATCACCAGCCTGCAGGTGCTTACCGCTGAACATAAAATTCCCCTCAACGCGCTCGCCGAGCCAGTACAAATCACCACCGGCCGCCGCCTGCGCGAGCGCGGCTGGCCGAACGATGCCGCCACGGTAGCCGTAATGCTGGATAGCGGCGGGGCGTTTACCACGCTGCCATTTGACGACACCTACATCTGGTGGGGCGCCTACCTAGGCATGGATAAACAGTGCTTAATCAAAGGCTGGCTAAGCGAGGTCAGCGACCAAATCATCCAACGCCGCGCGGAACTACGCGACACCCACGGCTGGATTATGGATATTTACCTGCTCGCCAAAAAGCCGGAAATGTGATCTAGCTATTAATATGGAATATTTTTCCATAAACTAGTTCTAGACTATGGCACTAGGCATGCTTAAAAAGTCAGCGAGCGAAGGCCAGGCTAGGCAAAAATCAACGAAAAGGCGGAGTTTACGGGTTGTAAATGAGTACTTTGATCGGACTCGCGCACGAGGTGATTTTTAACAACGCATGGCCGAGCGCAGCTAGTTTTTAATAAGGAGAGCATTATGAGCTTTTACGTTTACTTATCTGGCGAAATCCACACCGATTGGCGCGAAGAGATTCAGCGCGGCGCTGATGCAGCAGGACTGGATATCGTCTTCACCGCCCCGGTCACCGATCACGACGCCAGTGACGCCGCTGGCGACCACCTTGGCAAGCCGGAAAATGGCTTCTGGCGCGACCATCAGTCCTCCAAGGTCAACGCCATCCGCACCCGCACCATGATCGAGCAAGCAGATTTGGTGGTTGTGCGCTTCGGTGACAAATACAAACAGTGGAACGCCGCCTTTGATGCAGGCTACTGCGCCGCACTCGCCAAGCCCTACATCACCCTGCACAGCGAAGACATCGTCCACCCGCTGAAAGAAGTCGACGCCCAAGCCCAGGCTTGGTGCACCACCACCGATCAAGTGGTTGAAACCCTACGTTACGTCCTCAAAGCCTAAACTTTAACGCCTCCTGCAACACCGCCACTGCATTAGTGGTGTTGTGGGAGGGCGCTTTAGCGCGCGATGATCCCGCCACATAAATAGCCCCGCCACTGAATCGATACTCTGCCCAAGTGTTGTAGGAGAGAGCTTCAGCTCGCGAAGATCCAGCCACATAAGCAACCCCACCTTTGAACCGATACTCTGCCCTAGTGTTGTAGGAGGGCGCTTCAGCGCGCGATGATCACGCCACATAAGCAATCTAGCCGCCCCGTAGAGCGGCGTAACGCTTGGCGAGGAACGAGCCAAAAGGCACCCGCGATGGCAGCGCTGCTGCCAAAAGCCTGCTCCAGCTCAATTTTTCTTCAAAGCCACGTGACCTAAGCCAAATTTATCAATAAAGTATGATTAAATCGTAAAAACGAGCCGGCACGCGAATTTTGGATATGCTGCCATGCTGGGTAAATAAATCTATAAAAAAGTGATTTTTGAGGTGGCTAGATAACACCAATAAACGTGCTGACACGTTCAAGGGTGTTATGCAGCAGGCTATATAATCACTGTTATAAAGAAAATTAGAATCTGCGAAAGGAGCAGATAATATGAAAGCTAGGTATTTAAAAACAACAGATCATAGTATCAAGAGCCAGCTTACTGGCTTAAAACCAGAACAAGCTTTGTGTGAATATATTTGGAATGGGTTTGATGCGAATGCTACAAAGATTTCTGTTAAGACAGAAATAAATCCGATGCAGGGTGTTTCATCAATAATAATCTCGGATAATGGCGATGGTATTGATATCGATGATCTAGAAAACACTTTGGACTTGTTCTTAGACTCGAAAAAGAAAAGTGTTTCCAAGCCAACTACCCGTGGTAAGAAAGGCCGAGGACGCTTCAGCTTTATCAAGTTCTGTGAACAAGCTGCTTGGAATACGTATGATGGAAAAAAGGCATTCAAGTTTACAATAGATTCAGGGCGTTTGAGTCAGTATGAGCCTGAGGCTACCACATATACACAAAGTAAAGGTACAACAGTTACCTTCCTTCATATAAAAGGTGTTGACTTAAACTACTTTAATGATGTAGTTGTTCCATACTTAAAAAATGAATTTTCATGGTTGTTGGTATCAAATGAAAAGCTAGAAATCATGATCAATGATTTACCTCTAGAACATTCTAGCTATCATTGTGTTCCGGCCATAGAAACTATCGAAGACTCGGTGTTTAATTTTAACTCTATTATCTGGGATTCGAAGCAGAACAGCGAAAAATCGCTTATTTACTTTATCAACTCTACTCAAGAGATTGTTCATAAAGAACTATCAGAACTGAATCTTAAAGGGTTCTTCTGTTCCGCTTATGTAAGATCTGACTGGTTTGATGGATTTGGAGGCAATGCTGACCTCCTCTCTGGAGATAAACACACAGAATCGGATGTATTTGTTCAAACTTTGGCTAATGCCAAAAGTCGCTTAAGACAAGAGTACATCAATTTTCGTAATAGTGCTGCTGACTTGCTTATCGAACAATACCTTGCTGAAGGTGTATTTCCTGAAATGAAAGGAGATAATGTTGTTTTAAATAAATTTCATCGAGAACAACTAATTTCGACTATAAAAACTATATACGAAGCAGAACCATCAGTATTTTCTAAGCAGTTAAATAAATCACAAAAGAAGATCCTAATAAAGTTACTTGATCGAATTGTTCAGTCTAACCGACTATCTGAACTTTTCGATGTATTGGATGGTGTCGTATCGTTGACAGAAGATGATATGTGCAGAATATCGAACTTATTGCAAAGAACATCGCTAGAAAATATAACTAAGACAGTTGATCATATAAGAGATCGCCTTGATATAATTCAAAATTTTAAATCGCTAATATATCAACATCAACGTTTTGCCTTAGAAGTTCCTCATATACAGAAATGTATTGAATCTAACTTATGGTTGTTTGGTGAGAAGTATTATTTACTCACTTCAGAAGAAGATAAGTTTGAACAGGCTTTGAGGAATCTCTTAGAATTCCACAATAAAGATAATTACTATGATAAAGTTTCAATTGTTCATCCTGATAAAAACAAGGAAATGGACTTATTTGTTGCGCAAAAAGGTTTTCGGGTTGGTGATGATGATAAAAAGTACTTCCATCATGTAGTTATCGAGCTAAAGCGTCCTAGTATCAAGCTTGGTGATCAACAATTACAACAAATAAAAACATATAAAAATATCATTGCAAACGAGCCTCAGTTCCAAGATGAAAATTCTCTTTGGGATTTCGTTCTTATTGGTAATGAAATCTCAGATAGTAAAATTACAGCTGCTAACTTACGTTCAGACCTAGAATCAAACAAAATTCATGGAGAACCTGGCCTTGTCCAAAAAACAGGTAACTACAGAATTATCGTAAAAACTTGGAAGCAAATACTGAACGAGTTTGAGCTAAGGTATAACGATATTTCCAACCGTTTGAGTTTGAAAGAGCTTGAAATTGTGTCAGAGACGCCTGACCAGCTTACAGGAGATATAAAAAAGTTAAGTGAAAGTGCTTTATAACAAACGCCTCAAGAGGGACTGTCAACGCGTGGCGTTTCCAGTCCCATTGAGCCGCGATGGTTACGGTTGTTGTGTTTGAGTGCGGTGTTATGCTTTGCCAGCCCCTTAGGCGGGCGTTAGGTTTGTTAACCAAGTGAGGAGGCAAACTTGGATATCCATTTAATGAAACAAGAGGATTTGCTTGGTACATCACATGTCCACCAGACAGCATTCCCTCGCCAGAGTCATTCGTTTGAGTGGATAGAGTGCAGTTTCAAGGCTTTCCCTAGACATATGATGTATGTCGCTGAGAAAGAAAAACAAATTGTTGGATATATTATTTGGTCACAAAAAAGTGGTTTTCGACCAGAGGTGGTGCTTGAGCTTGAGCAACTTGCAGTGAGCCCTAGTTGGCAAGGAAATGGTATTGGTCGCAAGCTGATTGTTGAATCATTGCCATTAGTCAACCATCAGCTCGCTATTAATAATTCGGTGTTAAAGCATGTGTTGGTTACAACAAGATCAGATAATTACGCTCAAGAGTTGTATAAAAATACACTTGGTGCTGAAGTTGAAGCGACTATCTCAAATTTGTATTCAGCGGATGAAGTGTTAATGATTGCAAGAAACATTTGTTCGTAGTAAAAAAACTAACGAAGCATTTAAGAGGAATTCACAACGCTTGGCAGTTTTTGGTCTGAGTTGGCTTTAGTGTTTACGGAACAAAGGCTTAGGTCGGATGGTTTGTGATGTTTACCCCTTAATACGGCGTTAGTCTTCTTAAAATAGTGTGGAGAAATTGAGTGAGCTCAGTTTTTAAGTATACCGAGTATAGATCAGGTTTTTTTGATAATTTCTTTTTGAAAGTTTCTCGGTTCGGTGAGTTCAATGACCCTTTTGAGATGGTCATGGGGAATTATTTAAGCTCTGTAGATGAACAAGAGCGTGACTTCATAATGTCTCTTTCAAGTACACTCTCTGATGGGGCTGCTTACTATAATTATGCTTGGGATGCGCAATGTGGTGTCCGTGCTTCTGTTGGTGTTTTATGTTTTACGTCTAAGGAAGATAACCTTCTTATGTGGGCTCACTATGCCAAGAATCATGAAGGTATATGCATCGAATTTGATGGAAATGCAGAGTTCTTCCATGGGAAATATAAGGATGCGGGCAAAATTTTTGATGAACCTGTAAAAGATCACTACCGTAATATCGGTGAGCTTCGCAAGGTTGACTATAAACTAGAACGCCCTATGTATCTTGAACCAAGTGAGCTTGAGTGTGATACTGAAGCTTGGTTTGTAAAATCACCAGAATGGAAATACGAAAAAGAGCTACGTATTTTGCTACCCTTAGACCTAGCACAAGAAGTTCCAGGCTTAGATATGCCTTTCTATGCTGTTGGTCCTCATATGATTAAGTCGATAATACTTGGCTGTCAGATGTCACCTACTTCTAAACGAGAAGTTGCAGAGCATTGTAAAGGACATGGGATCAAAGTGCGCGAAGCGTTTGTCCATTCACACCAATTTAAATTAGATATTATGGATTATGATGAGTCCAATCAATCCAAATACCAGAATATGTATAATCTAAATCGGATTACACGTTGGTGATAGAAAAGGCTAACAAGTTGCAGCACTTGAGCCGCTTCGCGGCTCGGATCTCCAATAGCTTCGCTTTTTACGCCGGTGTGCAAAGCGTTGAGGCTGTAGAAAAGAACTTTGACGCCTAAGCTTGGTAGGAGGGATCGGGAAAAAAGACAAGCAGTTTGCGAATGACGGTCGCTTAGCCGCGTCATGAGGGATTTTAGAGTGGGATAAGCTGCTTTTTAAGAGAAAAATATCGTTTTCAACAAGCCTTAGCTGGGCGCTCAAGTGGCTGAATGTCGGTATTAAGATAACTCAGCCAGATGACTGGCTGAGTTAGTAAATTAGGACGACAGGCGGTGGAGATAGCTCGAAATCGGGTTTTTCTACAGTCTCGTTAGCTTAATCAGGAAGTACACATGTCAATTTTAGATTTTAAAGAAATTCCTGAGGCTCACATTGCCAATGGAAACCAGGATCGCTTTGAGTTGTTTGCGAGAGATTTTTTGTCGTTCATTGGCTATAAGATTTTAGCTGACCCTGATCGAGGGGCTGATGGTGGAGTTGATTTAATAGCCGAAGAAATGAGAACTGGTGTTGGCGGTGAAACACGCATCAAATGGTTGGTTAGTTGTAAACATAAAGCCCGTAGTGGTAATTCAGTAAAACCAACAGATGACGCCAATATTCGTGATCGTGTCGAAGCAAATGACTGTCAAGGATTTATTGGTTTTTATTCTACACTTGCCAGCTCTGGCTTGGCTGGAAGCTTAAAAGGAATTCAAAAAAAGATCGAAGTTCAAGTTTTCGATTACGAAAAAATTGAGGGTATGTTGCTACATTCATCAAGAGGGATCAAGTTGGCGGAGAGGTATTTCCCTGAATCTATTGATAAATGGAAAACAAATAATCCAAAGCCCGCAAAAATATTTGCAGAACAGGCCAGCCTTAAGTGTAAAGTATGTGGAGATGAGTTGTTTGAAAAGGATGATAAAGGCCTAGTTCAGATATGGGAAAAATATCGTGAGGATTGGGCTTCTGAGGTTAAATGTGTAGAGTTTGTATACTGGACATGCCGAGGTAGATGTGATGATGTTTTAACTTATCAAATCAGGCAGCAAAGGAATGATGTTATTGATGGGTGGGAAGATATAGCAGACGTGATGATGCCTACTATTTTTATTAAATGGGTCATGAGTACTTTTAACGAGCTTAGAAGTGGAGTGAAGTATTCGGATGAGGCTTTTGATAATCTCAAGTTTTTTATTCTTAAAGTATACCCGTATGTTTGTAGGCACCTAACGGAAGATGAGCAAGAGCGGGTACAAACGTTAACAATGATACCTTCTTATATGGGTGGTTTAGGTTATGAAAGCTAACAAACGGCACCAGTCGGAAAATTTGTTCCGTGGCTTTTTTATGTTGCCGCTATGCTTTAACACAAAAAAACACTCCACCAATTTCCGCTGTGCCATGCGTTAGGAGCAAGGAAAGACGACTTCTCGTTGAATCAGCCCGGCATTGCCAAAGGAGGTCTCGCACCCAGGTGCTTTGCGATCCCCCAGTGTGACCTTATGGCCTCTCTGCTGCAGGTGTTAGGCAACGGATACTCCGACCGTGCCAGCACCCAGAACCAGTACCTCACGTGCCATAAATCCATTAATTTCTTATTGGGCTCGTGCAGTTTGTGCTTTGTGACTGTGCTTCATGCGTTGGCGCACCCAGGCAACGGTTATTGCGGTAATCAGGATGAATCCGATGTAGCCGAACACGGGATACACCATGCCGACCAGACTGACAAATCCAAACATGCTGCAGGCATAGGCAATGATGCCCGCTATTAAGGATCCAGCGCGGAAAGACGTGGTATCGGCCGGCAAAAAACGGGATGAAAAAGAATAGAGGCAGCCCACTGCGGTATTGAAAATCATCAGCAGAATGACGACCGACACCAGCGAGGAAAGCGCAGGGGAAACCTCTAGTGCCAAAGCCAGCATCGGCATAGGCGTATCGACTAGGCTGTCCAGGCGCGACAGCATGGCCAGGCTGATTGTCATCATCAGCGCACCCAGGGTAATGCCGCCAAGAATACCGCCCCAGGTTGCTTTGCGGCGGTCTTTTGCAGCACCGCTGGAGATGGCAAGAATCGCGACGCAGCCGAAGATGTTATACGAAACGTACAGCATGGCGCCCAGTGCCCAATGGCTGGTGGCTGCGTTTTGGTCGAGTGCCAACTGGTTCAGTGTCGTCAGGTCGGTTTCTCGGGTTGCCAGTGCGTAGATGGCGATACCCAGTGCCACCAGAATCAGCAGAGGAGTGATGCTGCTGATCAGCGTGAGCACTTTTTTCAGTTTGAGACAGGTGGCTGCAATTACCAGCAGAGTCACCAGCGCGCTGCCCCAGGCTGCAGGCAGGCCCAGTTTTTGTTCCAGCAGTGCGCCGGCACCGGCTAGCATCACTACGGCGATGGCAAACATGAAAAATGTCATCAGCAAATCGATGGGCTTGCTAAGCCAGGGGCCACAGATAGCTCGCACAACTTCCTTGTGAGAAGTCGCTTGAAGCTCGCTACCCAGATTCGCCAGCGTCATGCCCAGGAAGATAAAAGCGGCAGTACTCAGCGCGATACCTGCCAGCCCCCAAACGCCGAAGCTAACGAAGAATTGAAGCAGCTCCTGGCCTGAAGCAAAGCCTGCTCCAACTAGAAATCCGACAAAAGCGCCTGCGATTTTCAATACATCTTTCATGATGCCAAACCCTCAGTTTCTTATTTTTCTGTGCCAGTTAGCTGGCTGAATCAGGCTTCACCGACCCAGGCTTGCACTTCTACTTCGACATCAACGCCCAGTGCTAGGCCTGCTGTCACGGTGGAGCGAACCGGCAGACCTGCTTCGAAATAGCGTTTGTAGACTTCGTTGAAGCCCGCAAAGTGCTTCATGTCCGACAGCCAGACGGTCGCTTTAACGACCTGCGCAAAACTTGCGCCACAGTGTTCAAGGGACTCGCCGATACGGGTCATGACCGCTTCGGTTTGCTCGTCGATACTGCCTTTGACGACTTCGCCCTCAGCAGTCATGGGTATTTGGCCTGAAAGCATTAGGAAACCTCCCACGCGAACGGCACGGGAGAATGGGAAGGGCAAGTCGCTGGGGATACGCTCGATTGAATTGGACATGGGATTATATCTCGTTGATGGCTATTGAGTGGCTGAGCCGCACGCGCAGCACGATAGAATCACAATTTCTCTTAAATGATAATTCTCGTAAAGGGGAATATCAAATGTGAGAACCTTAAAGTCAAGCTGTTTTCGGGATACACTAGGACTTCGTATTCATAGCCAGGTCGAGCCGCGAAGCTTTCATGCCAACAGACTCTCAATCCCAGCCGTCCGATACATTGATCGACCGAGTACTGGTCGGCTCTCGCCTAAGGGCTCACCGTAAACAGCAGAAATTCACTCTTAAACAGGTGTCTGAGAAAAGTGGTGTTGCGCTTTCGACGCTGTCGAAAATGGAGTTGGGGCAGGCAACTGTCAGCTATGACAAGCTTGCTGCTGCCGCACGTGTTCTGAATGTCAGCCTATCCCTGCTGTTCAACCCTGAATCGGGTGCAGACAGGTCAGATCAGCCAACGGTGGTCACCAGCAAAATTTCTGAGGCGACTGGGTATGCTACTGGCAGCTATGAATATCATCCTATTGCGGGTGAGTTTCCCGGTCGGAGTATGATGCCGGTTTATGCTCGGATTCAGGCGCGTGATCTGGGTGAGTTTGAAGACTTCATCCGCCATCCCGGAGAGGAGTTTGCCATGGTGCTATCGGGGCGCGTCTGCATTCACTTTGAAAATGGTGAAAGCATCAGCCTGGGTGAACGAGAAACGGCTTACTTCAACAGCTCCATCGGGCATATTTATCTGGCCGAGGGTGATGAAGACGCAGAAGTAATAGCTGTGATGTCGGAACCCAAAGAGGGCGATCTCCAAGGCTGAACCAGCTATCCGGCTTCGCCAATTTCGTGAAAACACAGAGTGTACAGGGGTAGCCCCTGATAGGCTCTTCCTCTTGTTTGTTGAAGATCATCCTGCTTGCCTACTCCAAAGGCATCACCTCCAGCCGCGGGATACAGTGGTGTTGCTGATCATTCCCCACCTCACCACACTGGCCAGCTTCGTCAGTCGGCATGTCGATGAAATTGAAGCACTATCTGAACAAGTGCTGCTGGTGTGCTAATACAGAGCGGAATAAGTTACTTTATTAGGGCTAACACAGTTTTCAACTCACTTGAGCTAAGCGCTCAAGTGGCTGAATGTCGATATTAAGATGATTCAGCTGGATGATCGGCTGAGTAAATGAATAGGAAAACAGGCGATGGAAACGGCTCGAAATCGGGCTTTTCTTTAGCCTTGTGATAGGTACTCATGACACTACACATTGAAACTCCTCTGATCGAATTCCGCACAATGAGCGTTACCACTGGACGTTCGGTCTGGATTAAGCTTGATGCACTGCAGCCGCCCGGTTCATTCAAGATTCGGGGCATTGGCCATGCGTGTGAAACCTATCTGGCTCGAGGTGCTCGAAGGTTCATTTCTTCATCTGGAGGAAATGCTGGCTTGGCTGTCGCCTACGCCGGTCGTCGGCTAGGCGTTCCGGTTACGGTTGTAGTGCCGGAAACCACCACTGAAAGAGCAAAAGAACTGCTGCGGTTGGAGAAAGCGGAGGTCATCGTGCATGGTGACTCCTGGCAAGAAGCCAACGCCTTTGCACAGTCGTTGATCGGCGCATCGGATGCATTTCTCCACCCCTTTGATGATCCGCTGCTTTGGCAGGGCCACGCCACACTGGTTGATGAAGTTTTTCGTTCCGGTCTTAAGCCCGACGCTGTCGTGCTTTCCGTTGGCGGAGGTGGTCTGCTTTCAGGTGTGATAGAAGGGCTTCATCGTAACGGATGGAGTGATATCCCCGTTTTCGCCGTAGAAACTACGGGTGCCGCCTCATTTCATGCAGCCGTAAACGCCGGTCATACGGTCGAGTTGGAAAAGGTAACAAGCATCGCCACCTCACTTGGTGCCAAGCGTGTTTGCGAGAATGCTTTTCAATGGTCAAAAACTCACCCAATCCACAGCGTCGTGGTATCAGACCAAAGCGCACTGACTGCCTGCGAACGTTTCCTTGACGATCATCGCATCGTGGTAGAGCCTGCCTGCGGTGCGAGCCTGGCAATGGCATATGAGGGTGCATCAGAACTCGAAAGTTTCAGCAATATATTGGTCGTAGTATGTGGCGGCGCTACGTCTACGATTGATCAAATCAGGGATTGGAATAGCGACAAACACGCCCTATAACAAGGCCAAGCAACTAAGATCAGTAACTGCCCGCTGCTAACGCTGGGCGTTCAATATTGCCTGACAAGGCGACGGGAATGACTGCTTCTCTCCAGCTGTCATTCCCGCATGCCGTTAGCGGGAATCCATTTCGATTTAAGTACCCTAGCTTCGGCTAAAAAGGTCAACTTGGATTCCCGATAACCCCGCTCGGGAATGACGGGGCTGAGGTGGTTCTGGAATGACGGGATTGAGATGGCACTGGAATGACAGCGCTGAGTAGATTGGTTCATGCTCCTCTACGTTCGCCAAGCCCGATATCACCCGCCCAAATAAGCTGATGCCCAAGACCAAACACCTCCCGCAATGCAATTTGTTACTACATTAGTGATGTTGTGGGAGGGCGCTTTAGCGCGCGATGATCACGCCACATAAGCAATCTAGCCACCCCGTAGCGCGGCGTAACGCTTGGCGAGGAACGAGCCCAAATCCTGCTCCAACTCAATTTTTCTTCAAAGCCAAGTGAGCTAAGCTAAATTTATCAATAAAGTATGATTAAATCGTAAAAACGAGCCAGCACGCGAATTTTGGATATGTTGCCATGTGAGATAAATAAAGCTATAAAAACAGTGGTTTATGATTTTTTGGCTGGCTAGATAACACCAATAAACGTGCTGGCATGTTCAAGAATGTTATGCAGCAGGCTATATAATCGCTGTTAAGTGTTTCCCTAGAAAATGGAGTTTCTGATGAAAATTAGCCACCTCGATCATTTTGTTCTGACTGTCGCAGACATTCCAACAACAACGAACTTTTATGAAAAAGTGTTGGGCATGAAAGCTGTTAGTTTTGGCGCTGGTCGGATTGCTCTAGAGTTTGGCCAACAGAAAATCAATCTTCATCAACTCGGCAATGAGTTTGAGCCTAAGGCCCAAAATGTCAGAACTGGGAGCGCAGATTTGTGCTTTATTACCGACATAGATTTGTCTGACGCAATGAAGCATGTGGAAAATCAAGGTGTGGTTATCATGGAAGGGCCTGTAAAACGTACAGGCGTGCAAGGTGCAATCAAATCATTCTATTTCAGAGACCCTGATGGGAACCTTATTGAAGTATCCACGTATTCAAACACATAACAAACGCCTCAAGAGGGACTGTCAACGCGTAGCGTTTCCAGTCCCAATGAGCCGTGGCGGTTACGGTTGTTGTGTTTGAGTTCAGTGGTAATGCGTTGCCAGCCCCTTAGGCGGGCGTTAACTTCTTAGCAAACACAGGAGGAGAAAGGTATGAAAATGAATCCGCAAGATTTTGTAGCGATGAAGGGCTGCAAGCCCATCCCGATGTTGACCGCATATACCTGTCCGGTTGCCAGAAGTGTTGAGGAAGCAAAGGTTCCTGTGATTCTTGTTGGTGACACAGTTGGAATGGTTGAAATGGGATTTGATAGTACCCGTGATGTCACCATAGAACACATGGAATATCACATAGGTGCTGTGCGCCGTGGTGCGAAGAAAACCCACATAATAGGTGACCTACCTTACGGCACAGATGTCGACCCGGAAACAGCATTCATCAACGCTCAGCGGCTGATGCAGGCGGGCGCAGACAGCGTGAAACTGGAGGGTCCCAATATAGAGGTCATCGAACACTTGGTGAAGCGCAGTATTCCTGTGGTAGGCCATACTGGCTTACTTCCCCAGACAGCCAAAAACTTCAAGCAAGTCGGTCGGTCCGGCGAAGAAGCGAAGAGAATCATGGAAGAAGCTCAATCAATTGAGAATGCGGGTGCATTCATGGTGGTGCTTGAACATATCCCTTATTCGCTAGCAGGCGAAATCACCGAGGCTTTGTTTATTCCTACTATCGGTATTGGTGCTGGCCCAGATTGCGACGGGCAAGTATTGGTCATTAACGATGCGCTGGGGCTCGGTGATTACTGGCCTCCGTTTTCGAAGCAGTACGCTTACGTCAGTAAGACCGTTCTAAAAGTGGCGAATGAGTTTTCCGCGGAAGTGGAGTCTATGAAGTTTCCGAGCAACATCATTCAGTTCACTGGCACCAACAGAAGTTAACAAGGCCAGCCCCGGCGACGCCCACTACATTGCGCCTTCGGCTCCATTCCGTGTGCGCGCATGCTGCAAGCGTTATATGTAAGGAGAGTATCGTGGTGCCACCAATCGTAAAATCAGGTGAATGGCGTACAGCAAACACCCATTGAGGCTCTCTAACGTGGTAATTCACCACTGCCAAACCGAGTTGCTCCTTGCAGGTGGGGCTGGGCACTAGACATTCCTCGGATAACCAGCCTCTGTACTATTCAAAAAGCGGGTTACTTTACAGTCTTAGTTAGTTTCAGGTTCAGCGCCGGTGTAAGCTCACTCGCTCAGGGTATTGGTGCACGCCAGCAGGATGGATAATTAAAGCGATGGCTTCGAGTTGGGTGTAGAAGTCGGGCTTAGGATCTCAAGGTCAGTCAGCAGGTGCCCAATTTCAGCATCAATATTGCGCTAAGTTGTTGGATTATTAAGAGTTCTGCTAAGTTGTTTTCTGATGCTGAAATTCTTCAAATTAACCTTGTTGGGTGGCAGGTTGTACTGACTCGCTATGTTGACAATATAGGCTTTGAGATCAGTACCGTGGCGAACTAGCCCCGTTCGGTAGCAAAGCAGGTTTCGGGTAGCTCGCATGCTGCGAGGGTAGACATACGCGATCCAGTACTGGCAGCGCATGCATTCGACACCGACCACTAGATCATCCAGGTAGGTGTCGATTAGCCGAAGTAGAGGTTCTGGGCTAGTGGGAATCTCTTTATGCCACAGCAGTGACGATGAGTTCTATTGCAAAAGTTCACCGAGCCTTCTCCTGTTAGGTTTGGTCGCCTTTTCGCTTAGCCAAACGGGCTGAGCTGGGGGAAGACTCAATAAGTATCAAGTTAAAACACTCGAACATCGCTACGCGCCGCCAGTGTTTGAGATGTTAGCCACTTTTATGGTGTTGATGTCGGGGGAATGGTCAAGGCCGGCACGGCAATTGCTGACTCATCCGGTTCTTTTTCCCCAACTTCTTGAAGCATCTCAATGATCGCCTGCTTCAGCCAGTTGTGCCCGGCATCGCTCTCCCGCCGTGAGTGCCACACCATGCTGAACTCAAAAGGATCAATGGGGTAAGGCGGCGTGAAGAGCTGCAGTGGTGAGTCCTTCAGAAATAGATCAAAGCTGCGCCGGGCGGCCGTCAAGATCAAGTCCGTATTTGGCACCACATGGCTGGCCACTCCCCAGTGGGGTAGGGTCATCGCAACCCGACGGCTGACGCCTTCTCTATGCAATGCGTTTTCTATCTCATTGCTTTCACTACTTTGCATGGCGACTAGGACATGCGGTCGCGAGAGCCACTGTGTTTTATCAAGATCGCCCATTTTGGGCAGCGTGTTTTTATCCGCAGCACAAACGAAGTGCTCAATGAATAGCTTATGGGTACGTAACTCATCTGAAAGGGGCGGCTGAAACACGCCAAAAGCTATATCGACCTCCCCATCATGGACACCTGCCAGCATCGCGGCGCGGCTGCCTTGAGAAACTTGCAGATCAACCCCTGGAGCTTCTGAACGCAATCGCCGAACCAAACCAGGAAGCACTACGCGAGCTCCATAGTCTGACATGGCAAGCCGAAACACTCGTTTCTCATGGGCGGAGTCAAAGGCGGATTGTTCAATCAGCGCGCCAAGCTGATGCAGTGCTTCTGTTAATTTCGGTAGCAATTCATTGGCACGTGAGGTGAGCTCCAGCTTGCCTGCTCGTCTCACCAGCAGCGGGTCGTCAAAGATGGCTCGCAGATTGGCGAGAGCATGGCTGACGGCCGGTTGGCTTCTATGTAAGCGTCGTGCCGCACGTGACACGTGCTTTTCCACTAATAGCGCGTGCAGGGTAACCAGCAAGTTGAGATCGATGCGTCTTAAATTATTCATGAGGCGAATACAATAAAATAAAAAATTGAATTTCAATTCATAGCGTGAATCATAAAAGATAAAAGACCTTTTGCAATGTCTCAGGAGTCTTGTCATGAATTCACCTTTCACTTTAGTGGCGCTTGCGGCTGTGGCGGTTATCGCGGGTGCCTTGGTGCCTTTTCAAGCTGGCAGCAACGCTGAATTGGGCCGAGCGCTAGGCCACCCCCTTTGGGCGACGCTGGTTTCTCTAGTTGTCAGTATGCTTGTCGTAATACCCATAATGATTGTCATGCAAGTATCTCCTCCTGCTCTGGGAACCATCAGATACATACCGGCTTGGGCTTGGCTGGGCGGTGTAGCAGGAGTTATCTATATTTCGTCAGCATTGGTTCTAGTACCACGCGTCGGGGCGACCAACTTCATTGTATGTGTCATTGCAGGGCAACTGATTGCTTCACTGTTGTTGGATTATCATGGCTGGCTGAATCTGCCCGTGAGGGAGGTCAGCATTGGGCGTTTGGCAGGTGTCACGCTGGTGCTGGTGGGTATGGTGACTGTGCAGTGGTTTTCGCCGACCATCGCATCGCCTCACCAGAGTTCTACACAGGTAGCAACTGAAGTCTCTGGAGCCGCTGAGTCCAAGGGATGATACTTCCGAACACCTGTAGAGATGAGTGCCCTATTTGTAACTGCCCGCTGTTAACACTGGGCTTTTAACGTTGACTGATGAGGCACGGTGCCTAATAAGGCGACGGGAATGAATGCTTCTCTCTAGCTGTCATTCCCGCATGCTTTTAGCGGGAATCTATTTTAATTTAAGTACCTTAGCTTCGGCTGAAAAGGTCAACTTGGATTCCCGATAACCCCACTCGGGAATGACGGGGCTGAGTGGCTCGGGAATGACGGGGTTGAGGAGATTAATTCATACTCCTCTGCATTCGCCAAGCCCCGACATCACCCGCTGAAAGAAGTCGATGCCCAAGCCCAAACATCTCCCGCAATGCAACCCGTTACTACATTAGTGATGTTGTGGGAGGGTGCTTCAGCGCGCGATGATCACGCCACATAAGCAAGCTAGCCACCCAGTAGCGCGGCGTAACGCTTAGCGAGGAACGAGCCAAAAGGCACCCGCAGCGGCGGCCCGGCGCGAAGGCAGCGTCAACTGCCCAAAGCCTGCTCCAGCTCAATTTCTCTTCAAAACCACGTGACCTAAGTAAGATTTATCAATAAAGTATGATTAAATCGTAAAAACGAGCTGGCACGCGAATTTTGGATATGTTGCCATGCTGGGTAAATAAAGTTATAAAAACAGTGGTTTATGTTTTTTTGGGTGGCTGGATAACACCAATAAACGTGCTGGCATGCTCAAGGGTGTTATGCAGCAGGCTATATAATCGCTGTTAGACGGGGAGTTACATTGGCTCTAGCAAAACGAACAGCAGACGAATCCGCAGAGCATCTAAGGGCAGGGAACTTGGTCGAGGCCGCAAATGTCCTCCTTTCTGGTGCCGAGGAACTCGCTGCCTCTGGTGATGAACGGTTACAAGATGTCGCGGACCGACTTGCGTTTTGTGGGTTAAGGATCATGAAGAGTCGCGATGCCGGGTCTTTAGGGCGTATTTCAGCAGCGGATCTTGAGCGGGTGCGAGAGGATATCAACCGCGCTGAGAGTGCTCTTCTCTCCGCTACCCACAAAGTTTTCGGTCACCTGCACGATTTCGACGCCCTTGTCTACGTAGGTCATCTAATGAGGCATCGGCCTCTGCGGCGTCGCGCGGAAGGCGATCATTCGGCAGCCATATTTGCCGCCGAAAGGAAATTGGATGAAAGCGAGGGCCTCTCCGAAGACGACTGGATGGAACTTCTGGAAAAGATGAGGACCCAGCTCGATTACTATGAGTATTGGCGGCCTGCACCTAAAAGCGGCATGGCCGCGGCGTTGGCTTCTCGGGGGTATGTCCGCGAAGGGGCCTATCCTCGCTATGCGAGGTTGATCCAGCAGCGTAAAAAGATTGAGATCTGCATAGATAGCGTGAAAAAACAGGTGGAGACTCTGACGGAGTTGTTCTCGAAGCATGACATGCTCGAATCGGACCTTCTCCACGCAGATCTGAAAGTGAACAAGATGGTTTCAGAAATTAATGAGATAGTAGGTTCTCTAACTCAACAAAGTAAGCCGCAATGAGAAGAGGCTGATAACCGGCCAGACTATGCCCATGGGCAAACCTGGTCTAACCAGTGCAGGCACGGCGACGCCCACTACATTGCGCCTTCGGCTCCATTCCGTGGGCGCGCATGCTGCAAGCGTTAGGCCATAAGGAGATAACGATGTTTGGGTGGTTGAAGAAAAACAATAAGGGTCCAGATTACTCTGGCGTTGATTCAAGAGAGAAAGCTGAGGTGCTATTCCAGAAAGGAGAGCTTCAGAAGCTACTGCTTCTACCTTCCGAATTCGGTGGCGAAGATGTTCCGCCGAACGTCGTGTATGTGCCAGCTTTCGCAGTTGAACTTAAAGCGAGTACCGATCAAAACGTCATTTTGCCTCTTGCCCAAGAGGGTAAGGTAAGTCGTTACAACGCAGCTCCAGAGTACGAGGGTAAAAGTTTTATCCCAGCGGCAATCAACATCGAGGCTAGCGACCCCGGCTCCTTTACGTACAGAGTAGCAATTTGGGGCAAGGCGCTGAGTGAGTCCAATGCAAAGGCCTAACCAAACGGTCAACTGGGCGCCAAAAGCGTGGAGCTTTTGGTTCCCTCCGCTGGCGCTCCGGCGCCGGTTACCTCAGCGTTAGGGCTGGTCGTAATGCCCTCCGATAGCAAAAACGTAAATGGATTTGTCGTCGAATCGGTATATGAGTCTGTCTTTCTGTGAGATGCGCCGTGACCACAAGCCTGATAAATTGTGCTTAAGTGGTTCAGGTTTGCCGATCCCTGTTGATGGATCGTCAGAGCGGAGCATTTCTTTCAGCAATCTGCAGAGAGCTTTGTGGAGTTTCTTGTCTTTCTCTCGCATCTTTTCATAGGCTTCCCAGGTGCTGCCCTCAAATACCAGTGATCTCATTCATCTGCTCGTCATTAGGTATGTATCCCTGGCCACGGTTGTGAGTATCGAGGGAGGCCCCAATCTGCTGCATCAGGTCTCGGTTCTGAAGAACATGCAGGGTTTCTTGTTCCCTTTCCCAGTCTTCAGCACTCATAATCACGAAAGCCTCTCCGGCGCGGCGCGTCACCTTAAGGGGCTCATGTTTGCTAATAACCTGTTCTACAAGGCTTTTCAGGTTATCTCTAAATTTGTTGACACTGACGATATCCATAACTCCACCATTACGTACGGAAACTCCGTACAACTATATCGCAATAGCCCTAACAAGGCCAGCCCCGGCGACGCCTCCATTCCGTAGCCGCGCGTGCTGAGCGGCGTTATATGCAAGGAGAGTATCGTGGTATCACCAATCGTAAAATCGGGTGAATGGCTTACAGCAAATACCCATTGAGGCTCTCTAACGTGGTAATTCACCACTGGTAAACCGAGTTGCTCCTTGCAGATTGGTCTGGGCACTAGACATTCATCGGTTAACCAGCCTCTGTCCTATTCAAGCAGCGGGTTACTTTACGGTCCCAGTTAGTTTCAGGTTCAGCGCCGGTGTAAGCTCACTCGATCAGGGTATTGGTGCGCGTCAGTAGGATGGATAATTAAAGCGATGGCTTCGAGTTGGGTGTAGAAGTCGGGCTTCAGATCTCAAGGTCAGTCAGCAGATGCCCAATTTCAGCATCGATATTGCGCTAAGTTGTCGGATTGTGAGGGGGCTCAGTTGTTCTCTGGTGCTGAAATTCTTCAAATTAACCTTGTTGGGTGGCAGGTTGTACTGACTCGCTATGTTGACAATATGGGCTTTGAGATCAGTACCGTGACGAACTAGCTCCGTTCGGTAGAAAAGCAGGTTTCGGGTAGCTCGCATACTGCGAAGGTAGACATACGCGATCCAGTACCTCGCCTCACCACAGCTCTACACAGGTAGCAACTGAAGTCTCTGGAGCCGCTGAGTCCAATGGATGACACTTCTGAACACCTGTAGAGATGAGTGCCCTGTTTGTAACTGCCCGCTGCTAACACTGGGCTTTCAACGTTGCATGATGAGGCACGGTGCCTAATAAGGCGAAGGAAATGACTGCTTCTCCCCAGCTGTCATTCCCGCATGCTTTTAGCGGGAATCTATTTTGATTTAAGTACCTTGGCTTCGGCTGAAAAGGTCAACTTGGATTCCCGATAACCCCACTCGGGAATGACGGGACTGGGGTGGTTCTGGAATGACGGGGCTAAGGCGATTAGGGAATGATGGGATTGAGGTGGCTCTGGAATGACGGGGCTGAGGTGGTTCTGGAATGATGAGGTGAGATGGGGCGGAAATAATAGGGATGAGGGGAGTCGGTTCATATTTCTCGGAGCGAGCGTTCGAGCGCGAAAATCTCTCAACAGTAGATTGAGATGCGTTTTCCAAGTTGGTCAATATGCTTGTTAAAGCCGCATTGGAGAAGCATCATGGCTCGTTCCTAGGAAGTATTGCTCAGGGTTTGCAAGAAGCCATTGACCTTAATCACGGTCGCAACGTTGCGGCTAAAATGCACCGGCCAGAGCTGGTTGATGTCGCTGCTTTGCGTAAGAAATTGGGCATGACCCATATGGGGTTTGCAGCTAAATTTTGTATTAGCGGCGCGCATTGGACACGCGGTGATGATGTCGTCGCCAAAGAGCTACAAGCCGTCTAAGAGCCTTATCGTACCCACTACCCAATGCGCCATTCAGCGAAGAAGCGCTCAGATGCAATTATTCTATTAATCCAGGCTATTCAAGGCGATCCATCAATATTATGGCGAGAAAAACACTCAGTTTGAAAACGAAAAGGCAGACAGATGCCAAGCCCGCCAACGCAGTTGAAGATCCATTTCCTGATGATCCCGAAAAGCGTTTTTTAAATGGCGTGGCGATTCATCCTAGCCCACGCATTGTTTTAGAGCTTGGCTCTTCGCAGCGTAGTGTGCGGGCGATGGATTTGATTACGCCTATTGGGATGGGGCAGCGCGGGTTGATTGTTGCGCCGCCGGGCTCTGGCAAAACGACGCTGTTAAAACATATCTGTCAGGCCGTGGCAGGCGCGTATCCTGACATAAAGCTGTATGCCTTGCTGATTGATGAACGCCCTGAAGAAGTGACCGATTTTAAGCGCAGTGTGTCGGCAGACGTGCATGCATCGTCTTCAGACGAAAGCTACTCACACCATGTGCATTTGGCCGATAAGCTTCTTGAGACGGCGCGTAAGCAGGCGGGTGAGGGTCATAATGTGATGATTGTGATCGATTCGCTTACCAGACTCTCGCGGGTGCATAATGCCGAGCAGCGCGGCAATGGTCGTACCATGTCGGGTGGACTGGATAGCCGTGCGATGGAAATACCACGCAAACTGTTTGGCGCTGCGAGAAAGATCGAAAACGGTGGGTCACTCACCATTCTGGCCACCGTACTGGTGGATACCGGAAGCCGTATGGATCAGGTGATTTTCGAGGAGTTTAAGGGCACGGGCAATATGGAAATCGTGCTGTCACGGGAAGTGGCGAATCAACGGATTTTCCCGGCGATAGATATTGCCAAAAGCAGTACCCGCCGAGAAGAGCTATTGATTGATGCGAAAGATATTGAAAAAGTACGCGCATTGCGTCGAGCGTTGACACATCTTAAGCCAGTAGAAGGGGCGCAGAAACTGCTGGCGTTATTGGATAAATATCCAACCAATGCCGAGCTGTTAGATGCGTTTTTACCCGCCTCGTAAATGTATGCGGTCAAGAAGCTCACTTCTGTAAGAGGTGAGCTTCTTTGCTAGTTCTTAGCGCTTGCTTTTTTTAGCATGGCTCAAGTTGGAAGCGGGGACGGCTTTTTTAACCGGGAAGCCCTCAACTTCTTTGCGCTCAATAATGTTGTTTAAGCGCTTTTCAATCGCACAAAGGTTTTTAAAGTCACTGATGTCGACAAGAGAGATGGCTTCACCTGAGGCACCCGCGCGGCCGGTGCGGCCAATGCGGTGGATGTACTCTTCTGGCTGGAAAGGTAAATCGTAATTCACCACGCGGCTCAGCTCACCAATATCCAACCCCCGAGCGGCGACGCCCGTAGCCACTAGGTACTTCAGTTCGCCTGTTTTGAACTGCGCTAAAATCTTTTCGCGCATGGCCTGGCTTCTACCACCATGAATGGAATCCGCTTGAATACCGCGCTTTTCCAGTTGAGCAACAAGCTTGGCTGCACTGTGTTTTTTCTCGACAAAAATCAGCGCCTGATCCCACGCTTGCTCGTTGATCAAGTGGCTCAACAGGGCAGACTTGGTGTCTTTGTCTACCGTGATTAGCCACTGTTTGATAGTGGCGGCGGCGCGAATGCTGGGAGAGATGGAGATGTCAGCCGCTAGGTCGGTCATCTTACTATCTGAAAAACCGTAGGCGAGGGCGCGAACGTCGCCGGTCATGGTGGCTGAAAACAGTAGGTTCTGACGGTTTTCAGGCAGGTGTACTAAGATTTTGTGGATGTCATCGACAAAACCCATGTCGACCATTCTGTCCGCTTCGTCCAGCACCATAACTTCAAGTTCATCAAAGTGCAGCGCACGCTGATGCGCCAAATCCAGCAACCTGCCCGGCGTGGCGACCAGAATATCCACTCCTTCGATTAGTCGCTCTTTTTGCGGCGCGGTATCCACACCGCCATACACCGCCATAGAGGTTAACTGCGTGTGTTTAGCGTATTGAGCCACATTGGCTTCGACCTGAATCGCTAACTCACGGGTCGGCACGAGAATCAGCGCGCGTATGCGTTTGCCGCGTAATGCTTCCGCTTGGCTGAATCGTTCTAGCAATGGCAGAACAAAGGCCGCGGTTTTGCCTGTGCCTGTTTGTGCGGTGGCGATTAAGTCTTTGCCCGAAAGAATGGCTGGAATCGCTTGTTCCTGGATGGGCGTTGGCGCTTTGTAACCGAGTTCGGTAATCGCTTGAACAAGAGGACGGGATAAGCCTAGTTTTGAAAATGGCATGAGGTGCTCAGACAGATGGTCGTCAGGTGTGTCGAAAATAAAAGATGACGCAGTATAGCGTAAAAGCAGCCATTCATTACTCGAATAGAATAATTAGCGCAATTGTGCGGAATGGCGCAGTTTATGACCAAAGGACAGAGATTAACTTAATGAATAGTAAGTGGTTTTTTATGGTGCGTTTTATTTTTTATGATCTTTTAAAACTCCGAACACGGTGTGTTTTAATTATTATTAGTGTTTGTTAAGTAGATTAGCTTTTACTAAGTAGCCGACCATGGCAGCGGAGTCGCTTTAAGCCACGCATATTTTCGAGCCACAATTGCGGGTGCGCTGCGCTTACCACGCACTACAAAATCAAACGATGGCACGTTTGTGTGCGGCGTAACGCTTGGCGAGGAACGAGCCATAAGGCACCCGCGATAGCAGCGCTGCGCATTCAATTAATATCTGATCGTGTGGTCTATTCAGTTAAGGTTGAAGGAGGGTATGTGAAAAAGGAGGAGACGTGCATCATTTAGCAGCTCAATGGATTGTGGAGTTACTGAGAGAAAGGAGTATTCCTTTTTTGATCTGCGGGGGGCTTGCAGCAAAGGGGTATGGTTCAGAGCGTGAGCTTAATGACATCGACTTGTTTGTCCCCGGCGAGTACTTTGCGTCAGTGGTTCAGGCCGGTCAGCAGTTTGTATCCAAAGCTGCCGCTCACCGCCAGGAGGAAGGCTGGGATCTAACCTACGTCCAGTTCAAGTATGAAGGTATTAAAGTGGAGGTGGGTAACGCTGACGGCTCGCAAATTTTCGATGCAGGTGAAGAAACCTGGGTGCCGCTCAACATAGATTTTTCTCGTTATTTGACCGTGCATTTGTTGGGTCTTGAGCTTCCTCTTATGCTTAAGGATGATCTGGTGCGGTATAAATCTATACTCGCACGGCCGGTGGATATCGAAGATGTCTGCGCTATCCGTGAGAACGAGGAGCTAGGTAATTCACCCAGTGACAGGTGAGGAGGTTCGAGGAGAAAGAGTGATGAAAATAGTCACTAGAGAAGTGCGTCTGCGCATGAATTTCAGTCAACTGTAGAGAAGTACGATGATCGTAGAAAATGTGCTCCCTGAAAATTATGCAGAGATGCTTAATGTTTGGGAAGAGTCAGTCCGAGCAACTCATGACTTTATAACGGAAGAAGATATTGAGTTTTTTAAACCAATTATCATTGAGCAGGCGTTTCCCGCTGTTACATTGAGGTGCGTTAAAGATGAACGTGGTTCAATCCTAGGTTTTTTGGGTGCCCAAAAAACAAAGATTGAAATGCTATTCATCCTGAATGAAGCGCGAGGGCAAGGCATAGGTAAGGCACTACTGCAATATGCGATTGAGCAGTTAGGTGCAACCAACGTGGACGTCAATGAACAAAACCCACAGGCTGTTGGATTTTACGAGCATATGGGGTTCAAGGTAGTTTCACGCTCACCCATTGATGATATGGGAAAACCCTTTCCAATTCTGCATATGACACTTTAAGGCTCGATTTGTGGTAACCAAGCTTGCTAGAAGAAACGCCCGAGGCTAATAACCTTGGGCGTTTCCGTATGGGGTAAGAAAACCTCAGAACAGCGTGTTCGAGGTAGATTCGCAACGCTTGGCGGTTTTTTGGTTTCAGTCAGCTGTATAATGGTGGTCGTGTTGCTCACTGCTTGAAGCGGCATTAGGGCGCACTCATAATTTGAGGATTGTATGAATATTGAAACTCAGAACCTTATCATACGGCCACTCTTGTTTAGTGACGTGGAAGATGTTTTTGAATATATGTCTGACGCCGAAGCTACTCATTATTTGGCTGAAGGTGTACTGACAAAAGAGGCGGTTAAATTATTTGTTACTGAGACAGAAAAGGCCTTCGCGATATACCATAAACAAGAACAAAGGTTGGTTGGTCATATTGAGTTTTATGCTTGGTTTGGAGATCATACCTACGAAATCGGCTGGATCGTTAATCCCAAGTACCAAAAGCAAGGCATTGCTTATGAAGCGGCTTCTTGTGTGCTAAACCATGGCTTTACTAAACTTGGCCTCCACCGTGTGGTGGCGACTGCCCAGCCAGAAAATCCGGCTTCATATCTTTTGATGGAAAAACTGGGCATGGTTAGGGAAGGTTATTTTAGGCAATGCATTCCGAAAGGTGAGGGAGTATGGTGGGATGAGTATTTCTATTCTATGCTCGATTCAGATTATAGAAATCCCTAATCTCCTTGCTCTAATAAGGCGTTTAGAAGTTCATTATCAATGCTTGGGATTTTAGGTTTGAGTTGGCTTAAGTGGTTACGGCACAATGATATAGCGAAATAGTGGCGTTGTTCACACCTTAACGTGGCCTTAGCTACTTGAAAGAAGAGCCGCTTGAAAAAAGGAGAGTGCTAATGAAAAAAAGCGTTGAACATACGGAGCAGTTGGCCGCTGTAAATCAGAAAGTCGTTAGCGGTGGGGAAGTTCTTCCTTCGGTTCATCTCAAAGATGGCAGTAAGGTTCAGACGGGAACGGTTGCAACGATGCTCTATAACATTAATCTTTATAACGCTGGCGAGCGAGGCCAAGTAGAAAAAGAGCTTGAACTTGCCGTTCCAACGCTTGTGAAGGTTGGTCTGTTTGACCTTTTTCCTATTGAGGACTGGATCGCGGGTGATAATCCCGGCCGACGCTTTGTAGGTGAATGCGCAAAAGCGTATTTGGCTCGTGTCGGCAGCTAAATATGGGCGTTAGCCGTAGGCTACAGGTTTGAGGGGCTTTTGCCGTCCGCTGGCTAGCTCTTAATGAATACGATTCTTCATGAATACGCTGAGTGGCTTGGCTATCTTGGTGAGCAACGCTCTTAGCTGCCACGAAGCGCATTTTGCAGGTCAAGCTAACTGCGAAATATCGACCGCAATTCGTTGGTCCACTTTGTCCTCTCGCCATTGATCCAGATCGAGCAACCATAAACTATGTGGACGCATTTCATAGAATCGTCTTCGTCCTCCTGTGAGGAAATCTGTGAGTGGCAGTTCCCAGGATTTCCTTAACTCTGGATCGGGAAAGTTCAAGCGATAGTACAAGGTATGGATAGCGGCTGCTTCTTCATCGGGCACGGCGCGGCCATCTCCAAGGAGCTGCAAACCATCTAAGCCTGCGGGAGGTGATAACTCGCCGAGATCGGAGCGAAAGATTGAACCCGATAGCATGGGTTGCCGGTCGATATTAATCGAATGTTGAGCCTGGGTCATGGAGTACCAGATAAGGCGCAGTGGAGAGCGAAGCACTACATAGTTGACGGTGGATGCCCAGGGCGTTCCAGTATCGTTGCAGGTGGCCAATGTGATGAAAGAAGCTGTATCCAGAAGTCGGTTCGCACGTGTGTGTAGTGTTGTTGTTGTCGTATGCTCCGTCATGCTTAACTCTCCAGTTGAATATCGTTCATGAGTCGGGAGTCAATGATTTCCCACCATTTTTCCTGTTCGATCCGCCTTGCCTCCCACTCTGGATCTTTGCAGCGCTGTGAAACTGCCTTGCGGTAGGCACCCCAGGCCGCTTCGTCTTCGAAAGCTACCGAGTGCTCCAGGCAGTGCACGTTATTACCGATAACGTAGTTGAACCAACGTGGCTCATGAACCATGTCCAAGCCATCGTAGAACCATGATTGACGTGAGCGTATCCACTCCCAGAACTCTTTTGTGTGGGTTCGTGCATGCTCGGTAGGCTGAAGAATATAGACTAGATGAAGCATGAATCTCTCCTGTTATCAGATGATTCCATCGTTGAACCATTCCGAGGCCAGATGTTTGCGGAACCTGTTCTGGTGACTGTCAACGACTGCGAAGTTGTGCTTCTTCACAAGGTCATCCGCTAATTTTTCTTTTCTAAAAATTGCGACGGTGGCGAGTGGCTCGATGCATCCGCCACGTTTTGCTTTCGCATCCAAGGCTGAAACTGAGAGGTGGGATGTCTTTAAGCCATGCTTGGGTGCATACCTTAAAGGTGCGTAGTAGCTGAGAACGAAGTAACGGAAGTCGTCCTTCTCCTCTGTGTAGTCGGAACCGAAATATCGGGCGTGAAGCGAATTCCCGAAACGATAAAAGATGGTGGCAGCATTTATCTTCCCCTTGTTTCGGGAAAGGGCGACGATCGAGTGATCAGTGACGTTGGACTGGTGCTGACTCATGAAAACCTTGCGCATCCATGATGCTCCAGTGGTCGCGCCGTGTTTGGATCGATTCATGGCAACAAGGTTGACCAGTATTTCCTCTAGTACTGGCGTAATAGGTGACCACTCTATTTGGTTTCCTTGATTGTGGAAGGCATTTATTTCGGCTCGTGTGCGTGTTCGATAGTGTTTCTTCCAGGACGAGATAGTGTCGTCTAAGCCTCCTGGTGAGATGTGCTGAGAAGCTTCGGCATCATGAAGCAGCACTTGTGCATCAGGGTGGTGTGAGGCGACATACAAAGCTCTTTTCAACGGCATATAGGGCAGTAGAACGCCAGCCAACCCATCATGATTGGATTTGTTTTGGAGCTCATGAAGCAGCAGTGCCAGCGCTTCTTGATGACGAGCCCCATGCCCGCAGATCAGCTCATTATGCGTAGAGCGGTATGCTCCCACCCACAGAAATTTTTCCTTCCATGGCCCTGGCAACTCTGTAAACCAGTGTGAGGGGGCAAACAGAGGGTCATCAGGCTGTCCTTCCCATATTGGGCAGCCTGCCAAAAGCCCTCCAGGGCCGAAAGCTGCCAGTACAGAGCGTGGTCGACTGAAGTATTCAAGAGACTGTAACCATCTGTAGCTATTAAAAAAATTGCTGTCTTCGACCAGTGAGTCCCACTCGTGATGGTCAAGAGAACTGATCGAATTGAACCAGCGAGCCCAGACGGCTCCGAAGGGAGGCAGGGAGGTGGTGGTGGACACGGGAGGTGTCAACACGTTCACACTCCTTTGCGTCCTGAGAGAATGATTGAGTGTGGGCATGTTTGATAAGCCTCCCAAAAACTACTCTTGTGAACTTCGTTGCCCTCATCGGTTACATGAAAGTTTTGCCATTCAATATTTTTCACCCCGGCGTGTTCCAAGGCGTTAGTTAATGCCTCACTCGACCAGTAGTAAGCCGTTACAAAGTCATCATAGGGGGGCTGGCACAAGTGAAGTTTCAGCGGTGTTTCGTTAGTTCTAGGAGTAGTAGTGCTGCTAATGAGGTCGAAACCGTAGGGGCGATAGTAAGATGTTTGTAGCGCGTAGTCAGGGTGAAGAGGAAGTGTTACGAGACGACCGCCTGGTATTATGGGGCGCACCATATCACCGCACAATTCCATAAGGCCCGCTAGGTTTTTCGCGTAGGGTAAAGTATATACAGAAAGAACAATATCAAAATGATTCTCTGGGATACTGTCTTTATTATCAAGATATGAGATGCCATGTTGCTCTTTCTCTTCGCGACGACGCGCGTAACTTATCATCCCTGAAGATATATCGTAGCCGACGACTTCCTTGGCGCCATGCTTTTTTAACAGCCGAGTATAGAAGCCACTACCACAGCCGAAATCAAGAATAGAGAGCCCGCTAATATCTCCTAGAGCTTCAATAGTGGAGGGTATCTCGCAGTACTTTCGAAATGGCCACTCGGCCATTTTTTCATATAAGGCGGCAAGCTCGTCAAATTGTTGTGACATTTATCTACTCCCTACGCATGGACACCTGAAGGTTCACTTTATTTAACATAGCAACAACCTTAAAATTTGATGTTTTTTTTCTTTGCGTATTGTAATTTTTTAATTCGATTGACTAACAATTATTAAGTAAGACTCTTAACTTACTAATAGTTGTTTGGGTCAACCGCGACGTCGACTCGTAGTGGCACTTATCAGTTTAGGTTTTAATTCGTACTATGAAGGGGTTAGCTTGGCTAGAGACAACTGTAGGGAATTCTTGCGCTGTTCTCTGGCTAAGCTAGAAAAGCCGATGAGGGTTAGCAGTGCAGTGTTATGAGTCAACTCATATCGAGTGTATAGACAAGATCGAGTGCGCAGCGAGGAAATAGAATTAAAAACTAATTATTCTGGAAATGTGCGCAAAATTTACCATAAACTGTATTGCCAATGGTCG
Source organism: Vreelandella venusta (assembly GCF_007989605.1). GTDB lineage: Bacteria > Pseudomonadota > Gammaproteobacteria > Pseudomonadales > Halomonadaceae > Vreelandella > Vreelandella venusta. The sequence goes on along the minus strand of NZ_BJUL01000007.1, from coordinate 169,173 downwards.
ATAAGAACTGGCTTGGGAGGCAGTGTCGCGCGTTGTTCAGCTTAGAGAAAGTATGTGCAGTGCAGAGTCTAACGGAACATGGGGCTAGGGTGTAAAGGCAGTAGTCATGAACAATGGAGACATATTTTGTGAGTTTTGAACTATTAATCGTTGCTGGCTCATTGAGCTTTTTAGCAGCGGCGCTGCATGTCGGTGTCGTCATTGGTGGCCCAGGCTGGTATCGTTTTTTTGGTGCAGGGGAAGCAATGGCACTAATGGCTGAGAAGCGCTCTTTGCGGCCAACAGTGATAACACTTGGGATTGCCTCAGTTTTAATTATTTGGGGCTGTTATGCATGGTCTGGCGCGGGACTGTTACCTAGCATGCCTTTTTTAAAATTAACCTTGTGCGCAATAACAACTATTTATTTACTTCGAGGCTTAGGCGGCTTAATTGCTCCATTTATCACTAATCATCCTCAGATAAAGCAAAATAGCACCGCTTTTTGGCTATGGAGCTCGGTTATTTGCTTAGTTTTTGGTTCAATTCACTTAGTTGGCGTGGTTTTGAAATGGTCAATCTTGTAAAAATACATAACCAGCGGATGCATCGGGTATTAGCAAAAAGAAAGAAGTATTTTACGGCTACATGTGTTGTAGGTTGTTTCTTCTTCGGGCTTACAAGTGCTGTGGCAAATGAAAACGATGCTGTCTCATCACTCAGAAGAGCGGATGGCAGCGTCATTGACTATTACCTAGAAGTTGCATCCGATAACCTTTCATCAGATACGCTTCTAGTATCTTTCCAAGGGTCTGACTGTAATAGTGTCAAGCATAACAATCTTATCAGAGAGCTGTCTCACTCTGCTTGGCCATCGGCGGATTTATTGCTGATTGAAAAGCCGGGAATCACATCTGATTTGCCTCGCGATACAAATGCAGAGAGACCCGATTGTCCCGCTTATTACCTAGAGAACGATAGGCCAGAGCAACGAGTTCAGGATGCCAATACGGTAGTATCTGACATGGTAAGCGATGGCAGCTACAAGAATGTCATTGCTCTGGGAGGAAGCGAAGGAGCCGTGGTTGCCGCTTTGTATGCAGCCGAGTACGACACGGCAGACGCGGTCATTATGATTAATGGGGGCGGTCGATGGTTTATTGATGATGTGAACCATAACATTAAGTTGACCGAGCCAGAAAGCGCGGTGGCATCCGCAATAGAGGGGTTCAACGGCTTTGCAGAGCATATTCTAAGCAGCAACGAAAGGTTGGATATAGACGTCAGTAACCATGGATACGCATGGTGGCGAAGCATGCTTTCGATTGATCAAGAATCTGTTTTGAGCCGTGTAGAGATACCCGCCTTAATTGTGCAGGGCGGGAGCGATGAGTCTGTTTCACCTGAGGCAGTCGCTGAGTTAGTCGAAAATCTTCACGACTTAGGTAAATTCAATATCGAGCTGATGGCCTACCCCGAGATGGATCATGGTTTATCTGACCAAGATGGCCGACCCATGACCCAAGACGTCGCTGAGTCCATACGTGGATGGCTGATCAATACATCTGACCGCTGGCGCGACTGATGATTCGTAGGCAATGCATAAAATTGGAAATCACAAATGTGTATCTATAGCCGGAGCTGACAAAGTTCATCAATAGTGAGGCACCGAAGGATTGGCTAAGAAAAATTCCTTGGCTGATAGAGCGGTGATCTGAGTTAATCGCAGAGAGCCGCTTTGCTTTAGTTCGATACCAAACTAGGCCCACGCTGGAATAATTGCTGTTATCTACTTATGGAGATGCCGTTTGAACATTACAGATTTACCTTTTGGGGTCACAGATTGGTCTGAAGTTAAGCCGACGGAGCATTCCGGAGAAAGTGGCGTTGCTTATTGGAAGACCCAAAATTTTGGGGATATTCGGGTGCGTATGGTTGAATATAGCCCTGGTTATCTGGCGGATCATTGGTGTGCTAAAGGCCACATATTGCTCTGCCTTGAAGGTGAACTTCATACTGAACTCGACGATGGACGCTGCTTTGTTCTCACGCCTGGATCGAGCTACCAGGTTGCCGATAATGCCGAACTGCATCGCTCATCGACAAAGCAAGGAGCTAAATTGTTTGTCGTTGATTAGTAGCATAGGCCTGAGGAAGCACGGCGATGGCGGCTCAGATGAATGTCCAGGCTAATACTCTCGTAACCTTATTTCCCTGCTTCATCTCTATTTCTCGTATATCAACGGCACCGAGCTTACTAATCAACTTCTTGGCAGGCTTAACATGGTCAGCTTTTGAAATCAGGCTAGTAAACCAGCGGCATTGCGTTGAATACACCTTGCTTTCTCTTATGAGCTTTTTAAGAAACAGCTGTTCGCCCCCCTTACACCAAAGCTCAGCTTCCAACCCGCCAAAATTCAAAGTGGGGGATTTGGTTTTTACCTTTTGCTCACCGCGACTACGAGCGAGGTTATTGAGTTTAAGCCGGCTACCTTTAAGAGCTTCATCAAGCGAGGCATGGAAAGGTGGGTTGCATACGCTGACGTCAAAGAATTCCCCAGCTTGAATGATCCCCTCAAAAATGTGATTTTTATCGTGCTGTGTGCGCAGCGTGAAGCGTTCTTTGAGTGTGGGGTTGTTGGCAATAATCGTGGCTACGTTTTCAAGCGATTGAGGGTTAATGTCGCTGCCAACACACTGCCAGCGGTAAATTTGGCAGGCTAGTATTGGGTAGATTCCATTTGCTCCCGTGCCGATATCGAGCAGCTTAATACTGCGCTGTTCTAGCCCAGGCCCAACTTCCAGCAAGTCAGCCATGTAATGGATATAGTCAGCTCTGCCTGGGATTGGCGGGCAAAGCGCGCCCTCTGGAATATCCCAGTCGACAATATTGTAGTGCCGGTTTAATAACGCAGCGTTGAGAGTTTTGACTGCCAATGGATCTGCGAAATCGATGGAAAGGTCGCCATGCACGTTCGGTTTTACATGGGAGGCTAGCGCTGGATGGCTTGTTACGAGAGCCGGGAAGTCATAGCCTTGGTTATGTTGATTTCTCGGGTGTAGGCCTTTGCGAACAGGTCTAGCTTGGCTTTTTTCACTTCGATGGGGGATGCTCACAGTAATACGCCCGAGGCTTAGAGTTCGATAGTAGGATGGGTCTGGCTTAGCCAGTGATTATAATCTTAATGGCTGTGACGTGCATGCTCGGCAGTTCGGGGGTAGCGATTACCCGCTAATCTTCTCTCGTACCATTTCATATAGTTCTTTACTAACTGGAAGACTCAATGAACCCTGTTATTCAAGAAGAAATATCCGGCTGTGGGATTGCTGCATGCGCCGCGCTTGCGGGCATTACTTATGCGCAGGCCAAAGCGACAGCCAATGCTTTGGGTATTTATGCCGAAGACACCGCGCTTTGGTCAGATACCGAGTATGTCCGTAAGTTGTTGTGTACTTTGGGTATCACGGCTGCGCCAACAGAGACGCCATTCGAGGCTTGGGCGACGCTTCCAGATAAGGCGTTGTTGGCGATCAAGTGGCGCACGGAGCAGGGCCGGCCTTTCTGGCACTGGGTGGTGTTTGTTAGAACTGAACGGGATACTGTCGTTCTGGATTCCAAGAAAGCCTTGAAAACCAATATCCGTCGAGACTTTGGGCGTATCAAACCCAAGTGGTTCATTGGTGTAGATTAAGACGTAAGAGCTGCTATTGAGGGTTACTTTAAGAGCTATTTTAAGAACTATTTTAAGGGCTATGAACCAGCGTTTGGCTCTTGCTGGGTTCTGGCATTCTGCTCTGCCTGATCGAGCAGCACAGGGCCGCTACCTGAGTTAGCCAGTTTGTCGTCGGGGTTATAGAGCGGGCAGCTAGTCATGCTGAGGCAGCCACAGCCGATACACCCCGCTAGGTTATCGCGCAGTTTTTGCAGGTAAGCAATTCGTCCATCCAGCATCTGCTGCCAGTTTTTTGAAAGCTGCTGCCAGTCTTCAACCGTTGGCGTGCGGTTATTCGGTAATGATTCAAAAGCCTGCTTTATTTCCTCCAGACTGACGCCAACTCTCTGCGCTGCTTTTATCACCGAAATTCGCCTTAGCACTTCTGGTTTATAACGCCGCTGATTGCCTGCATTACGCCAGCTGTGGATCAGCCCTTGCTGCTCGTAAAAGTGCAGAGTGCTTACTTTAATGCCGCAGCGCTTGGCAACCTTACCAACACTCCAAATTGCTTCTGCCATCACTCACCTCATATTTTTGCCATTTTTTTTCCACAAACCACTTTACCTCAACTTAGGTTGAGGTTTTACCCTTGCATCTCACATAGCGCAAGGAGTCTCGTATGTACTTAGAGCACGTTAATCTGGTGGTTACTGATATGGATGCCATGCTGGATTTTTACCGGGCAGTTTTTCCACATTGGCGGGTGCGGGACGAAGGTCATGGCGAATGGTATGGCAAACCGCGTAAATGGGTGCACTTTGGTGACGATGAAAATTACTTGGCGTTAAGCGATCACGGCGAAGGGGAGAACCGCGATTTGAAAGGTCACTACGTTGGGCTGGCTCATTTTGCATATGTGGTCGATAACCTTGATGCCGTTGTCGCTAGGCTCAATAAAGAGGGCTACGCCATCGCCAAACATGGCGCTATAGAGCCGTTTCGAAAAAATGTCTATTTTGTCGATCCGGCTGGTTTTGAAGTGGAGTTTGTCGAGTACCTAAGCGATATCCCTGCCGAGCGTAATCTAAACCGCGATGCTCAGCAATCAGTGGAGCGGCAACAGAACGGGGGCGTGTGATGAAGGTTGCCGTTGTATTTCATTCTGCTTTGGGCAGTACTAAGCAACTAGCCCAGGCTGTCGCTGTTGGAGCGGCAGCCCAGCCTGAAGTTAATGCTATTCAAATAGAAATCGTTGGCGCAGATATCGTAGAAGGGCGTTTTTGTAACACCGAGCTGCTGCAGCAATTAGGAAAGGCCGATGCCTTAGTCTTTGGCTCTCCGACTTATATGGGCTGCGTGTCAGCCCAGTTTAAAGCCTTTAGTGACGCCACGAGTGAACTCTGGACCAAACAGTTATGGGCAAACAAGATTGCCGCTGGTTTTACTATTGGGGCTAACTTAAGCGGTGATCAGTTGAATACCCTTCAGTACATGCAAGTGTTTGCGAACCAGCATGGCATGCTATGGGTAGGTCTGGATATCCCAGGCAACTACGATCCAGGTATGCGTAACCGGCTGGGAGCACAATCTGGGCTTATTGCTCATTCAACAGACGGCGTGCTAGATGAAACAGACTTACTAGCCGCACGTTATTTAGGACAGCGGGTGGCGCAAGTCAGCAAGAAGTTTGCGGCATAAAGATTGTTAACTTGGGGGTGCAGCAGGTGTTATTGCGACAGAACGCCCTTGCGGATGAGTTACGCTTACCACGCAATAAAACACTGGCTAATTCAATCAATGGCTAAATCGAAGCGCGGGGTAGCGCAGGAGGAGGAATGAGTCATAAATAGCCCAAGAATAGCGAATAAAAACAAGCTATTGTATGCTCATCTGACCATCAATAAGGAACGTTTAGATGATTCGCAAATACCGAGAAACGGATATTGACCAGATTCTGGAGATCTGGCTTTCAGCATCGATTAAAGCGCACGCTTTTGTTGAAGCGGATTTTTGGGCGTCAAAGGTTACCGAAATGCGTGATGTTTATATCCCTGCCTCGGAAACTTTTGTGTTTGAATCTGAGAACCAGATAGCTGGCTTCTACAGTTTATACGGAAATACACTGGCTGCCGTTTTTGTGTCGCCAAGCTTGCAGGGGCGAGGTGTGGGAGCCGCTATGCTTGATGATGCCAAGAGCCGAAGGGAGTGCTTGCAACTAACGGTTTACCGGGAAAATACTCCCAGTATCAACTTTTATAAAAAGCAGGGATTTATTTCATTAGGTGAGCAAGTTGATGAACAAACTGGCCACCCAGAGTTAGTCATGGAATATTATTGCTAGCGCGGTGGCGTCGGTCTGGGCCGCTGGATGCAGAGTATTATAGGAGTGTTGAATGAAAGGTGAGTGTCTCTGCGGAGAGGTTAAGTTCAGCGTTAAAGGAGAACTACCAAATTTTTATCAATGCCACTGCTCTTTGTGTCGGAAAACGACTGGTTCCTCAGCGAATGCCGCTACGTTTGTCAGCGAGGAGTGCTTCGAGTGGATTTCTGGACAAGCCAATATTCGCTCTTTTCAGAAGCCAACGGGCTATCGGAATGACTTTTGCGCCGCCTGTGGCAGCTCAGTGCCCAATAAACTAAGAGACACTGAGCTTGTCTGGATCCCCGCTGGACTGCTCGATGACGAGACGGGATCATGCGTCGCAGTGCATCTACATGTGAACTCATCGGCGGCATGGGAGCGAGTGTCGTGCAATAGTGTTCGGTTAGGTGAAGGCCCCGATAGCTTAAAGTCGCTTCACGCAGCATTACAGCGCATAAGCTGATGAATACACAGTTTTATTTCCGGTAATTAGAATAAAGCGCCATGATAAGGGGTTGCGATGGATCATGAAGTGCTGATCAAGCAATGGATAATGAGTGATCCTGATCGCATGGCGGCGCTGACTACCGCAGCTGCGCAGAAGCTGCCGGGTTGGTGTCTCGCTGCAGGGTTCGTTAGAAACTTAGTGTGGGACAAGCTGCATGGCTTTGTAGCGAGTACGCGATTGAACGACATTGATTTAATTTACTTCGACTCGGACGATGTGGGTGATTCTCGTGATCGTGAGATTGAGCGAAGGTTAATGGGCGTTTCAACCTTACCCTGGTCAGTAAAGAATCAAGCAAGAATGCACGCGCGCAATGGCGATTATCCGTATACGTCAACCGAAGATGCTATGAGTTTCTGGGTAGAAGTAGAAACTGCTGTAGGCGCTGCGTTGGATGATCGCGGAGAGCTAATAATTATGGCTCCTTTTGGCGTTAAGTCACTGTTTAACTATACCATTACATTAAATCCAAAACGGCCAAAGCGAACAGACTTTGACGCTCGGGTATACAATAAGCGGTGGCTTCAAACGTGGCCAAAGTTGGTAGTAAGTGTTTAACACCAGCTAATTTAATGAGTGTTGAACTGTGCGCGGTGTAACGCATGGCGAGGAGTGGTGGCTTTATTGTTAACTGTTGGCAAATAGCAGGCTTAGATTCTAAGGACGTCCTCAAATGAACATTGGCATCTATATCTATGACCAAGCAGAAGTACTCGACTTCTCGGGTCCCTTTGAAGTTTTTACCACGGCCAGTCGCGTTAGTGATGAAGACGAGCCGTTTTCAGTATTTTTAATTGCTGAAAAAGACGGCCCAGTAACTGCCCGGGCGGGCTACCAGGTGCTGCCAAATGCCAGCATCGATAATCACCCGCCCATTGATGTATTGATTGTTGTCGGTGGTGTGCACACGGGTGAAATGGCAAACGAAAAGGTAAAGGCCTGGATTGCACATCAAGCAGCCATAGTGCAGCAGGTAGCCACAGTGTGTACCGGCATCTTCTTAGTTGCTAATGCACAGCCTAGCCTGAAAGGCAGAGTAACTACTCACTGGGATGACCAAGGTGATTTAAAAGCTCAGTTTCCGCTGCTTGATGTGGTGGATGACGTGCGCTGGGTAGACGATGGCGGTGTCATTAGTTCAGGTGGCATCTCTGCGGGAATCGATATGTGCTTACACTTGGTCGCCAAGTTACGCAGCACCGAGCTTGCGGAGAAAACAGCGCGACAAATGGAATATCGCTGGAATCGTTAGGATTACGCTTTCTGCAGCCAGGTCACAGTGATTGCCACCAGGATATTATTGCAACTTGTGGTGGTGCTATTTTTTACTCAATCCCGTGCTAGTTAGAGCATGGAAAAAGCTTGTAACCGATTTAGGAATGACTGTAATGGACTCTTTTCAAGAGGGAACCGGTGACTACTTAGTACTGGTTCATGGGGCGCTCACCGATGGCGCTATGTGGCTTCCTCATATTGAATACCTGAAAGCTGACTATGAGGTGATTTCTGTTACTTTGAGGCACTTTGGCGAGCCTTGTTCAGGTGGTTTTGGTCTAAATACGCATGCCAATGATTTAGCTGAACTGCTGTCGAACTTGCCTAAAGATAAACCCATTAATATTGTTGGTTGGTCTTACGGGGCGGATGTCATCATTAATATGTTGGTGACACATGATTTAGCGTTGTCTAACGTGTTCCTGTACGAGCCTGGTTATCCAGGCTGTTTACAAGGAGAGAAAATGGAGGTTTGGCAGTCGGATGCCAGCGCCATGTTTAGTCCGGTTTTTGAAAATTTTCATGCTGGAAATATGCAATTAGCGGTTGAGCGCTTAATTGACGGTTCAGGCAATAGAGAAGGGTATTTTTCTACTCAGGACGAAAGTATCCAAGCGCTGCAGATATCTAAAGCGTACACGTTAACCCATCAACTGAATCAACAAGAGCAACCAGCCATAAACGCTGAGTTGGTCTCCAAAATCAGTGCTCCAATCGTTATAGGTTATGGGGCGGAAACGCGTGATATGTTTAGACTTATTGCTCAACAAACCGCTCATTTGTTAGCCAACTCTGTGATTAACGAAGTTGCTGGCGAGGGGCATATGTTACCCCAAGAAAGTCCCGAAAAGTTCTCTACGCACATTAAGTTGGCACTTGGTCATGGTTTGTAAATTACGGAGATGTTGATGAAGTGTTCTGTTTATATAGCAACAAGTGCTGACGGATATATTGCGACCGCAGACGGTGGCGTTGACTGGCTTCATACCGCTGGCAACTTAGAGGCAGATATGCGTGAGAACCCCGATATGGGCTTTCAGAGCTTTATTGACTCCGTTGATTGTATGGTGATGGGGCGTAAGTGCATGGACGTTATCTCGGGGATGAATTTAGCGCCTGACCAATGGCCCTATGGTGACCTTCATATCGTTGTGCTTAGTCATTCAGTCAGCGAACCTCCTGAAAACTTGCAAGGCAAAGTGGAAATGTACGCTGGTGAGATTCAAGACTTAATGGCTGAGCTGGCAAGTAAAGGATTTAAACATGCCTATATAGATGGCGGTTCAACCATAACTTCGTTTCTCAATCTTGGGCTAATTGATGAAATGACCATCACAAAAGCACCTATTCTTTTAGGTGGCGGTATCGATCTGTTTGGAAGCCTTAACCAACAGATTAGGCTTGAAGAGGCCGAAGCGATCGCATTCCCAAACAATTTTATTCAAACGAAGTACAAGGTAAGCTGATTTTCAGCGCTGCCTAAGCAGTACCGCAGCAACAGCGGCTTTGGGCATCGTGCACAAGGAGAAAACGGTGCAAATTTGTGAAACGCAGCGTCTGGTTATACGAACGCTGTCCTTAAACGATGTTCCCGAATTGACCAAGATCCTCAGTGATCCTGACGTCATGAAGCACTCGATCCGAGGCGTTTGTGATGCAGCCGCAACGCGGCGATTTATCGATTGGTGTTTGGAGCGCTATTTATCTCACCGTATTGGGCCGTGGGCTTTGGTTGAGAAGGGAGCCGATAAGCTTATTGGCTTTTGCGGTGTTAGCCCCGAAGAGGTTAATGGTGTAGAAGAAATTGGGCTAGGTTATCGGCTGGCTAAACAATACTGGGGCATGGGCTTGGCGACTGAAGCAGTGCAAGCGGTACTCAGTGTGGCATTCAGTCAAAAGCAACTTGCTTCCGTGGTCGCTGTTATTGAGCCTGATAATGGTGCATCACTCAAAGTCGCAGAGAAGGCAGGGTTTAGTCAGTTTGATACGATCGAATTCTACGCTCGCCCAGTGAGGTTGTACCGACTAACGCTGCAGCAGTGGTGCTCTTTACACTGCACTATTGCGAACTCGCCAAGTGCTTGATGGCTCTACTGGATGCTGAAAGCGAATGCGCTAGCGACATTGATATTGCGTAGAGGGCATTGCCTTCTAGAGCCGCTAGGTAGTTGACAACCCAGCGGCTACATCAAGGTTAGCTGTTGGCTCAACTAGACGTGCTTTTTACCCATATTTCTAATACTCATTGCGTAAATAATAAACATGATGAGTGAGCCCATCACAAAACACCATACGCCTACGGTTGCATAAATAGCGCCTGACGGTAGGAATAAAAGACTGCCAAAGAAAAAACATAGACTGGATAAGAGACCCAGAAAGTTGGGAAGTCGTTGACGCTGTTTCGTCACACTGTTCATTCCATTCACCCATCTCAAGTTTTATTGTCAGGTATCCAAGATGGCTTAGATACGAATGTCCGGGGCAAACTGAAAGCCCACCGATATCCGATTCCAGCTGTTGATTTGCACAATAATCGCAGTTAGATCAACTAGCCCCTGCTCACCAAAGGCAGTTAATGCGTTTTGATAGGTGTCGTCGCTGATGGAGGGCTGTTGACTGATGAGTGTGAGTGCTTCAGCCCAGGCGAGTGCGGCACGTTCTTGTGTGCTAAAGCAGGAAGCTTCCCGCCAGGCCGGTAACACGTCTAGGCGAACTTGATGCTCGCCGTCGTCTCTGGCCTCTTGAGAATGCATGTGCTGGCAAAAGCAGCAGTGGTTTATTTGCGAAACACGCAGGTTGACTAAGTGAACAATGGTGCGATTAAGCGTTGAATCTTCCGCAACGTTGCCTAATGCAATCAGGTTTTTAGCTAGGCGTGGGACAAGGCGATACACAGACTGCTGAGAGAGACGAGTCGACATATGGATGACCTCAATGCGTAAGTTGAGGGCTCAGCTTAACGTCGAGGCTTTTTTACGCCTTGTAAATTTGCGACAGTTTACGCTTGCGATAGGCGGCGGGCGTTTCATAGGCGAGTGATTGAAAGGCATGAGTGAAGTGAGCTTGGTCATAGTAGCCGCATTGCAGCGCTATTTCCGCTAGGGGCAGCGTGGTTTCAAGTAGCCTATGACGGGCGCGGTCTAGTCGGGCATAGGCGACTAATTGGCCTGGCGTAACGCCCACCTCGCGCTTTAATTTGCGTTCCAGGGTTCGCCTAGTCACCCCTAGTGTGGCACCTAACTGTTGAGGGGGATGCTTTAGTTCCCCAATCGCTTGAACAATCCTGAGGGTGCGGCTATTGACCAGTGACTGGCTCTTTAGCCGGTGTAACAACCATGTTTCTAACAGGCGTAAACCCTGCTGTGCGTCCAGGCGGTAGAGGTGCTCCGCCACGGACATTAACCCTTGTAACGCCGGTGTTTCAAGTTCGTTATCTAAGCGCTGCGGTTTATCTGCGAATGCTTCGGGTAGTAAGCCTAACAGGCAGTGAACGCCTGTTGCTTTAAAGCGAATCCCCAGACAGGGAGTTTGGGCGTCGAGTGTTTCTATTAGCGTTCGCCTGTTAAAACAGAGCGTAATGATGGGGTGAGAACTAGCTAGCTTGATACTGAGACTAGCGCCAGCATCGGGATAAAATTTTTCGGTTTTGGGGTCAGTAACATCCCCTGAGCCTCCCATTGACCAAAGACACTGTACCCACGGGGCTAAACGCTTATCAGGTAGGCGATGCCGAAAATTGAGGTAGTTAGCGTGGCTTGGCAGGATAAGATCGGTCATGGGGTCAACCCGCAATATGTTTTCCTAATGGTAGCTCGTATTGGCTTAATCCAGCAGCTTTTGAGAACTGGCGCGGCGCCATACACTCGGTGGTACTTTCTCATGGCGAGCCCAGATACGCCTTAGCTGCCGCTCATCACCGAAACCGGATGCTTCGGCCACCCTTGCCAGCGTCCATGGCGTCTCGGTCATTAACGTTTTAGCGCGTTGCAGGCGCAACCCGATAATGTAGTCTCCCACCAGCATGCCGGTGAGACTTTTGAATCGGCGCCGGAAATGGCGCTCACTCATAGCTGCTTGAGTCGCTAATGTTTCAATACGCCAGGTTTGCGAGGGGGCGGCACATATTGCATCTTGAACGCGATGCAGCCGTTCATCCACATGATTGCGGCCCTCAAGCCAAGCTCCCAGCTGAGGCTCCTGGCCGCTGCGGCGAAGGTATAGCACCATCTCTCGCGCTACCGCTAGCGCCAATGAATGACCGCAAGCGCGGGTTAGCCAGTACAGCATGGTATCTATACCGGTTGAAATCCCAGCGCTGGTTAAATAGCGGCCATCTTCAATAAAAATACAATCGCTTTGCACCTTGGCCTTAGGCGCTTTAGCCTGTAACTGCTCGATTAATGTGTGATGCGTCGTGCAGCGTCGCCCCTCCAGCAAGCCTGCGTCAGCCAGTAATAGCGTGCCGGAGCAAACCGTCATCAGTGTGTCCGCATAGCATGCGTTTGCCTTAAGCCAACTAACACACTCTTGCTGCGCCAATGGCTCAACACTATTGCGATACTGTCCTGGAATTAGCAGTAGCTGTTGAGGCGGCAGCTGTTCGGGTAACGGGTCAATGCCACTAAGCGTCAGCGGCCCTAACCACGGCATAGCGGTTTTTGGGCCGACATAGCAAACCTCAACATCGATTGATAGCCGGTCGGCACATTGTAAGACTTGAAGAGGCCCGACCAAGTCAAGCGGCACTTGGCCAGGCATCATCAATACCGCAATCCGCAGGGTGTTGGCTCTTTGGGAGAGCGGTTGACTGTTTTGTTGCTCTTTACTCACGCGTGTTTTGCCACTCATTGATCAAGTCTTGTGTACTGATAATACGCGCAAAACGGTCTTCAAGTACCAGTTCGGTACGTGCCTTAATATCATCGGCTGACCATGTAATGCCGTTACGCGTCATAGGGAACGTCAGCGTTGCATCGCTGACAAAATCAACGCTAAAACCTAAATCTGATGCTATCCGGGTGGTTGTCTCGCAGCACTGTTCTGTACGAATACCGCTAATCGCAAGTTGCGTAATGCCGCGTTCGCGTAACCAATTTTCAAGCTCAGTATCGCTGAATGCATTATGAACACGTTTATGGAAGGTCACTGCCGCTTCATCGTCAAAACCATCAAGCGGGCGAATTAGGCCATTAGCGGGGTCAAAAGCGCCTTGGCTACCAGGCTCTTCATGAAAAACGCGCACAACAGGTATGTTATTTGACTGCGCCGCATCTAGCATCGCCCGCTGCTTGGGGCGCCATGCTTGCGCTAGTGATTCTACCCAATAGTCGCGGGCGGGAAAGGACGCTTGAACGTCAATTAATAGCAGTGCGGTTTTAGGCTGAGTCATGGCTAATCTCATCGTGTTGAAGTGAGGCTACAGATTAGCTACTCCCATCTCAGCTAACGATACCTTGCGCGGTCTAAAAGCGGTCAATTTCGGCCACATAGCATTCATGGGCGACGGCAAACTAAGGCGGTGAAGCGACGATTATGCGCACGGCTAAAAAACGGCAGTCTTAATGTAATATTAAGGCATTTCCATTTAAGCTAATTATTCTTTTCCGCGTAGTCGGCCGCCATGAAAATATTAATCATTGAAGATGACCGGGACTTGGCACTGGCTATTTCCGAGTACCTGGAATTGCACCGTGTCGAATGCGACTTTGCCTATACTGGGGCCAGCGGTATTACTCTGGCATCCCAGCAGCATTATGACGGTTTGGTCCTGGATAACATGCTGCCGAAGGTGCAGGGCATCGATGTTTGTCGGCAATTGAGGGCTAATGGTGTTGATACGCCGATACTAATGCTGACCGCTTGCGATATGGAAGGCGATCAAATGGAGGGGTTTAATGCCGGTGTCGATGACTATGTCATCAAGCCTTGCACGATGCCGCTACTCTTGGCTCGACTGAATGCGCTGTACCGTCGTCGCCATCCCGAGCGTGAATGTATACGGATTGCTGATCTTAGGATCTATCCAAAAGAGCACCGGGCCATTCGTGCTGATCAGGAGCTGAAACTGACGCCGACCAGCTGGAAAATTCTGTTATTGCTTGCCCGTCGATCGCCCGCTGTGGTTTCGAGAAACGAAATTGTGGAGCATGTCTGGCCAGGTGAGGAGGTGGAGGAGGGAACCGTCAACGTGCACTTACACCAACTGCGTAAAGTGGTTGATAAACCTTTTGAACAGCTCCTTATTCATACCCATGTCGGGGTTGGGCTGTCGCTGTTTGTGGAGACGCGCTGATGTCTTCCAATCCGGTTCGTAGTTTAGCCGCCCAGTCTCGACAGCACTTGCTGTATTTGGCCATTGCCATCTTTATTGGGCAGATTGCGCTGGTCACTATTTTCAGCTTTTATCAGGTGGGTCAGGCGGCTAAGTATTATATGCATCTTGATGCGATTAAGCTGCAGCAGGCGGCCAATAACAACCCCGACTTTGTACTGCCGCAGCGAGGTGACGTGAGTGCCTACCGGGAGTGGGATGATATTCCCCTAGAGATCCGGCAGCTATTTTCTAGCAGTAAAACTCAACCCCGGGAGCCGCTGGAAATAGAGCGGGTTAATGAGCAGGGTATTCGTGAATACGGTTATTTGCTCTATTCGCAGGTTCAGTCACAAGGGCGGTCTCAAGAGCGGTCTCAAGAACAGCAGGCCGGTGGCCTTTACCTGTTGGAGTTTGAAGAGGCCGACAAGATTGATGCCTTGGCCGAAGCTATTTTCAAGCAGGCATTGATCGAGGCTAGCCTGGTGACTGGAGTATTTAGCCTGGTGCTATTTTTGGTTATCTCCTGGCTATTTAAGAGCGCCGTGAAGCCTCTAGCGCTACTCGTGGAGTGGTCAAGTCGGGTTAAGCAGCATCCAGGCAGTGAAATTGATGTTCAGTTCTCAATCAGTGAACTCAACCAAATTGCCAATCAACTGCTGTCGACACTACAACAGGTAAGAGAATACAACGAACGTGAGCAGCAGTTTTTGCGCCATGCTAGTCACGAGTTGAGAACCCCCCTCGCGATTATTCAGGCCTCCCTGGATACGTTAGGAGTGAGAACGGCTCCTGAGGATCCTAATTTCCCTTCTCTGTTGCGGGCTAGTCGCGCCTGCGCCAATATGATTTTGTTGTCGGAAGCCCTTTTGTGGCTGGCACGCCCATCCTCCAGACCTATTGGAAAGTCCATCGTCTGGCCAGGCGCATTGTGTAGCGAACTGTTGGTGGATATGCAGTACTTAGTTGAGAATAAAAATATTCAGGTGTCGCTTAACGATCAGGCCAGCAGTATCAACATTGAACATGATCTGTTTCGCATTGTACTAGCCAACTTGATCCGTAATGCTTTCCAGCACACCAGTAGTGGGACGATTACCCTAGTGATTACAGATAACTCGTTGGTTATTTCAAACCCCGTAGATGCTGCTGGCAAATCTGAAACGGTTAGCTTCGGATTAGGCCTGCAGTTGGTTGAGCGTATAGCCAACCGGCTTGATTGGCAGTTTGAGTTCGTACTTGACTACCCGAGGGCTTGCGTAACCCTACGCTGGTAATTATCGCCATTACCACCTAACTATCTTAAGACCCGCTTAATACCCTCTGTCTGACAATCGACTCCGCAAACATCAGCCTCTCACTTCACCTTGAGTTACTGATTCAAAACGGAGTCAACCCAATGAAGATTCGTTCTCTCATTCCCCTGGCGACGGCTATTCTGGCCACCTATTCACCCTGGTCCTTCAGCCAGGAACAAGAAAGCGCCGACACCTTTGCTATCGGGCTTATTGCCTACACGGAACCGTCCCTTTACGTGGGCGGTAAGGACAATGCAGGTCTGCTGCCCTATATCGAGTGGGAGTCGGACAACTGGTTCTTTCGTGACTATTCACTGGGTAGCTATCTAGCGGGAGGAGACAATTGGGCCTTGTCCGCGGCGATTAGTTATGACGCCTTCGGCGATGTTGAGCGGGGTAACAGTCCTGAGCTCAAGGATATGAAGAAACTCGACGACATCTACACTGCCGCGGTGAGTGTCGACTGGTTTGGTTCACTGGGTTACCTGACATTAGGCTACCGGCAGGATATCTCCGGCAACCATAAGGGAGGCTCGGCCGTAATTGGCTACGGTTATCCCCTTGAGTTTCAGCAATGGCGTATTGAGCCGCATGTTTCACTGACCTACGCGGGCAGTCAGGTAGCACGCTACTACGTTGGGGTTGATGCTGATGATGCGAAGGTGGGGCGTCCTGCATACCGTCCTGAAGGTGCCTATCAATATCAGGCCGGTATTAGCCTATCCCGTTCGTTTGGCGAATCCCACCGGCTGTTGATTGACTTTAGCCAGCGCCGTTTTTCCGACGAGGTTCACGATAGTCCTATCGTCGATAATGATCATCTGTGGTCTATCAGCGCAGGCTATCTCTATGCGTTTTAGAAGGCTGCTCAACAGCCGCGTTCTGGCCTTATTTCTGGCAATAGGCATCCTGTTAGCTGTCACTGGGCTGCTTGCTGAGGTTGAGAGCCCTAGTGGGGTTGAGCAACGCAACCAGGCACCGCTTCCGCCACTCGTCAGCGTAGAGCAAGTCAGCCGTGGTGAGCAGCCTGTGCAGATTGAAGCCTATACCGAGGTGACGTCACGTTGGACAGTCGAACTGAAAGCGCAAGTCAGTGGTGCTGTTGTTAGGGTGCATGACCGCGCTTTGGCTGGCAGTCGCGTTAGTGAGGGAGAGCCACTGGTGGTCATTGACGATACCCGCTATCAGGCAGAACGGGCTGATGCCGAGCGTTTGCTCCGTGAGGCGGAGCTGGAGCAGGAGCGGGCGGGGTACGCTACCCAGGTGGCCAGGCGGCAGTTTGCAAGCGCCAGAGAACAACCGCCCAATGATTTGGCTCTGCACCTTCCTCAACGCCATATTGCCGATGCTGCGGTTGAAGCTGCCAGAGCCCGTGTTGATATGGCGCAGCGGGAGCTCGACCAAACGGTGGTACGAGCGCCCTATAGCGGCTTTATTGTCGAGCGCTATGTCAGCCCCGGGCAAATGCTAATGGCAGGTGATCCGGTCGCTCGGCTGATAGGTGATGCTCACTATGAGCTGGCTGCCAGTATCAGTAAGAGCGACTGGCAACGGCTTGATCATCCTATCCAGGGGCAAAAAGTAGTGCTCTACAACGACCTGGGCCAGCCCATTGGCGAGGCAGACATACGTGAGGGCGGTGGCTATCTTGATGCTACAACACGCCACTATATCGTGCATCTCGATCTCCAAAGTGCCGAGACTGCTGTTCTGGCAGGCGACTTCGTTAAAGCTAGCTTTCAAGGCCGCATAGAGGAAAACACCCTCAGCATCCCAGCATCGGCACTGACGGTCGATGGCTCGATCTGGTGGGTTGAAGAGGGCAGCAGTACCCTGGCTCGTAGCGTGGTCGATGTGTTGTCCCACCGCGATGACCGCGTGCTGGTAAGAGCGCCGTCCGATAACGATCAATGGCAAATCGTTGCTGTCCCGCTGTCCTCCTATCTACCGGGGCAGCGTGTACGGACAACCATCGGTGAGGCTTGGTGATGCACGTACTGACCGCTTGGTTTATCCGTAATCCGGTTGCCGCTAATCTACTGATGGCCTTTATCCTGATAGTGGGCCTAGTCACACTGAACAACATGCGTATAGAGGGCTTTCCCCGCGTCGAGCCGGATAGCATTACTATTACTACCGTGTTTCCTGGCGCACCTCCCAACAAGGTCGATGCCCTGGTCAGCCAGAAAATTGAAACGGCTTTAGAGGGCTTGGAAGGGGTTCGCAGCCTTTCAGCGGTCTCCAGCGATGGCCTTTCTACAATTACGCTTAGACGAGCCAGTGGGCAAAGCCTTGATAGGCTGCTGGATAAGGTGCGGTTGCGAATGGATAGCGGGATCGAGTTACCCGCCAGGGCCGAAAGGCCGCAAATCGACGCCAGCGCCTTTGATTATCCGGCGCTCTATATCAACGTTTACGGTGATGCTGAGCAGGCTACCCTACATGAGCTTGCCAAGCGGTTAAGGTGGGCGCTCCTGGCCCAGCCTGAACTATCCAGATTGAATGTCTGGGGACTGCATAAACAGGAGCTGCGCATTGAAGTCGACAGCCGGAAGTTACGCCAGCTAAACCTGACCGTGCCCGACGTGATGGAACGTATTCGTGCCAGTTCGCTCGAATTTCAGGCTGGTTCCCTGAGAACTAGCGCGGGTCGAATCTATATCAGAACCGATGGTGACGCTGAGTATGCGCCCGAATTCGGGGCCATTCCCATCGTCAAGGAGCATAACGGCGATCAAGTATTACTACGGGACATCGCCGCTATCCAGGATACAACAGTCGAGGGTGACTATCGGTTTCGGTTTAATGGTCAGCCCACTTCGGGCATGGAAATATTAGTGGGTCAGCGTGAAAATCTGCTGCGTATTTCCGACGTTACTCATGATGTGCTGCATGACTTTCGCCGCCAATTGCCCCAGGGAGTTGAGGTGGTTGCGTGGGGGGATAGCGCTGACTACATCGCCGACCGTCTGGCCCTGTTAACCAAAAATGGTCTGCAAGGTTTAGTGCTGGTTGTGCTAATCCTAGCCCTGTTTCTTGATGTGAAACTCGCCTTTTGGGTGGCCATGGGCATTCCTGTCTCGGTATTGGGTGCTATCGCCGTGTCTGGTACTGGTTGGATGGATTACTCGCTGAATGATATCACCACGTTCGGTTTCATTCTGGCGTTGGGTATCCTGGTTGATGACGCCGTGGTCGTCGGGGAAAGCGTATTCGAGCAACGCCGTCTCAATAATAATCCCATCGCCGCTACTGAGGCTGGAGTGGCCAGGGTGTCGGTGGCCACCGTTTTCGGCGTGCTAACCACCATTGCCGCTTTTTTCCCGCTGCTTATCCTCGATAATCCCTTAGGTAAAGTGCTAGCGAGTTTTTCGGGGGTGGTCATTCTCGCGCTGCTGTTTTCACTGTTGGAAAGTAAGTTCATTTTACCTGTTCATCTTGCCGGCATTGATATGGGCAAGACCCCACGGTGGATACTGGCTCGTCTCTGGCTGCCGGTGCAACTGGGCGCCCAAGCTGTGTTGTTTTTCCTACGCGACCGCTGCTACGTGCCTCTGCTCACGTTGGCTGTCCGCCACCGCTATGCCGTGCTCATTCTTTTTATCAGCGTCGCGGTATTCGTCTTGGGACTAACCATGAAAGGGCTGGTGAAAAGCGTGTTCTTTCCAGAGGTGCCCGGCCAGGTTGTCAGCATAACGCTGGAGATGGACCCTGGTGCGCCGTTTGAGCTGACTCGCGCCAATGTTGAGCGTATCCGCCGCGAAGGGGACGCTGTCAATGCGCTATTGCAACAGCAATATGGTCTGGATCAAGCCCCAGTGCGAACTATCTTTGAAGCGATTAGCAGTGCTGAATCCGCCAGTCTTTATGCGGAGTTAACGCCGGTGGCTGAGCGTCCAGGGATCGATATCCAAGACGTTATTCAACGCTGGCGCGAGCAGGTTGGCCTGCTTGAAGGAAGCCTTGAATTACACTTTACGGGCTCTGAAGAGGTGGGTGGCGGTTTTCAGATTAAATTGACCAGTGGCGACCAGGCGACGTTGGTTGCGGCTGGCAGCGTGCTCAAGGATTACCTGGGTAGTATTGATGGGGTGCATAACCCTCGTGACTCGATGGCTGGGGCACAGAGCGAACTTATGGTCACGCTTAAACCCACCGCCGAGAGCCTGGGATTTGATCAACAGACCCTCGCGATGCAGGTGGGGTCTGCTTTCGGCGGCGCTGAGGTGCAGAAAGTTCAGCGTGATAACACTGAGCTAACGGTCCTGGTGCAATATGTTATCGAGCAACGCAATACAATGGATGACCTATTGCAATCCCACGTCCGCAACCACCAAGGCCAGTGGTTTTTGCTCGCTGACATTGCCGACGTTGAGCGGGTTCTCAAGCCCAAGGCGCTTTACAGGGAAAACAACAACTGGGTCAATCTGGTTTCGGCAACCATCGATCGTAACATGGTTGCCCCTGAGGAGGTGGCACGGGCCGTGTTGAGCCAACTTGTGCCACAGCTCCAGCAGCAGTACCCGGACTTGGCGGTTCGTCCTGGCGGCGAGCTGGAAGAAATGGGTGAACTGCAGGGTGGTCTAAAGAAAGCGCTATTAATCGCTATGGTACTGATCTACGTGCTCATGGCGGTGCCGCTAAAATCCTACTGGCAACCCTTTATTATCCTGGCAATTATCCCGTTCGGTTTTGTTGGCGCCATTCTCGGCCACCTGTATCTCGACCTAACTCTGTCGTTGCTATCGATGTTCGGCATGTTAGCCCTGGCCGGCGTGGTCGTGAACGATAGTCTGGTGATGCTGAGCCGCCACAACGAGCTTGTGGCCGACGGCATGGCTCCCAATGACGCTATTCAGGCTGCGGCCACGAGCCGGTTTCGGGCGATTTTTCTCACCACGACCACTACGGTGATTGGTTTGCTGCCGCTGCTCTCAGAAAGCTCCGAACAAGCCCAATACCTGAAGCCTGCTGCGGCCTCGCTAGCCTTTGGCGAGCTATTCTCCACCGTTCTAATGCTGTTCCTGGTACCTGTGCTAATCGCTATTACCCAGGATCTGAAACGATCTCGCCAGGTCGCTCCGTCAATCAAACCGCCCAAGGAACCCGCATGCCACTCTTCTCAGTAAGCACTAACAACACAAGCACTAAGAACACAAGTGCTAAGAACACAAGTGCTAAGAACACAAGTGATAGGCGAGCACGTACTAGGCGTATTGCTGTTGTCTTGCTACTGCTATGCCTGGGCTTAGGGGCC
Organism: Vreelandella venusta; assembly: GCF_007989605.1. Classification (GTDB taxonomy): domain Bacteria; phylum Pseudomonadota; class Gammaproteobacteria; order Pseudomonadales; family Halomonadaceae; genus Vreelandella; species Vreelandella venusta. The sequence continues at coordinate 148,528 of NZ_BJUL01000007.1, read as the reverse complement.
ATTTTTATTATCGCTGACGAAGATTCCTTGGTGCGTAGGGAGATCAGCTTCGTTCACGCTGGTAACACCCTGCAAGGCGTATTGGTACTGCCAAGCTCGACGGCTATGCCTGATTCATGCGTAGTTTTTGTTCACGGCTCCGGCGATATGCCGCGCGATGCTTATGGCTACTACGAACCCCTGTGGCGTCTGTTTGCGGAGCAAGGATGGTGCTCGCTGTCCTGGGACAAACCCGGGGTGGGTGAGTCCGAAGGCGATTGGCGACTGCAGTCAATGGCAGATCGGGCCGATGAAGTTGCAGAGGCTATTGAGTTTCTGCATACACACGTTGGCCTGGGGGAGAGGCAAACTGGCCTGATTGGGTTTAGTCAGGCAGGCTGGGTGCTGCCCAAGGTCGCTAACTTGCGCGATGATATTACCTTCCTGATCTCGGTGTCGGGTGCGGTCAATTGGCTGGATCAATCGCGTTATTCTGGACATCAACGTATGATCGCAGAAGGCCTGACAGAGCAGGAGATCAAGGCGGAAGAGTATGCCGCTGAACAGGTCAACGCATTAATACAGCGCAATGCACCCTATACAACTTATCTGGAGCATATCGAAGGTGAGGTAGACGTTGAGCCAATGAGCGAAGCTTTCTGGGGCTTCGCGAAACGCAACTGGCAAGCCGATGTGCGTAGCGACCTGGAGGCTATCAGGGTACCTATGTTGGCACTCTTTGGTTCCCGTGATGCTTATGTCGACCCGGTTTCCAGCGCGACTGCCTATCGCCAACTGCTGGAGCGTTCAGCCGCACCGTTCTTCGAAGTTCACCGCGTCGACGACGCTGACCATAGCCTGATGAAGTCAGATCAGCTGAAACCTGACCATCAAGGCATGGATGCTTGGCTGAAACTATTCAAAATCTGGTTTCTTGGCGACGCTATTTTTGCCGACGGTGTGCTCGACAGCCTAACCAGCTGGCTGAATAGGTTCCCCAAGGCGGGCACCCAGCCCACATCCGAAGGTAGCTAGCCGAATGCAGCCGCAGGGTATCGTAAAATGCTGGCTAGGCTGAATCTGCTAACGTCAACACCATGGTGGTTGACCCGCTAAAGCCGATTAGCCATTTCAAATAGGGAAAGTCGTCGTGTTTTGTGGCCACAAACCCCTTGGATTCGTACAGCTTCTTTGCTCTAGGGTTGCTATCGATTACGTCTAAACGCACTGTCTTGAAACCGTTATCCACTGCGTGTGCAATAATGCTATCTAGGAGTCTGGAGCCTATGCCTTGCCCTCGGAACCGGCTATCGACAGCAATCCCATCCATCACTAATTCTCGAGCTTTTGGCTTGCGCTCGAACAGGCTGAATACTAGGCATGCCCAAAGCCCTTTTATTAAGCCAAGCTCGCCTATCAGCTGTTTCATACCGATGCCGCCCGTTAGCGAACCATTGGCCTGCTGAAACCCGGCTAGCCCAATGACCTCATCTTCAAAGTTGGCAGTAAAAGAGAACTCAGGGACGAAACAGTGGGAGAGCAACTTGATGCGTTGTGCCTTGTCAGGTATTGCGCTAGCAAACTTAGCGCCGAACGCTTCCTCGTAAAGCCTCGCGACAGAGCCTGCTTTCTCAAGATTAAAGCCTTCCTGTATCAGAAAATTCATTGGCGGAATCCTGGGTTCAAAGAGCTGTTGTCGAGTGAAGATCCACAGTAGATAGCAACTAGAGGTGTGTACCTCTTGGAAAACGTCACAAGGCAGTAAAAAGCCACCTTGCTGATATCGAAAACGGCAAAATGATCACCCGATGATGCGCTATCAAAGGCTATAATAGCGTGATTATGGTGGAATACCGCTACCGTGACTTTTAACTATCGAGCTGGCATCCATAGTTTTTATCGAAGATACCTAGATAGGTCGGCTTGTTGGTTGATTTTGATGTTTTTTAATGAAAAAAAGGTGGCTGGTAATGATTAACACCAAAATATATAAAGCGGTTTATGAGCTAGCTGAGCGGCTAATGAAAGCCGCGGCTAAAGATGACAGAGCGGCATTTGATTCGCTCTATGCTGAGTTGCAGGCGATTTGTACCGACAACGAAAACACCGATAAAGATCACCCGGAGCAGTGGGAAACCTTGGCTGACTTTACCGAAGAGTTAGAGGATGCACTGCCGATTTACCAAAAGGCGCTTGAGAAAGCCATGGCTAAGAACTCGAAAGACCATATGGCCTCTATCGGTTTTTCCATGGCAACGTTGCAAGTACAGTTAGGTCAAACGGATGACGCTATCGAAAGATTGCAACATGCCAAAGCCAGCGCCGATGGCATTGAAGATGACGAGCTGAAAACAGAAATTGATCAGCTGCTTGAAACGCTAACGACCCACTAGGAAGCCTATTTTGACCAATAATGATATTTTTCGCCGCATCCGCTACACCTTTGATTTAAAAGACGGCACCATCGTGAATATCTTCTCACTGGCTGACGTCAGTGTGAGTCAGGCGCAGGTGACGGCGTGGCTGAAAAAAGACGAAGATGATGCTTTTGTCACGATGAAAAATAGAGAGTTGGCGGCGTTTCTGAATGGCTTTATCAGCTTTAAACGTGGCAAGCGTGAAGGCCCGCAGCCGGTGCCTGAAGCACAACTAAACAATAATATGGTATTCCAGAAGCTGCGTATTGCACTGAATTTAAAAGCAGACGATATCTTGGCAGTGTTTGAGCAGGTGGGCTTACCGCTGAGCCAGCATGAACTCAGCGCCTTTTTCCGTAAGCCAAGCCATAAAAATTACCGTGAGTGTAAAGATCAAATGCTGCGTAATTTCTTACTCGGTATTCAGCGCCAGCTACGGCCTGACTCGAACGACGCAGGTTCTGAGTCTTAAGTACAGTGCTTTACACCACGCTTTATGCCACACGGTAACGGTAGGAGGGGTAGCAAAAGGCCTCTCTGCCTTATCGGTGCTAACGCTTCACGCAGACGAAAATCGCATTGCCTGAAAGATTATCCCAAGGGGTAATGGTCTGGTAGTTGTGCTCAAATACATGCACCTCGAAATAAGGCGCCAGTAGGGTGGTTAATTCCGCAAAGCTGACCGCTACCATCGGATGTTCGTCGTTCCAGACCTGCGTGGCGCCTGCGCTGGTTTTTTCAATACTCAGCCTAAGCGATTGCTTTTCGCCGTGCCCACCGTAGTGCCAACCCGAGCGGAACGTGAAGACATTGTCATCTTGTCTGGCGCTGTGTTTAACGCATAAGTCGTTATTGATTTTGTTTTTATCGACCACGTTAAAATAGAAAACGCCGCCCTGTGTTAGTGCGCGATGGGCGCTGGAAATACACCCTTTTAGCTTTTCAATCCCATCGTTGTAGTGGATCGAGTACAAAAAGCAGGTGATCAAATCGAGGGCATCGCTAGCTTCGAACGCACTCATATCTTGCCGTGAAAAAAGCGCTTCTGGGCAACGCTTGGCGGCGATATCCAGCATGGGTTGGTTAATATCAAGACCACTGCTGAGATAACCAAAATCAATAAAATGGCGGACATGGGGCCCCGTGCCACAGGCTAAATCAAGATGCGTGTGCCCGCCGTTGCCGAAAATCTGATGGAGTCGACGAATGGCGTTGCTTTGCGCTTGGTAGTCGATATCGACGCACATCAAATCGTAGTAACCAGATAGGTCGGTATAGAGTGCGTTGGCGGACAGATTGGCGGACATAGTAGCCTAATGGTGGGCGCTAAAATATTGGGGTGGCGCATAGTAAACGAGCGCGCAATGTTTTAGAAGCGGGGACAAGGCGACACCCGCTTTTTTTCAAAAAGCGGGAGAAAATACGGGTTAATTGGGTTTATTTAACAGGGTTACTGCCGCCATTTTGCTCAGCTAGCTGCTTAGCTTGCGTGTACCCTGTTAGCGCTAGATAGTCACGATTGCTATCGATAGCGCCGTCATTACCAGCTTTAAAGAAAGTTTTTTCCAGCATTGCCTCTCTGGCTTCCATAAGTGTTTGCGCCATCTGCATGTGTTCGCTGACAATCTTGCAGCCGAGCTCAATGTCTCCCTTACGCAACGCTTCTAGTAACTGGCGTTGATAATCATAGCCTTGGCGGCGTAACTCAGGGTTGGGCTGGGCATAGATTCGCTGACAGACGGTCATATTCATCAGCAGGCGTACTGGAAAGCGGCACATCAAGGCCAACAGAGGATTAGGGCAATAATCAATCAGAACTAAATGGAACTCCAACTCCTTCAATCGCTGCTCGCGCTCTTCTTCTAGCGATGTTGGCGGATGGTCATAAAAGGTCATTACTGATGCCAGCCGGTCAAAAGCATCCGTATCGAGCACACCTTCAAGACTCTTTACCAGGGCTGGCCAGAGCGCTTTACGCGCTTCATAGATGTCGTGAATAGTGGGTGAGTGAAAGAAAAAATAGTTACCCAGCAACGTCATTGCTCGATCATCGCTGACTTCGCTAATAAAGGCACCGCCACCTGGGCCTGTACGCGTTTGAACCAGCCCTTGGGCTTCAAGTCCTTTGAGAGCTTCACGCACCGTGCCTTTGGATGCATCTAGCGCCTGGATCAGTTCTTGTTCCTGCGGAAGTCGATCGCCGGGCTTTAATTGATGTTGCGCAATGTATTCCTTTATCGCCTCACTGATTACGTCGGTACGCTTAGGTTTAGCAGGTTGGCGTGCTTGCTTCATGGTTGTCTCAGCTAACATTGAAAGAGGCTGTTTTAGTGAGAATCATCCCCTTGAAGTGGCGTGATGTCTAGCAAATGTCGCCTCGTATAGAGCTGCGTTAAGCCGCTAGAAGAGCAGCGAGAATAATTTATAATGATAAATTTTAGGCTTCTTAAATTTGCTAATTGAGTAACCCACCATGACCTACAGTTTGATCGCACTGGATAAACAATCTGACACTTTCGGTATCGCATGTGCCACGGGCGGCCCCGCACTGGGCGGTTTTGTTCCCCATTTGCTACCGGGTATTGGTGCCGCTATTACCCAGGGCTTTAGCACCAATGTATTCAGTGCGGAGCAAGGGCTGTATCGCTTAGCCAACGGCGAAAAGGTGGCGGATATTATCAGCAGCCTGCAACAGCAGGACAAAGGCGCTGCGTGGCGACAGGTGGCATTAATGGATCGGCATGGTGTTGCAGCAGGCTGGACAGGCGATGAAAACGTCCCGGTTGCTGAGATGCGCATCAGCGATGGACTGTTGATTGCAGGCAATATGCTGGCCAGTCGAGAGGTTATTCCCGCCATGGAGGCGGCCTATCTTGATACTCGTCGGCGTAAAGACATGGCCAGCGCTTTGATAGCCGCACTGAGTGCTGCTCAGCAGCAGGGCGGGGATCATCGTGGCACGCTCTCAGCGGCTCTAAAAGTACGCGCCCCAGGCGGCTTGCCCTACGACTTGCGTATCGATTATGCCCCCAACGCGATTACGGCACTGAGCGAACTCCATTTACGTATCGAGCAGGATGGTGATTTTCAGTCATTTCTTGCTCGTCTGCCCACCGCTGACAATCCGCATCGTTATTAATCATTACCACGTGATTTAGACATAAGTCTTAAAGTCGAGAACCTCTAACATTTTAACCTTTTATTCTAACTGAGTTTTTTATTTGCCCAGTTGGAATGCTTGCTCGTCCACCTCTTTAAGGGTTTGACAGCATGTTTGACGCTCTCATAGGCTATTTATCATGATAAATAGCCGTGCTGAGCAGCTAGCCAAACAACCACCTTTTGAGGCAACCATGACGTTTTCTTTAACCCAGGCCGGAGAACAGGCGTGGAAGTGGCTCGAAGATGCCGCTAAGTTCAGTGAAACCGACAATATTGGACGCGATGGCGTTACCCGCCGCTGCGCCACCCCTGAACACCGCGCTGTGCTCGATGAACTTGCAACGTGGATGAAAAGCCTGGGCATGTCTGTACGCATGGATAACGCCGCGAATCTGATCGGTCGTTATGCCAGTCCAAAAGCCGGTGCCCGTACGCTGTTGCTCGGCTCGCATCAGGACACAGTTCCTAATGGAGGCAAGTACGATGGCATGATGGGCGTTATTTTGCCGCTTGCCTTGGTTAGCTACTTGTATGAAAACGCGATCGAAATGCCCTTTCACATTGATGTGGTGGCGTTTAGCGACGAAGAGGGGACTCGCTTTAGTTCTACCTTGCTTGGCTCTAAAGTGTTGGCGGGTACGTTTAAACCAGAGATGCTTCAAGCCCGCGATAGTCAGGACATAACGCTTGGGCAGGCGCTGGCTGACTTCGGTTGCGACACTCAACGAATCGATGCAGATCGCTATCTACCGGAAGACGTGATTGCTTTTATCGAAACGCATATCGAGCAGGGGCCTCAGCTTGAGCAGGCTGATGTACCGGTAGGGGTGGTAAGTGCAATTACGGGGATCGAGCGCCACGAGATAACGATCAAGGGCATGGCAGGTCACGCCGGAACTGTGCCTATGCACATGCGCCAGGATGCATTGGTGGGGGCTGCCCATGTTATTCAACTGGTCGATACGTTATGCAAAAGCACCGATGAACTCGTCGGTGTCGTGGGTAAGATCGAGAACGCACCTAACGGCGTCAATGTTATCCCTCAGACCACCACCTTGAGCATTGAATTGCGCTCGCCGGATGATGCACTTCGCCGCCAAGCAAGAACTCAGCTGTTAAGCCAAATTGACGCGTCTCTGCAAGCCTTGAATCTTGGCGTTGAGCATCGTCATACCTATGAACAACCTGCTGTTCAATGTGCTCCGCACCTTATCGACACCATGCAGAGTGCGCTCAAGGATGCGCGAATTGAGCCACGGGTACTGTTCAGTGGTGCCGGCCATGATGGGTTAGCCATGGCCGACCTGTGCGACATCGGCATGCTGTTTGTTCGTTGTCGCGGCGGTATTAGCCACCACCCCAGCGAAGCTATCAAGCCTGAGGATCTCGGCGTTGCCATTGAGGTTCTCTTAAACACCTGCCAGCGATTCGCCCAACAGCAATAGCTGGCAGCCTTGTATCGCGACGTTTGTCCAACTAGCTCAACATAAAGCCACAAAAATCATAAGGGTTGATTATGAGCCAACAACAGCAAATTTCAGACACAAAAGCCCCTGCATCAGGTAAGTGGTACAAACAAATACCGGACCCGATGGTGTTGATTTTCTTCATTTTGGTCGCCGCCTACCTAATGACGTTTATTGTGCCCGCAGGCGAGTTTGAACGTCAGACTGTCGATGGTCGTACGACAGTTATTCCTGAATCTTTCATGTACTTGTCAGATGTTGCGAATCTGCATTTTTTCAAGATTTTCGTCGCAATACCGCAAGGACTGATTAATGCGTCGCAATATCTGTTTATCGTATTTATTGCTGGCGGGCTATTTCATATTCTGCAGAAGACAGGTGCGCTGGAAAACGCCATTGGTGTCGCCGTTCATCGTGTCGGTGCTGAAAATAGCATTAAAAGCCGCAACCTAATTATTGCTGCTGGTACCTTTATCTATGGCTTCTTTGGCGTTGCGGTTGGTTTCGAAAATAATATTGCGCTCGTACCCATTGGTGTACTGATAGCTTCTGCCATTGGCTGCTCTCGTTTAGTCGGTGTTGTGATGGCCGTGGGTGGTATCGGCATTGGCTTCGCTTTGTCGCCGATCAATCCATACACCGTTGGCGTTGCGCAGGGTATTGGTGAATTACCTACGTTTTCAGGCTGGTGGTTACGCACGTTGATGGTGGTTGCGTGTCTGGCTACCTTGACGCTTTTTATCTGTCGTTACGTTGTCAAAATGGACTACCACGATGACAACCCGGCCGAACTAACCAAGCGTCTCGAAGACTATACGTTGACCCGCCAGAACATCATTACATTAGCTATTTTTATTGCTGGTCTGATTATCATGCTAATCGGTGTGTTTACCCGCGGTTGGTACATCAATGAGATTGCCGCCATGTTCTTGCTGATGGCGATTGTTATTGGACTCGCTAACGGCCTGGGTGCTAATGCACTGGTAAGACAGATGATGGAAGGCGCCTCATCGGTAACCGCTGGTGCCTTAGTGATTGGCGTTGCAGCCTCTATTCAGGTCATCCTTAAAGATGCCCAGATTATCGATACGATTGTTAACTCGCTTAGCTCTCTGGTGGGTGATATGCCTACCGCCGTGGCGGCTGTTGCTTCAAGTGTGATTCAAGGCGTGATCAACCTGTTTATTCCGGGCGGATCGGGCCAAGCACTGGTTACCATGCCGATTTTGATCCCCTTAGCAGACTTAATTGGCATGAGCCGTCAATTAATGATCACGTCCTTCCAGGTGGGAGATGGTTTGACTAACCTGATTGTTCCAACGTCTGGTGGCACCCTTGCCATGCTGGCGCTAGGTAGGGTCTCTTATGCACAGTGGCTGCGTGTTATTACTCCTTTGTTAGTGCTGGTTTACGTTATGTGCTGGGCAGCGCTGGTATTAGGCTATTACGTGGGTTATTAAGTACTGTCGTTAGGCGGCTAACTGACGGTCGACGCAGTAGTGACTGGGGGAGAATCCAGAAGGATTTTCCCCCTTCGTTTTGCTGTTATGTGGTTCGGTGCTAAAGAAATTCAGTCATTGTCCGATAATCACTTAACAGGTAAAAGCCACCAAGCCGTCACAGAGTCTGCCATGCCCAAATCACCTGCTTTCCTTCTCGCTGCGATACTGCTTAGCCTAGTCACCTATGCTCAGGCGTTTGCTAATACGGCTGAATCAGCGGCGCTCGCGTGGTTAGAGTCAATTGATAATGGTGAGGTTGAACAAGCCTGGGAGAGCTCATCGCCGCTACTAAAAACGCCGCTATCGCCTAGCATGCTTAGACGCATTATTGAGTTAGCACGTAATGAGTTTGGGCCGGTTGAATCACGCCGACAAGTACAAGCCTCTCACTATCGATCTATGCCAGGTGCGCCAGATGGCGACTATATGGTTTTTATCTTTCACACTCGATTTGAAAATAAAGCGAGAGGAGTAGAAACCGTAACACCTCATCTTGAAAATGGTGAGTGGCGAGTCAGTGGTTATTATGTGCAATAGTTCTTTAAAATAGCTCTTTGTAATAGCGCTTTGTAATAGCGCTTTGTAATAGCGCTTTGTAATAGCGCTTTGTAATAGCGCTTTGTAATAGCGCTTTGTAATAGCGCTTTATAATAGCTCTTTGTAATAGGTATGTGTAAATGACTGATGCCCCACCCAGCACGTATCAAAATAGCGATTTTATACCTACTATTGCTAACACCCCCGAGCCGCCTTACTACGCGGTTATTTTTACCTCGCAACGCACCGAGATCGATAACGGCTATGACGCAATGGCGGCCAGAATGGTTGAACTTGCAGCACAGCAGCCGGGATTCTTGGGGGTAGAGTCTGCCCGAAATGAAGTTGGGGTGACGGTGTCATACTGGGCTGATTTGGCCTCAATCAAAGCGTGGAAGGCCCACGCTGAGCATCTGGAAGCCCAGCGTCTAGGCCATCAGCAGTGGTACCGGCATTTTAAGACGCGCATTGCCAAAGTCGAGCGAGATTATGGTATTTAAACTATCAACGCAGCCTAGGTAGGCTTTTTGCTGCTTAAATTTAAGAGGCTAACTTCAGGGCAAAGCCAATAATTAGCGTTCCAAATACCCAACGTTGTAGTGTTTGCCTTGTTTGATGACTTTCAAACCAGCGTTGCATCTGCGCTCCCAAGCAGGCATATAGCGCATCGTAGAGAAGCCCGACGCCCACTAGCACAGCCCCCAATAGCGTAAACTGGAGCGCAACGTCACCCTGTTGGGTGTGGACGAACTGGGGTAATAACACCGAACAAAACAGCAGCGATTTTGGGTTCAGCAGGTTCGTTAACAGACCCCGTCTCCAGGCTAAGTAATAGCTACCGGTGAGCGATGCTTGCGGCTGGTTAGTATCGGTGCTCCGTTTGCTACGAATCAGCTGTAAGCCCACCCAAATCAAGTAGGCCGCACCGAGATAACGAACAGCATCAAAAAGCCACGGAGCGGCGACAAATAGGGCGGCCAAGCCCAAACCGGCTAACGCCACATGCAGTCCTCGGGCGATGGCTAACCCTAGCGCGGTGGCTAGCCCATGCCCGCGGCCTAGCGTACTACTGGTATGCAGCACCAATAGCATATCCGGGCCTGGAATCAGGTAAACAATGGCTAATGCGCTAATAAAAAGACCGATTTCCATCACCGCTCCCTTAAGGTTTCACCTAGTGGCTTGATAAAGGGCATGGTACCGTTAAATTGGTGAGTGATTTCTTGCCATTTACGCTCATTTTAAATCAGTTATTGATATTTTGTGCCAATTAAGAGTAAGGAAATACTTGTTTATGCCAAATGATCAATTAGATGCTACCGACCGACGCATTCTTGCGTTGCTACAGGGGGATGCTCGCTTAACCAATGTGGAACTCGCAGAGAAAGTAAACTTGTCGCCGTCTCCCTGTTTACGCCGAGTGCGACGCTTGGAAGCAAGCGGCATTATTCGTGGCTACCACGCAGAGCTTGATCGTCGAAGTGTCGGGCTGGAGTTAACGGTGTTTGTGGGCATTAAGGTAGAACGACATCATGAAGAGCAAGCCAATGCTTTCCGAGAAGCCGTGGTTAAACTGCCGGAAGTAGTCACTGCGCATTTGGTGTCTGGTGAATCGGATTTTCTGCTACAGGTGGTAGTGCCTAGCTTGGCAGCTTACGAGGCGTTTTTAACGGGAACGTTGCTGCGCTTACCAGGAGTGAGCGATATTCGCAGCAACTTTGCTATTCAGCCAGTGAAAGAGTATGGCACATTGCCGTTGGATAATAGCGATTAACGCTACATTACTAACCCAGCCAGCGACTGTAATCCGACGGCCACCGCCAGAACCACAATGCCTAACGCTAGGCTGGTTTTAAGCGCGTGACGTTTCCACATAAGTTCTACGCGGTTGCCAAAGCGGTGGACCAGCCAAGCAAGGCCGAAATAGCGAAGCCCACGGGCTATCAGGGCAGCCAGCACAAATAACATAATCGGATAGCCGGAAAGCCCGGCGGTAATCATCGCCACCTGAAACGGGATCGGCAGTATGCCAATAGCTAAAATTGCGGCAAAACCGTACTGGTCAAAGAAGGTTTGGAAAGATTGATAGCTTTGTTCAATACCCATAAATTCGATAAACCACGTACCTACGGATTGATAAAGCACCATGCCGACGGCGTAGCCGACAATAGACGCGATCAGGCAGCCGAGAGTGGTCGCGGTGGCGATTGCCCAAATACGTTGCTTGTTAATCGCCATGAGCGGGATTAACACCAGCTCTATGGGAATTGGCAAAATAATGGTTTCTAAAAAAGACAGGGTGCCGAGTAGCCACAGCATGTTTTTCGAGCTATTAATACGCTCAAACCACTGTTTAGTCCGTGTTGTTGAAGGCATCTTATGTCTCTACATTTCAGTATTAATGTGACGATAGACGGCCGCTAAAAGGCTGTAGAGACCAAACGCAAAGAGCCCAAGTGCGACAAAGGCAAGCAACCACTGACCGAAAGGTTGGCTGCGTAGCGTACTGAATACTTCTCCCATACCACCTGCTTGATTAGGGTTAATTTGGTAGGCTGCGATGATAAAAAAACTGCCCACGATCACGAAGACGAGACCGCGAATCACTAAGCCGAATCGACAGATGGGATAGGCCCATTGTTGAGTTTGTGGTGGCATCGCAAAGTGTTTATCGAATTTTGCTTTGTAGCCTTTGATTGCATGGGCAATACCAACACCCATCAAAATTAAACCAACCCCGCCAACTAACCATCGCCCGAATGGCTGCTGCATCAGCCAATCTGCTACGCCTTGCGAGCCGCCTCTGGAATCCCCAGAAGAGCCTGCAAATTGGAAGATGAGCGTTGCAGCAAAAAATGCCAGAAGAATATGCGTAATGGCACTCGCTAATAAACTCGTGCGAATAGTTAAGCCTTTAGTACTATTACCATGATGATCGGTGTCTTTGACAGCTTGGATCGTGCGCCACAGAGCGTAGCCGACCAAACCAACAGCAATAAGACCTAGCATGATGTTACCAAAGGGGGCCGTTAGCACTCTTTCTAGAGCACCGCGGCTGCCTTCCGTTTGGCCACCTTGTCCAAAGGCTGCCAGGGTGGCTAGGCCTCCCACTAATACATAAACGATGCCGCGAGAAGCGTAGCCCATTCGGGCGAAAAGGGTGATCGCATCACGATGATCTGGGTTATTCATTCGATTGGCCATGGTGTCCTCCTGACGTTTATGGCATTGCGAATTCCTACGCAATCTGGCTTATGTAGAGCTTGTCTGGCGGCCCATACTGTGCCCGTGCTGTGCTATTGTCTAGCGTAAGCTAGGTTATCAGGCTATTCGCTATTTTTTGATGATGCGAGCAGAAGATGAGTCATAAGTCTCCAGGTGCTGAGTCTTTAAGTGCTAAGTCTCCAAGTGCTAAGTCTTTAGATGCTAAGTCTTTAGATGCTAAGTCTCGAAGCGCTAAGTCTCTACAGGCTGGGCCGCCGCCTGTTTTTTGGCGCGACTCGCGGCTGCCTTATGTCGAACTGCGTAAAATCAGTGATGCGAGGCAAGTGTGCTATGCCCCTCATAGCCATGTTCACTGGTCGGTCGGGGCTATTACGTCAGGCAGCAGTACGTTTTTCTATCGGGAATCGACTTACCCCATTAATGCCGGTGACTTGGTTATGATGAACCCCGACTGGGTGCATGCCTGCAACCCCATTGAGAACGAACCCTGGGCATATTTGATGCTCTATGTGGATGCGCAATGGCTAGCGGATTTGCGCTATCAAATAGGCACGCTTGGCTCCCCGGACTGGAGTGATATCGATACGGCGGTGGTTTCACAGCCAGCGCTGTATGCTCACTATTGCGAAATGGCGGCTTGTTTATTGGATAAGCAATGCACTCTCTCTATGAAGCACGCGTCGGTTACCGGGTTTCTTACTGCATTGATGCTGGCATTAGCACACGAGACAACCGTCTCAAGACCGCAGCCGCCGGATGGTTTGCAGGCTGCGGCTGCCTATTGTGACGTGAATGCGGCTTTCGATGTGTCATTGGAAACGCTATGTCAGTTAACCGGCTATAGCGCTGGCCATCTTATCCGTGCGTTTAAGCAGCACTATGGGCTGACTCCCCATGCTTATCTGATTAATCGCCGTGTTCAGCTTGGTCAGCGGGCGCTTAGGCAGGGGGAGTCAATCGTTAATGCGGCTTTATTAGCCGGCTTTAACGACCAACCCCACTTCCAGAGAACATTTAAGCGGTTAGTGGCGGCAACACCCAATCAGTATCGCTATCCGCTACTCAAACAGCAGGAAAATAGCGCTGGCAGCTAGGCCGGCAGCCAGCGTGCGGTTAATGGTAAGTAGAATGAGCGGGCGGTGAATATAGCGTCTAAGAAAGGCACCTGCATAAACCCAGCTGGCCAATGACAACCAACAAATGGGTAGGTAGAGAGCAGCGAACAGCCATAACTGGTAGGGATCATTACTGCTGGTGTAAGCCCCAATGCCGGCGGCAGACGCCAGCCACGCCTTGGGGTTTAGCCACTGCATCATCGCGCCGGTCATAAAGCCCGGTGGCTTATCTGTACTCTGACCACGAACAGCGCCATCATGTTGGAAAAGCTGATAGCTTAAGTAGAGTAAGAAAAGTAGCCCTGCCCAGCGTAATATTTCCTCTAGTAGTGGCACTACGTTTAGCAGTGAGTAAAGCCCCGCGCCAATCGCCAGGAAAAGCACTAGAAACCCCAGGGTCGCCCCCGTGACAAAAATAAGCCCTTTGGCAATAGGATAGTGGGTGCCGCTACTCAGGCAAACAAGGTTGACGGGACCTGGAGAAATAGACGCGGCAAGGGCAAATGCTGACATCGGTAACAGTAGTGAAACGCTCATTGTTGTCCTCCTAAACAGAATCAAGAGCTTGCAAGAGCGCGAGCAAAGAGTATTGAACAAAATTGAGATGCCACGATATTGCGCAAGATTCGGGTAGGCCGGATGACACTGTCTGGTTAAGCTTGTTCTATGTTCAGAGAGCCCTGTGCTTTCCTCGTTTAGCTCCGGTGAGAACGTCTTTATGAATGACTATGCCCGTATCGAAAAAGCGATGTCCTACATGGTGGCCAATGCCGCTAGTCAGCCAAGTTTGGAAAAGGTGGCGGCTCAGGTGCATTTAAGTGCTTACCATTTTCAGCGGCTGTTTTGTCGTTATGCGGGTATCAGCCCTAAGCGCTTTTTGCAGGCGTTGACCTTGGAACGTGGCAAACAACTGATCGCATCATCGGAAAGTCTTACCAACACCGTGCATGCGCTAGGACTAAGTGGTGGCTCGCGGCTTTATGACCACTTTGTGCAGCTAGAAGCGGTCACGCCGGGTGAGTTTAAGCGCCAAGGGGAGGGGGTTGAAATTGGCTATGGTGTGCACCCCACACCTTTTGGCGAAATATTAGTGGCGATAACGCCGAGAGGAATTTGTCGGATGGCCTTTGTGGCGTCTACCAGCCAGGAAGCGTTGTTGGCAGAACTCGTAAAGCAGTGGCCACGCAGCACGCTATGCCATCGCCCTGATGCCACCCGTTATGCGGTAGAGGCACTGTTTACAACGTCTGCAGAAACGACCACAAAAGCGACACCTGCCACGCTATCGCTCCACGTGAGCGGTACTAATTTCCAAATTGCGGTATGGCGCGCGCTGCTCACTATTCCTGAAGGACAGTTGGCGAGCTACTCGCAAATTGCCCAGGCACTTGGCATGCCGAAATCATCTCGAGCCGTCGGCAATGCGGTGGGTGCTAACCCTATTGCACTGTTGATTCCTTGCCATCGAGTGATTCAGCAAAGTGGTGCGCTAGGCGGTTATCGTTGGGGGGTTGAAACCAAACAACAGGTCCAGGCTTGGGAAGCGGCGCAGCATTCTCCTCAGCTTGAGCCGCATTAGCCCTGATTTAGTGTCCAAAGACCGACCAACCAGTTTGTTGGGCAAACATTTCCAGGGCACGAGTGCCCAGTAGGCTATTGCCGTATTTATCCAACCCCGGTGACCAGACGGCAAGCGAACCGCGCCCAGGTGCAATAGCCAAAATTCCACCGCCAACGCCACTTTTTCCGGGCAGGCCAACGCGAAACGCAAACTCCCCCGACGCATCGTAGTGGCCGCACATCATCATCAATGAATTAATCCGTCGCGCTCGTTGGGGCGATACCACACGTAAATCACTTGGCCGGTTGACACCGTCCGATGCCAAAAACAGTCCGGCGTGAGCCAGCTGTTCGCAGCTCATGGCAATCGCGCACTGGTGAAAGTAGGTGCCAAGCACTTTGTCGACATCGTGGCGTAGGCGACCAAAGGCTTTCATAAAATGCGCCAGAGAAGCATTGCGGTCTTTGTGCTGCATTTCCGAAGCCGCTACCTGATGGTCAAAGCAGATACTGTTATCGTCGGCGATATAGCGCACAAAGCTCAGAATTTCCGCCAGTGTCTCTTTAGGCTCGTGCCCCATCATGATGGCATCAACAATCGCAATCGCCCCCGCATTAATAAACGGATTGCGCGGTTTACCGCTTTCATGCTCAAGCTGCACGATAGAGTTGAACGGATCGCCAGAAGGCTCACGCCCCACCCGCGACCACAGCCCATCACCCCATTTTCCTAGCGCAATGGTTAGCGTAAAAACTTTAGAAATGCTCTGGATTGAGAACGGTGTGGTGGCGCAGCCCGCAGAGAAGCGTTGGCCGTCTACCGTAGCTAAACTGATGGCAAATTGGCTGGGGTCCACATGGGCAAGCTGAGGAATATAGTCAGCAACTTTGCCTCGCTCGGTTTCAAGGGCCAGCTCGGCGGCAATCTTATTGAGTAACTCTTGCATGTCATACGAGTTCGTTTGGCAGCGTGGGGCGCTACCCTAGCGGAAATTAGCAGGCTTGTCTGCTAACGGTCGATACCGAAATGCCATGGCCTATGCACGTTTTTGAAAAGTCTTGTTCGTTGCTAACTATCTGTTCGGCGGCTAAAGTTTGGCTACTTTCAGCAAGGGCCGACGGGCATGACCACATTAATGATTCAGGGAACTACCTCGGATGCAGGCAAAAGCACGGTGGTTGCTGGGCTTTGTCGCGTGTTAAAGCGCCGTGGTATTTCAGTCGCGCCATTTAAGCCTCAGAACATGGCACTGAATAGCGCCGTGACCAGTGATGGCGGTGAGATTGGCCGTTCCACTGCGTTACAGGCCCAGGCGGCAGGTGTGGCTCCCCATAGCGATATGAACCCGGTGCTATTAAAGCCGGAGACGGATCGCGGAGCCCAAGTAATTTTACGCGGTAAAGTGCATGGTCATATGGATGCACTGGATTACCACGCGTTTAAGCGCACAGCGAAAGAGAGCGTTATGGCGGCGTGGCAGGCCTTGGAAAGCCGCTTTGATGTGATTATTGCCGAAGGCGCGGGCAGTCCGGCGGAAATCAATCTGCGTAAAGGCGATATCGCTAATATGGGCTTTGCTGAAGCTGCCGACTGTCCGGTTTTGTTAGTAGGCGATATTGACCGCGGCGGTGTGTTCGCTCAGCTAGTAGGAACGCTGGCACTACTAAGCGACAGCGAACAAGCACGCACGAAAGGCTTTATTATTAACCGTTTCCGGGGCGATATTGCGCTGCTGGAACCAGGGCTTGAGTGGTTAGAGACCTATACTGGCAAGCCAGTTCTTGGCACCTTGCCCTACTTGCAGAGCCTACTGCTGGATGCTGAAGATAGCATTGGTCGGGTTCACGCTGAGAAAGCCAATCACACCCTTAAAGTGATTGTTCCCGCGCTGCCGCGTATCAGCAATCATACGGATTTTGATCCACTGCGCTTACACCCTCAGGTATCGCTTACCTTTGTAGGGCCAGATCAACCGATTCCACCTGCTGATGTAATGATACTGCCGGGGAGCAAAAGCACCGCCAGCGATTTAGCCTGGTTAACGCGCCAGGGCTGGAGAGACGCGATTGCTCGCCATTTGCGCTACGGCGGAAAAGTGCTGGGGATTTGTGGTGGTTTTCAAATGCTAGGTGAGTGGATAGATGACCCGGACGGCTTGGAAGGCGCGCCTGGGAAGGTAGCAGGCTTGGGGCTGCTGCAGGTATCCACGAAAATGGTCGCGGGCAAGCAGTTGCGCAATGTTAGCGGCGTTATGGTCGGGCAAGAAGCGGCAGTGACGGGCTACGAAATTCACAATGGTGTGAGCAACGGAGCTGCACTCAACCGGCCGTTGTTTGATTTAGGTAGCCACGTGGATGGTGCTATCAGTATCGATGGCCAAGTGATGGGCACTTACTTGCATGGCTTGTTTGACCATCCTGAAGCCTGCCAAGCGTTGCTGACTGCGTTAGGGCTAGAAAGTGCGGCACCCGTCGATTATCGCGCCCACCGCGAGCAAGCGCTGGAGCGACTGGCTGATACGCTGGAAGCGCACTTGGATATTGATGCGGTGTTGGCGATGGTAAGGGCGCATTAAGCGCCCAGAATGCAGAGTGTTTATTCTTGCGGCGGGCGCTTTGCCATCAAAGTGATTTCGACGGTGCTGCCCCCGCAAATATTTGGTGACTCGGTGCAGGTGCGGGCTGGGTAGCGGCCTGGTTCAAAAAACTCCGCGTAGATACTGTCTAATGCATTGATCTGCTTTATGTCAGCGAGATGAATGTCAACTCTAACAATATCCGCTAGACTGCCACCCTCTTGTTTTAGCATGCGTTCAAGCTCGCGCATGACAAGTCTGGTTTCTTCTTTGACATCTCCACGGGTGGCTTTGCCGTTAGAGAGGTCCGTAACCGTCAGCCCTGAAATAAACACATAATGGTCATCGATAACCATGTGACTACCAGGGAAACTTGGTTTGGGTAACGTGGGATCGTCGATATACTGTGGCATTGGCTTTCCTTAGCGACAAATAAGCGGGTGGTGATGGGTGCGACTCTACCACTAGCGTGTAGTTCCTTTGGAAGCAGAGGTGGTGCTATCGAGAGCGTTGCTCTAGGCTGGCCAACTTTTAAGGTTTCCCCGTTGTTGTGATTTTAAATTCTCATGAGAGAGCGTAATGAAGGTAGTTCATATTAGCCAGAGCGCCCCGCGTGATGCGTGTTTGGCAACCTTGTGTGCCAAGGTCTACGGTCAGCAAGCTGGGTTAACGCCGCTGGTGGTTTTTACCGGAACGAAAAACGTACTGTTTGACCAAGAGGCAGCCCGTCTGTTGGCGGGTGTCGATGGCGATGGTAAACCCCTGGCACTAGTCTTACTGGTGCTGGATGAGGCTGGCGAGGGGATGACGGTAACCCACGCTTGCGAATTTGTTGATGGTGCTAAAGCGCGTTTAATCAGTGAGTTAAGCCTCAAAGCCCCGCTGCGCGTTGAGGTAAGTGATGCCACCCAAGAAGCGTTCTATCAGCAGTGCGGGTTTAAGCGCTGGTTTGATGGTGCGCAGGGGCAACGAAAGGGGCAACGCATTGGTTTAGGCGCTCGCCACCCTGCTAAGCAGAGTAGTGACCTGACAGCGACCTTGAGCCTTGATGAAGCGCTAATACTGCGTCGATTTAAGCATGACCCCGCTGCATTTACTGAGGCCAAAGAGGCTTTTTTGTCAGGTTTAAACAACTTTCCGACCACGCTGTAGGCTAAAAACAACGCGGCGTTCCATTTTATGCAACAAACTTGCACGCTGGTGTCATGATGTTGTCTGTTTTCCTGGGTAAAATAGCGGCATGTTTGATCTTTACTTAAAGGGAAAAGCGTATGGCGCTAGCAATGATGGATACTAATAAACGCTATGGGATAGTCAGCCGCCTGCTTCACTGGGGGATGGCACTATTATTTGTATGGCAATTCAGCAGTGCTGCAGCGCGGCTGTTTTTCGAAGACACTCCGCTTGAGTCTTTTTTATGGGGGACTCATAGCCAAGTGGGCGTTACGCTCTTGGTGCTTGTTGTCGTGCGAGGCACCTGGGCGCTAATTAACGCTTCGCGTCGCCCGGCGTCAGTTAGTGTAATGGCAAAATTGGGGCACTTGGCACTGTATGGTTTGATGATTGCGGTGCCCACGATTGCGCTGATTCGTCAGTATGGTTCAGGTCGTGCGCTGGATGTATTTGGGGTTAACCTAATGCCAGGCTTTGATGGTGAAAAAATTGCCTGGATGACAGAGCTTGGCGGTTTGCTGCATGGCGAACTTGGTTGGGCACTGCTGGCGCTGAGTGTGGGGCATGTGGTGATGGCAATTTTGCACCGTAAATTGACCAACCATGATGTGCTTTCACGCATGGCTTAGTGAGATAAGCTAGTCGATTAGGTGTGCAAAAGCGGCGCGTTCCACCGAACGCGCCGCTTTTTTGATTACCATTTCAGATGCAATGGTAATGCCGTTCCTTGCGATGAATTACTACTTAGCTAACTCGCGCATCGCTGTCTCCAGGCCCTCCATGGTCATGGGGTACATGCGGTCATCGATTACGTCACGAATTAACTGGGTCGAGTAGGTGTACTCCCAGGCACGGGGTGGCATGGGGTTTAACCATGCCAAGCGTGGAAACGTGTCAGCCAAACGTTTTAGCCACACGCCTCCGGGTTCATCATTGAAGTGTTCCACGCTGCCACCCGAATGAGTGACTTCGTAAGGCGACATGGCGGCATCACCGACAACCACTACCTGATAGTCTGCCCCGTAGGTGTGCAACACATCCATGGTTGGGATGCGCTCGTTCCCCCGACGCATATTATTACGCCAAACCCCTTCGTAGAGGCAGTTGTGGAAGTAGTAATGTTCCAAGTGTTTGAATTCGGAGCGTGCCGCTGAGAACAACTCTTCGCAGACGCGAATATGATCATCCATCGACCCGCCGACGTCCAAAAACAGCAGCACCTTAACCGCATTATGGCGTTCGGGGCGCATTTGGATATTGAGTAGCCCCGCATCCCGTGCAGTTTCGCGGATGGTGCTGTCCACATCAAACTCGTCCAGCGCTCCTTGACGGGCGAACTTGCGTAGCCGCCGTAAGGCCATTTTGATATTGCGGGTGCCCAGCTCAAGCGAGTCATCGTAATCGCGAAAACGCCGCTCGTCCCAAACCTTGGTTGCGCGACGGTGGCGCGAACCATCCTGGCCAATACGTATCCCTTCAGGGTTGTAACCATACGCCCCAAAAGGGCTGGTGCCACCCGTGCCAATCCACTTGTTGCCACCCGCGTGGCGCTCTTTTTGCTCTTCCAGGCGTTTTTTAAAGGTCTCGATCAGCTCTTCAAGACCACCCAGTGATTCAATTTTAGCTTTCTCTTCGTCGCTGAGCTGTTTTTCAAATTCGCGCCGTAGCCACTCATCGGGAATGAGCGCCTCAATTGCCGAATCCATGTCTTCAAGGCCTTTAAACCAGGCGGCAAAGGCGCGGTCAAAGCGGTCAAAGTAGCGCTCATCTTTGACCATGACAGTACGCGCCACTTGATAAAACGCTTCCATATCGGCAAACACGACGCCGCGTTCGGCCACGGCGTGAAGATCAAGTAATTCGCGTAGAGAAACGGGCACACCGGCACGTTTGAGGGCATCAAACAGACCAATAAACATGGCTTAGCGCCCCGTACTCTTTTGGCGACGCATCATAAACGCCAGGCGTTCTAGTAGGTGAGTGTCCTGCTCGTTTTTAACCAGCGCGCCTGCCATCGGCGGCAGAGCTTTGGCCGGGTCGCGGTGATAGAGCGCTTCCTGGGCCAGTTCGTCGGCCATTAGCAGCTTGAGCCAATCCACCAGCTCTGAGGTAGAGGGTTTTTTCTTGAGCCCTGGGGCGTTGCGCAGATCGAAAAACACTTCCAAGGCTTCGCCGACCAGCCTGGGGGCGATATCCGGGAAGTGAACATCCACAATCGCCTGCATAGTTTCGCGATCGGGGAATTCGATGTAATGGAAAAAGCAGCGACGCAGGAAAGCGTCGGGCAGCTCTTTTTCATTATTCGAAGTGATCACGATAATTGGGCGTTGTTCGGCGCGAATGGTCTCACCGGTTTCATAAACATGAAACTCCATACGATCCAGCTCTTGCAGCAGGTCGTTGGGAAACTCGATATCCGCTTTGTCGATTTCATCAATCAGCAGCACCACGCGCTCGCCCGCGGTGAAGGCTTCCCACAGCTTGCCAGGTTTGATGTAGTTACCGACATTTTCCACCCCTTCAACGCCCAGCTGGGAATCGCGTAGGCGGCTGACGGCATCATACTCATAAAGTCCCTGGGCGGCTTTGGTGCTGGACTTGATATGCCAGGTGATTAGCTTAGTGCCCAGGGATTCAGCAAGCTCTTCGGCCAGCAGTGTTTTACCGGTACCGGGTTCGCCTTTGATCAGCAGTGGGCGCTGCAGCACAACGGCAGCATTGACTGCCTGTTTGAGCGCATCAGTGGCAATGTAAGAGGAGGTTGAGTCAAACGCCATGGGAGAGCCTCGGCTTGTCGAAACGAGTTTATAAAAATAGATTCAAACAAGTGTACGTGAGGGTAAACCCCAAGGCCAACTCGACGATAGCGCGTTGGGCTTTCAGTCCTGCCTGTTGGGGGGCACAATCCCCTGGCGCTGCATTTGCCGGTATACCGTGGGACGCGAAACGCCTAGTTCACGGGCAACCGCGCTGATATTCCAGTGATGCTGCTTGAGTCGGTGGATAAGCGAATTTGAAAGTGGCTCATTGGCGTTTGTGTCAAGTTGAGCTGTTGCGTTGTGAGTAATACGTTGACTAAGGCACTGCTCTGGCAGGTCGTGAACGGTTATTTCGTCACTTTCTGAGGTGGCGAGGGCAAAGGCGAGGGCATTTTTGAGCTGACGAATATTGCCGGGCCATGAGTACGCGAGTAGCGCACTGATGGCATCCGCGCGCAGGCGCGGCGATATTTGCGTGGCGCGCTCGGCAGCGACGTCTTCAAACACGCGGCGAATAACAAACAGTTTATCGGCGCGTTCGCGTAGCGCGGGCAGTCGCAGCTGAGCACCGTTGAGCCGGTAATAGAGGTCTTCGCGGAATTCCCCTTGCTGGATCATTTCTTCGATATGGCGATGGGTGGCTGTAATAACGCGAATATCGATTTTAACTGGCGTGTTAGCCCCCAGCGGCATGACTTCCCGTTCGGCCAGCACGCGCAACAGTCGGGTTTGCAGCGCTAACGGCATATCACCGATTTCGTCTAAAAACAGCGTGCCTCCATGGGCCTGTGGAATAAGCCCGCGCATCCCTTTTGAGCGGCCGCCGGTGAAGGCGCCTGGTTCGTAACCAAACAGTTCGCTTTCAATCAGTGACTCGGGAATGGCTGCACAGTTGACGGCAATAAACGGTTGTTTGGCGCGGTTGCCGCTTTCGTGAAGCGCCCGTGCAACGACCTCTTTGCCGGTGCCGGTTTCGCCGCTAATCAGTACGTTCACGTTAGCTTCATTGCGCAAGCGGTCGGCTAGTTTTTGCACTTTGCGCATCGCAGGGTCGTCGGCACCCAGCCGGGCTAAGGGGGCCGGCAGCTCAGAAGAAAGCGGTGTTGCCCGTTGCGCCATGCGGGGGCGGCGGGGTTCTAGCAGACTTATAAAGTGGATGGTGTTGCTGGCGCGAGCGCGGAAGGCACGCAATTGATCATCAGTACCGCTATTAATACTGAGTATATCGGCGATCTCACACTCGAATAGCTCACCCAGCATAGGAGTGTGATTTGCCGACCAAGGGGGCCAGCGATGCTGGTGTTCGGCGATTAGCTCGCGGCCTACGGCGTTAGCAGCGATGACCTGTCCATTCTCTTCAATAGCGATCAAACCACGCCCGTTGACGTGGACAAATTCCCGCGAGGTATCTAAACGCACCATCAGGCAGTCGCGGTAGCGCTGCAGAAAATAGGCATCCTCAATCATGCGCGCATAAAGCGTTACCAGCGATAGGCTGAAATTCTGGCTTTCGTGCTGGGTAGGCGACTGCAGCGCGGAAATGTCTAACACAGCCATCACATTACCCTGAGGGTCTGCAATAGGAGCAGCGGTGCAGGTCAGCGAGATATGGGATGCATCGAAGTGTTCTTGGCGGTGGCAGATGATGGCTTGACGATCATGCAAACAGGTGCCAACAGCACAGGTGCCAGCAAAGCGTTCATCCCAGTCTGCCCCTAGGTAGAGGCCTGCTTTGCGTAATTGCTGGTCCTGGTTGGGGTCGCCACGAAACTCAACGGTAATACCGCGGTGGTCGGTGACGAGTAGTACGTAGCCAAGCTGCGCTATTTGGCCGTAAAGCTGATCGACCCCGGCGCGGGCGACATGCAGTAACTCATCAACAGACTCGCGGTGCTCAATCAATGTTTGCTGCGGCACGACCCGTGCAGGGCGTGGATGAGTGGGGTCTAGCTGATACTCGTTCAGGCAGCGCAGCCAGGAGCGACGAATGGGGGCCTGCGCAGGCAAGCTGGGTGTATCGAGTCCTTCACCGAGCTGAAAAATATGCTCGATATGTTGACGTTGTTCAGATTGAAGCCGTGTAGGTGCAAACGTGGAGTGCAGCATGGCGTTACTCGTTGGGCGCTGTCGTTATTGTTCTTTCAGCCTATGCGCTTTACCCCCAGAGTCAACGTGGTCTGCTTACGCCGTTAGTCGTGCGTTACACCTGTAACGTTTAGCTGTAAACAGCGTGACAGGTGTACATGACTCCCTATTGGTTACTCAGTACGTGAAAAGGCTAGGCGAGGGCGCTACTTTTGCCACCCATGGCAAAAGACCCTCGCTACGCCTTATCACTGCCTTGTACCTCATTAAGGCTGTATTTTTTGTTTATTTTTCAGCTTGTTGATGTGCTTTTCGGGCTGTTTGGCACGGTAGCTGCTTAGGGTTGGGTGCATCACAGTTAACTCAACAATAACAAATGCACATGGAGTACCCGCTATGTCAAAGATAACGGCACAAGTCCAGCAAACCCCCACGGAGACTGTTCAAGCGTGGCTGCAGGATTTCGATACTGCCCTTCAAACCCAGGATATTGAGCGAGTACTGTCGCTGTTTGGAGACGAGTGCTACTGGCGTGACTTTCTTACGTTTACCTGGAATTTAAAAACCTGTGAAGGCAAAGATGAAATTCAGGCCATGCTCAATGCCACGCTCAATAACGCACAGCCTACGGACTGGCAGTTAGAAGGCGAGGCCACTGAAAACGGCGATATCTACGATGCGTGGTTTAATTTCAATACAGCGGTTGCCCGCGGTAAAGGCTATTTGCGCCTTAAAGAAGGCAAGTGCTGGACGTTGTTAACTACCATGCAAGCACTGAACGACTACCCTGAGCAGTGCAATCACCATCGTCCCAAAGGAGCTGAGCACGGTGCCAATAAGCAGCGTGAAACGTGGTTGGAGTCACGGGAGCGTGAAGAAGCAGAGCTAGGCTATACCCAGCAGCCTTACTGCGTGATTATTGGCGGTGGCCAGGGTGGTATTGGTTTAGGCGCACGGCTCAGGCAACTGGGTGTGCCAACGATCATCATTGAGCGCAACGAGCGCGCGGGAGACTCTTGGCGTAAGCGCTATAAGTCACTCTGCTTGCACGATCCAGTGTGGTACGACCACCTTCCCTATATCCCTTTCCCAGATAACTGGCCGGTATTCGCCCCGAAAGACAAAGTGGGTGATTGGCTGGAAATGTACACAAAAGTGATGGAGCTCAATTATTGGAGTTCCACCGAGTGTCAGAATGCTAGCTACGACGAAGCCGCAGGTGAGTGGGTAGTTAAGGTTAAGCGCAACGGCGAAGAGATCACGCTACGGCCCAAGCAACTGGTAATGGCTACCGGTATGTCTGGAATGCCCAATGTGCCTAAATTCCCAGGAGCGGAAAATTTTGCAGGCGAACAGCAGCACTCTAGCCAGCATCCGGGGCCGGATGCCTACAAAGGTAAGAAGTGCGTCATCGTAGGCTCTAATAACTCGGCTCATGACATTGCCGCCGCGTTATGGGAGCACGATGCTGATGTCACTATGCTGCAGCGCTCATCTACTCATATTGTGAAGTCGGATTCATTGATGGAGGAGGTGCTGGGACCGCTTTATTCGGAAGAGGCTGTGGCGAATGGATTAACCCATGAGAAAGCCGATTTAGTGTTTGCCTCGATTCCGTACAAAGTATTACCGGATTTTCAGCGCCCTGCTTTTGAAGCGATTAAAAAGCGTGACGCCGAGTTTTACCAAAAGCTTGAGAGCGCAGGCTTTATGCTCGATTTCGGTGACGATGAATCCGGGCTGTTTTTGAAATATTTGCGCCGCGGTTCAGGCTATTACATCGATGTGGGAGCCTGTGACCTAGTGGCCAGTGGCGACATCAAGCTGCGCAGCGGCGTGGGCATTGAACGAATTAACCCGCACTCCATCACGCTTACCGATGGCAGCGAGCTTGATGCTGACTTGATCGTTTATGCCACCGGCTATGGCTCGATGAATGGCTGGGCGGCGCGGCTTATTTCTCAAGAAGTGGCCGATAAAGTCGGCAAGTGCTGGGGGCTAGGTTCCGACACCACCAAAGACCCGGGTCCATGGGAAGGAGAGCTGCGCAATATGTGGAAGCCCACTCAGCAAGAGGCACTGTGGTTCCATGGCGGCAACCTACACCAGTCGCGGCACTACTCACGTTATTTAGCGCTGCAGTTAAAAGCACGCATGGAAGGGCTAGATACCCCTGTCTATGGCCTGCAGCCAGTTCATCACTTGGGCTGAGCGTTTATGCGAGTCGGTATACCGACTCGGTTCAATTAATTAAAGAGGAGAGACGCTCATGCAATTGAATGGAAAGACAGCATTAGTCACTGGCGGAGGGCGTGGCATAGGTCAGGGTATTGCGATGGCACTGGCAAAAGCTGGTGCGGATGTGGCCGTCGCCGACTTGGATATTAAAATTGCAGAAGAAACGACTGCTAAGGTCGAAGCGCTTGGCCGTCGTAGTATTGCGCTACAGGTCGATGTTTCGTCCTCCGAGTCGGTGAATATGCTGATACAGGCGGTGCAAGAATATTTCGGGCAACTAGATATTGCTGTCAATAACGCAGGAATTATCAGCATTCATTCGGTTGAGGAGCTGTCTGCGCAGGAGTGGGACCGTGTTATGGCGGTCAATGCTAAAGGTACATTTCTGTGTACACAGGCTGAGTTAGAAGTCATGCGGCCACGCCGATATGGGCGGATAGTCAACGTCTCTTCCATCGCTGGCAAGGTTGGGTTTCCTAATCTTTCCCATTATTCCGCTTCTAAGTTTGCGGTCATTGGCTTTACCAATGCTGTCGCTAAGGAAGTCGCATCCGATGGCGTGACAGTCAATGCGCTATGCCCAGGGGTTGTCGGCACTGGTATGTGGCGGGGAGAAGATGGTCTTGCTGGGAGATGGCGTGAAGAGGGGGAAACTGAGCAGGCCTCCTGGGAGAGACATCAAAAAACCTTACTGCCTCAGGGCGAAGCGCAAACGCCTGAGGACATGGGGCAGCTGGTGGTCTATCTGGCTTGCGCCGAACACGTAACTGGGCAAGCAATTGCCGTAGATGGGGGATTCTCTCTGTGACCTATAGCAACGACGAAAAGAGCACTATGCAGGCAGCGGTTTGGTATGCGGCGAAAGATCTCCGTGTAGAGCAAATGCCGATACCGACGATTAACGGCCCTCATGAGGTAAAAGTTAAGGTGGCGGCGTGTGGTATTTGTGGTAGCGATTTGCATGAATACGCCGCTGGGCCGATTTTTATTCCGGTCGATAAGCCTCACCCCATTAGCGGTGAGCAAGCACCGATTATCATGGGGCACGAATTCGCTGGTGAAGTGGTTGAGGTCGGCGACAAAGTAACCCGGGTGAAAGTGGGGGATCGCGTCGCCATAGAACCGATTCTGTCACCTAACCAGAACGGTACTTATCAGATGGAGCGCTACAACCTAACGCCGCTATTGGGTTTCCATGGCCTTTCCGGTGGCGGCGGCGGCTTCTCGGAGTTCACCGTGATGGGGGAGCACATGGTGCATAAGCTGCCGGATGACCTCAGCTTCGAGCAAGGGGCACTGGTAGAGCCAGCGGCGGTTGCTTTGCATGCCGTTCGTCAAAGTAGCTTGAAGGCAGGGGATAGCGCAGCAGTATTTGGCGCGGGCCCGATTGGCTTAATGACCATCGAGGCACTAAAAGCGGCAGGCGCCGCTCAAATTTACGCCGTCGAGGTAGCGCCTTCACGTAAAGCGAAAGCCGAAGCGCTTGGCGCTATCGTGGTCGATCCGCAGCAAGAAGATGCAGTGGCTAAGCTACACATGTTGAGCAACGGTGGTGTTGACGTAGCGTTCGAAGTGACCGGGATTCCCGCCGTATTGAATCAGTCGGTGCATAGTACTCACGAAGGCGGAGAAGTGATCGTGGTCAGTATTTGGGAAGGGGAGGCCAGTTTCCATCCCAACGATCTGGTCATTAAAGAGCGTACCATGAAAGGCATTATTGCCTATCGCCATGTTTACCCTGCGGTCATGGCACTCATGCAGCGAGGCTACTTCCGTGCTGAAGATATGGTAACCCAGCGTATTCCGCTAGCAGATATTGTTGAAGAGGGATTCGAGGCGCTGTTAAGTGATAAGGCGCAGGTGAAAATAATCGTCACGCCCTAGCGGTGCTGTGAGTAACGACCCAAGGCCATCTGATGATGGCCTTTTTTGATTGTAAATTAAAAGTAGCTGCTGACGCGGCAGTCTACGTTTTTAGTTTAACAATGATTTTCTTATAACTTATTGATAATAAAAAGATATTTTTTATGGGGCATTGAGTGTGATTGTAAAAAAAGCTAAACCAGCGACAAAAGCTGAATTAATGCATACATTTTACTAATAAAAATGATTTAAGCAGCATTGCTGCATGAATGACGCTATCCATTACCTAAGAAGAGGGTGTTGCCATGGTAAAGGGTGAGCAAGCAAGGCTACGGGAATTGCGCCAACTGGCGCTTTTGGATACCCCTCCTGAAGAGCGTTTCGATAGAATTGCTCGACTGGCGATCCAGTTTTTTGGTGTGGAGGCTGCGCTGGTAACGTTAGTCGATGAAGATCGCCAATGGTTTAAATCCCGACAAGGGATCGCGCTTACCCAAACGTGTCGAACAGAGTCGTTTTGTGCCCATGCCATTCAGGAAGAAGGAATTTTTGAGATTGAAGATGCCAGCCAAGACAGCCGTTTTAAAGACTTTGTTCTGGTAAAAGCGCATCGAGGGATACGTTTCTATGCGGGCGTACCGATGACAACGACGAATGGCTTCAAGGTAGGCACGTTTTGTCTTATTGACTCCGTGCCACGACGTTTAAATGAGCAGCAGCGTCAGGTGTTAAGAGATTTAGCGGCATGTGCTGAAGATGAGATCAACCGATCATACTCGAAGCACTGCTCTAGACAATGCTAAATAGAATTTATCGTAGAGCGATTCGTTATGAGGCAAAACCAGCCTGCCATGCTCATAGATGGTGCGCTTTGGTATTGATAACAATGCATTACAATAAGTTTTAATTATTTATTTTTAATAAGATGTTGTTTTTAATTGATAAAATTTAAATTGGCACGCGGCTCGCTATGTATTAGGTAAGAAGCAAATGAACAGAGTTCCTGCGTTAAATGGGTGTCTCTTCCTTCTTTGCTACATCGCCCCAACAGAGATTGGTAAGCGATACACCGAGTGAGCTGGCGTGCTCCACCTGGGTCCCCTTCGGGGGACTTTTTTTGTCTGTGCTTTGTACCTGACGCTTATAACCGACTCAGCTTGACGGCAGCCCTTTAGTTGTAAAACTTATATTAAAATAACACAACAAGTTTGGAAACGCTGTTCGATTGGTATATATTGTATAAGTAGCTGGAGTTACCGGCACCAATCCCAAGCAAGATGTAAGAGGATGACCCTGATGAGTAAATTAAAATTAGTATCTGCTGCTGTCCTTTCCGCTAGCGCATTGATCGCCAGCCAAGCAGCGCTCGCTTACGAAGCAGGTGACGTTTTCGTACGTGGTGGTGTCGCCCAAACGGATACGGGCTCTGGAAATGGCAATGTTGGCGCGGCAGATTTAAACGTTCAAAGCGCGCGAGGATTTACGTTTGGCGCGGGTTACCTATTCACCGATAAGCTTGGCGCTGAACTGAACAGCTCCGAGAAGTTTGAACACGACCTCAACACCCGCCCTGGTGGCAGCGCAGGCAGCGTAGATCGCCTACCGATTAATCTGTTGGTTAACTACTATCCGATGGGTGGTTTGGACTCTAAGGTTCAGCCTTATGTAGGCGTTGGCTTGAACTATACTCGCTTCTCCGGCGAGCCCACTGGCTTAAGCGTTGATGAAAGCTATGGCGCGATCGGTCAGGCGGGGGTTGATTTAGCGGTTACTGATAACATCATGTTAAACGGTTATGTTAGCTATGCAGACGTGAATGCCGACATCAATGCAGCTGGTAACAAGGTCGGTAAAGTAAACATGGAACCCGTTACTATCGGTGGTGGCGTTACTTACCGCTTCTAACGAGAAGTGTGCAGGGTGATCTTGCCCTCAATCTGAAAGTCGCCCGGCCTGGGGAGTTAATCCTTGGGTCGGGCGTTTTTTTGGTTAAGGCGTTAAGTTTTTGAAGCCACTTTCTGTGACAACGACGTTATCTTCAATACGGATGCCGCCACAGTTGGCTAACGAATCAACGACTTTCCAGTTAATCGGTAGTGCTTTGTCGCGCAATGGAGCCAGCAACATAGGAATATAGTAGAACCCAGGCTCTATCGTTACTACCATGCCAGGGCGCAGCGTACGGGTTAAACGTAGCGCTGGGTGCTGCTCAGGAGCGGGTGAGGGCGTTCCATCTGGATGGCGAAGCCCTGCCACATCATGAACCTGCAGCCCCAGCGAGTGGCCTAAACCGTGGGGGCAAAAAGCTCGCGTGATTCCTTCATCAATTGCCTGTTCTGCGCTGCCCTGAAAAAGGTCATTGGCAATAAGAATATCTGCCAACAAACCATGCATTTGCTCATGTAGGGCAATGAAATCGACGCCTGGAGCAACGCTTTCCACCAGCGTGTCTTTTAACTGGTGGATACTATCAATTAAGTCACGATAGATGCTCGGCGCGTCAGGGCCTGCATAAGTGCGTGTAATATCAGCGCAGTAACCGCGAAAACGGCGACCAGCATCAACCAATAGGCTATGTCGTTGCGTAGGGCTATTTAGATCATAGTGTTGGTAGTGTAATACGCCCGCATGATCATTTAGCCCAATAATATTCTGATAGGGGACATCAGATTCCCGCTGCCTGCTGGCAGCCAGATAGGCCAGTTGAATATCTAGCTCAGCTGATGCGCCAATAAAAGCAGCCTGGGCGGCTTGATGCCCTGCGATGGCAAGCCGGTTGGCTTCGCTTAAACAGGCTATTTCATAAGCAGTCTTAAACATGCGCAGTTCATCAAGGGCTCTAACCAGTGGTTCGGGCTGATACTGCGCGTCTAGTGCTAGGCGTGTGGTGGCCTCGATATCACCGATCACTGCGGCGCGACCCGCTAACGCTGGTGTGGCCTTTTCGCTACATAGATGGATATCAAACTCAGTTACCCATGGCTCTTCAGGCAGGCAAGTAGGCAAATGCCAGAAATCTGCCGGCGCATACAAATACAGCTGCGGGCGCTTGCCGGGTTGAATCACCAGCCAACTATGCTGAATATCGGCCATGCCTACCCAGTGCATAAAATGGCCGTACGTTTGGAAGGTTGGCGTTTGGTCGTCGCCAAAGTGTGCACTGGCGTGGCCGCTATAGATGGCTAAGCTATCGAGACCGTGTCTGGTTAACAGATCTGCATAGGCTTGCTGTAAATGCGCTAAGTGTTCGCGCTGCAGGTTAAATAATGAAGCTGACATTCAAGTAGTGTCCTTTTTTCAGTACGGCTCGGCCATAAACCCTGATGACGGTAACAAGTCGGCTAATAACCTTAACGACTGGCTTAATTGCGCGGTGGAGCGAGCTCACTCCACAGGCTATCCAGCTCTGCGTGATGCTGATTTTGATGCCGGTATAGTCGCAGCTCCATCGGGACATCCCAACGGCTATCGCCAGCTCTGATTAATGTGCCATTGGATAGCTCAGCGGCAATGTTGCGTTCGGGTAACCAACTCATGCCGTAGCCTAGAAGCACCAGCTCTTTAATACCCGCCGCATAGAGGTTTTCACTTTGCGCCGTGAGATAGGTGCTTTGCGGTAAGCGGGCGAGGTGCGCTTTTACCGCTGAGCCCAATAAGCCGCGCTTTGGATAAGCCAGGCAGGGTGTGGGGTGTTGGCGTGAGCCGGGGAGTAACGCGCAAGGTGTGCCATTCGCATCCAGGCCTGTGACAGGAATCAAGCGCTCGTGGCCAATCACCCGATACGTGCAGGCACTGGTATCAATGTCTAAATCGCAACGTCCGATTGGCCAATAGCAGATAGCAAGATCGCACTCTGCTCGGCCAAGCGCTTGAAAATAGTCGCTAGCCGCCCACCCGGTTGCTCGCAAATAGGGCTGTATGCGCTCCTGCCAACCCGTAGCAGCAAGCCATTCTGGCAAAAACTGCGGGAGTAGGCTCTGTGGAGCAGCCACCATGATACGGCGCTGCTGTCCGGCGCTGATTTCTCGCACGCGGTCACGGGTTAAGCGCACACGATCAGTTACCTGTTCGCACAGTGTCAGGAACTCCTCTCCCGCCGGGGTTAGCGAAAGTGGCAACGTCTGTCGGTTGATCAGCGTCACGCCCATCTCTTCCTCTAGCAATTTAATGCGCCGGGAAAAGGTGGGCTGCGTGACGTGCTGTTCATCCGCTGCGCGAGAGAAGTGTCGCGTTCTGGCCAGGGCGATAAAGTCTTCTAGCCAGCGAATTTCCATGCCTTACCTCGTCGTCCTGCCAAACGTGATGCTGTCGTTAAAATTGGCGTCATAGCCGGCCTTCTTCAACAGCGTGGCACGCAACGCGAGTGCCGTCACCCTGTGTTTGCAGGGTCGGGATTTCCTGATGGCAGCGGGCGTTGGCATGAGGGCAACGGCCATGGAAGACACAACCGCTCGGTAAGTTGACCGGCGTGGGCACTTCTCCGGTAAGACGAATATGCTGGGGGCGGTCATCTTTTAAGCGGGGAATCGCGGATAGTAGCGCTTGGGTATAGGGGTGGCGCGGTTTAGCAAATAGCGTTGCCGTTGTGGCCACTTCACACACCGTGCCTAAGTACATCACCGCTACGCGGGTGCCAAAGTGCTCGACCACTGCCAAATCGTGAGTGATAAATAGATAGGTCAGGTTACGCGCTTGTTGCGCTTCCATCAGCAGGTTGAGTACTTGTGCCTGAATGGAGACATCCAGTGCCGATATGGGCTCGTCGGCAACAATAAACTCAGGGTCAACGGCTAGGGCGCGTGCTATGGCGATACGCTGGCGCTGACCACCGGAAAACTCATGCCCAAAGCGCTTGCCCCAGTCGGGATCTATCCCCACTGAACCCATAACGTCCTTGACCTTGTCGAGTATCTTGTCACGGTTCCAGTCTGGGTGGTGCAAGCGTAGCGGCTCTTCCAGCGTTTGCTGAATCGTCATACGTGGATTAAGCGAGGCATAAGGATTTTGGAAAATCATCTGCATGCGCTTACGGTAAGGTAGCAGCTGGCGAGAGCTCAAATTATCAATGCGTTGCCCGTCATAGCGAATCTCACCCTCTGTGGGGGTGAGTAAGCCCATTACCGTGCGTGCTACGGTGGACTTACCGCAGCCAGATTCACCCACCACGCACAGCGCTTCGCCGCGTTTAATATCAAGGTTAACACCATTAATGGCGTGAACATGCTCTTGGTGACGCACTAGTCTGCCGCCTTTAAAGCGCAGCTGCTCCAAAAAATCCCCTGATAATGAAAAGCGCTTCTTAAGGCCACGAATTTGTAGCAACGATTCGCTGCTCTCTTCATTTTGCGTGGGCGTAGCGTTGCGAGTTTCGACCTGAGCACTCATGACGTTTCCTCCTTCAGGCGACGATCTTCAAGCATTTCAGCCACCATATGGCAGGCGACACGGCAATTGCCGGATTCGACAAATTCAGGCACTTGCTGGGTGCAGGCAGGGCGTGGTTGACCATCTGCCCTATTGATGAAGTCGCAGCGAGAGTGAAACGCGCAGCCGCCAGGTAAGTTGGAGAGTGATGGCATGCTGCCACGGATCTGGTTGAGCTTTTCACCTGGGGTCGCCATTTGCGGTAACGCGTTGATCAGCCCTTGGGTATAGGGGTGCTGAGGATCGTTGATGATTTCCCGTGTGAGGCCTTGCTCAATAACGCGACCGGCGTACATAACCAGCATGCGTTGGGTGACTTGACTCACTACCCCCAGGTCGTGGGTGATGAGAATCAGACCCACGTTGTGCTGTTCGCATAGCTCAAGCAACAGCGCCATGATTTCCGCTTGGATGGTCACGTCCAGGGCGGTAGTCGGTTCATCGGCAATGATAATATCGGGATCGAGCAGTAGGGCGATGGCGATAATAATACGCTGACGCATACCGCCGGAAAGCTCATGAGGGTACTGATCCAAGCGTGTTTCTGGCGAGGGGATTTGTACCTGCTGCAGCTTATCCAGGGCAATCGCTCGGGCTTCTTTGGTGGAGATGCGTCGGTGGGCTTTTAAGCACTCGACCATCTGCTCACCAATCGAGAGCACGGGATTTAGTGTCATCATCGGATCTTGGAAGATCATCGAGATGCGGTTGCCGCGTATTTTGCGCAGGCCGCGCTCAGACATGGCGTTAAGCGTCTGACCTTCAAACGTTATGCTGCCACCCGCTATAAAGCCGGGTTTGGCGATTAGGTTAAGTAGCGAGAAGGCGGCCACAGATTTACCCGCGCCAGATTCGCCTACGATGCCTAAGCGCTCGCCGCGCTCCAGGGTGAAATTGACATCGCGTAGAGCGCGCACTTCACCTTGGCGAAGGGCAAAACGTACATCGAGTTGAGAGACTTCAAGTAGTGCCATGGTGTCCTCAGCCTTTATAGAGTCGTGGGTTCATGACATCACGTAGCCAATCGCCCAATAGATTGATAGACAGCACCAGCACAATGAGTACTGCTCCAGGAATCAGGGTGATCCACCAAGACCCTGATTGGATATAATCAAAGCCCGATTTAATGAGTGAACCAAGCGACGGGTGGGTTTCCGGCATTCCCAAGCCTAAAAATGACAGCGCAGCCTCTGAGATAATCGCGTTGGCAATTTGCACCGTTGAGATAACAAAAATCGGTGACATGGTATTAGGCAGCACATGGCGGAACATGATGCGTTTGCTACGTAGACCCATGACGCGTGCGGCATCAACATACTCTTTGTTTTTCTCAGCCAGTACTGAAGCGCGCACCGTGCGTGCATACTGCGGCCATTCGGCTAACC
Organism: Vreelandella venusta; assembly: GCF_007989605.1. Taxonomy (GTDB): domain Bacteria; phylum Pseudomonadota; class Gammaproteobacteria; order Pseudomonadales; family Halomonadaceae; genus Vreelandella; species Vreelandella venusta. Next base: position 114,062 of record NZ_BJUL01000007.1, on the reverse strand, counting down.
CGATAATCAAAATAAGCATGAGCACGGCATATTGGCTGTAAAACGCGCTGCCCATGGTGGCTTTCACTAGAGCGCCCACCACGATAGCGACCATCAGGGTAGAAAATGACAGCTGGATATCGGCCAAGCGCATTAACAACGCATCGACGCGGCCGCCGAGATAGCCTGCCATTAGGCCGAACGTTACACCGAGCAGCGCTTGAAGAATGACCGCGCCAAAGCCAATTAGTAGCGATACGCGAGTGCCGTAGAGAATAATCGACCATAAATCGCGCCCTTGAGCGTCGGTGCCTAAGCTATAACGCTCATCGGCACCCTCAATCCAAAAGGGAGGCAGTTCGGACGACATAATGTCGATTTGAGCCAGATCATAAGGGTCGGTAGGGGCTAGCAATGGCGCTGAAAACGCTGCAATAACTAGGCAAATAAACATCGCGAGGCACAGTTGAGCCGTGCGGTCGCGTTTAAAGCTGTACCATAAGTAGGAGTCGCGCAGGCGTTCCCAGCGGCTAGGTGCAGTCGTTGTTGTGGGCGTTGTCATGCGGGCTTACCTGTCAGTTTTACGGTGGGGTTAACGAAGCCGTAGATCAAATCCACAATGGTGTTCGTCACCACGAAAATGACGCCGACAATCATCAGGTAGGTAACAATCAGCGGTATATCGGCACGATTAATGGCATCAAGAAACATCAGTCCCATGCCCGGCCACTGGAAAACGGTTTCGGTCAAAATGGTGTAAGCCACCATGGTGCCTATCTGTACGCCACCAACGGTGATAACCGGCAGCATGGTGTTTTTGAGCGCGTGTACAAAGTAAACGCGTCGCATTGAAATACCTTTGGCGCGGGCGTATTTCACGTACTCTGATTGCAGCACTTCCATCATTTCCGCACGAATCAGGCGGATAAACAGCGGTAACATAATTGATGCCAATGAAATCGCGGGCAACGCTAGGTGCTGTAAACCACTCCAGGTGGCTAAGTTAGTGTCCCAGTGGCCTACCACATGCACTAAATCATAGCCGCGACCAAACGACGGCATATTGCCCTCTGTCGATAGCAGACCATTGAGCCAAGCTCCCCAGCTGGTACTTTCAGGAAACGGCGTGATAGTGATGCCAATCGCAAAAATCTGAATCAATAAGATGGCGGTCAAAAACACCGGTATCGAAATGCCGATGATCGAAGCCCCCATAAAAAAACGTGATATAGGTGAGCGAGGTTTTATCGCGCTATAAACGCCAATCGGTACTGAGAAAAGCACAATAATCAGCGTGGCTGCGAACACCAGTTCGAGCGTTGCAGGCAAATGCCGGGCGATAACCTCCAGCGCAGGTTCACGATAAAAATAAGAGTCGCCAAAATCGCCTTGAACGGCGTTTTTCGCAAAGCGTACATACTGAACTAAAAACGGATCATTTAAGCCCAAGCGCTCGCGAATGGCTTCACGTTCGCTTTCGGGAACCGACTGACCGACCATCTGTTGTACAGGGTCACCCAGGTTATCCTGGATGGCGAAGGCCAGTACACTGATGACAAACATCACCAATATCGCGTGCATCAGGCGCTTGATTAAAAAAGCAATCATGGCGTACGCCACCTATGTAATAGGTTTAATAGAGCGTTAATTGCAAGTTAGGGCGATGCCTATGATGAGGCTGTTAACCACATACAACGCTTCGTCCCCCAAGGCGTTGGGGAACGAAGCATCCTTGCAGGTGTGAAAGTAAGTGTGGTAATTAGCGGCTAATTACCAGATCACCTAGATAGGGGAAGTCTAGGGCGTTAACAACTGGCTCGATATCAACGCCGTTAGCTGCACCGTAGGCAAGGTTCTGCCAATGCAGCGTGATGTAGCCCACGTCTTCATAAAGCATGGCTTCGGCTTCACGCAGCATTTCATTGCGTTTTTCGAGATCGGTTTCGCTATCTGCCGCAGTCACAAGTGCGTCGATTTCTTCGTTGCAGTAGCTGCCGTAGTTGTACTGGCCAGCGCCAGTCTCTTCATCAATACAGAAAGAGAGGTACTGGAAGAAGTTGGCGGTGTCTTCGGTATCAGCGTGCCAGCCAATCATCGCCATGTCGGAAGCGCGCTCATCATACTCAGGCCAGTATTGAGCGAGGGGCATGGTGCGCAGATTAACGTTAATGTTAATTTGTGCCAGCATATTTGCCACTGCTTGAGCGATCTGGGCATCGTTCACATAGCGGTTATTGGGCGCGATCATGTCAACGCTGAACCCTTCCTCGTAGCCCGCTTCTGCCATCAGCTCTTTGGCACGTTCAATGTCATAACGAGGCACTAAGTCAGGGTTGTGGCCTGAATAGCCTTCGGGAGAGAACTGGCTTGCAGGCGTGGCGAAACCGCGCATTAAGCGGTCGGCAATACCCTCTTGGTTAATCGCCAGGTCAACGGCTTGACGCACACGCGCATCCTGGAAGGCTTCAACGCGCTCTTCGTTCATTTGGAAGCCGATGATGCGCGTACCATCCACTTCTACTAGGTTGGCGTTATCGGCTTCGCGAACACGGTCCAGATCGTTGGGCGGTACGGCATCAATAAAGTCAACGCCGCCTGACAGCAGTGCCGCCACGCGTGAGGCATTCTCAGCAATAGGCGTCAGCACAATTTTAGAAACGTTACCTTCGCTTTCGGTATCCCAGTAATCTTCAAAGCGTTCAAAATCAACGCGGACACCTTGGCGGCGTTCAGTGATAATAAATGGGCCTGTGCCCGATGCATTACGCGATGCGAATGAGTTGCCCGCTTTTACGATTTCTGCTTTTGCATTGCCGCTTTCCGTTTCCCCCGAGTAGAACTCGCTATCCATAGGGAAAATGTAAGTCGCAAGGTTGAGCAGTAGTGGGTAGGGCTCAGTGGTGGTAATTTCGACAGTGTAATCGTCAACTGCTTCGGCGCCTGCGATAGGCTCGAAAATAGCGCGATAATCGGGGCTCTCTTTGAGACGCTCAATGGTCCATACCACGTCTTTGGCGGTGAACGCGTTACCAGAGTGGAACTTGACGCCTTCACGCAGCGTCATGCGTGTTGTGGTTTCGTCTACCTGTTCCCACTCGGTCGCCAGACGCGGCTCAAACTGAAAATCCTTTGTCCAACGTACCAGTGGGTCAAACGCTAAGTGTGAAAGGCGCAACATGCCACCAGATAACTGCTCGTGGATATCGAGAGTTTCTGGATCGGCAGAGTAACCAATGCGCAGGGTTTCTGCGCTTGCGGTCATGGGTAGCATCGTCGTGCCTGCAACCACAGCACCAATAACAGAAGCCAGTAGCGTTTTCTTGAACGTCATAATGTTTCCCTTTGTATTGTTTGTTGTTCACTTTGCTGGTTAACGCCAGGGTGTTTTAAAACGGAGCGTTTTAAAACTGGTTGCGTTTGCAAGCCAGCAAAACAGACACGGTCAGCTTGTAAGCTGTTCTAACGATATTGTGTTCTCTGTAAACATAGAGAGAGGGAGGCACGTCATACAATCGAAATAATGAGAGGTATCATTCATCTGCTGAATGACAGGGCTGGGCACGGCATTAAGAGGAAAGGAGGTTAGACGAAGGTGTAGGGGGTGTGAGCCGCTATTAGGCGCTTCTGCTCAATAGCGGCATCTGTATAAAGGTATTTTTAAGCGAAATGTTGGTGCAACCAGCGGTTAATGGCATCTGACTCGTAGAGCCACTCTTCACGGCCGTCTTCATGGTTGATTTTTAAACAAGGAACTTTCACCTTGCCACCGCCTTCTTGAAGAGCTTTTTTATGGGCTGGATCTAGCTGGGCATCGCGCAGTTCAATCTTAAGACCCAGGCGGGCGATCTCTTTGCGTACTTTGATGCAGAAAGGGCACGTCCGAAACTGGTAGAGGGCTAAGTGTTCACAGGCAGCATCGACCTTGGCTTGCTCTTGCTCGGTACGCTCTACCGCTTTTGGGGTTGAAAGCTTCTCAGAGATCAACATGACGGGGGCTAGAATAAGGCGAACACCTCTGAAGAAATAGCGAATTAAAACGCGCATCGTAAGCTCCCTCGTTAGCACTGACACTGGTCAGCGATAGGATATGTATGAATGATCGTGTCTAACAGATCATGAGCAAAAAGGTAGCCGCATCCTGCATCAAACTGGGCGTTTTGTCACTTCTGAACGAGCCTTGGCGCTAGTTTTAAAGTCCAGACCTGCCTTGAACTAGATGAGCCAGTTAACGTTGCATGCTAGTCTCAGCAGCTTAGTTAACTGGTTAAGTAAGGAGCGCTTCACCTATGCGTCTGCATATTATGGGTATCTGCGGCACTTTTATGGGCAGCCTGGCTTTGCTGGCGCGGGAGTTAGGGCATCAGGTGAGCGGCTCAGATACGAATGTGTATCCTCCCATGAGTACCCAGTTGGAAGAGGCCGGGATCACCTTGATGGAAGGGTATCGCGCTGAAAACCTTGCTGAGCAACCTGACCTTATCATTGTCGGTAATGCGCTATCGCGGGGTAATCCCGAAGTCGAGGCGTTGCTAAATAGCGGTTTGCCCTATACTTCTGGCGCTCAGTGGTTGGCTGAACATGTACTGCCTGGCAGGCAAGTCATTGCCGTTGCAGGTACTCACGGTAAGACCACCACTGCCAGCCTTTTGGCATGGCTATTGGAAAGCGCTGGCTTAACGCCTGGATTTTTGATTGGCGGCGTGCCGCGTAATTTTGGCGTGTCGGCACGCTTAGGCCATCACGACAGTCCCTTTATTGTCGAGGCTGACGAGTACGATACGGCGTTCTTTGACAAGCGCTCTAAGTTTGTTCACTACCGCCCCCAAATTGCGGTGATGAATAACTTGGAGTTTGACCATGCCGATATATTCCCTGACCTTGCGGCGATTGAACGCCAGTTTCACCATTTGGTGCGAACTGTGCCGAGCCAAGGCTGCTTGCTGGTTGCTGATCAACAGCCAGCGCTGGAGCGTGTTCTGGAAATGGGAGCGTGGTCGTCGGTCGAGCATTTCGGCACGTTAGCCAGCAGCGAGTGGCAGCTGCGTTTGGAGCGTGAAGATGGTAGTCGCTTTCAGGTACTCCACATTGGGGAAAACAGCGAAGAGGACGGCGTGGTCGAGTGGTCGTTAACCGGTGAGCACAACGCGCGCAATGCACTTGCGGCACTTGCTGCAGCGAGCCGTTGCGGTGTGAATCTCGCTCGCGCTTGTGCGGCTCTGGCGCGTTTTAAGACGCCCCGTCGACGTCAGGAAATCATTGGTGAAGTGGACGGTGTGCAAGTCATCGATGATTTTGCTCATCATCCAACTGCGATTGCAGCGACCTTAAAAGGGCTGCGAGCTGCCACCACAAAAGGGCGGCTGCTCGCAGTGATTGAGCCGCGCTCCAACACCATGCGTTTAGGCGCTCTACGTGCTCGACTAAACGAGAGCGTTGCCGAAGCGGATGCAGTGTTCTGGTTTCAACCAGCAGGGCTTGACTGGTCCATGGAGACGTTAGTGGCTGAGCAAGGCGAACATACCGAGTTATATAGCGATATTAATGCACTTGTTAATGCGGTTGTGGCTCAAGCGACTCCGCTCGACCGTATTGTTGTAATGTCCAATGGCGGTTTCGAGGGCGTTCACCAGCGTCTATTGAGTGCGCTGTCTGCCAAGGAGCAAGCTAAGTGACAGATTTTAAACCTCCGGTGACAGTGGCGCTGACAGGTGCTTCGGGGGCGCAATATGGCCTGCGCTTGATCGATGTATTGGTGGCCTCTGGGCATGAAGTATGGGTGATGATTTCAAAAGCGGCGCACATGGTCATTGCCACTGAGACGGATGTGTCGTTACCTGCCCAGCCAAAGCGCTTAGTCGAGGCGCTTACTGAGCAGAGTGGTGCCAAGCCCGGTCAAATCCGCTGTTTTGGTCGTGAAGACTGGATGGCGCCCGTTGCATCGGGGTCTGGGGCTCCCTCTGCGATGGTGATTTGTCCCTGCTCTACCGGTACGTTGTCTGCCGTTGCAACAGGCGCGAGCAACAACTTAATTGAGCGTGCCGCTGACGTTGCTATAAAAGAGCGGCGGACACTAGTCATGGTGCCGCGTGAGAGTCCATTTTCGCCCATTCACTTAGAGCACATGCTGGCGCTAAGCCGCTTGGGGGTCGTGATTTTACCTGCGGCTCCAGGTTTTTATCATCGCCCAGAACGGATAGAAGATTTGATCGACTTTGTGGTCGCCCGAATACTCAATCAGCTAGGTATCACCCATCGTCTGGTACCGCGTTGGGGAGAGGGCTATGAAACTACCTCACGCGATACAGATAACGACGTAAACAACACGGAAGAGCAATGATGATGTCATGGGCGACGCTGTCAGTGTTTGTACCCACTTTTTTATTCGTTTCACTAACGCCGGGGATGTGTATGACGCTGGCCATGGTGCTGGGGATGACTCAGGGAGTGAAGCGAACACTGTGGATGATGGTAGGGGAGTTAGTTGGTGTAGGTATTGTGGCAGCCGCTGCCGGCGCTGGTGTGGCCGCGTTAATGCTACGTCAGCCCGAGCTGTTCATTGCGTTTAAATGGGTAGGCGGCGCTTACCTAGCTTATTTGGGCGTTATGATGTGGCGCTCTAGAGGGCGCATGGCTATTCCTGCCGAGCTTAATGCCGGACCTGCTGCAGGACGAGTGCAGTTGGCCACTCAGGGGTTAGTCACGGCAGTGGCCAATCCTAAAGGCTGGGCCTTTTTCATGGTGCTGTTGCCGCCGTTTTTAGATAGTAGTCGAGCCCTTGCGCCTCAGTTAAGCCTGCTGATTGCGGTTATTTTAGTAATCGAGTTTGCCAGTATGCTGGTGTATGCCACTGGGGGAAAAACGTTGCGCAAAGTGCTGGGCAAAAGCGGCAATGTAAGGTTACTTAATCGAATTGCCGGGACATTAATGATTGGAGTGGGAATCTGGCTGGCCCTGGGATAACCGCGAATGGCTAGACAGGTGGCATCAGCATAATCCGCAAAATTAGCAGCGCGGTGGTGGAAGCCACGAGTCTGCCCCATGGGCAAGGAGGTAGCGGAGCTCTAACGCGCCGCTGCCAATTCAGCCGAGTGAGGGCGCATATCAGTAAACCTAAGAGCGCACCGCCGATGAGGTCACTTAGCCAATGAACGCCTAATATCAAGCGCGATAACGCCATGGGAGTTGCTAAGACAATAGCCAGCCAATAAATCCAAACGCGTTGTTTGCGGTGCAATTCTGCTGCAATGAAAGCCGCAGCTAGCCCCACAATAACAACCGTCGTGGAAGTGTGTGCACTTGGATATGAAAATGAGCCAATTAAGTGCTCTGGTGTTGCTGGCCGAGTACGTTCAAAAACCATTTTTCCGACCGTATTAAGTAGCGCAACGCCACCGATAGCAAAGACCCAATGGCAGAGAACATCCATGCGTTTATGGTGTATAAGCCAAACTGCCAAAGGCAGAAGCAGTGCGCTAACCCCAAGTGCATCCCCTATTTTAGCCAAAACTAGGCTGGTTAACTGAAGTGGTTCATTGGTTAACCAGCTAAACAGCCGCTGTGCTTGTAGGTCTAGCGCTAGTGGGCCTTGATGGTGGATGACTAGCAGGGTCCAGGCTGAGACACCTGCCAGTGTGATCAAAAACAGCAGTAACGAGGCTAGCGGCACTTCATCGTTAAGGCTCATTGAGAGCCACGACCGACGCATAAAGGGGGTACGGCGAATAAGGCGTGCTGTCGCTAAGTAAATGAATCCGTGGCGTCCAACCTGGGCTCTTCCCCAGGAAAAAATCACTGCCAGCACGACGATGCTGGCGCTTAATGTAATGATTGCTGTTTCTATATTTTGGGGGAGATTGAGGTGCTGTTGCCAGGTTCTTCCTAATAAGTAGCCAGGCAACACATAAGCGGGAGCCCACAGGACTGCGGAGGTGACGTTGGCCCACAAAAAAGTGCGCTTTGGCATCCGCATCATACCTGCAATAAGCGGAATAATTGGGCGGACTGGGCCTACGAATCGGCCAATAAAGACGGAATGGACACCATAACGGTTAAAAAAACGTGCGCCGCGTTCCAGCCATTCTGGATGCATGGATAAAGGCCAGCGATTAGTGACCTGCTCACGATGGTGGTAGCCGAGCAGGTAGCTAATGCTATCCCCCAAAATGGCGCCTATTAACGCAGCGCCGATTAGCCATGGCAGGTCAATGGCTTCATGCCCCGCTACGGACGAAGCAGCGGTAATCAACACAACACCAGGGACCAGTAAGCCAACGAGCGCAAGGGATTCAAACAGTGAAATTAGTGCCACCAACAGTAATAACATGGCTGGCGAAAGTGACAGGGCAAAAAGTGTATCAGCCATGAAAAATACTGCTCCATTGGATCCGCATTAGGCTATAGATAATGCGTTGGCACGAGCTTCCAAGCGACTGATATAGCGTTCAAAGCTCTCATTTCGGCATGGCAGGCAAACAGCAATACGGGTTTCTAGCTGCCCAGTTTCCACTAGAACACGTTGGGATAATGCGCGTTGAAGCCGCTCGCGCACCAACATGGCACCGCTCTCACTTGTGTCAGGCAGCACTAGCCAGAACGTAGCGTTATCTGCTCGGCCTAACAGGTCGTGGTCGCGACAACGGCTATTTACTTCATTACAAAGAGCCCCTAGCAGCGCTGTCTTTGCACGTGAACCAAACTGTTCTTCCGCCATATCAAGCTGGGGTAAATGCATCACTAAGACCGCCAAGCGTTTGTTAAGCATTGCGGCGCGCAGGAACTCATTGTGTAGTCGCTCTTTAAGCGTATCAATATGGTAGGCATTGCAATCATTGTCGTTGGGGTCTGTTGCCCTCAACAATGCTCTCTGGCGTGCGTGCTCCCATGGCGGTAGGGCCATCAGCAGGGTGAGCGCGATATAAGCAATCACTGTCTCTGAGGCTGCATCGCTGTGACGGGTTAGTAGCCACCACAGGGGGCTGGACAATACCGTTAGTAATAAAGCGCTCGATAGCGGTAGTAAAAAAAAGGCAGCGGCTGTGGGCAGTCCGATCCAAATCGTCGAGGTGCTAGGGTTATGGTAGAAAGCGGCCAGGGTAATCACATAACTGCTGCCCAACAAAATAGCGCGGGGAACAACAGGGTTTAACGCTTCGCTATGGTGCATTAACAACGCAGTAAGTAGCAGCAGTGTCACAAACATGGGCACTAAGAGGTCATGATAATTTCCCATGCTATAAAGCCAGAATGTGTACCCTGCTACTAGAATCACACTGACGGTGTAAGCAAACGTCATCAGGTGTCTTTGCCGCGGTTGATCAATCATCGTTAGCTTTCCGTTGTTGAAGCGGGAGCTGAACTAACGCCTCGACGGATAGGCGTGATAGCTCTATATCCATGAGTGGTAGGTGGTGGGAGTGCTGTGTTTCTGGGAGGCCTGCACAGAGAAGCTTGCGGCGATGGGCGGCTTCTTTGGCATTATGTGACAACATCAAAGCGGCAAGCGTCTGATTATTTAACCGATAAACGTGTTCGAAGCTGTATATGAGGTTGCATAATTTTTGCGCCGTCGACCAAAGCTGATGGCGTTTAACTTGAATAATTAATAACTCTGCATAGATGGCTTCACGTTCAGAGCGGGTCTGTTCACGGCTCAGGTCTCTCAGCAGCTGTCCGCTTGGCCATAGATTTAGCCCGGGGATTAGCCTAAGGCGTTTGCGAATGGAGCCGTTAATATCGATTAACTGGCACGCTTTGGCACTGGATAGTACGCCTAGCGTGATTAATGTCGCCAACAGTAGTAGCGCTTCGGGTAAGCTAAGAAGAGGGGCAATTAATGACCAGCTAATCAACGCAGCGAAGGTATTGAATACGGCCACCCAGCGTTGCTGAGGCAGCATGAACATTGCCGCCCAAGCCCATATTAAAAAGCTATGGCGTTCTGGAGCCACGGCAATCAGCCCCAACAGTAGCGCCCCGGTGATTACTTGCCAAGGTAGGGCTTTAGAACGACGATGGCTAAAATCGAGCAATAGCGCAGTAACAAAAAGCCAGCCTACAGACAACCAGAGTACTAGCGCGGCCACTGGCTGCGCCATAAATGTCCAGTACGCTAATGCTAACGCCGCTGCGAACAAGTTAGCTCTCAGTAGGCGTATTTTGTACTTGCTTTGCATGGTGGCTTACTATTCACCTTTAATTCAGGGTTGCCCATGCAACACTTTGACTAGGCGTGGGCATCGAAATGTAATCATTAACAGCATCAGTATAACGCTCTAATGGCGTAACATACTGCCAAACACCTAGTACCACTACCATAGAATGCAATTTGCCTTGCATAGGCGATAAGACAGGGAGAAAGTATGAGCGGTTCAAACGCACGCCAAAACGTAGCCCTACAGCAATTAGCTGCGGGGGATGTGCCCGCTTATATCCAGGTGCTTGGTCAAGGCGCTAGGGCGGCTGCTCGAGAGTTGCGCCGCGCTGATACGGGATTAAAAAACCGTGCGCTTGAAGCAATGGCATCACGCCTGACGGCATCTAGGCAATTAATACTAGAAGCGAATGCGCTTGATTTGCAGCGTGGCAAAGAAAGTGGCTTAGACACTGCCTTGCTCGATCGTCTGGCGCTTAATGATGGGCGAATTGATGCCATGGTTGAAGGCCTTCTCCAAGTGGCTGCATTGCCAGACCCCGTTGGCGAAATTGACGATATGCGCTACCGCCCAAGCGGCATTCAAGTTGGCAAAATGCGTGTGCCACTTGGGGTTATTGGCATTATTTATGAATCTCGTCCCAACGTTACCCTTGAGGCAGCAAGCCTGTGCTTAAAATCGGGTAATGCTTGCTTACTACGCGGCGGTTCTGAGGCCAGTGCGTCAAATGCGGCGATTAGCAGTTGTATTCAGGAGGGGCTAGCTGAGGTTGGCTTGCCAGCTGAATCCGTTCAGGTTATTGCCACCACTGATCGCGCTGCAGTGGGTGCGATGATTAGCATGCCCGAGTACGTCGACGTCATAATTCCAAGAGGTGGAAAGTCGCTAATAGAGCGCATCTCCCGGGAAGCAACGGTGCCGGTCATTAAACACCTCGATGGGGTTTGTCACGTTTACATCGACACTACGGCCGATCCCGCTAAAGCGTTGGCCATCGCTGTGAACGCCAAAACGCATCGCTATGGCACCTGCAATACGATGGAGACGCTGCTAGTGGATGCGCCGATTGCTGACATCGTGCTGCCAGAGTTGGCTCGTGCCTACGCCGAGCACCATGTTGAGCTACGCGGTTGCGAGCGTACACAAGCTTTGCTGCCCCAAGCGGCGTTGGCTACCGAAGAAGACTGGGGCGCTGAGTACCTTGCGCCTATTCTAGCGATTAAGGTCGTTGATGGCATGGATGAGGCGATTCAGCATATCGAGCAATATGGCTCCCACCATACTGACGCCATCGTGACTCAAGACATCAGTCTAGCGAGACGCTTTATGGCTGAGGTCGACTCAAGCTCAGTCATCGTAAATGCCTCAACGCGCTTTGCTGATGGCTTTGAGTATGGACTGGGCGCTGAAATTGGTATCTCAACCGATAAGTTACATGCTCGAGGGCCGGTTGGGTTAGAAGGGCTTACAACGCAAAAATATGTCGTCTTTGGTGATGGGCAAATCAGGCAATGAGTTCAACACCCATGCGAATAGGCATGCTGGGGGGCACCTTTGATCCTGTGCATCTGGGGCATTTGCGAAGTGCCGTTGAGGTTCGTGAAGCCCTTGAGCTGGATCGTTTGCACATGATTCCCGCGCCTCAGCCGCCGCTGCGCGATACGCCTCAGGTATCACCGGAGCAGCGTTTTGAGTTGTTAAGGCTAGGTATTGGCGACACGCCTAGTGTGATGGCTGATGACCGGGAGCTACGCCGCGAAGGGCCTTCTTATAGTGTGGATACGCTTGCCGAGCTGCGGCAAGCGTATGGCGATAGTGCGCGTCTCGTCATGATTATCGGGTTCGATGCTTTTCTGCGGTTAGCCAAATGGTACAAAGTTAATCAGATATTCTCCTTAGCACATCTCGTTGTAATCGCTCGACCTGGCTATAACGAATGCTGGCCTGAAGCATTAAGGGAACTGGTGGGTGATCGTGAAGTCGATAGTGTAGATGAACTGATGCGAAGTCCTAATGGTAATGTTCTGACGCTGGCTTTGCCCTCCATGATGGCGATTTCGGCTACTTATATTAGAGAGCGTTTAGAAAAGGGCGAAAGCGTTCGTTATCTACTGCCTGAGGCCGTTGAGGAAGCCATTCTGCGGCATGGCCTCTATCATTCTGGCGAATAGCACTGGCAGTCAGGAAAGAAGCCGTTACAATGGCCGGCTGATTGACTGACTATCACCGAGCTTGCTTTTGCTGAGCTTGCGACAACAAGGGGTTGCCTTTAGGAGCCATGCACATCGATACACTTAAAAATCTAGCGGTTGATGCCCTAGAAGAACTTAAAGCACGAGATATTACGCAGTTAGATGTTTCCAAGCTGACTGAAGTCACTGACTTGATGCTGATCGCCAGTGGTACGTCTACTCGCCACGTGGCTGCTTTAGCGCAAAATGTTGTTGAAAAGGCTAAAGCGTCAGGGCTTTCGCCTCGTGGGGTTGAAGGTGGCGATAATGCTGACTGGGTATTGGTCGACTTAGGCGATGTAGTTGTCCATATTATGTTGCCTGAAGCTCGAGCCCTCTATGATCTTGAGCGCTTATGGGCAGACCTGCCTAATGACGCTGGGGCTATTAGTGAGTCGCTGAAGCGGTTTGAAGAGCGAGCCACAATGTCATGAAGATCCGGCTGTTAGCGGTGGGCACCAAAATGCCTGGCTGGGTTGAGGAGGGCATTGAAACCTACCGCAAACGGCTGCCTAGAGACTTTTCGCTTGAAATTGAAGAGATTCCACTGGGTCAGCGTGGCAAAAATGCCGATATAGCCAAAGCGCGTGCGCAAGAAGCTCAGCGTATACGTGACAAACTGCGTGGCGATGAGTATGTCGTGGCACTTGAGGTTAAGGGTAAAACCTGGAGTACCGAGCAACTTGCTGACGAAGCCGACGCTTGGCGCATGTTGGGCAAAGATATAGTGCTGTTGGTGGGAGGGCCTGATGGCTTAGAGCCATCCCTTTCAGCAATGGCTGATAAAGCGTGGTCTTTATCGCCCCTCACATTACCGCACCCTCTGGTACGCATCATGCTGGCTGAGCAACTTTACCGGGCGTGGACCCTGCTAGTAGGTCATCCCTATCATCGATAACTGCTTTTTGTCTGATTTGAGAGTCATCTTTACCCATGCCTAAGCGCCATGACACGCTTAAAAACCCTGAGCAAGAATTGCGCATTTTTCGTGTCAGGGCGCTACTTGCCGTCTTAGTGGTGGTCGTTTTGACGGGGCTGCTGACGGGGCGTTTGGCTTACTTACAGATCGTTCAGCACGACTTATACAGTACTCGCTCTGAAAAAAACCGTGTCCGTGTTGAACCGCTGCCCCCCAACCGGGGATTGATTTACGACCGCAACGGCGTCCTTCTTGCCGAAAATCGCCCTACTTATAACCTCACATTGGTGCGCGAGCGAGTTGATGATTTAGATGAAACGCTGGCGTTGTTAGTTGAGCTTCTAGATCTACCCGAAGAAGATATTGAAGCGTTTAATGTCCGTTCCCGGCAGCGCCAGCGCCCGTTCCAGCCAGCGCTTTTAATGAGCGATTTGAGTGAAGATCAAATCGCCCGGCTAGCGGTGAATCGACATCGTCTACCAGGGGTCGAAGTAGAGGCACAACTGCTTCGCTACTATCCTGATGCCGAAATGATGGCTCATTCGCTGGGTTATGTCGGACGTATCAACGCAGAAGAGATGCAAACCCTAGATGCTGGGCGATATGCGGGAACGCACTTTATTGGTAAAACGGGGATTGAGCGATTTTACGAGACAGAGCTGCACGGGCAGGCTGGGCTGCGTAAAGTTGAAACGAACGCACGTGGGCGTGTACTCAGAGAGCTGGGTCGTACTGATCCGGTACCTGGGGCGAATCTTACATTAACGCTTGATAAGTCAATGCAAATGCTCGCTTACGAGCTGTTAGATGATCGGCGTGGATCTATCGTTGCTATCGTTCCTGGGACAGGTGAAATCCTGGCCATGGTATCGACGCCTGGTTTTGATAGTAATCAGTTTGTAACGGGAATTGATGTCGCTTCTTATCGTGGCTTACAGGAAAATATCGACCTCCCGTTATTTAATCGAGCAATTCGTGGCCATTATCCACCAGGTTCAACCATTAAGCCCTTTTTGGCACTTGCGGGGCTCGTAGAGGGGGTTGTCACTCCCGATAGCACGATTAATGATCCTGGTTTTTATCAGTTGCCCAACGACTCTCGTCGCTATCGTAATTGGCTACGCTGGGGGCACGGCCGGGTAGATATGGAGCGGTCTCTTGCCGTTTCAAACAACACTTATTACTACACTCTAGCCCATGACCTTGGGATCGATAACCTGCATGAACAAATGACCAACTTTGGTTTTGGCCAACGTGTTGCTCATGATGTGCAAGGCGAAAGTACCGGTCTGATGCCGTCTCGTGACTGGAAGCGGGCGCGTTTTAATCAACCTTGGTATCCCGGTGAAACACTCTCGGTGGGGATTGGGCAAGGTTATTGGCAGGTAACTCCGTTACAGCTAGCGAGTGCAACGGCGACATTGGCTAATCGCGGTCATTGGGTAAAACCACGCCTTGCGCTAGCAATAGGCGACGAGCCCTTAGCGCTGGATTTGCCAGATACGCTGCCCGATATTCAGTTGGATAATGACAATTGGTGGGACCGTGTTTTCAGCGGCATGGAAAAAGTGCTCAGCGGGAGAGAAGGCACGGCACGCCGCACCGGGGTGGGGCTAGAGTACCGTATGGGGGGGAAATCAGGCACGGCTCAGGTATTCTCGCTTGGCCAAGATCAGCGTTACAACGCCGCAGAACTTGAGGAGCGCCTGCGCGATCACGCTCTTTTTATGGCGTTTGCGCCCATCGATGATCCGCAAATTGCGGTCTCAGTTATTGTTGAAAATGCTGGGGGCGGGAGTACACATGCCGCCCATTTGGCGCGTGCGATGACCGATGCATGGATATTAAGAGACGATGCGCCAGACGCTGAGCAAGTTAAAGAAGCACTAGTAGAAGATACCGCCAGAGTGGAGGGCAATTAATGAGTTCATGGCAAACTCTCTCTCGCCCACTACGTCGTTATCCCGTACGCCCGCCAGATAGCGGTATTGCTAGGCGCAAAAGCATCTGGGAGCGGATTCACCTGGACCCGTGGTTGCTAGGGTTGCTGTTGTTGCTGATGGGGGGCGGTTTGTTAGTGCTTTATAGCGCTTCCGGGCAGCGTGTTGATACGGTAATTGCGCAAGCGATACGTTTCGGTGTTGCCATTGTGGTTATGGTGGTTATTGCTCAATTGTCGCCTTCCACGTTTCTGCGCTGGGCTCCCTTTGCTTACGGTCTGGGCTTAGCTATGTTGTTGGCAGTGGAGATAGCTGGCGATGTGGGAATGGGGGCAAAGCGGTGGCTTGAAATACCGGGCGTTATTCGATTTCAACCATCTGAGATGATGAAGCTAGCGGTGCCACTGATGGTGGCCGCCTATCTGAATCGTTGCCAATTACCGCCACGCTTCAAGCATATTTTTGTTTGTGCGGTGATCATCGGCTTGCCGGTGGTACTGACGGCTATTCAGCCGGACCTTGGAACGTCGCTTTTAGTGGCCAGTGCGGCGGTGATTGTTGTGCTTCTGGCAGGTTTGTCCTGGCGCTTGATTGGTTTGATTGGCGCCTTAATTGCAGCAGGGCTTCCTGTGTTATGGATGAATATGCACAACTACCAACGTCAACGGGTTTTAACGTTCCTGGATCCGGACAGTGACCCCTTAGGAGCGGGTTGGAATATTATTCAATCAACAACAGCAATAGGTAGCGGTGGCTTGTGGGGGAAGGGCTGGCTTGAGGGTACTCAATCTCAATTAGAATTCCTGCCTGAGCGCCATACAGATTTTATTATTGCCGTGCTAGGTGAAGAGTTTGGCCTAGTGGGAATGCTAGTTCTGCTATCTCTGTATGTCATGATTGTGGGACGTGGACTGTGGCTGGCAGCGTCTGCCCAGGACACTTTTGGGCGACTTTTTGCAGGCAGTATTATCCTGACATTTTTTATATATGTATTTGTCAATGTCGGCATGGTGAGTGGTATTTTGCCCGTTGTTGGCGTGCCGCTGCCGCTAGTGAGCTATGGCGGGACTTCCAGCGTGACCTTGCTGGCGGGGTTCGGTATTCTCATGTCAATACATGCCCATCGGCGGTTGTTGCCGCGCTAGTATCGAATAGATAAGTAGCGGTGCTTTTTCACAGGAGTGGTAAGTTAATGAAATGGGCCCGAAGTAAAGCAAGTGGCTGCGTGGCAGCTGTGTTATTGGCGTGCTCCTACACGGCTGCATGGGCTGATGACGCGTCGCCCTTAGATCCGCAGCAGCACGAAGGTAGTCAACAGTTAGTTGACGAGTTAACAGCACAAGGAATTCCTCGACAATGGCTAACTGATGCCCTGAATCAGGCCAACTTTAGCCAATCTGTTTTGGATGCGATGGAAGGCGCGGCTGAACGTCGCTTACGTTGGTATGAGTATCGGGATATATTTTTAACCCAGCAACGTATTGAGGAGGGAGCCGAGTTCATCAGTGAGTATGAGGATGCGTTTATCCGGGCTGAGGACGTGTATGGTGTCCCGCCAGAGATCATTGCTGCCATTATTGGTGTTGAAACCTATTACGGTAAGCATAAAGGCAGCCACCTCGTATTAGACTCGTTAGCAACATTAGCCTTCAATCATCCTGTTCGCGGTAGTTTTTTTCGCGGCGAACTGGCGGCTTTTTTGAAAATCGCTCATGAGCAAGGCGTTGAGGTTGACGAGCTGTATGGTTCGTATGCCGGCGCAATGGGGTATCCCCAGTTTATTCCCACAAGTTATCAAGCCTATGCGGTCGATTTTGACGGTGATGGTAAACGAGATTTATGGGAGAATCCGGTCGATGCTATTGGCAGTGTGGCGAACTACTTTGCGGTACATGGTTGGCAGCGTGATGGGGCAATTTATCATGAGGCCGATGGCCCTGATTCAGCGCCTGAGACGCTTCCTATTAACCAAACCAGTAAGCCTGAAGTGACTGTGTCTGAAGCGATTGAAGCTGGCATTGAACCACAGAATGCGCTGGATTCAGAGCTGCTTGTGGTGCCTTTAAGGCTCGAGCTTGCCGATGATAGTATTCAATATCGCTTGGGGGAGTATAACTTTTACGTTATTACCCGTTACAACCACAGCCACCTCTATGCGATGGCAGTGACTGAGCTGTCAGAGGCGATTGCACGGCAGGTTGAGGGCTAACTATGAGAACAGTGCTGTCTGAGGCTCGTGGCATAGGTGGTGCGGTGATCATCATAGCGTTGGTTAGCGGCTGTGCCAGCCATGAAGCTCAACAAAATAGCGCTAATCAGCCTGCTAGTAAGCCTGCTGAGAGTACGAGCGGTGCGCCCAGCAGTGGAGCAAGTAGTGGTGGTGCATCATCGGGAGAGCGCTATGCAATGACGGGCGATGCCTATCCGTTAGAGCCGCCGGATGTGAGCAAGGTGCCAAACGCTGAGCCGCGCATAGAACCGCTATCGCGCTCCGGCAATCGCTCCAGTTATGAAGTGTGGGGTGAAACCTATCATGTGTTGCCGGATGCAACGGGCTATGTGAAGCAAGGCACGGCCTCCTGGTACGGTGAAAAATTCCATGGCTATGCCACATCAAACGGTGAGATTTATGACATGTATAAAATGTCTGCGGCTCACCGCTCACTGCCATTGCCAACCTTCGCCCGTGTCACCAGTTTAGACAGCGGTCAATCTGTTATTGTCCGCGTCAACGACAGGGGGCCGTTTCATAGTGACCGTGAAATAGATCTTTCCTATGCAGCGGCTGCACGGCTAGGCTTTTTAGATAATGGTACGGGATCCGTTCGGGTCGAGGCGATCGAGCCTGAACAATGGCTGGCTCAGCAAGGTAGAAGTCGCCAGCCAGTTGATGGGGTGCCTTCGCCATCTTCTACTGTGAATGAGCGGCCTGTTCGAGATGCGGCTGATCAGCGGTCAGTGGCAGCAGATGACGCTATTTATCTACAAATTGCGGCATTGGGCAGTGAAGAAGGAGCCCAGCAGCTGCAGCAACGTTTGGTCAGTGAGCTGCCGCATAGCGTACGGGTGATGAGTGATGCAGACGTGCATCGTGTGCAGGTTGGGCCAGTGAGTCCTAAGCAGGAAACCCAAGCACGTGAAGAACTCCGTCGGGCGGGCTTTCCACAAGTGTTTATCGTGAGATAGCTCTCCCCAATTATTAGCTAAATTAAACGTGCTTCGTTGACGTTTTTTCTTTGTTGTGAGAAGTAAGAAATGAATGTATTGATGTCTATTCGCCGTACCGCAGGGCTTTGCTTGTTTGCGGTTTTTGCTGTGGTGTCTTCACCGGCCGTGGCCCAGGTGATACCACAGCCGCAAACGATTATTCCTTCCGCTCCTCAGCTAGCGGCGAGCTCATGGATTCTGATGGATGCCAACAGCGGTCGCATTCTTGCTGAACATAATTCTGATGAACGCTTACCACCAGCCAGCCTGACTAAACTCATGACCGCCTATCTGGTCGAGCGTGAGTTAGATCGCGGTACAATTAGCTTGACGGATATGGTTAATATCAGTGAGAAAGCTTGGCGTACTGGCGGCTCCAAGATGTTCATCGAGGTAGGCGACCAGGTCTCGGTCGATAATCTGCTGCATGGCATTATTATTGTATCGGGTAACGATGCTAGCGTGGCGATGGCTGAGCACCTAGCGGGTGGTGAGGCACCATTTGCCGATTTGATGAATCAGCATGCTACGCGCTTAGGGATGCACAATACGAATTTCCAAAACCCGACAGGTCTTCCTGGCGAGAATCACTACTCCACTGCTCGTGATATGGCACTGTTGTCACAGCATATTATTAATGATTACCCCGAGCACTATACGATTTACTCTCAGCGCAACTTCGCGTTTGGTGGTATCGATCAGACAAACCGCAACCGCTTGCTGTGGCGTGACCCGAGTGTCGATGGTCTGAAAACCGGTTGGACA
Organism: Vreelandella venusta; assembly: GCF_007989605.1. GTDB lineage: Bacteria > Pseudomonadota > Gammaproteobacteria > Pseudomonadales > Halomonadaceae > Vreelandella > Vreelandella venusta. Next base: position 94,870 of record NZ_BJUL01000007.1, on the reverse strand, counting down.
ACGGAGGCAGGTTACTGTCTTGTCTCTTCGGCCGAGCGTGATGGCATGCGACTAATTTCAGTCGTGATGGGTACTAATTCTGAGGAGGCAAGAGCTCAGGAGACGCAAAAGCTCCTTAGTTACGGTTTCCGCTTCTATGAAACGATGAAGCTCTATGAGCGTGGTGCAGTGCTTGCAACGCCGCGTGTTTGGGGGGGAGATATCAATGAACTGCGTGTTGGCGTTGACGGCGAAGTATTTATGACGCTTCCGCGCAACCGCAACGAAGAGTTGCGTGCTCGCTTGAACCTGGATGAGGATCTTCAAGCACCGATCGCCGTAGGTGATGATGTCGGTACGCTAGAAGTATATTTAGGCGAAGAAATGGTCGGCGAGCGCCAGCTAGTGGCACTAGAAAGTGTTGAAGAGGGTGGCTTGTTTAAGCGCCTATTTGACCAAGTAAGGCGTTTCTTCAGTGGTTTGTTGAGTAGCTTTACTGATTAGTAGCTTTACCGATTAGTAGCTGCGAGCTTAAGCGCAGGATTTCTAATTTTTTGCGCTTAAGCTACTAATCTTATAAGGCTTTACTGTATTCGTACCCTGAGCAAAAATATCACTATATTGCGTGTAAAGGTGAGCTATGAAAAAAGGCGCGAAAAATGGGCTAAGAGATTTACGTCAGCCTCAAGTCAATGAGCCACCTAAAATCACTTTTCCCTGCGATTACTCATTGAAAGTTGTTGGCGACGCCGCTGAGGATTTTCCAGCCTGTGTGTGTCAGGTGATTGTTAAACATTCTCCGGAATTTGATGAGACGTCACTTCAGGTCGTCGACAGCCGTAACGGACGTTTTCAATCTGTGCGTGTCACTATTGTGGCCACTGGCGAGCATCAGCTGCGACAGCTGTTCGATGACTTGAAGGCGACAGGTCGCGTACACATGGTGGTGTAACCTTGGCTAGTCAACTTATTGAGCTGCACCAGCTTGGCCATCGTGCCTATTTGCCGGTGTGGAGCGCGATGCGCGAACTCACTGATACGCGGGACGAGACAACGCCTGATCAATTCTGGCTAGTTGAGCATGATCCCGTTTTTACTCAAGGTCAGGCAGGCAAACCAGAGCATGTGTTAATGCCTGGTGATATCCCTGTGGTGAAAGCGGATCGTGGAGGGCAGGTAACCTACCATGGTCCAGGTCAAGTTGTGTTATATCCATTGCTGGACGTTCGCCGTGGCAAGATCGGGGTTCGTCAGCTAGTAACTGCGCTCGAAAATTCAGTGATTGACGTACTTGCGCTTTATGGCGTTTCTGCCTGGGCGAAGCCAGATGCACCTGGCGTCTATGTTGATACGCTGCAAGGTGAAGCGAAGATCGCCTCGCTTGGGTTAAGAATTCGGCGGGGGGCAAGTTATCACGGGGTTGCACTAAACGTAGATGGCGACTTATCTCCCTTCGGGCGTATCAATCCCTGTGGCTATGCGGGTATGCAGGTAACGCGATTGGCTGATTTAGTGGCGCTGCCTGCCGTTCACCAGGTCGGTGATCAACTAGCGTCTGCACTAGCCCGGCGGTTGGATCGTCAGTTGGTAGCGGTATCGCCTATCAAACCATGAGCTATCTGCACGCAAGGCACTGTGGTAACTGAATTAGCCGTGCCAATTGCGTGCAGATAGTGAATGAATAGAGCTAGCCAAAATAGTCAATAAAAGGCCGCTAGCCTAGACGCTTTATCCAACATTAAACGCAGGAATACGGTTAGCATCAGGCTCATGGCCTGGAACCGCAGCAGGCGACGCGAGGCCAAGGTTGTTTTTCTCAAAAACACGGTCAGCGCGATAGCTAGAGCGTACTAGCGGCCCAGACGGCACCTCCATAAAGCCTTTTTCGAGGCCAAGCACGCGATAGCGATCAAACTCTTCTGGGGTGACCCAGCGCTCTACGGCTAGATGGTTTTTGGTTGGGCGCAAATATTGCCCAAGCGTCACGATATCAACGCCAATCTCTCTCAGGTCATCAAAGGTCTTAAGAATCTCTTCGTCCGTCTCGCCTAATCCAAGCATCAAGCTTGTTTTGGTAATTATATCGGGACGATACTGCTTGGCATGTGCTAAGACATTTAGCGTTTTGCGATAACCTGCACGTGGGTCGCGCACTTTACTGGTTAGCCGCTCTACCGTCTCTACATTCTGTGCAAACACTTCCAATCCCGAATCAACTACCCGCTCAATGGCAGCTGTATCAGCGTCAAAATCGGGTGTTAAAGCCTCTACAACCACTTCCGGCGTGCGAGATTTAATAGCTTTAATGCAGTTGGCGTAGTGCGTGGCGCCGCCGTCGTCCAAATCGTCTCGGTCAACGGAGGTCAATACGATGTAGCGCAGCCCCATCAGCTCGACCGATTTTGCGGTGTTCTCCGGCTCTTCTAGATCCAGCCAGCCTTTTGGGTTGCCTGTGTCCACTGCGCAGAAACGGCAGGCACGTGTGCACACAGACCCCATTAACATAATAGTGGCGGTGCCATTGCTCCAGCATTCGCCCATATTGGGGCAGTGCGACTCTGCACAGACAGTGCTAAGACGGTGCGTAGAGACATTCTTTTTGACGGCTTCGAAGCGTTCGCCCCCAGGAATCTGTGCGCGCAGCCATTTAGGTTTGCGGTCAAGGCTGGGAGACGCTTCGTCTGGCGACGCTTTACGCTGTTTCATGCCGTCTTTAATGACCGACATGCCATGCTCATTGCGGAATTTTTCGCCGCTAGGGACGCGCGTTGTTGGGTTATTGCTCATAGGAAAGAGCCTCTCTACTGTGCGGCAGGCAATGCCCAAACGTCGTGGCGTCTAACCATATGCTCTTGCGATGGCGTTTATATGCCATGGCGTTGACAGTTGGATCGCCTGCGCGAATACATGCCAAATCCTGAAGATTCTGAATGATACGTAGGTAGTAGACTAATGTAACATATCTGTTGGTTAACAAGACACTAAGCCTCCTTCATCGAACCGCTAAACAGGCAGCCTAGCTAGCCGATGACCCGCTATATCGATAGTAAAGGTAGGCAGGAAACGCCGTGGCTGGGCAGTGGGCTAGAGGGAGCTTGAAAATGCCGACCAAAATCTGGCAGGTGTTCCCGGGTGAAGCGTAAAAAAAGATCCGCGACTGGTGTCGGAAAATGATCGCGACGATACACCGTGCACCACGAGCGCCGAATGGGAAAGTTGGGCAAAGGGAGTGCTGATAATAGCCCTTGCTCTAGTTCTAGCTGAACCGCTAAACGGGGCAAAACGGCAACGCCTAGGTGGGCCATAACGCCTTGCTTGATGGCTTCATTAGTGCCTAATTCAATGCGGTGGGGAAGACCGATTTCTTGATCAACAGCCAGTTGCTCAAAGGCGATGCGCACCCCGGAGCCTGGCTCACGCATCAAGACATAATGGCGCGCAAAGTCGGCTAGTGTGGGGGCTTTCATGTGAAGCAGTGGGTGGTCTGGCCATACGAGAGCGATAAGTTCATTTTCAAGAATGGGCATGACTACTAAATCGTCGTCTTCAGGCACCATGGCCATAATCACGACATCATCTTTTTGTTCTGCCAGTCTTTCAAGCGCTTGACTGCGGTTGCATACCTTTAGACGAATACGAACGTCGGGATAGCGTGCTCGAAACCGCGCTAATAAATAAGGCACCACATATTGGGCGGAGGAGACTGCCGCGATGTTTAGCTCACCGCTAATGCTGCCATTAATCTCTGAGAGATTCATTTGCAGTCTAGAGAGCTGTCCGAAAATTTCACGTGTTGAGAGCGCTAGGGTATCCGCGGCAGGTAGCACGTGAAGCGTTTTACCGGCATATTTAAACAGTGGTTGACCAAGGGCGAGTTCTAGCTGGCGTATTTGTGCGCTAACGGCAGGTTGTGTAAGCCCTAGCTGCTCGGCTGCGCGCGAGTAGGAGCGCTGGCGGTGGACTGCCTGGAATACCTGTAATTGTCGGAAGGTCAAACGATTGAGTAGTGTAAGGGATGACATAACAACCTCTAGGTATACACCCTCCGAAGAATAGAAAGTGCCACAAAACAAAATCTCAACATTATGTTGGAAATGCTACCACCGATGATGTGCGGCGTCTTTATGACAACAATGATGAATTTGCAAAGGTAAGCATCGACGTTATGCAGCGAGTGGCCTAAACTATATTGCATTGCAGCAACAACGTTTCGGGACGGATGCTTTGCATCGGCCCAATGGGAGAATTTATGAACTTTCTCGCTCATCCTTTGCTGCCGGGCAGCCCGCTGAAAAACCTGTGGCCAGGAGCGTCTGATCAAATAGCTCCATTCCCGGTCGGCGAGGCCTTTACTAGCATGGTAGATCCGTTCGGATTCGGACGGGCTGCAGCTGGCTATTGGCGTGACAGTATTGAGCGTAGCGTCCTGTATTGGGATGTTATGCGCGAACGCGGAAATCAGTATCTTGAGCATATGGAGCAAACTAAGCCGAACGTGCTTGGGTTTGATACAGAGGTGCTTATTGATGGACGCACGCTTCCACATCCAACCAATTATGAGCTGCTGAGAGTTCTTCCTCCCAGCCATATTCAAATCGATCCTGCAAAACGACCGTTTGTTGTCGTAGACCCCAGGGCAGGTCATGGCCCTGGTATTGGCGGATTCAAGCCTGACAGTGAGCTTGGTGTTGCTCTAAAGGCTGGTCACCCCTGCTATTTTATTGGTTTTTTGCCTTTTCCCGAGCCGGGTCAAACCGTTGAGGATGTGGTAGAAGCGGAAATCGCGTTTTTGCGTCATGTTATCGCTCTACATCCGGAAACAGCTGAAAAACCAATGGTAGTGGGTAACTGCCAGGCGGGTTGGCAAATAATGATGGCCGCGGCACTTGAGCCGGATGTGTTCGGTCCGATTCTTATTGCCGGTGCGCCACTGTCTTACTGGGCCGGGGAGCACGGTAAAGCGCCCATGCGCTACACCGGTGGCATGACCGGAGGAAGCTGGATTACTGCTTTAACTAGCGACATTGGTAACGGCCTGTTTGATGGTGCTTGGTTAGTACAGAACTTCGAACGCCTCAACCCAGCTAATACCTACTGGAAAAAGCAGTACCACCTGTATGACAACATCGATACCGAGTCCAAGCGCTATTTAGAGTTCGAGCGCTGGTGGGGTGGTCACGTTGTGTTAGGTGGCCAAGAGATTCAATATATTGTCGATAACCTATTTGTTGGTAATCGCCTCTCGACGGCTCAGCTAGTGACCCGCGATGGTCGCCGTATTGATCTGCGCAATGTGCGCTCACCTGTTGTTGTGTTCTGTTCGCGTGGTGACGATATAACTCCGCCGCCTCAGGCGCTGGGTTGGATTCGTGATTTATATGAAGGCGAAGAAGATATCATCGCCAACGAACAGACGATCGTGTACTGCATGCACGATACAACAGGGCACTTAGGGATTTTTGTTTCCGGTAGCGTGTCGCGCAAGGAGCATGCTGAGTTCACGGCTAACATGGATTATATCGACGTTATGCCGCCTGGACTGTATGAGACAACAGTCTCGCATGCCAGTGAGCGAGATGATGCGGAGTTGCTTGAGCGTGATTATTTGCTTGAGTTTACATCGCGTAATTTCGAGGAGCTGGATCAGGATGTAATGCATATCCCAGAGGATGATCGCCGGTTTGCAACGGTTGCACGTATTTCTGAGATCAATCTTGGTTTCTATCGGTTGTACGTTCAACCCTGGGTGCAGGCTGTGATGACGCCAGAGGCCGCACGCTGGATTCGTCGTATGCATCCTATCCGGTTAGGCTACAAGCTTCTATCTGATCGTAATCCGCTAACGGTTCCGTTGCCGGTGATGGCTGAAGCAGTGCGCAGTCATCGTCAGCCAGTGGGGCAAGATAATGTTTTCAAAGCATTAGAAACGATGTGCTCTGATCAAATCGTCGCCAACCTAAATGCCGTGCGTGATTTGCGCGATAGCACGATAGAGCGGCTGTTTATGGACATATACGGGCAGCCTCTATTACAAGCAGCGGTAGGTTTGTATGGCGATGCCCATGTGCATCGTCGTCGTCCTGGAGCTGAGCCAGAGCACCAACGTTTTGTTGAAAACCGCAAAAATGAGCTGCGCAATAACATAGCTAAGGGTGGCCCCCACGAGGCGGTCATGCGGTCGGTTATCTATGTGTTAGGCGGAACGCCAGCGACCGATGAGCGCAATTTTAAACGGTTACGTGCTTCCCGTGCTGAGCTAGAGCCTGGTTCAACCTTGAGTGAATTTAAGCGTTTGGTGCGTGACCAGTTCTTTATCTTGAAATTAGATCGTGAGCGAGCGCTATCGTCATTGCCCGAGCTATTAAAAGGGCAAAGCAGCAGTGACATCGATGGTCATATTGAACACCTTGAGCATGTGTTCGCCGCAAGTGGTGAGTTGTCCGAGCACGCAGCAGAGCGTTTTGAACAGGTGAAGACACTGTTTGATCAGGCGAGGCCGCAGCAAGCTACTCAACCAAAAGCTACTCAACAAAAAGCCTTGAGCGAACCAGCTACTGACACTAAGCAAGCAGGTGACCAGAAGGCGGCTATTGATACGCAAACCGCTGCAAGCGCTCCAGCTGAAAGCGTGTCGACAGAGAAAGTATCGACGGAAAAGGATACTACCCAGCGTGCTGCTACCGAAACGGTGCCTGCTTCTAATAATGTAGCAGCAGATGCAGCTAAAGAAGCAAACAAGCCTCAGCCGAGAGCGGCGTCGCGTAGGAAGCCACCGCGCAAGCGCTAAGTGTTGTAACGTTTGTCTACGCCCCTGTTTTGATACAGGGGCGTTTTTTTGTTTGCTTATTTTGGGTTGCCGTCTGCGTATTGGCAGTCTAGTGTCTAGCTACTTCATTATGAAAAATAATACGGATAGACACCTCGTGGTTCCGCAATAGTTTGTTACTTATGCGTCGCTTGTTACTGGCGCTTGTTGCGGGCCTGGGGTAGGGTAGGCGCATTTTTCTCATGGTCGTCAAGTGATAACGACAGGCGACAACGTATTCAGAGCATAGGCGATAGCGCCTGAGCATTAGGAAAGTGGAGCACTATGGGCAAGTCACTGGTCATCGTCGAGTCGCCTGCGAAAGCGAAGACGATCAATAAGTATCTCGGCAACGATTTCATCGTCAAGTCGAGCGTGGGTCACATCCGTGACCTGCCGACCAGCGGCTCAGGTAAGGCAGCCTCCGACCCGAAGGAGCGCGCTCGCCAGGCTGCGGCAACACGCAAGATGTCGGCGGAAGAGAAAGCAGAGTATAAAAAACGTAAGGCCCATGATCAGTTAATTCGGCGGATGGGCATCGACCCGGATAACGGCTGGGAAGCGCGCTATGAAGTGCTCCCTGGTAAAGAAAAAGTCGTCTCTGAATTAAAGAAGCTGGCTGAAAAAGCGGATGCTGTTTATCTCGCAACGGATTTGGACCGCGAAGGGGAAGCAATTGCCTGGCATTTGCGCGAAACGATTGGTGGTGATGACAGCCGCTATAAGCGCGTTGTATTTAATGAAATAACCAAAAATGCCATTCAGGATGCGTTTAAGTCGCCAGGGGCGCTAAATATTCCCCGGGTGGAAGCTCAGCAAGCGCGCCGCTTCTTAGACCGTGTTGTTGGTTTTATGCTTTCACCGTTGCTGTGGGCCAAGATTGCCCGGGGCTTATCAGCAGGCCGTGTTCAGTCGGTCGCGGTTCGCCTGATCGTTGAGCGTGAACGAGAAATTCGTGCGTTTATTCCTGAAGAGTTTTGGGATGTCCATGCAGATCTCGCTTCTCCAGAGGGTGAGCTAGTCAGGTTTGCGTTGGTGCGTCAGGATGGCAAACCTTTCCGTCCTACCTCTGAAAAGGACACGCTGGCACGCATTGAGCAACTGCGCAAAGCCAAGCTTGCGATTACCTCCCGTGAAGACAAACCGACAAGCTCCAAACCTACCGCGCCGTTTATTACCTCAACGTTGCAGCAGGCTGCCAGTGGTCGGTTAGGGTTCTCTGTTAAGAAAACCATGACCATGGCCCAGCGCCTCTACGAGGCTGGCTACATTACCTACATGCGTACCGACTCCACCAATCTTTCAAAGGATGCGGTAGAGAGTGTTCGCTCGTTTATTGGTGATGAGTACGGTGCACGCTATTTGCCAGAGTCTGCTAATCGCTACAGCAGTAAAGAGAGCGCCCAGGAAGCCCACGAGGCGATCAGGCCCTCTAGCGTTGAGCGCAAGGCAAGCGATCTCTCTGGTATGGAGCGCGACGCAGAGCGCCTCTACGAGCTGATTTGGCGTCAATTTGTGGCCTGTCAGATGACGCCTGCTGAGTACCTTTCCAGTACGCTGAGCGTTGAGGTTGATGGCTACGACTTGCGCGCCAAAGGACGAGTGCTCAAGTTTGATGGTTACACGCGGGTGATGAAGCCATCGGGTAAAAATGAAGACCAAAGCCTGCCTGATTTACCGAAGGGTACGGCGATGGCGCTTGAAAAGCTTGACCCTCAACAGCACTTTACCAAGCCGGCTCCGCGTTACACGGAAGCCAGCTTAGTAAAAGAGCTCGAAAAGCAGGGCATTGGCCGTCCTTCTACCTATGCTGCCATCATTTCCACGATTCAGGATCGTGGCTATGTAAAGCTTGAAAATCGCCGCTTCTACGCTGAAAAGCTGGGTGATATTGTCACCGAACGACTGAAAGAGTCTTTCCCCGATTTGATGGATTATTCGTTCACGGCTCGAATGGAAGATAGCCTGGATGAAGTTGCGGAAGGTGAGCGTAACTGGCAAGCCTTGCTCGATGCTTTCTATGGTGAATTCAGCCAGGAGCTTAGCAAAGCCGAGAGCGACGAAGGAATGCGCCCTAATCAGCCAGTTCCTACCGATATTGATTGCCCAAGCTGCGGCCGTAAAATGCAGATTCGGACGGCCTCCACCGGTGTATTCTTGGGTTGCAGTGGTTATAACTTGCCGCCCAAAGAGCGCTGTAAAACCACCATTGATTTAATTCCTGGTGAAGAAGCTGTTGCAGAAGATGCGGGCGAAGAAGCAGAAACCAACGCACTCCGTGCCAAGCGTCGTTGCCAGAAGTGTGGAACTGCCATGGATAACTACCTCATCGATGAGGGGCGTAAACTGCATATTTGCGGCAATAGCCCTGATTGTGATGGTTATGAGGTGGAAGCGGGCAAGTTTAAAATTAAAGGCTACGACGGCCCTATTATCGAATGTGATAAGTGTGGTTCTGAGATGCAGCTTAAGTCAGGCCGATTCGGCAAATATTTCGGCTGCACCAACAGTGAATGTAAAAACACCCGCAAGTTGCTTCGTAGTGGTGAAGTGGCACCGCCCAAAATGGACCCCATTCCCATGCCGGAGCTGGCCTGCCAGAAGGTAGAAGATCACTACGTACTTCGCGATGGTGCCAGCGGCTTGTTCTTAGCGGCCAGCAAGTTCCCTAAAAACCGTGAAACTCGTCCACCGCTGGTAAAAGAGTTAAAAGCCCACGCCGACGAACTGCCGGAAAAGTATCACTTTATCTTAAAGGCGCCCAGCGAAGACCCGGATGGCCGTCCTGCGCAAATTCGCTATTCACGGAAAAATAAAGAGCAGTACGTGATGACCGATGAAGAAGGCAAAGCAACCGGCTGGAAAGCGACGTTTGAGGCGGGTAAGTGGCACGTGGAGGATAAACGCAAGTGAGCCCACGTTCTCGTACCAACCAACTGCTTTATCAGGCTGAGCTTTTGGTTGGTCTTCCAACAGGTGATGACGAACATGCTCAGGCTCGTCAAATGGCGATTGAAGAGAGCGCTTTGGCGCTCTTTGAACTGGCATTAAATTCGCTGCTCAAAGAAGTGACCGAGCATGCACGTCTTAACGAGCATGGCTGGCAAGTGCTCCTTAATGAGCAAGGCCCCGCCGTTGCTGAACTGCAACGCTTAAGAGATTTGTTGCACCAGCCGGATAGCTGGTTGCACTGGTTGATAGGACACGTTGAGAAGCTGCACAGTGACGAAGGGGTCAGTAAGCGCACCGTACAGAACCCCTCAATGATTGCTGTCGGCAGTCAAGAGAGTGTTGCTGACCAGCTGTTAGTTAACCTTCATGCTGCAAAGCGAGATATTGCAGCGTTACGTGAAACTAGCCAAGAGTGGTAATGCATGGCGAGCTGTTTGGCATCATGTTTACGTAGAATTATTGCTGGGTGATTGGGCTTTTTTGAAAGCGCTGACATTTGGTGTGAGAATAAGGTATAACAACTTCCACAAATGCTTTGTTGGCTGGTGATGCTGGCCTGTATAGAGAGCGATAATGATGCCTGTAGATCGTCGCCGTTTTTTAGCGTTGGCGCTGGGCTGGCCTGCTGTGGCCAGTGCAGCAGCTTCCGGTGCCTTAAATAATTATGAACCCACAGATCTGGTTGAGACGCTTCTTTCGCGTGCGAGTATTCCGCGTCACAGTAATGAACTATGGGTGTTAATTGATGACAAAGACGCCACGTTGAGTGTCTACCGTGGTAATGCATTGGTTGAGCACTACGCGCCCATATCCCTTGGGCGAGGCGGGGCGAAAACCCAGCGTGTCCGTGGTGATAACGTGACACCGCTTGGTGAGTTTCGAATTAATCGATTTAATTACGAAAGTCAGTGGCATATTTTTATTGGTATCGACTATCCTACGCCACCTCATGCGCGAATGGCGCTCGAAAAAGGCATTTATTCCCAAGCAGATTACGATGCTTATTTTGATCACTATCAGCGTCACGGCTCACCGCCTCAGAATACGGCGCTGGGCGGCGCCATTGGCATACATGGCATTGGTGAGGGTGATCCAGATATTCATGGCCGTTTCCACTGGACTCAGGGTTGTGTTGCTGTCACCAACGAGCAAATTGAGCGTGTTGCATCGCTGGTAGGTGTTGGCACTCGCGTAGTGATCCGATAGGCTATGTCGCTGAAGGAAGTTAAAGGTTTTAAATACGTGGCTATAGACAAGCGCTGTGGTCTATTATAAAACAGCGTTTGACTTGCGTGCATTGGTGTAATGCCATGGTACAAGTCGCTGTAAAGAACCTGCACCGCAGGTAGACAAAATTGAGCTAACGCTTTAGCCTTAAATTTGTCATACCCTTAACGTTGTACCCAAGGAAGACTCAAGGAGAACATTATGACTCTGAAGACTGCTCTGAAGATGACTGCCGCTGCCGCTTCTCTGGCAATTCTGGCTGGCTGTGCTTCTACCAGCGCCCTGGAAGAAGTTCGCATGACTGCTGAATCTGCACAGGCTGATGCCGCAGAAGCACGTAGCATGGCTTCACAAGCAATGAACACTGCTAACCAAGCTCAGCGCGACGCGCAAGCTGCTCTGCAGATGTCTCAGCAGAACCGTGAAGAAATGAACCGCATGTTCCAGCGTTCCATGCAGAAGTAATTCTGCCTGGGCTCTAAGTGTTATAACTTAGAGTTGCTGTAGATGTAAAAAAACCCCGCCTCGGCGGGGTTTTTTATTTTGACTAAGGTTATGCCTCTTCCTCGGCTTGTGTCGCTGTGGTGAGCTCAATTTCTTCGAATAATCCATCAAGCTCGACAGGCTCTTCAGTAGGCGTTGGCGCTGGTGCCTGGGGGCCATAAAGCGCTATAAGACGACCATCCGGGTTTTCCACCGCAAGTTTTACCTGGGCATAGTCAATTTCTGCTTGGTCTTCAGCAAGTTCGCTTACTCGTTCGATGGCGTTGAGTAGTGGCTCAAAATCGCCAACGTTTTCTTCAAGCTGAGGGTAAGACTGAACGAATAGTGTGCCGTCTGCTGCCCAGCCTGCTTTAAACGGTGCATCCATCAAGTTAACCTGCGTGCCGCTAGGCATGCGCTCATAGAGCGACTCAATATCTTCAGGGTACATGCGAATGCAGCCGCGGCTAACTCGCATGCCCACGCCTTCAGGGCGGTTGGTGCCATGAATCAGGTAGCTAGGCATCGCCAGCAATATAGCGTGACGCCCCAGTGGATTGTTGGGGCCGGCAGGCACAATAGAAGGTGCTGGCTCGCCACGTGCAGCGGCTTCGCGACGCATAGAGGCTGGCGGCGCCCAGGCAGGATCTTTTACCTTCACTGTCGTGCGGGTAATGCCGACCGGTGTAGCAAATTCCTCACGGCCAACACTGACAGGATAGGTTTCAACAATGCCGGGATTGTCAGCTGGATAATAATAAAGCCGCAGTTCAGACAGGTTTACCACCACGCCTTCGCGGGGGGCGGGGGGTAAAATATAGCGCGCCGGTATAACGATTTCTGTGCCTTCCCCAGGTACCCACATGCTGACGCCTGGGTTGGCCATACGAATCTCTTCGTAGCCAATGTTATGGCGTCGTGCGATATCGATGAGAGTATCTTCAGGGTCTTCTACGACGACGGTGTAGTGTTCTCCAATAATGTCGCCTTCTTCAGGAAGGCGAAAATGGCCGCGGGGGAGTTCTCTTTGCTCTGCGGGTTGGTCAGCGCTGGTCAGCGTCTCTTCTGAAGGAGAGGCAGCGCTTTCAGCCGCGTCAGTTGACTGCTGTGCATAAATGGGGGTGGAGAGACTTGCTGTCAGTAAGACAGCTAAGCTTGTCGGGCCCCAGGCGTTATATAGCTTACGAATATTCATGGTGGTTCCTAATAAATGTATGCGCCACATTACTGCAAACTAGCATTGTCGTGGGCGGCAGTTAAAGGGCCGTGCGTAGGGCTTTCATACAAGTTTGCCCCAAGGTTCACGCCGCCGCTACTTTTTGATTGAGTGTTGTCAGCAAAGCTTCGACTTTGTCAAAACGCTGTTCGGTAGTTTCCATTGGGAATTCAAATCGTAAAGTGTCTGAGCCATCCAATCGGTAGTGCTGTGGCGATTTTTGAATGAGGGTCACAAGCGTTAATGGGTCGACCTGAGTTGTGCTGTTGAAAAGAACTCGTCCACGGTTTTCACCGGCTTCAATCCGCGCTACGCCTAGTTGTTCAGCGCGCTGGCGGAGTCTGGTCTGGCGTATCAGGTTCTTCAAGGGCTGAGGAAGGAGTCCAAAGCGATCAATAAGCTCGACTTGTAGTTCCTTAAGCTCAGCGTCGCTCTGGGTATTGGCGATACGCTTATACATCACCAGGCGCTGCTGTACGTCGTGAAGATAGTCATCTGGAATCAACGCTGGCAGATTGAGGCTAATCTCGACGCCGGTGTTGAAGGGGGCATCAATATTAGGTGTTTTGCCTGCACGGATCGCCTTTACGGCACGATCCAGCATTTCCATGTAAAGCGTGTAGCCGATAGTTTCCATTTGGCCGCTCTGCTCGTCGCCTAACAGCTCGCCTGCGCCACGTATTTCCATGTCGTGGCTTGCTAGAGTGAAACCAGCGCCGAGATCGTCAGAAGCACTAATCGCTTCCAGGCGTTTCACGGCATCCCGTGTCATTGCCTTGGGGGGAGGTGTTAGTAGGTAAGCATATGCTTGATGGTGGCTGCGCCCAACCCGGCCACGCAGCTGGTGTAGCTGGGCTAGGCCAAACTTGTCGGCGCGCTCAATCAGAATCGTGTTGGCGCTGGGCACATCAATGCCAGTTTCGATGATGGTAGAGCACACTAGCACATTGAAGCGACGATGATAGAAGTCTGACATTACCCGCTCAAGGCTGCGCTCGGGTAATTGGCCGTGAGCAACAGCAACCCGCGCTTCTGGCACCAGTTCGCGGATTTGTTGGGCAGTGTTTTCAATCGTTTTAACTTCGTTATGCAAGAAGTAGACTTGTCCGCCGCGTAATATTTCACGCAGCAGCGCCTCTTTAATGACGCTGTCATCTCGCTGTTGCACAAAGGTTTTAACCGATAAACGCCGCGCAGGCGGGGTGGCAATAATTGAGAGGTCTCGGATGCCGCTCATGGCCATATTCAAGGTGCGCGGAATCGGTGTTGCGGTGAGCGTCAGAATGTCGATTTCGGCGCGCAGCGTTTTGAGTTTCTCTTTCTGCGCGACCCCAAAGCGGTGCTCTTCATCGATAATTAAAAGCCCCATTTTGGGCAGTTCAACGCTTTTAGATAGCAGTTTGTGGGTGCCGATTACGATATCGGTTTGGCCATTTTTGATGCTTTCCAAGGTTTGCGTCATTTCTTTGCCGCTGGTAAAGCGTGAAATAAGGCTAATATTCACAGCAGTGTCGGCAAAGCGGTCGCGGAAGTTTTCAAAGTGCTGGCGAGCTAACAGTGTGGTGGGCACAAGCACCACTACCTGGCGACCGGTCTGAACGGCCAGGAAGGCGGCACGCATGGCGACTTCGGTCTTACCAAAGCCTACATCGCCACACACAACGCGATCCATGGGCTGCGGAGAGATCATGTCGTTTATTACTGCTTCAATGGCTGCCTGCTGGTCAGGGGTTTCTTCAAACGGGAAGCTGGCAGAGAAGCGAACATATTCATCGCCCGGCGTATCATAAACGAACCCTTCCTGGGCCTCTCTCCGAGCATAAATGTCGAGCAGCTCGGCGGCAGTGTCGCGGATTTTCTCAGCCGCTTTACGGCGTGCTTTTTCCCACTGATCTGAGCCTAGTCGGTGCAGCGGGGCGAGTTCGTCATCGGCGCCGCTATAGCGAGAGATAAGGTGTAAGCTATCGACTGGGACATAGAGCTTGGCACCGTCGGCATATGAAAGCGCCAGGAATTCGTTAGCTTGACCGCCAGCTTCAAGGGTTTCCAGCCCCAGGTAGCGGCCGACGCCGTGTGCTTGGTGAACAACCGGTGCGCCTTCTCGTAATTCCGATAGATGGCGCACGGCCAATTCGTTGTCGTCGGTGGCCTTTTCTCGCCGTCTGCTCTGGCGTACTACATCGCCAAATAATTCAGTCTCGCTGATAACGGCAACGTTCGGCTCGGTAAGCCACAAGCCGCTACCTACCAAGCTCTCAGTGATGGCAATGTGATCAGTACTGCTTAAAAAGCCCTGGAAGCTGTCGATATGGGGCAGGTTTAATTTAAGCGGCGCCAGTACTTCTTCCAACGCTTCTCTGCGTCCCCGTGACTCGGCAACAAACAGTACCCTTGTAGCGTGCTGCTCATCCAGAAAAGTAGCCAGTTCGTTAAGGGGGTTTTTGGCCCGAGCGTTAATAGCCAGCGAGGGGAGTGCTTGGGCTTTTGGCTGCAGGGCATGGCGTTGCGTGTTGTCTTCGGTTAGCTCGATTCGGGGGCGAGCTTTGATCGCTGAAAAAACCTCATTAACGGGGATAAACGCGCGAGCGGGGGGTAACAGAGGGCGTGTTGGATCAACCCTTAAATTCTCATAGCGTGACTCAATAGACTGCCAGTGCTGCTCAGCGGCTTCGAATACCCCAGGCAGTAGTGCCACGCGGGTGTCATCGGTAACATGCTCAAATAAAGAAGCGGTTTCTTCGAAGAACAGTGGCAAATATTGCTCTAGACCCGGGGAGGGAATTGCTTTCAGTGCATCGTTATAAAGAGGGCACTGGCGTGGATCAACATCAAAAAGCGTTTCAAACTGTTCTCGAAAACAAGCAATGGCGCTGCGGCTGAGTGAGTACTCATGGGCAGGGAGTAGCTCAATCACATCGACTTTATTGGTAGAGCGTTGATTGCCAGGGTCAAAATGGCGTAGCGTATCGATTTCGTCATCGAACAAATCGATACGAATTGGTTCATCCATGCCCATGGCGAAAAGGTCGATGATTGCGCCGCGCATGGCGTATTCGCCAGGCTCGTAGACCGTTTCAACGGCACGATAACCCGCCCGCGATAGCGATTCGCGAAATGTTTCCCGATTTAGCGTAGCGCCCGCTTTTAGCGTCATAACGCGCCCAGCAATGTATGATACGGGAGATAGGCGCTGCATCAGCGTATTGATTGGCACCAGCACAATGCCGCGAACGCCATCCTGCAGTAAGCGCAGCGTGCGTAGGCGTGACGAGATGATATCCTGATGCGGGGAGAAGCTGTCATAAGGCAGCGTTTCCCAATCTGGAAAAGGTAGCACGGGAACATTGCTATAGAACGCCAGATCCTGTTCCAGGCGCTGCGCACTGGCAGTGTTCGGCGTAATCACCAATAATGGTGCGCTTAGCGCAACCTGAGCCAGAGCCAGGGCAGTTGCACTGCCCGGCGGCGCTGTCAGGTAAAGCGTATCGCGAATCCCTTTGGGCTGGGGTGGTTCGAGCAGAGAGAAAGAGGACATAGTCACGGTATCGTTTTGTGCTGAAACGGAATCTGGATCATACACGATCAGTACTTTCAGGCAGAGGCCTGTGCAAAGCAACTACTCGTTAAGTAAGTTTTGTGGTTTTGATGCACTATTGTGGTTTGTAGTCAATCCGCTTTTTCTGTAATACCCCTACATGTTGTGCGACTATCCATTCATTGCGGCATGTTGGTAAGCCCAGGATAATGTTCCAAGAAATTTCTTTTCACTACCCAATGAGGCCGCACGTGAGTCAGCAAGCTCTCGAAAACGTTTTTCAGGAATGGCAAAGCAACGAAGCTCTGGCTGAGCAAATGATTCCGCTGGTGGGTCAGCTGTATCGCCAGAACAATGTTGTTGCCACTATGTTCGGTCGCTCCCTGATTAAGCGGTCAGTTATTCGCATCCTCAAAGATCACCGCTTTGTACGCAAAATTGAAGGCACTGAGCTATCTGTTGAAGATACGTTCCCTATCGTAAAAGCGATGAGTGAGCTGAACCTCGGGCCTGCGCATGTTGACGTTGGCAAGCTGGCGGTTAACTTTAAGCGCCAGGGTGGTGGTGATCTTGATGCTTTCCTGCGTAAAGAGCTTGCTGAGATTATTGATGGCTTTCAGCCGAATGGTAGTAAGGGCGAGCCTCAAGACGTGGTACTTTACGGGTTTGGCCGTATTGGCCGTTTGTTGGCACGCGTAATGGTCGAAAAAGCGGGCGGCGGTAATCTGTTGCGCTTGCGGGCCATTGTTGTGCGTGGCCGCGGAGATGTGGCAAAAGACCTTGAAAAGCGTGCCAGCTTGCTGCGTCGCGATTCGGTGCATGGGCCGTTCGATGGCACCATTACCGTCGACGTTGAAGCGCGTACACTTATCGTCAATGGTAATGTGATTCAGGTTATTTACGCCGACTCACCGAGTGAAATTGATTACACTGCTTACGGTATCGACAACGCTGTGATTGTTGATAATACCGGTATCTGGCGCGATGAAGCAGGCTTGGGTCAGCACCTTGAGTGCAAGGGGGCGAAGAAAGCTTTATTAACGGCTCCCGGCAAAGGCGATATCAAAAATATCGTTTTCGGCATTAATCATGAAACAATTGGCGATAATGACCGTATCGTGTCGGCCGCTTCCTGTACTACCAACGCCATCGTACCAGTGCTAAAAGCGCTAAATGATGAGTATGGTGTGGTGACAGGGCACGTAGAAACCGTGCACGCCTACACTAATGACCAAAACCTGATCGATAATTACCACAAAGGCGACCGTCGTGGACGTAGTGCGGCGCTGAATATGGTATTGACCGAAACAGGTGCGGCAAAAGCGGTCGCAAAAGCGCTGCCTGAACTTGAAGGTAAGCTCACAGGTAACGCCATTCGCGTTCCTACGCCCAATGTTTCTATGGCTATTTTGAACTTAACCTTGGAAAAGGGCACTGATGCTGAGGCGTTGAATGATTACCTGCGCCGCGTATCGATTGATTCCTCCTACCAGAAGCAGATTGACTTCGTTGATTCAGCGGAAGTTGTATCGTCTGACTTTGTCGGCAATCGTCATGCGGGTATTGTCGATGCTAAAGCCACCATTGCAAACGGTAATCACGCCGTCGTTTATGTGTGGTATGACAATGAATTTGGTTATAGCTGCCAAGTTATTCGCATTCTTCAGCACATGTCTAATGTGAAGTTTTTGAAGTTGCCGCATTGAGTCGTTTGAGCATTAATGGCCTTTAAGCAGCAGTTAAAGCGCTTTTAACCGCTAAGTCGTACTAAAAGCCACCTCCGGGTGGCTTTTTTTGTGTTCAAAACAAGGCCTGCTAGAGCGTCTATAGCACTTTAGGCGACTGTCACGGATGTGGTCATTGGCCGCGCTTATCTTTATAATACGATGGATTTTTCGGGGTGGTTCAAGCGTGCTTGAGCCTGACTGGTAACAATCTGAACAGACAATAAGAATTTACTGAACAGAAATAAGCATTCGAACCCCTTACCTTCGTATATCCGATCCATCAACTGGGCGAGACTATGATCGAAGTCAAAAAAGGCCTGGATCTCCCCATCACGGGAGCGCCCGAGCAGCGTATTGAAGATGCGCGGCCTGTGCGCCACGTGGCAATCCTGGGCACCGACTACGTTGGCATGAAGCCGACGATGGAAGTTCAGGAAGGGGATAAGGTCAAACTAGGCCAATTACTCTTCACCGATAAGAAAATTGATGGTGTGCGCTTTACCGCGCCCGCCAGCGGTGAAGTCGTGGCTATTAACCGTGGCGAAAAGAGACGTCTGCTGTCTGTCGTTATTAAAGTCGATGAAAATGAAGAAGCGATGACATTTGCTTCTCATGATCGTGACGCTTTAGGGCAGCTTGAACGTCAATCTGTTGTTGATCAACTGGTTGAGTCAGGGCTTTGGACTGCTTTGCGCACCCGTCCTTTCTCTCGCACGCCAGCGATCGACAGCACACCTACCGATATTTTTGTTACTGCTGTGGATACTCATCCACTTAGCGCTGACCCTGCGGTAGTGATCAACGAAAACCCTCAAGCATTTGAAGACGGCCTCAAGGTGCTAACCCGCCTGACCGAGGGCAACGTTTTTCTGTGCACGGGGGCTAATGCTTCCATTCCTGGTGGTAATGTCAGCGGTGTAAAGACTGAGAGCTTTGCTGGCCCACATCCGGCAGGTTTGGTAGGGACGCATATTCACTATCTTTCACCGGTAGCCTTGCACAAGAAAGTGTGGCACATCGGCTATCAGGATGTGATTGCGTTCGGCAAGCTGTTCGTTGAAGGCAAACTTGATACGAACCGTATCATTGCTGTCGGCGGCCCGCGTGCTGAAAATCCTCGTTTATTGCGCACCCGCATTGGTGCCAGTACGGAGGAGCTCTTAGCAGGTGAGGTCATCAAGCCCGATGACACCCGTGTTATTTCAGGCTCTGTGTTCTCTGGTGTTTCTGCCGAAGGAAGCCTGACTTACTTGGGACGTTTCCATAACCAAGTAAGCTTGCTTGAGGAAGGTAACAAGCGCACCTTCTTTGGATGGATGTCTACGGGCGCTAATCGGCACTCAATCATGGGCATTTACATCTCTAAGATTAAAGGCCTGAGCAACTATGCACCAACCACGTCAACCAATGGCTCTGAACGTGCCATGGTGCCGATCGGTGCATATGAAGCCATTATGCCTCTGGATATTATGCCAACACAGCTGCTGCGCACGCTGATCGTGGGTGACATTGAAGTTGCCATGCAACTTGGGTGTCTTGAGTTAGACGAAGAGGATTTGGCACTGTGTACCTATGTTTGCCCAGGCAAATACGAGTACGGCCCTATCCTGCGTGACAATCTCACCATGATCGAGAAAGAGGCCTGATGATGGGTATTCGACAAACACTCGATAATCTCGAGCCGCACTTCCATAAAGGTGGTAAGTACGAAAAGTTCTATCCGCTCTACGAAGCGGTAGATACTATTTTCTATTCGCCCCCCAGCGTTGCAAAAACCACTGCCCACGTGCGTGACGGTATCGATCTAAAGCGCATCATGATCACCGTTTGGCTGTGTACTTTCCCGGCGATGTTCTTCGGCATGTGGAACGCCGGCTGGCAGGCCAATACCGCTATTGATGCAGGCTATGCATCAATGAACGGTTGGCGTGAAGCGATCATGATGACCCTGGCGGGTGGACATGACCCCAGCAGCTTATGGGCTAACTTTGTCCTCGGTGCGACCTACTTCCTGCCGATCTATCTTGTCACCTTTGCGGTGGGTGGTTTTTGGGAAGTACTGTTCGCCATCAAACGTGGCCATGAGGTTAACGAAGGCTTCTTCGTCACTTCGGTACTGTTTGCGCTGATTCTGCCGGCGACTATTCCGCTTTGGCAGGTTGCGCTGGGTATCACCTTTGGTGTGGTAATCGGTAAAGAGATCTTCGGCGGCACGGGTAAAAACTTCTTGAACCCCGCGCTGACTGGCCGTGCGTTCCTTTACTTTGCCTACCCAGCGCAAATCTCAGGAGATGCCGTATGGGTAGCCGCGGATGGCTACACGGGTGCAACTGCGCTCTCCATGGCGTTCCAAGACGGCATGACTGCGCTGACCGATACAATGAGCTGGTGGGACGCCTTCCTTGGCTTTATCCCAGGTTCAGTGGGTGAGGTCTCGACGCTGGCGATCTTTATCGGTGCGGCAGTACTGCTGTGGACGCGTATCGCGTCATGGCGAATCATGCTGGGGGTTCTCCTGGGTATGATCGCCACCAGTACGCTGTTTAATCTGATTGGTTCTGACAGCAACCCCATGTTTGCAATGCCCTGGTATTGGCATTTGGTGATTGGTGGCTTCGCTTTCGGCATGGTGTTTATGGCAACGGACCCGGTGTCTGCTTCCATGACTAACCAGGGGCGCTTGGTGTTTGGCGCGTTGATCGGTGTAATGACCGTGCTGATCCGCGTGGTAAACCCTGCGTTCCCTGAGGGCATCATGCTGGCCATTCTGTTCGCTAACTTATTTGCGCCGCTGATTGACCACATGTTCGTCCAGGCCAATATTAAACGCCGTCTCAAGCGGACTGGCGTAGCGGCCGAGGAGAATGCCTAATGGCTCAAGGTAACAACTCCATCAAAAAGATCCTAACCGTAGCGTTTTCGCTGTGTATCGTGTGCTCGGTAATCGTTTCGACGGCTGCCGTAGCGTTGCGCCCTATGCAGCAGCTCAACCAGGAATTGGATCGTAAAACCAACATTCTAAATGTGGCAGGTCTCTATGAGCCTGGCATGGATGTTGAGGAAGCGTTCAGCACGCAAATCACGGCACGTGTCGTTGAGCTTGATACCGGTGAGTACACCGATCAATTCGACCCAGCGACCTTCGACGGCTTCGAAGCATCTCGTGATCCTGCAACGGGGCGTACGCTTTCCGGTGATCGTGACATTGCAGGCTTGTCTCGTGTTGAGAACTTCGCGACTGTTTATCTTGTCGGCGATGCTGAAAACCCCGAGCAAATTGTTCTGCCCATTCGTGGGCAAGGACTCTGGGGCCGCATGATGGGTTTCCTCGCGGTTGAAGGCGACGGTAATACCATCGTTAGTATCACTTACTACGACCATAGCGAAACGCCGGGTCTTGGTGCTGAGGTAAATAATCCGCGTTGGCAAGCTCAATGGGAAGGTAAGAAGATTTACGATGAAGAGGGCGACCTCTCTCCGGAAATCCACCTGACCAAAGGCGGCGCAAGCAACGAGCACGAGGTTGACGCGCTTTCTGGTGCAACGCTAACCAGTAACGGCGTGACCAACATGCTGCAGTTCTGGTTCAGCGAAGAGGCTTTCGGTCCGTATTTGGCTAACTTCCGCAGTGGTACTGAACCAGAAGATGCCGAAGACACCGATACCGACTTCGACGATGTTGAGGGGGCCTGATCATGGCGGATGTAAATGCAAAAAGTGTTTTAACGGCGCCGATTTTTAAGAACAACCCCATTGCGCTACAAATCCTGGGGATCTGTTCTGCTCTAGCGGTTACGACTAGCATGAGCGTATCGCTGGTAATGGCGCTAGCGGTTACTTTTGTAACGGCCTTTTCGAACTTGTTCGTATCGTTGATCCGGAACCATATTCCGTCTTCGATCCGTATCATTGTTCAAATGACCATTATTGCGTCGCTGGTTATCGTGGTTGACCAGATCCTCAAAGCTTACGCTTACGAAATGTCTAAGCAGCTTTCAGTCTTTGTGGGCCTGATTATCACCAACTGTATCGTAATGGGCCGCGCGGAAGGTTTTGCGATGTCCAATACGCCGAGCATGTCGTTCCTTGACGGGATCGGTAACGGCTTGGGCTACGGTTTTATCCTAATGGTTGTTGGCTTCTTCCGTGAGTTACTGGGTGCTGGCAGTATCTTTGGCTTTACCGTCCTGCCTACAGTGCAAAATGGTGGTTGGTATGTGCCCAATGGTCTATTGCTCCTGCCGCCCTCTGCCTTCTTCATTATCGGTTTGCTGATCTGGGTTTTACGTTCAGTTAATCCTGAGCAGGTAGAAGAGAACGAGTTCAAAATGAAGCACAACACCAAGCCGAAGGAGGCCGTGTAACATGGAACACTATCTAAGCCTTTTCGTTGCTTCGGTTTTTGTTGAAAACTTGGCACTGGCCTTCTTCTTAGGGATGTGTACATTCCTGGCGGTATCTAAGAAGGTTTCCGCTGCATTTGGCCTCGGGATCGCCGTTATTGTCGTACTGACAATCTCGGTTCCAGTCAACAATCTCGTGTTCAACCTGCTGCTGGCTGAAGGCGCTTTGTCTTGGACTGGCATAAGCGGTGCTGAAAACATCGATCTTTCATTCCTGGGTCTTCTGAGCTACATCGGCGTTATTGCCGCGCTGGTTCAGATTCTGGAAATGTTCCTCGATAAATATGTTCCTGCGCTATACAACGCGCTGGGCGTATTCCTGCCGCTGATTACCGTTAACTGCGCCATCTTAGGTGGCGTACTGTTCATGGTTGAGCGTAACTACAACTTCGGTGAGTCCGTAATCTACGGTTTCGGTTCTGGTGTTGGCTGGGCGCTTGCGATTACAGCGTTGGCTGGTATCCGTGAAAAGCTGAAGTATAGCGACGTGCCTGGCGGTCTTCAGGGGCTTGGCATCACGTTTATTACCGTTGGCTTAATGTCGTTGGGCTTTATGTCCTTCTCAGGCATTCAGCTTTAATCGGAGCCGGTTTTCTCGGCAGCTCAGGCTGCCGAGGTACAGAAAACCTTCAGCAATAGGAAACCGACATGGTTGATACATCTGTCATCTTGCTCGGTGTTGTCATGTTCACGATCATCGTTATTAGCTTAACGGCGATCATTCTGGCAGCGCGCAGCAAGCTAGTGAGTAGCGGGGACGTGACGATTGAAGTCAACGGCGACCCCGAGCACACCCTGCAGACTCAGGCTGGTGGTAAGCTTCTTAACACCCTAGCTGCAAACGGAATCTTTCTTTCCTCTGCCTGTGGTGGTGGTGGTTCTTGCGCTCAGTGTAAGTGCCGAGTAGAAGAGGGCGGCGGCTCTATTTTGCCGACGGAAGAGTCTCACTTCACTATGCGTGAGAAGAAAGAAGGCTGGCGCCTCTCTTGTCAGGTTCCTGTGAAGCAGGACATGAAAGTAGAAGTGCCTGAAGAAGTCTTCGGCGTTAAGAAGTGGGAGTGTGAAGTTACCGCGAACCCCAACGTCGCGACCTTCATTAAAGAGTTGAACCTGAAGCTGCCCGAAGGTGAGGAAGTTGCCTTCCGCGCCGGTGGTTATGTACAGCTGGTGGCGCCGCCTTACGATATTAAGTTCTCCGATTTTGACATCGAAGAAGAGTATCGTGGCGATTGGGAAAAATTTGATATGTTCAAAATTTCCCATAAGAATAACGAGGAAGTTATCCGCGCTTACTCCATGGCTAACTACCCGGATGAGAAAGGCCTCCTCAAGTTCAATATTCGTATCGCGACGCCGCCTCCGGGTACAAGCCACCCGCCGGGCCTTATGTCGACCTACGTCTTCAATTTGAAGCCGGGCGACAAAGTGACCGTAATGGGGCCGTTTGGTGAGTTCTTTGCCAAAGACACCGATGCTGAAATGATCTTTGTCGGTGGTGGTGCGGGTATGGCGCCAATGCGTAGCCACATTTTCGATCAGCTCAAACGCTTGAAGTCAGATCGTAAAATTACTTTCTGGTACGGTGCGCGCTCCTGGCGTGAGACTTTCTACAACGAAGAGTATGATCAGCTAGCCGAAGAGTTCCCGAACTTTGAGTGGCACTTGGCGCTTTCTGATCCGCAGCCAGAAGATAATTGGGAAGGGCCGACAGGCTTCATCCACAACGTACTGTACGAAAACTATCTGAAGGACCACCCAGCTCCGGAAGATTGTGAGTACTACATGTGTGGGCCGCCCATGATGAACGCGTCTGTTATCAAGCTATTGCTCGATATGGGCGTGGAGCCGGAAAACATCCTGCTGGATGACTTCGGCGGTTAACAATGTGATTCTTTAAGCTGCCTTCGGGCATGAGCGGGGCTGGCCTTTGGGTCAGCCCCGTTTGTATGTAGATGACTGAAAAACGATGCGTTGTCTGATCATTTTGAAGTGGCTGAGGTACAATAGGCAGTAAAATTCTACGGCACTTAACGACATGACCGTTGTCGGCAGGTGAGCAGTTAACGCAATGCTGGGAGGTGAACATGACAATCTGGCTACTGGTATTTGGTTTTATGGCGCTGGTAATGACGGCAATGGCCGTTGGTGTCTTAATGGGCCGCAAGCCCATTGCGGGTTCCTGCGGTGGATTAAATCAGTTAGGCCTAAAAGAAGGCTGCGACATCTGCGGCGGCAAAGATGAGGTTTGCGAAGAAGAAAACCGCAAGCGTGGAAGCGTACGTCGGCGTAGCGATGAAAGCCGTGGAGCTGACCTAGGCTATGACGCAACGCGTCGTTAATCTAGCCATTGGCCATTCAGACGCTCGCTAACCGCGAGCGTTTATGTAACTGCCAGTGTTGAGAGCGCTTTTAAGTTAGCAATAAGGAGATCCAAGTCGTATGGCCGTTCACAATTACGATGTTGTGGTGATAGGCACTGGTCCCGCTGGGGAAAGCGCTGCTATTAACGCCGCCAAGCACGGCAAACGAGTGGCGATTATTGAAAAGCAGGTCCAGGTGGGGGGTAACTGCACCCACTGGGGCACGATCCCTTCAAAAGCGCTGCGCCATCAGGTCAAACAGATCATGGCGTTCAATACCAACCGTATGTTCCGCGATATCGGTGAACCCCGCTGGTTTTCTTTTCCTAAAGTGATGGAGCGCTCGCGTGGCACCATCGATAAACAGGTCGAAATGCGTACGACGTTTTATGCGCGCAACCGCATTGATCTATTTCATGGTGTGGCGCGTTTTAAAGATGAGCATACCGTGGTGGTGCGAGACCGGCAGGAAGGTGTGGAAGAGCTGGTAGCCAAGAAAATTGTTATTTCTACCGGCTCGCGGCCTTATCGTCCGGCGGATATTAACTTTCGTCATCCACGTATCTACTGCTCCGATACGATTCTTAGCCTTTCCCATACTCCGCGGACACTGGTGATCTTTGGGGCAGGTGTTATCGGTTGCGAGTACGCCTCTATCTTTTCGGGTCTTGGGGTTAAGGTTGATTTGATCAACAACCGCGACAGCCTGCTGTCATTTTTGGATGATGAGATCAGTGATGCGCTTTCCTACCATCTGCGTAAACACGGTGTGCTGATTCGCCATAACGAAGACTATAAAAGTGTCGAAGGTGACGACGCCGGCGTAACCGTAAACCTGAAGTCGGGCAAGAAAATCCGCGCCGATGCGTTTCTTTGGGCGAATGGCCGTACCGGTAATACCGATAGCCTTGGACTTGAGAATATTGGCTTAGAGGCAAACAGCCGAGGTCAGCTTAGCGTTGATGAGCACTACCGCACCGCGATTGCGCATATTTACGCTGCAGGCGATGTGATTGGTTGGCCGAGTCTAGCCAGTGCTGCCTACGACCAGGGATTAAACTCGTGTAACGAGCTACTGGAAAAAGAGTATCGCTTCGTTAGTGATGTACCCACTGGGATCTACACCATTCCCGAAATCAGCTCTTTTGGTCCCAACGAGCGTGAACTGACCGAAGCCAAAGTGCCTTACGAAGTGGGTAAGGCGTTCTTTAAAGATACCGCGCGTGCGCAAATTACCGGCGATACGGTGGGCATGCTGAAGATTTTGTTCCACCAAGACACGCTGGAGATTCTGGGTATCCATTGCTTTGGTGACCAGGCGTCGGAAATTCTACACATCGGCCAAGCGATTATGCAGCAGGAAGGTGAGGCGAATACCGTGAAGTACTTCGTTAATACCACTTTCAATTATCCCACGATGGCAGAAGCGTACCGGGTGGCGGCGCAAAATGGCTTAAACCGAGTGTTTTAAAATATTTTAAGCATGGGGGCTATGCCCCCATGCTTACACCTCACAAACCATCCAACAGTTGCTGAGCGCGTAGCTGCCAGTCACCGTCTAAAGCGGCAGCCTGAATGAGTGCTTCCCGCGCGCCCGCGCTATTTTCCTGCTGAAGCCTGAGTATGGCGACATTGAACCATGCTGCGCCCATGGCAGGGTCAAGCTGTGTGGCTGATTCAAAGGCTTCAAGCGCGGCTTGAGGCTGTTGAGCGGCGTATAGCGCATTGCCGAGTGCAAATTGCCCTAGCGGATGAGCAGGGAAGCGTTTTGCAAAGGCTTGCCAGCTGGAGAGTGTTGCTACAGGCCCATGCTGTTCCTCGTAAGCGCTAATGGCTTCCAGTGCGTTGTGAGCGGTAATGCCTTCGGGCAGGCTGCCAGGTTCGCTAACCACAAACCCCCAGCGCTCACTGCGCGCCCAGGTGGCATCAAAGCGGCTAAACGACATTGTATGCCGCTCGATTTCGCCACTACGTAAAATCAGCGTTTCATTAGCTAAATCAAAACCAATGGCTACTGCGTAGTGCCACATCGGGAAAGCTGGCAAGGCGAGGTTTTGCATCACCACTACAGGGTCACCTGCCTCCAGGTGTCCAAGCAATGCATCCATGGTGCCACGAATGGGAATCGCCAACTGTTTATAACGGCGCACAGTGGCTAGCATTTCAGGCTGAACGCTACCCTCTCGCCCAGGCAGAAATACCTGTGGGATTAACTGCTCAAGCTCTGTGTCGACCCCTTGGTGATTGAGCACCATTGCCAGCGTTGCAGGGCCACACTGATACGCCGTTTGGGCGTAAAACGGTACTTCGGTAAGCTCAGTCTGCGGTGCCAGGCTAGCTTTAGTGCTTTCTAGCAGCACTGGGCTTCTGGCGCAGCCGCTAAGCAGAGTCGGGATCAGCAAGGTAAGCAGTAAAACGCCCGCAAAGCGGGCGTTTAAAAGCTGTTTCATCATGGTGGTCAAATCAGCGAGTGAACGGATAAACATCGGTCAGGCCGAGAATGTCAGTCACTAGCAGGATCACAAATACCGCAAACAGGGCGCCAACCACGCCAGCGCCGGCGGGTAGCTGTTCGAGCTGTTCGGCCATTTGCTGCGCTTCTGCATCGCTGAGTGCGGCAACGCGAGCTTCAACGTCATCTAAGTGGACACCCTGTTTGAGTAGCTCTTCTTGCACATCTGCACGGGAGAGAATTTCATTGATACGCTCGCGGTCAGCACCTGCGCGGTCGCCGGCTAATACAGATTGCGTAGAGACTAATTCTGTCGCGGCAGCGTCCATACTCTGCGGGGCCGTGGGCGCAGCGGCAACAGGTAGGCTGGTAACGACTAGCACCGCGATCAGTAAGCTTGAGAGATAAGCACGCACTTTTTTCATTGTCTTCATCCTTAGACGTATCGGGGAGCAAGGGAGCCTCTGATTAATGCAGCATGGGCAAGCGCAATAGTTAATCAGAGGTTTTTCAAGCTAATTTGTAACCTGAAGCAATAGTATAAAAATAAACCGTGGTGGATTTAAGGCGAAAACGAAAAGTGCTAATTATTTGCACTAATGCGGTAGGTCCAAGCGGATTCAGCTAACAGTCCCTTACCACCCGCCATAGTCATAGCTAAGTCATGAAGTCCTGGCCATAAGGGCACCGCAGAAGCCCCTTTCACCGCCAGGTCTAATCGTTGGGCCATCAGCAGGAGCTTGTGTAAACGTTTCATTGATAGGCGACTGATCGCTTTTTGATAAGCGGGGCGGCGTTTATCAAAAATCATTGGTTTCTGGGTTTTACACGCGTGCTCAAAGCTTTGTCCCTGATCCAAATGCTGGTGCAGCGAAAGCAGGGTGCGTAGCTCGCGACTGAGTGCCCAAAGCACAATGGGGGCTTCAACTCCTTCACTGCGCAGCCCATTAACGATACGCGAGGTACGGCTTGGCTCTCCTTTTAAACAGGCATCCGCAAGGTTAAACACATCAAAGCGAGTGCTGTCTTCCACGCCTTGGGCGATGCTTTCAACATTAAGGCGAGTGTTAGGTGGATGAATCAGCGCCAGTTTTTGCAGCTCCTGATCAGCAGCCAACAGGTTACCTTCGGTGCGCTCACCCAATAAGCGAGCCGCTTCTAGGTCAATTTGCAAACCATGCAACGATGCGCGATCCCGTAGCCAGTAGCCTAACCGCGAAGCATCGACGGGCCATACAGGTACAAATAAACCGTGCTTGTCGAGTGCTTTAAACCAAGCGCTTTTTTGTTGCTTGGCGTCTAGTTTGCCCATGCTAATCAGCAGCAAGTCGTCGCTGCCGTCCATCAATTCAGCATATTGTGCCAGTGCTTTACTGCCATCTTGGCCGAGTTTATGCGTCCCTAGCCTAAGTTCCAGAAGCTTATTAGAGGCGAATAATGATAGATTGCTGGCGGTTTCTAGCAGTCGGCTCCAGGCAAAGTTAGGCTCTACATCAAGCACTTCCCGCTCTTCAACACCCGCTTGCCGCGCGGCTGAGCGCACGGCATCACAGGCGTCACGATGTTGCAGTGGCTCATCACCGGCAACAATCACGACCTTGGGCAGTTTTTTTGCTAAGGCCGCGGGAAGCTGATCCGAAAATACCTTCACTGAATGGCCTCAAGGTTCGCCAGTCTTTCGACAATGCGCTCAGCCAGTTGCCGTGTTAGCGTTTGTTCCGCTTCTTGAAAGAGGGTTTCGCGATTGAGTAGATCGTCATCGCTGACCCGAATGCGCGTATCGGTCGTTATCGTTGCATTATTAAGCACATAAGCATTGTCTTCTCGCTGCTGCACGGAGAGAGACGTGCTTAGCGTTAGCTCATGTTCTTGGCTGGCACGTCCTTCGCTGCCAATACGGCGTTGGCGAAGCGTTGGTGAGCCCAGCGTGACCCGCCAGGGAGCGCCATCAGAAACCTCGCTGCTTCGCTGCAGTAGCCGGATGCGTAGCTGCTGAGCCAAGGCGCTTTTGTCGTCGCCCTCAAGTGATAGGGCAGGCAGGCGCGGCATCGAATCTGAGCCGCGCAAGCGAAACCCGCAGCCACTGAGCAACACCGCCGCTGAGGCGGCGATGCTGGTAGCGAGGAAACGACGGCGCGTAACGTGTTGGGATGGTTTCATCCACTCACCACAATGTTAACCAGCTTGCCGGGTACAACGATGACTTTACGAACCGTTTTACCTTCCAGATGGCGCTGGACGTTTTCGTTCTCCATCGCCAGTTGCTCGATGGCGGCTTTATCTGCGCTGGCCGGGGCTTCTAGGCGCGCGCGCAGTTTTC
This sequence comes from Vreelandella venusta, assembly GCF_007989605.1. Taxonomy (GTDB): domain Bacteria; phylum Pseudomonadota; class Gammaproteobacteria; order Pseudomonadales; family Halomonadaceae; genus Vreelandella; species Vreelandella venusta. Next base: position 65,411 of record NZ_BJUL01000007.1, on the reverse strand, counting down.
CGTTCACTTGCACGACGAGTTCGATACTGTCGCGGGTGAGCGCGGCTTCATCTACCTGTGGCCACTGGGCTTCAATGGCGGGCTGGTCATAGCCTAATTGTTGCCACAGTGCGTGGCACAAGTGCGGTGTAATGGGTGCCAACAGTAGCACGCACGCCTCAAGCGCTTCGCGGCTGACCGCTAAGCCGAGCTCGGACGTATCGTCGAACTTGGCCACTGCGTTAGAGAGTTCCATGACTGCGGCAATGGCGGTATTAAAGGTGGTGCGGCGGCCAATATCATCACTGGCTTTCTTGATTGTCTCGTGGGTCTTACGACGCAGTGCTTTTTGGTCGTCGTTTAACGCATCAACGGCCAATTTGCCCGGCGTACCCGCAGCCAAGTGTTCGGTCACCTGGCGCCAAATCCGTTTCAAGAAGCGATGCGCACCCTCAACGCCAGAATCCGACCACTCCAGCGACTGCTCGGGCGGTGCGGCAAACATCATAAACAGGCGGACGGTATCGGCACCAAACTTGTCGATCATCGACTGAGGATCAACACCGTTATTTTTCGATTTCGACATCTTCTCGATGCCGCCCATCTCTACCGGCAGGCCATCGCTGATCAGAACAGCGCTTAACGGTCGACCTTTCTCATCGCGTTTGACTTCTACGTCGGCGGGGTTGAACCACTCCTTACCACCGTTATCTTTAACGCGGTAGAAGGTTTCCGCAATGACCATGCCCTGGGTGAGCAGTTGCTGGAACGGCTCATCGGAATCCAGCATGCCGAAATCGCGCAGCAGTTTATGGAAGAAGCGGGCGTAGAGTAGATGCAGAATCGCGTGTTCGATACCGCCGATATACAGGTCAACGGGCAGCCAGTAATTGGCGCGCTCGTCCAACATGGCTTCGTGGTTATCCGCGCAGCAGAAGCGGGCGAAGTACCAGGACGATTCCATAAAGGTATCGAAGGTATCGGTTTCGCGCACCCAGCCATCGCCCAGCTCAGAAAACTCGGGCATCTTCTTCAGCGGTGAGCCGGAAGCATCCACGGTGACTTCCATGGGCAGTGCTACCGGCAATTCATCATCGGAGAGCGGCACGGTTTGACCTTCCGGGCCATATTTCACAGGAATTGGCGCACCCCAATAACGCTGGCGAGCAATACCCCAGTCACGCAGACGGTAATTGGTTTTTACTTCACCACGGCCAAGCTCAGTAAGCTTTGCGGCAATCGCATCAAACGCCGCTTGGAACTCGAGGCCATCAAATTCGCCAGAGTTAATCAACGTGCCGTGCTCAACATAAGCACCTTCGGAAATATCCGGCTGGTTGCCGTTGGCATCGGCCACCACAGGCTTAAGCTCTACGCCGTACTTGGTGGCAAATTCCCAGTCGCGCTGGTCGTGGGCAGGTACCGCCATCACCGCACCGGTGCCAAACTCCATTAAGACGAAGTTGGCCACAAACACCGGCACTTCATCACCGGTGAGCGGGTGAATCGCTTTGTGCCCAGTGAGCATGCCCAGCTTTTCTTTTGTGGCCATTTCGGCTTCCGACGTGCCACCTTTGGCGCATTCGTCACAAAACGCCGCCAGTTCGCTGTTTTGCGCGGCAGCCTGCTTAGCCAGCGGGTGACCAGCGGCGACGGCCACGTAGGTGACACCCAGCAGCGTATCCGGGCGGGTGGTATACACCGCCAGCGGCTCGCAGGCGCTGCCGTCTGCCGCCTGAATATCAAAGGTCATCTCAACGCCGCGGGATTTACCAATCCAGTTGCGCTGCATGGTTTTGACCTGTTCGGGCCACTCGACATTATCAAGATCTGCCAACAGCTCATCGGCGTAGTCGGTAATTTTCAAGAACCACAGCGGGATCTCTTTACGCTCTACCGGTGCACCAGAACGCCAGCCGCAGCCGTCGATTACCTGCTCGTTAGCCAGTACCGTTTGGTCAACCGGATCCCAGTTCACCGTGGACATTTTCTTATAGACCAAGCCTTTTTCGACCAGCTTGGTAAAGAACCACTGCTCCCAGCGGTAATAGCTGGTATCGCAAGTAGCGAATTCGCGGCTCCAGTCGTAGGCAAAGCCAAGCGCTTTCAACTGATTACGCATGTAATCAATGTTTTGATAGGTCCACTTCGCGGGCGGCACCTGATTTTGAATCGCGGCATTTTCCGCAGGCATACCGAATGCATCCCAACCCATGGGCTGCATGACATTTTTACCCTGCATGCGCTGGAAACGGGACACAACGTCGCCGATAGTGTAGTTACGCACGTGACCCATATGCAGCTTGCCGCTGGGGTAGGGGAACATGGATAGGCAGTAGAACTTTTCGCGGTTAGCGTCTTCTACTGCTTTGAAGCACTGGTGTTTATCCCAGTACTGCTGAGCGTCACGTTCAATCTCACGGGGGCTGTAATGTGCGTCCATCGGTGTTTTCAATGCCTTGGGGTAATTCGCCCAAAAAGGGCGCAAAGTGAATAATGGATGACGGCTGTCAGATAAGTAACGTCGATTGTATCCTATGCAGGTGTATCCTTGAACGGTTAGCCGATGATAGGCCGCACCTTGGGTCGACAAAAGGAGAGGTACCATGGAACAACATAACGATCACCGTTTGCGAGAAGGCTACGAGCGCCTGCTAGAACGCTTGCAGGACGGGGCCAACGATCTTACCTGGGATAATCTACAAAAGGATTTGGACGACGCCGTTGCTTTTGAAGCGGAGCTGGAAGAGTACACCAAAGACGAGCTCGCGTTGCTGCGTGCCTGGGTAGAGCGTGACCTGAAAGATATGCGCTACTACATGGCGGATACCGGTAAGCAGGTTGCTAGCTGGTTGGGTATTGATATCGATAGCCTTTCACGGCGGGTAGCGGAATCACTGCTTTCAATTGCCGACCGTAGCGTGGTGGAGCGCGAACGCTTCGAAGATGACTTGGAAGCTGCTCGTGCCGACTACTGTGAAGGTGAAGTTGCTGCGCCAGGCCTGATGGCGTGCGTACACTGCGATGCTCAGGTGATGCTAGAAAGCGTCTCACGCCTGGAACCTTGCCACCAGTGTGGCCACCGCTATTTCTACCGCTTTCCCAGTAAAATCGTCGAAACCTAGGAGGCTAGCGCACTCATCACTTAATTGACCCAGATGCTCAGGCCTGCGATCGCACCCAGCGAGAGCAGGCTCATCATCGCGGCATACAGTAAATTATTTTTCATCATGCGGTAGCCGCTAATCCCGTAGCGCCCCTGCAGCGAAAGATTAATGCCAGATAACGGCCCAACGCTGGTACCTACCGCCCAAGCGCTCAGCGCAACAAAGGCAAACAGCGTTTGCTCACCGCTTGCTAAATTCAAAATAGATGCCAGCACGGAAACACCAATGATCGGGTGTAATCCCGCCAGCGCACTCAGCGTAATCGCCGCAAAGCTCACCATGGCTTGCCACATGCCAAACGTGGCAAATAGCGTCCAGTCGTCACCTGCTGCGGCTGCTACCAGAGTAGAAAGCCCCAGCGTTAATAAGCCCGCCGCTAAAAACAGCGAGATTTCCCCGCGCATGGCGGGTAGTCGTGTGGTGGTGTGTTGGCGAATGCGCCGCAGGGTAAAACGCGTGCCTTCACGTAGGTTGCTCAGCACCGCTACCACTGGCAGTAAAAAGGTAATAATACTGACAATGGTGAGCGATGGCGTAAGCCAAAAATGAAACAGCATTACCAGTGCTGCCATGCTCGCCGGCATTAACAGGCTGCGTGGCGAAAGCGAAAAGCCGTCGACCTCGGTTAAATCAAACCGACGGCTCAACTCTAAGGTGGTTAATAGCCCGGATAGTAGCGCTAACGGAAACCCAATCAGCGCAATCTGGCCGTACTGAACGTCGGGCGCCAATGCAATCACCACCGCCATAGAGGCAAAAAAGGGCGACCATAGTGCGGCACTGGAAAGTCCACGATTCAAGGCCAATAACTGGGGCATGGTTAGCGGAGAGCGCCTGGCTAAGCGGTCGCCCACCATAAAGATCGTCGAAAGATTTAGAATGGTGCCGAGAAAGTGTACCCCTAGCCACGTGCGCAGCACGCCATCTGCTCCGGTCACTCGTTTACCCGGCGGGCGCTTATTACCCTGGGTACCAATCAACGAAATAAAGCTAACGCCCACCAGCATCGTGGCCACAAACACATTGCCCTGAAGCATGGCAGGCCAATTTACGTTGGCACCATACATCACCCTTGCCACTACTAGCATCAGCGCTCCAAGGGTAATCAATACTCCCGCCTGTATGCGCGAACGGCGCGGGATATCTCGCCATAGCAGCGCCACCGCCACCCACAACACATAGCTCACCGCCTGTGCCGTCGGTATCACGCCGATAAAGCCAATAATTTGAGCGACCAGCCCAAGCAGAATCAAAACCCCCGCCACCCGCTGCCGCAACGTTGTCTCTTGCATCTCAATCCCTTGCTGGTTGAGTTAGCAGGCTAATCGGCTTTTCAACAATTGGCTAGCAGAAGGCGCAGGAAACTTCGCATAAACGTAACAATAAGTGCATTCATGTAGTGCGGTGCGTGCTGCTGCCCATAGGCCTCGAATTATTGTGGGAGGGCGCTTCAGCGCGCGATGATAATGCCGCCAACACTAGCCGCGCCGTTATAACCAATCAAAGCAACTTGTAGCGCGCGGTAACGAATATCGCGAGGAACGAGCGAATGAGGCACCCGCGGAAGGACAAGGGCACGGATCAACACATACAACGATAGAAGCATAACAAAGCGACGTTTCTACTTTGCCATGCCGAAGAAAACTGAGTAATGTAAAAAATAGATAGTTTGCTTAACGTAATATCAAACAAGATAAGCCCAGACGGTCGCCAGCGGAGCGTTTAATTCAGCCCTGATGTACCGGGGCGGTAGCGTGCTTTTTTATCTAGCCGAAAGGGCTGCGGTAGCTCTAAGCTATACCTGAGAGAAGCCATCAAGTGCATATCCTTGGACTAATGAGCTAGAACACGCTGTTATGCCCAAAGTATTTTAGGTCAAAGTATGTCAATAGAATCTATCGTGGAAACAACTTGGCCTGAGATATTGAAACTGCAAGCAGAAGTTTATCATTTGGTTGAACCAGAGAGCCTAGAGGTGTTGCAGGATAAGTGGCTGAGGTCGCTAAGCAGTTGTTTTATTTATAGAGATGATGAGCGGCTAGCAGGATATGTGTTAGCGCATTCTTGGAACAGTAAGACGCCACCGAAATTGTTCAACAAGCTGCCAAAAGGGACAGAAGGATCAATTTTGTTCCTCCACGATTTAGCTGTGTCGAGTAATTCGTTTGGCAAAGGTATTGGCTCAACAATGATGGCGCATTTAGTGAATATTGCTATCGTCTCAGGCTACAGAGAAATTCGGTTAGTGTCTGTTCAGAATTCAATGCAATTTTGGCAAAAACAAGGTTTTACACCATTAGAACAAGAAGTGTGTAAAAGTTATGGTAATAGTGCGCAGCTAATGAAACGAGTACTTGATGATAACGCGCATGCGTCATAGTGAACTGCCATATGCCTAAAGGAGTTCGTCAATGATTAGGAAAGCATTGAAACGTGACTGTTTAGATTTAGCAGCGTTGTCACTTCAAGTTTGGTTGCACACATATGCGGTGAAAGGTGTGCGTTCTCAAATATCAAAATATGCCTTGTCTACTTTCAATGAGGAATATTTTGCTAAGTTACTTGAAAGAGAATGTATTGATGTTAGGGTTTTCGAAGAGGATTCGCACCTTATTGGTTTTATTGTTGCTGATTTGAATTCAGAGCTTGAAGATGGTTTAGGCTACGAAATTGTAACGCTATATGTATCACAACATTTTCATGGCAAAGGTGTTGGTCGCCAACTCCTAAGGGAAATAGAAAATGCTCATGGTTTCCCTTTTTGGTTATCCACTTGGGTTAATAATCATGGCGCAATTGGGTTTTATGATAAATTAGGTTTTAACATCATTGGTGAACTCAATTTCAATCTGGAGGGGGAGTTGCACCGTAACCATGTGTTTGCGTACGTCGGTACATAATAAAGTGTTTGTGAACGATTTCTCAATGCTTATCAGGATCGCTTCGCTTACATTTTGGAAAGCATTTCGTCGCGCCTTAAAATGGCGTTAGCTTCTCCCGTAGCCGAAGGAGAAAGGATGTATGAAGGTGAAACCGCAAGCTTTTATCGAGATGAATAGACTAAAACTCTCCCCATGCTGACAGCATATACCTGCCCAGTTGCCAGGAGTATCGAGGAAGCATGGGTTCTGATAATGCTTGTTGGCGATACTGTTGGTATGGTCGAAATGGGAATCGAAAGCAGCGTGACGTATTTCGAGCGTTGGCCCGCAAAACCAGAAATTAGGTGATTGAATATGAAGCCAAAACTTTCCGGAGGCCTAGTGCATGAATTGCCCGTTGATTTGGCCGTAGCATTAACTGAAAAAGGCCTCATTAATACTTGGGAAGCCTTATCGGCAATTGGCCGTAATGAATTTATTTGTTGGGTTGAAGACGCCAAACAAGAGAAAACTAGAGTAAAGCGGATAGTTCGAGCTACTGAAGAACTTCTAGAAGGGAAAAAAAGACCTTGCTGCTGGGTAGGGTGTATACATCGCACGGACAAAAAACCGAGTAAATGGCAACAGGATGTTTTGATAGATAAAAAGAAAAAGCCAGGAGAAAAATGAAATAAATAACAAATGGTCATATGCGACTCAGTGGCCTACGCTCCTTTGTACTTTTTCTTTTCTCACCGCTGCGCAACACAGCAAGGCGTTTTATATGTTTTGTATGGAAAGTCAGAGAAATATGGATAAAAATGCTGAAATCTGGCGTCATTACTACGGAAAGGCACTATCTCGCCCTCATTTAAAACGCACCGAGTTTGCTGTTCAGTTCAATGAGTCAAATCTCAAAGTAGCCACTGATTGTGGCTGTGGCACAGGAAGTGATATTCAGTATTTAGAGCAGCAGGGTTTTAAAGTGCATGGCTTTGACATTAATTCTGACTCAGTTGCTATTTGTAGAGATAGGTTTGGGTCAAACTCATTAGTCAAAATTTCAGAGTCTTCGTTTGAGTCCTTCGACTATCCTACGTCTGGCGTAGTTATCGCTAATTCAAGCTTGTTCTTCGCAGACCCAGATCGATTTGAAACGACTTGGAGAAATATTAAGTCATCAATTGAAGTCTGTGGGGTATTTGCAGGCGACTTTACGGGTGTCAAAGACAGTTGGGCTAAAAATTATCGTAGTCCAATTACCTATTTATCCGAATCTGAGATAAAGAGGTTGTTCAATGGGTTTGAAATAGTCAGATTCTATGAACGGGACGAAAAAGCTAAAACTGCATTGGGTAGAATGAAGCATTGGCACACCTATTCTGTTGTCGCGGTGAAACGAACATAAAAAGCATTTAAGACAGATTCGCAACGTTCGATATTTTGACTTTAATGTTTACACCGCAGCGAGTTTGGTAGAATGGCAGCGTTTCTCACTACTTAACGCGGCGTCATGCTATGAAATATCAAAAACTGCATATAATTGGTGGCCCGGGAAGCGGGAAATCATATATTGCTAGGAAGCTTTCAGAGAAATATGGTCTGCCTCAACACGATTTAGATGACATATTTTGGGATCGAAATCATACGGATTACATCAGGTCTGGCGACGAGGCACGGCAAAAAAACTTAGAGTCTATCCTGTCGAACGACACCTGGATAATTGAAGGGGTTTACTATAAGTGGCTAGAGAAGTCCTTTGAAGGAGCCGATAAGATAATTGTTCTCAATACACCAGTATTGCTGAGGCAATGGAGGATACTGCGGCGCTATTTGGGCTACAAGCTTTCACGCAGCCGCAAGAAAAATGAAACGTTGGCAAATCTTATTGAGCTGATGTCTTGGAACCAAAAGTACGACCGAGACAATCTGGTACGATTTTATGCGTTTTCGAAAGCTCAGGCTGATAAAATAGTAGTTTGCAGCAGCTTCTCTGAGGTAGAGCGAGCAGTTAATGGCTGAATGCCAATGTTAGAATGATTCGGGCAGATAACTTGCTGAGTAAATAAATTAGGATGATAGGCGATGTAGACGGTTCGAAATCGGTTTTTCTACCGTCTCGTTAGGCGAAAAAATATACTATATGGGTATAAAATGGATTATTTGAGCATAAATAAAGAGGCGTGGGACAAAAGAACCAAAGTGCATGTTGAATCGTCATTCTACGATGTTGAGTCATTCAGAAATGGTAAATGCTCGTTAAACCCAGTAGAGCTGAAACAGCTTGGAAATGTAGAGGGGAAATCCTTATTACATCTACAGTGTCATTTTGGTCAAGATACCCTGTCTTGGGCTCGTTTAGGTGCAGAGGTCACGGGTGTGGATTTGTCTGCTGATGCAATCGAACAGGCAAACTTGCTGAAGCAGTCTTTAGGCTTAAAAGCAAATTTTATCGAAAGTGATGTTGTTCAATTTGGTCGTCAAAATACACAGGAATTCGATGTTGTATTTACTTCATACGGAGTTTTGTGCTGGCTATCCAATTTAGAAGGTTGGGCACAAACAGTCGCTAAATCATTAAAAATTGGTGGTGAATTTCATCTGATTGAGTTTCATGCTTTTAACGACTTGTTATCAGGTTACTCATACTTCTCCAGCGATGCCCCTGATGTTGAAGAGGAAGGTACTTATACCGAAAACTGCGATGGTACTAAATCAACGGTGGTAACTTGGTCCCATTCAATGAGTGAGGTTATAAGCGCTTTAATTGGTGCAGGGTTAGCTATAGAGTCTTTCTCTGAGCATCCCTATAGCCCTTATAATTGCTTTGATGGTTTAGAGTTGGTGCCAGGCTTAGGGTATCAAATGTTATATAAGGGACAACAGGTTCCATTGTTGTACGCAATTAAAGCACGAAGAATCGCCTAACATGCTGCTCGAAAGCTATTACGTGATTTTCTCGGTTTCGTGTGTACCTTGGGCTGGTTCAGGTGAGGCGGAAAAATCCAGCATACTAGAAGTAGAAGAAGACACTGTTTGACGGGCACCATTGATGCTTACGTGAACACGTAAGCATCAACCAAGTAATGCTAACCGTTACTCAAATGATTAGAGCGCTCAGTTATTGCCCCGCTTCAGTGCCTCTGCGTCGATTTCCAGGAAAGCCTGCTCGGAAGACGCATGTTGCCCAGTCGACTCAAAAGTCTTCAATAGTGACCACTCATAAAGTGGGGCGCCGGGGTGTTGGCTGGATTGTTGGATACCGTAAACCTCAAACGTAAAAGGCCCAGGACCAAACAAATCCCTATTCTCAGTATGCTTTTTGGCGACCACTAGAAAAACGCCATTATCGGACTCGAAAAGGCGGTTGTCCCGAATCGTGATGGCGCCGGAGAAAATACGATGATCTAGCCAAGTGAATGTATCTCGATTGGCTGCTGGTATAATGCTGAGCTCGCCGTTAGGCAAGCGAATAAAGAAGGTCAGCGAATTATTACTATATGACATGTTTCTGTCATATATCGAGGCAATGACATAATCCTCCATACCGTTTCTGTTGAGATCAATACGGTTTACGCCATCGGTTAACTCAAGCTGAGAAAACGCCATGGCATTAGTGCTAAAAAAGTAAACCAGCAGGAAGAATAGGTGCTTACTCATCGACCGCTCTTATTAACCGGAAACCGATATCGGGCATTCCAAACCCCGGAGAATGTACATCACAACCTGATAGCACGTTAGTGACGGCTTGTTGATAACTGCCGCCACAAAAATAATACATGGGGATTCCCTTGGCGTAATGGTTTCTTTCATCAATCCATTCCGCCGCGTTACCGCTCATATCGTAAAGATCCAAAGCATTGGGAAGCTTAGAGCCTACGGGCAATGTACCCAATATGGTGCCATCTTCAGAGGGGAAGTTGGCGACTGCTTCCGGTTGTGGACTGCCTGAATGAGGGTAGCCATAGGAGCCGTCTGCAATACCTTCATAGCCACCTCTAGCCGCGACTTGCCATGCAACCATATCAGGTAAACGGTACCCCGATGCTTTAGGCTCCCTTTGTATGCCGGAGCTATCATCGATTTCCGGTATGGCTTTAAGCGGCGCCCCCTCGGTGTCTAGGTAGTAGGGAGTCAGCCCTTGGTATTCGCTTAGGGCATTGGCAAACAAAATGGTATCCCACCAGGTGACATTAACGGCAGGGTGCTGGCCGCTACTCTGGTTGTCTGACCGACAGTCGTCAATTGTGGCGCCATCACAGGCGTCGCCCAATGAATAACCATGTTGGAAGGCCCAGGATTGCACTTCCTGATAGAGCCGATACGGCACTTCCGTTTTCATGATTAAGAATGAAGGGGTAGAAAGATTGGCATTGCCAGCATAATCTTGGTCGCCAAAAACTGTGCCGACGTAAAAGCTGCCGCCCTCTACTTTAGCTTCGTCTGGCAAATGAAAACTATTCTGCGCAAACACAGGTGTACAAAAAAGAAAACACAAAATCCCGGTGACATTTTTCAAAATCCAAAACCTCAGGTCTACTAGTGACTAATTATTTTTTGGGAAATATAAATTTTTCGATTTTACGTTACGCTTATTGTAGTTAATAATCTGCTTTAAAAGCTATCGCTAATTCATGGCGGAAGCAGACCTTTCGTCGCATTGCGGACTAGTTTTTGGGGAAGCAGAAAAAGGTATCTCTGACCAAGGCCTCGCTACTGAGCAGAACAGCGACCGACCTGACATTATCGATGGCGTTGACAACAATTGATGCGGAGAATGCCGCCGACGCAGCCTATGCAGGCGTTCGCACCGTTACCTTCAAAGTAAAATCGGTCAAGGAAAGTAAGTAGCAAGGCGTTACTTATCTTGGTTGGAACAGTTAAAGATGCAGGAGTAAAGCAGTGGAAACATATAAGCCTATACAGGTTCTCAAACCTGTTGCAAAAGATATTTGGATTGTGGATGGGCCACTCATAAAGTTTAAAGGGGTAAGCTTTCCTACTAGGATGACGATTGTTCGGTTATCTTCTGGGGCATTATTTATACATTCTCCGGTCGAGCTTACTCAGTACTTGAAAGAAGAAGTTGAAAAGCTAGGAGAAGTTAAACATCTTGTGTCTCCCAACAGAATTCACTACTGGTGGATTGGTGAATGGAAAGAACTATATCCAAACGCAATATCCTGGGCATCTCCTGGTTCTCGTGACGCCGCGCGAAAAGTTGGTTGGGAATTTGATAAGGATCTTTCAGATGAGCCAGAAAACGAATGGCGAGGGGATATAGAGCAGTTGATCGTTAAAGGGAGTAGGATTTTAGAAGAGGTCGTCTTTTACCATAAAGGCTCTAATACGCTTATCCTTGCTGATTTAATCGAGAATTTTGAGGCTCAAATGGAAAAATCACTGATTATAAGGATGTTCATGTGGCTTGCTGGTAATTTGGATCCTGACGGCAAGCTTCCAATTGATTTGCGAATGGCATATTTAGGACGCCATAAGCAATTAAAAAAGGCGATTGATAAAATTCTGGAATGGAGTCCTGATAAGGTAATCATTGCCCATGGCCGTTGGTATGAAACGAATGGCGTTGCCGAATTAAAGCGTGCTTTTCGATGGGTGAAATAATCAATAGCCACAGATGGTAAGTCAAGGCTGCCGGAGGCTTCGCGCCGCAGCTTGGGGCATTAGCAGTCAGCGGTAAAAAGGAACTTTCAATAGACTTAAAGTATCGTTCAGCTAAATATGAAGATTTGGAGAGTCTTGTAGCTTTGCTTACAAATGACCTGCTTAGTAGTCAAGAGAAGACTCAGCGATTTCTTTGGGAAGGCGATTCTGATGACTGATCATGTTGGTTCTTGTCTGTGTGGCACCGTGAGATTTAAGGTAGAAGGCGAGTTTGACAGCTTTTACCTGTGTCATTGTCAGCACTGTCAAAAAGATACAGGCTCGGCTCATGCGGCAAATCTATTCTCAAGTTCAGCTAAATTGATCTGGCAGTCAGGTACAGATGCTGTGACTTGCTTTGCGCTTCCAGGCTCTCGTCATAACAAGAGTTTTTGTAAGTTGTGTGGTTCAGCATTACCGAATACTCAGATCGCGGGTTTGCTCATTGTTCCTGCTGGGTGTTTGGACACTGAAATCACTATGTTGCCAACTGCACACATCTTTTTATCTAGCAAAGCTGCTTGGGATGGGGAGTTGGGGGAGGTGCCAAAGTTTGAGGGGCTGCCAGATTGAGCGACTATTACATAACCAGCGGCTGTTGCGGATGCACCTATGCTGCGTTTTGGCACGCCACAGAGCCAAGCGTTAAGCCCAGGAATTACTATGAGTTTAGTCGAAATATTAGCTCTGTTTACAGTGATGTCAGCTTTAGCGCTAGTTCCCAGCACTAGTGTCGCCTTAGTCGTTGCTCGCGCTTCTTCTGCCGGATTCTCGAACGGCTGTGCCGTTGCAGCGGGAATTGTAGTCGGTGATCTTATCTTTGTATTGCTAGCTGTTTTAGGAATGACTGCGCTGGCAGAAGTCGTGGGTAGTTTTTTCTTGATACTGAGATATTTGGCAGGCGCGTATTTGATCTGGTTTGGTATATGTCTTATGAGATCGAAAGCGCCATTGCAAGTGGAGCATTCCGGCCGGTCAGCAGCGAAATTATCAGCAAGCTTTTTCTCTGGTCTGCTTCTCACTCTAGGTGATGTAAAAGCTATATTTTTCTACGCGAGCTTATTCCCTACTTTTGTTGATTTGGCCACTATCCAGACATGGGATATCGCAGCAATTGCGATGATAACCGTACTCGCCGTTGGTGGTGTCAAATTAGGCTATGCATATTTCGCGGGGGCCGTTGCGTCATTTGGCACTAACCATAGAGCAGAGCGAGCAGTTAAGGTGACGGCCGGTGGTTTAATGGTTGGAGCCGGATCGTATCTAATAGCAAAGGCTTAAGGAAGGCGCCAGCTGTAGCTGGCGTCATACCGTCTTTTGACCCCATCAAACATGATCAACTTTGTGGGCAGATTCAATCTGCTTCTACGCGTATCAGAAGTTGAAAAATACATAACAAGTAAAGGCAGGCGGATACTTCGGGCGTTATTATTTGCCCCTTACCCCTCGAGGAGGCAGGGCTATAAACACTTCAAAGTTAGGTATCTCGTTACGACTAGACTGATGCCTTCCTGCTTGACATATGCGTTGGTAAGGTCTTAAAGTCTGCGGCTAAAGGTATCGGGCACCTGCCGCCTGCAGACGCAAGTCACGGTGAAGCCCGACGGTACGAACATACTCACTCTCGAAGCATTTCGTAGGTGGGCAATGCAGGCCCCCATCAAGAACGAAATGCCTCATTTGAGGAGTGATTGATGTCGTCCCGACACTCACCTGACAATCGTTTTTTGATTGCCCCCATAGGGCGAACCTTCTTCGCCAATGCATTTCCAATGATGCTCGTCATGACAATGAACGGGCTGCTGAATATTGTCGACGCCACTTTTTTAGGGCACTTCGTCGGCACCAATGCCTTAACTGCCGTCAGCATCGTCTTTCCGGCCTTTATGATCACCGTTGCCCTGTCGACTCTTGTCAGCGGTGGTATGTCGAGTCTTCTGGCCCGTCACCTGGGCGCGGATGCAAGAGATCAGGCTGCGGCAGTCTTTACTCGAGCACATGGGTTGGCACTCTGTATCTCACTCACTCTGATCGTGATCTTCCTGGTAGGAGGGCGTGCCGCCGTTGGCTACTTGACGGATGGGCAGAACGGCATCACTGGGATGGCCCACACTTATCTATCGATCATGATCTATGCGACGCCGTTACAGTTCCTGCTTGGGCTGCATGCGGATGCATTGCGCAATGAGGGCCGGGCGGGGTTCATTGCGCTAATGTCGGTTGGGGTGACGCTTGCTAATATTGCATTGAACTATGTGCTGATCGTTATTTTTGACCTCGGCGTCGCCGGGTCAGCCTGGGGCACGGTGCTAGCCCAGGGCCTGGGCTTAGGGCTTTTGATTGGCCTGCGTGTGCGTGGAGACGGATTACTGCCGCTTTCATCGCTCGGCAGATACCGCTGGTCTGGAGACTGGCGCCCTATACTAGCCCTTGGGGCACCTCTCAGTCTCAGCTTCATCGGTATTGCGCTTGTTTCGGCGACTCTGATCGCAACCCTGCGGCTGACAGCAGAGGCTGGTTATGCCGACACCATCGCGGCCTACGGGATCGTCACTCGGATCTTCAGCTTCATCTTCCTACCCTTGATGGCTATCGCGCTCGCAACCCAGAGCATTGTCGGGAACAATGTCGGCGCGGGGCTCTACCTTCGGTCGGATGCTGTACTGCGACTCGCACTCGGCACAGCACTGTTTTATTGCGTTGCAGTTGAGATCATTCTGCTCGGCAGCAGCCACCATATTGGGGAGGGCTTTGTCCGGGACCCAGTCGTAGTGGCCCAAGTGGGGGCGATCCTGCGTCCGATGATGTATTTTTACTTCGTCGTTGGTCCGCTTCTAGTACTAGCGCTCTATTTTCAAGCGGTGGGGCAGCCGGGGCGCGCAGCGGTTCTGACGTTAACCAAACCTTTCTTACTGAGTCCGGCACTGATTGTTGCGCTCGCGCTCATCAAAGACGCCGATGCGATTTGGTTCGCGTTCCCAATTGCCGATGGCCTCATGGCTAGTCTTGCAATTGTCATCGTGATTGCCAGCCTGAAACGGCATACCACCGGCTCCGGATTTGGGCTGGCAATACAAGGAGAGCCAACATGACCCTTCAAACACTTGCGGAAGCCAAGGCGCAGGCAAAATCACTGCGTCAAGCGCTTGTCGCCAAAGGAACACAGATTAGCCACGCTCAATCGCTGGAGCTCATCGCCCAGCAAAACGGCGTGCGGGACTGGAACACGCTTTATGCTCGGCTGTCAGGTGCCGAACCAACGCCCTTCAATATCCATGATGAGGTTCGTGGCCAGTACCTGGGGCAAAATTTTAGCGGCCGGATTGTTGCGATATCGAAGGTAGGAAAAAGCTATAGGCTTTCGATACAGCTGGACCAGCCGATCGATACCGTCCAATTTGCGAGCTTCTCCAACATGCGCCGTCGTATTAGGGGCGTCATTGATCAAGAAGGTCGGTCACCACAAAAGACGTCGGATGGCACGCCGCAATTAATCGTCGAGCCTCTCGTGCGCCGCAGGTAAATAGCGCTGGCACTTCAACCAGGTAATGTGGGCGGGAGTTGCGAACCGTCCACACCTCTATCTAGGTCTGTTTGAGCGCACGCTACATTACCTGATCGAATACAAGTTAGGCTTATCTGCTTTCCATCCGAAGTGTCACAATGATTTTTACCCAAAACTAACCAACATGGAAGGTGGTAGATAGGGCTCGGAAATGGATTTTCTACAGCCTGTTAAGCCTCTATAATGACAGCATTTAGATAGTAAGGAAGTCGAATGAAAAACATGTTTTTAACTTCATCTTTCGCAGATGTTGCCGATCTATTTGTGAAGTTTACCAGCGAAAAATGTGTAGGAAAAACGGTTACGTTCATTCCTACTGCAAGTCTAGTCGAAGATGTCAATTTTTATGTGGCCGCAGGCAAGGAAGCACTCGAGAAGTGTGGGCTAATTGTTGATGAGCTTGAGATTTCAACTGCTCCAAGTGAAGAGGTAAACAGCAAGCTTCAAAAAAATGACTATATCTATGTCACTGGTGGAAATACTTTCTTTTTACTTCAAGAGTTGAAAAGAACTGGTGCAGATCAAATCATAAAGGAGCAAATAAGTTCAGGGAAAATGTATATCGGAGAGTCTGCTGGCTCCATTGTTATGTCGCCTAACATTGAGTATGTGAAAGACATGGACGATTTCACGGCGGCACCTAATTTAGTCTCTTTTTCATCATTAAATATGGTTGATTTTTATCCAGTGCCACACCATACCAACGCTCCTTTCAAGCAAGTCGTTGAAAAAATTATCACTAGCTATGATGACAAAATAGATCTTTGCCCAATTAGCAATACGCAAGCAATTATCATCAATGGTGATGAGTTTGAAGTTTGGACGGCCGAAACTTAATAAGGAGCTGGAGGCCATTCAATCCAGTAAGGAATTGCCTCTGCAAGTCATGCTCAATAAATACAACTCCGACGTGGGGTTATAGGGAGTCCGATTTGGGGAATAGCTGTAGGCCGATGTTGTTGATGTACTGAAAAGGCTCGAAGGATCGCCAGTTCCCTGCCTCCGAGGATGTTCTAGGCGTTGTGGATGAGTTCGTGATTTCTATTTATACCAGAAGCACTTTATAGCCTGTTGGTTCAGGCAATACAGCGCCGGACGAAGGGACTTGGTATGAAGTTTTTGGGATTTTATATTAACATTCACTGTTTTTTATACTTTGGTTGTATTTGAGATTTTTTTCTTGCACTGATTTATTTGTATGGGCTATACAGGAAGAGCTTAGATTTTAAAACATCAAAGGCGATGTGGCGAAGTCGGCCAAAATACTCAGCACTTATAATGTAGCTAGTCTACATAGTGTTGACATGCGAACAGAGCAAATAGGCTCTCTCAGGATTCGTCCTGAGAGAGCCTTTTTTTTACAAAAATAAAAGGGGTGCAGTTATGCGTCACGGCGATATTTCAAGTAGCAATGATACAGTTGGTGTTGCAGTAGTAAACTATAAAATGCCTCGTCTACACACTAAGAAAGAGGTGGTTGAAAACGCCAACAAAATTTCTGAAATGATTATTGGGATGAAAAAAGGGCTTCCAGGCATGGATCTAGTCATCTTTCCAGAATATAGCCTTCAGGGAATTATGTATGATCCAGAAGAAATGATGGAAACCGCTGTCACCATCCCAGGAGAAGAAACAGAAATTTTTTCTCGAGCATGCCGTAAAGCAAATACCTGGGGCATCTTCTCTTTGACAGGTGAGCGTCATGAAAATCATCCTAAGAAGAACCCATATAACACTTTAATTCTGATGGATAATAAAGGTGAAATTGTACAGAAATATCGCAAAATAATACCTTGGTGTCCTATTGAAGGATGGTATCCAGGTGGCGAGACTTTCGTTTCAGAAGGTCCTAAGGGTATGAAACTTAGTCTTATAATTTGTGATGATGGTAACTACCCTGAAATCTGGCGGGACTGCTCAATGAAGGGAGCTGAGCTGATAGTTCGTTGTCAAGGATATATGTATCCATCAAAAGAACAGCAAATCATGATGTCTAAAACTATGGCCTGGGCAAATAACTCGTACGTTGCAGTTGCTAATGCCGCAGGTTTCGATGGCGTATATAGCTATTTTGGGCATTCAGCAATCATTGGTTTTGACGGACGTACGCTCGGAGAGTGCGGTGAAGAAGAAATGGGTATTCAGTATGCTCAACTATCCATTTCACAGATCCGCGATGCTCGTGCCAATGATCAGTCTCAAAACCATCTGTTTAAAATACTGCACCGTGGCTATACCGGAATGCAGGCGTCTGGAGATGGTGATAAAGGACTCGCTGAGTGTCCATTTGAATTTTATAAGACTTGGGTAAATGACGCAGAAAAAGCTAGAGAAGATGTAGAGAGCATGACACGGCGTACTCCAGGTGTTGCTCAGTGTCCAGTTGGAAACCTCTCCTATGAAGGAAAAGAGAAGGAAGCTTAATTAGGTTGATTTGAAGCTTCTTAGCCCCGGACGAACCTTTCGGGGCTTCAAGATAAAAAGATAATGAGATGCATTTATGCCGTTTTTAAATGAAATGCTAGCTGAAACAGAAAGAAAAAATAAAAATGCTGAAGCATTAAAGGATGAAAATACCTCAGGACAAGATATAGAGAGTCTACATTTAGCCAGTAAAGCCAGATTCAGTAGCCGTTTCCAGTTCGATATTGAGGCGGTTATGTCAGCAATTAGATCTGAGATTATAGGTCAAGAGCAGGCAGTGCAAGCAGTAGAAGATATGCTTAAAGTAGTGAGAGCCGATATTGCCGATCCTAGAAGGCCACTCTATACGGCTTTGCTCCTTGGTCCTACAGGCGTAGGTAAAACAGAATTAGTAAGGTCTTTAGCACGTTCATTGTATGGTGACGCTGATTCCTTTTGTCGTGTAGACATGAATACCTTGTCTCAAGAGCATTATGCAGCTTCTTTGACAGGAGCTCCTCCTGGTTACGTTGGTGCCAAGGAAGGTAAAACTATTCTTGATGAGAAAATGATTGAGGGTAGAAATAATATACCTGGAATTGTTTTATTAGATGAAGTTGAAAAAGCAAGCAAAGAAGTTCTTCATGCTTTGTTAAACGTATTTGACAATGGAATGTTGACTGTAGCATCGGGAGAAAAGACGTACAGCTTTAGGAATTCTATCATTTTTATGACTAGTAATTTAGCTGCTTATGAGATTCAGAGTTATGAAGAAAGTCGAAAAAAAATCTTATTGAAAGTTATTCATAGATGTTCGAGAAAGAAGGGTGAAGGTCTTGAGAGAATTGTGAAAAAAAAGCTGTTGAATACATTTTCTCCTGAGTTTGTAAATCGTATAGATAATATAACCGTGTTTAACTGGATAGGAGAAGATGCTGTCGGGCGTATTGTGGAGCTTGAATTGGAAAAATTGAATCGTCGGCTAATTAAGCATAGTTGTTTATTAACATTCGACGCTGATGTGGTTAAGTTTATTTCAAATGCAGGCTATGATCGGCAGTTTGGGGCGAGGTCTATAAGGCGCTCTGTTAGGAAAAATCTCGAGGTTTTCCTAGCTGAGTATCTGTTAGATAATCATCAAGTCGCCCTTGAAGGTAATGACCCTGTTAAATATCATGCATCTATTTTTAATGGTAAGATTTTTTTTAAAAGGCTGACTTATAATGTTAAATAGGATCGAAGAGCCGGTGATTGGTCTATTGTTCTCAGATACTGGTGTTACAGCTGATATCGAGCGCTCGCAAAGATTTGGAGCACAGCTAGCTATTAAAAAAATTAATGAATCAGGTGGCATTGGAGGAAAGCCTATAAAATATATGCACCGAGACTTAGGCGGAGATCCTGATAGGTTTCGTGCATATACTGAGGAGCTTATTAAAAATAATAAAGTTGATTTTTTTGTTGGTTGCTACATGTCGCATACAAGAAAGGCTATCATGGCGACAATTGAGAGGTCTGATGTGTTACTTTTCTATCCAACTCCCTATGAGGGGTTTGAATACTCTCCAAACATATTTTATGGAGGTCCAGCACCGAATCAGAATAGTGCTCCGCTTGCTGCATATCTAATAAAAAACTATGGTTCGAATATAGTTTTTGTAGGCTCTGATTATGTTTACCCGCGCGAAAGTAATCATGTGATGCGGCTATTGTATAAGCAGCATGGCGGCACTATTCTCGATGAGTTTTATATGCCTCTTTACCCATCCTTCAATGAGGTGAAGGATATTGCTAATAAAGTGGCTAATTTGCAGCCTGACGTGGTTTTTTCTACTGTAGTGGGTCATGGGACAGCTGAGTTTTACACAGAATTTGCAAACTGTTATTTGTCAGGTCAAAAACCTCCAATTGCAAGCCTGACGACAAGTGAGGCTGAAATAAATAAAATGACATTAGAGACAGCTAAAGGGAATATTGTTGTAGCACCTTACTTTTCTTCTAATAAAAGTGAAAAGAGTACTCTTTTTTTATCTGAATGTAAGAGTTACTTTCCTAGCGATGTATCAGTTACGGCTTGGACTGAAGCAGCCTACCACCAAACTTTGTTGTTGTGCCAAGCGATGCGGGCTGCTGGAAGTGTCGAATTAGAAAAAGTTCGAGAGCAACTCTACTTGACTGAGATCCATGCTCCCCAAGGCCCTGTGTGGATAGAAAAGCAAAACAACCATTCACATTTAACGTCAAGAATAGCAGAAATAGATCACGATGGAGCTTTTAATGTTAAGTGGACATCCCCTTCACCTATTTGTCCAGATCCATATGTGGTTGTGCACCGGCTCGAAAACTGGACTGAATTAATGCCCAGGGTTTTGTGATATGAGTAACTCTTCGATCCTTGGAAAACTTCGAGACCTGCAGGTTTTAGTATTGAATCCTGAGGGTGAAGTTAGCGATTCATTAGTTTTGCAACTAATTAGGATTGGTTGTCCTGTACGGCATTTATGGCCATTGCCGGAAACTCTTGACTTCCCTGTCGACATCATATTTTCAGGCGTCTTTCAAGATAGTAGCCATGCCCGATTGAAAAAAATAATACGTGATTCTACTGAAGCTGTGACATTAATTTTTATCGTTGAGTACGCAAGCCCTTCTACTTTATCGCAGCTTTTAGAGATTGAGTCTCATGGGGTCGTAACCGTTCCTCTAAAGTCGCATGACGTTCTTCCAAGCTTGGTGGTTGCAAGGAGGAATAGTGAAGATTTGTTAAAATATAGGAAAGAAATTAACAAGGCTCATAATAAGTTGTCTTCTATGTCCTTATTGAATAAAGCGAAAGTGATTCTTATGAAAAA
Organism: Vreelandella venusta; assembly: GCF_007989605.1. Classification (GTDB taxonomy): domain Bacteria; phylum Pseudomonadota; class Gammaproteobacteria; order Pseudomonadales; family Halomonadaceae; genus Vreelandella; species Vreelandella venusta. Next base: position 44,920 of record NZ_BJUL01000007.1, on the reverse strand, counting down.
TGCACCTATGACAGAAGAGGAGGCTCATCAGTTTTTGTCAAAAAGTGCAATGGAAGAGAGGAAAAGTATAGCTGAAATAGCTGAAATAATCATTGATAAGTCTGAATAATGAATTCAAAAGGAGAAATGCAATGATGTTAGGTCTGACGCTTTTATATGTTGGAGCTGTTCTCTTTGTTAATGGTATATGGTTGCTAGGCAGAATAGGTGATAGAGAAGTTTCGGTGATAAATATTTTAGTGGGTGCTCTAAGCTTTCTTGTAGCTGTGTACTTGATTTTTAATGATCCAGGAAATTCAACGGCTGTCAGTGCGGGAGCATTTACATTTTTATTTTCCTTTACTTATCTTTGGGTTGGAGCAAATCAGTTGTTAAAAGTAGATGGAAGAGGCCTAGGGTGGTTCTGCTTATTCGTTAGCATTACGGCTGCAGTAGTTGGTATTAACTCAGTTTCTAGTATTAGTTGGACATTTGGTTTCTGGAATGCAATCAACTGGTTTGCATGGGCAGTTCTATGGTTCGGTTTTTTTGCTCTTCTTGCTTTGGCCAAAAATATAAAGAAAAGTGTCGCAGTTTATACACTTTTCTGTGCAATATTTACTGGGTGGGTTCCAGGTGTTTTGATTCTCCATGGTATCATTTCTACTTGACTTAATGGCGTCCTTATCGTGGTGCTTAACGACGGCTTTTTCCGCTGCGGCTTTACCTTCGCTACAAAGCCGTACTTATAAACGGTATTATATTTTGGAGTAGTTCATGCCACATTGCATTGTTGAGCATTCAGCATCGTTGGACGGTGAGTTGATATTACCATTGGTATTTGCAGGTGCCATGACGTCAGCGCTATTTGAGGCAGATGGTAGTGGCATAAAAGTTAGGTCAGTTGCCTATCAAAGCTATATAACGGGGAAGGCAAGGTCTGATTTTGTGCATGTGGTGCTAAAGATTCTGGCAGGTAGAACCCCTGCCCAAAAGGAAATGCTTTCAAGATCGGTATTAGCGCAATTGCAAACACTTGAGCTTCCACGTTGCTGATTAACCGTCGAAATTGTGGATATTGAGCGTGCCAGTTATTCAAAGTGGGTGAGTGAGTCATAGCAGAATGAGTTAAGATGGGCCTGTGGTCATGATAAGCCCACAAGTTTGCATGCGGGTGTTAACCAGAGCTAGAGAGTCATATGAGCACCAAGAAATATCTCGTTGTTAGTTCACATGAAAGTGAGTTTCCTAACCCAATCACTTTCAGAAAAGGTGATCCTCTTATTGTTGGCGAGGAGTATAAGGGAACTGAAGAGTGGGATAACTGGTTTTTCTGCAGTTCTCCCGGGCAGGAACCAGGTTGGGTGCCTGGGCAAGTTATTGAGCGATTGGAAGGTTCAGAGGGGCGTGCGCTTGATGACTACACCGCTAGAGAGCTTAATGTGCTGGCGGGTGAGCGTCTAACTGGCGCAAGAATTTTGAATGGATGGCTATGGTGTGAAAAGTCTATCAGCAAAGAATCAGGGTGGGTTCCATTAGAGAATTTGCAAGAGGTTGAAGAGTAGTCGCAGTGTTGGCAATGCCATCAATTCGCCGCCGGATGCCTGTTTCGCGCGCCGTTTGTGATGGCAGCCCAGTCTACGTCACCACCTACAGATGTCTTCAGTCTGGCGTTGAGTAACAGGTGGAAGCTGATATGGAGGAAGTAATCACGAGACTTTATTTCCACCTGAATCAAGATCCATAATTGCTAATCTCAGGTGTTCCAAAAATACTCTCACTTTCTCCAGTGGGTATTTTTTTCCCGAGTAAAACGCGTATAAGACGAGATCCTCTGGCTGGCAGTTAAGATCAATCTTAATAAGCGATCCATTTTCTATATCTGCTTGGCATGCATGAGTGGGTAAAATAGCAAAGCCAAGTCCTTTCAGCGCGGCAGCTCTAGCCATGTAGCCACTATTAACCTTATAGCTGGATTGCACCTGAATGGTCTGGTTATGCTTGAATCGCCAGGGCATGCCTTGTAGGACAGACAGGCTGGTAATGCAGGGCGCTTTGCTCAGTTCATCCAGTGAGTCAGGCACTCGGTGTTGTTTAAGAAGTTGCGGCGCGGCAACTACGCAGCTCGGCCAGCGCTGGATTTCTTTAGCGACCCAGCCAGAATCCTCCAATGGCCCTCTACCGAAGCGTAATACTAGATCGAACCCTTCTAACAAGCCTTCCGAAGGGTTTAATTGGGTGTCGCAGCTTAGTTGTATTTGAGGATGCTGGAGGCAAAAATTTGCAGTGATTTCGGCCAGAAAGGGGAGGTCAGGCATGATGATCTTAAGGTGGCCGGATAAAGAGTCACCATGCAGTGAGGCTTCTTCTAGTGCGTCATTCATTGCTCGTGTGAGCGGCGTGATAGCCTGATAAAGTTGCTTGCCTGCAGCGGTTGGTATCATCTTGCGGGTGGTGCGCTCCAATAGTCGCAAGCTAAGTTGTTGTTCCAATAACGCGACATGGCGGCTGACATTGGATGTTGGCAATTGAAGCTGCTCCGCTGCGCGCTTAAAGCTCAGTTGCTGATATACCGCCTGAAAGCTAAGTAACCATTGAAGCTCGATTTTCTCAATCATAGATTATCTCAAAAAATGGGATTAATAACGCAATAATAGCGTGTTTATCCTTCAAGGTGGCTTTGTGACAATCTCTGCCGAATTTAATTATTTAGGTAGAGCCGATGAAGAATACCAATCGTATTGCCATTGTTGGTGCAGGGGTTGCAGGAATAGCGCTGGCAATCCTCGCCGCACAACAAGGCTATCAAGTGAACGTGTATGAGCGTGACAGTAAGGTTTCGTCCATTGGTGCTGGCGTGACTTTATGGCCAAATGCAATTTTTGTTCTGCAACAGATGGGGTTGGAAAAAGAGCTAAAACGTCTGGGTGGTACTCCCCGTTTAATGCGTCAGTTTGATCAATTTGGCGCTTGGCAGGGTGAGCTTGATCTTGAGGAAGTGAATCTGCTGAGTGGTTTCCCCAGTATAACAATATTGCGCCGTGATCTTATGAGCATACTGGCCGAGAGGTTGGATGATTTGGGGGTGAAAATACACCTTGGCTGGCCAATGACGACGCAGGATATTGACCGATTAAAGCAAGAGTTTGACGTGGTAGTAGGAGCCGATGGGAGAATGAATTCGGTGGTGCGTCACACGCTATATGCCGAAAAGGTGAGTCCCCGTTATCAAGGATTCATTAATATCATTGGTATCAGTCAGTTGAATAAGGGGGTTTTAAATAACGCCATCCATGATTTTCGTGGCGTGGGTGAGCGGTTTGGAATTGTCCCTGTGAATAATGGGCTATGTTTCTGGGCTGGCGCATGGAATGCTGATATTGATAAACAACGGCCCTTATCTGCTTGGTATGATGAGCTGCATCAGCGTTTTCGGTGCTGGCCTGCCCCGGTACGCAACGTGCTGAAATTCTATGATGCAGCATCGCTCAATCGCATTTTTGTTCATGATCTTGATCCTCTGCCTTATTGGCATCAAGACAATGTTGTCATTATTGGAGATGCGGCCCATGCGTCTTTACCAACATCTGGGCAGGGAGCATGTCAGGCGCTGGAAGATGCGTGGCATCTTGTCAGGCTTTTGGGAGAGCAAGGTGAGTTGGAAAGTGTTCTGACAAGTTTTTATCAGCAGCGAATCGTTAAGACATCCTCAGCTCAAACCGTTGGAAGACAGGCGGCCGAGAGAATTTTTGGAACACAACTTGTGTCTCAGCCAGCGACTTTAGGCATTTCTGCTGAGCAATTAAGCCTGCTATGGATGCAGGGATTAGAAACGCAGCAGGCGTAGTTAAAGGAGTAGGAAATGAGTGCTTATGGAACGTTAATATTTTTCTGCGGAAAGATGGGCGCTGGAAAAAGCACGCTGTCTGCCAGCATTGCGCGTGAGCGCGGCGCCGTGCTGCTTTCAGAGGATGACTGGTTAGCTACTCTTTTTCCTGGCGAAATCAACGATTTCAACGACTACATCAGTTACTCGTCGCGCCTTAAACCATTGCTTAGGGAACACGTTGAGCAAATACTTTTGGCAGGCACCACTGTGGTTCTAGATTTCCCCGGCAATACGAGGAAGCAAAGGGCATGGTTTAAGGATATCTACTCGCCACGCGGGATACCCCACGAGCTGTACTATGTGATGGCCGAAGACGAGGTTTGTCTAAGACAGCTGAAACAGCGCCAAAGGGAGCAGCCTGATCGGGCGAGCTTCGATACCGAGGAGGTTTTCAGGAGGGTAACGGGCTACTTTGAGTTACCCGAAGAATCAGAGGGATTCAATGTCCAGGTTGTCGAGCGGGCGTTGTCATAACTTGCGTGCTGTTTATCTAATGCTTTTGGTACCGTTTTATCTGTATTGGCAAAATATTTATTTGGAGCTTTGTTGTGGCCTAAAATAAATTAGAGCATGACCCAAAAAGCGATGATAGAACAGTTGAAGTGGGTATGCTGCTAAGGTTTGTTGAGACTGTAGCGGCATTTTTTATTTCTATAGTTTTTGCCTCAAGTTGTCGAGGAGGTTGTCTTAGTAGAGCGAATAAAGATGAGCTTGATATTAATTGTGTTTTTTAATTGTCGATGTTAGCGCGAATTTTTAACGATGAGTTTAGTGAAGCTTAGAGACCTTCATGCACACGATAGGTTGGCAGTTGTATCTATGCTAAGAGACCCTGCAGTAATGAGGTTTCTGGGGCCTCGTCGTGCTCTTACAGAGGACGAGTCTGATTTATGGTTTAAGAGTGCGCTCGCCAACCCATCTCGCTTTGTTATCGCGGATGTAAATAGCGATGAGTTCATCGGATTTTGTGGCATCAAAGAGATGAACGGTGTTGTGGATTTCGGTTATTTCATTAGAACTGAGTTTTGGGGGAAGGGGATTGCCGCCAAAGCCTGTGAGCTGGTCGTGGAAAAGCTAGCCACCGAGGTTGATTGGGAGACTGTTCAGGTTTTCATTTCAGAGAATAATGTGGCCAGTAAGAGAGTCGCCGAAAAGCTAGGCTGGCAGGTGGTACATGGCGCGACCAAGGATGGAGACTATGGTCGATACTACCGAATTACTATGTAAATAGTGCTAAGGGATGCTCCTGATAGTAGGGCTGACGCCATTGTGGATGTTGAACAGCTACATGAATGGCAGCCTTCTGAAGTGAAGGCTGCTTGTTCAAATAGCTAGGAACCTGGTTATTTGACTTGGTGCTTGTCAAGCGTTCGCGCTATTACCGACAATCCGATTTTTAACAGCGTGGCGGTGTCAGCCAAGAGAAAGCTTAATGAAGTTGAGCTGGTACAGTTTTAAGCTTGGCAATTGTCAGCATGGAAATGTTTCTACTCCGCTGTGATCGCAATGTGGTTCGGGTGAGACGCTACCCGATCCAGCCATCGGCAAACGTTGGGATAATCCGCCAGTGTGAACCCGCCATCTTCAGCTACATGGGTATAGGCGAAGAGGGCAATATCCGCGATGGTGTAGCGGCCTGCTACGAACCACTCCTGCTTTGCCAAGTGATCGTCCATCACCGCTAGCGCTTCGCGCCCCAATGCTTGTTTACCCGCTAGCTGAGCTTGGCGTTCATCATTCAGGCCAAGGTGAGTTAGCCAGAAGCGCGGTGTGGCGATGTTGGGTTCGTGGCTGTACTGTTCAAAGTTCATCCAGCGCAGGGCCTGGGCTTGGTTCCAGCGATCTTCTGGCCAATAATTACTCCCTTGGGCTAGGTAGTAGAGAATGGCGTTCGACTCGCAGAGAAAACGGCCGTCGTCGAGCTCCAGTACTGGAATTTTGCCAGCGGGGTTCTTCTGCAGGAATGCCGGGGTGCGCGTTTCTCCATGCACGATATCGTAATGGCGATAGTCATATGGTCTATCCAGCAAATTCAGTAATAGGCGTACTTTGTAGCCGTTGCCGGAAGGTCGGTAGTCGTGCAAGATCATCGTCTTCTCCAGTGAATTGAACGCAAGGGTGGCGGGACTGAATCTACACCCAAGCCACGGAGGACAGTGTTTCGCTTTCCGCGAAGTTCGACAAACGAATAGTACTGATATCAGCCATCAGTGGGGCTGATGGATAGAGGCCCCGTTACATGGATATGGATCTCCTGCGCACCTATATTGCCGTGGTTGATACCGGTAGCCTTACCCGAGCCGCGCGTCAGGTTCACCGAACCCAGGCCGCGCTCAGCATGCAAATGAAGCGGCTGGAAGAGCAGGTCGGCTGCAGCTTGTTCTTTAAAGAAGGCCGCCATCTAGAACTCACCAACGAGGGCAAACGTCTTGTCAGCTACGCTCGCCGCTTACTGGCAATGCATGATGAGGCGCTAGTTCAACTGAGATCGAGCGCCGCTTTACCAACGTTGCGTATTGGCAGCCCAGATGACTACGCCCAGAGCCTGCTACCTTTGTTGGTAGATACCCTTCATGACCAACACCCCAATGTTCAACTACAGCTGATATGCGCGCCTACCATCACGTTGAGAAAGCAGCTGGATGAGGGGGCGCTGGACTTGGCTATCCTGACGCGAGCAGCTAACAGTGATGAAGGTCATGTGCTGATGCTTGATAAGGGAATTTGGATACAGCACCCGGAATTTGACTGGCAGCAGCACGAAACGTTGCCTTTGGCCCTGTATGAAGCCGACTGTAAGTTTCACAGTGCTGCTCTGGATGGCCTAAATAAAACACGCCGCGCTTACCGTATAAAGGCGCTCAGCGCCAATACCGGAGCTTTGATGGGGCTGGTTCGGCAGGGCAAGGCTATCACGGCGGCAGCGACAGCTTCCTTGCCGCGTGGTTTGATCGAAGTCGGCGCTGCTCATGGGATGCCGGCACTGCCTAGTATTGATATTGTGCTGGTCAGCTCTTCCTCTAGGCATCCTTTGGTGTCGGTGAGTTGGGCGGGTGAGTTGGCAAAAGCGTTATCGCTTAGGCTGCACGAGACATAGAATGTCGTTGTGTCGTGCGGGCTGTGCAGCTGCACGGGTTGGCGGCGTCGTGCAAAAAAGGAGTTATGAATGTCAGAAGAGTTGTTTTTTCCAGTGATCGAAACCGAACGGCTAACACTGCAGCCATTAGCAGCCGCTGATTCAGAAAGCCTGCTAGACATATTTTCTTCCCCTGAAGTGATGAAGTATTGGAATACGGCACCTTGGTCAGATATTCAGGACGCTTTGGATTTTGTTGATGTCAGCAACGCTTCGATGCTGCGTGAAGAGTCACTGGTGCTTGGGATATATCTAAAGTCAACAAGTGATCTGGTGGGTAAGTGCATGCTGTTTAGTTATGACAAAGAGTCTAAGCGTGCTGAAGTCGGCTTTGGCTTAGGCCAACGCTATTGGGGCAAAGGCTATATTAATGAGGCGGGTGAAGCCTTGATACAGTATGGCTTTAATGCACTGGGGCTTCGTCGTATTGAAGCTGAAATTGACCCAGATAACCACGCTTCAGCGAAAGCGCTTGAGAAGCTTGGCTTTACTCTAGAAGGGGTGCTTCGGCAGCGATGGGAAGTGAATGGTGTTGTCTCTGATTCCGCGTTGTATGGAAGGCTGATTAGTGACCCGTCGTCAACTTCCCGCGATTAATCTACCTTCCAGGCCCTGTATATGGCGGGCAGCATGCCTCTACCCTTATGATCGATTATATGATGTTTAAAGGATGATAAAAGTGCTTTGTAAACAACAAGTTTCGCGCTGGATTATATCGATTTGCTTAATAGCGGTTCCTTCTGTGTTGATGGCCCAGGATGATAAGTTGCTTACAGAGGTTGAGCGTATAGAGGAGCAGTTGGATGCACGCGTTGGTTTTGCAGCCTATGACCTGGAAACTGGGCAGCGCTGGGAATACAACGCAGACCAGCTGTTCGCGATGTCCAGCACCTTTAAAACCTTAGCGTGCGCAGCGCTGCTGCAGCGTGTGGATGAAGGAAGTGAGCAACTCGAAAGACGAATAAAAGTATCTGCTTCTGACATTGTCACCTATTCACCCGTTACCGAAGCGTATGCCGATAACCGGGAAATATCGCTGTTTGAACTGTGCGAAGCGACGCTGACAACCAGCGATAACACTGCGGCTAACCTGATCTTACAGGCAATTGGTGGACCGCAGGCCGTGACAGAATTTGTTAGAGCGCTGGGGGATAGTGTCACGCGCTTGGATCGTTGGGAGACGGAGCTAAACGAGGCTGCTCCACATGATGAGCGTGACACCTCCACGCCCAATGCAATGGTGAGTAACCTTGAGAAGCTGGTAGTGGGAAACGCGCTATCGCCTCAGTCTAAAAACCAACTGCGTGAATGGCTGATTAATAATGAAGTGGCTGATGGCTTGTTTAGGTCACAAATACCTGATGAGTGGGTAATTGGAGATCGGACGGGAGCCGGTGGCTTTGGTTCAAGATCGATTACCGCTGTTATATGGCCGCCCGAGCGCGAGCCTACCATCGTGGCGTTTTATATCACCGAAACGGACGCATCATTTGAAGAACGAAATAGCGCAATAGCTGAATTGGGCAGTGTGATCCGAGAGGTTGTGGAGACGAATAGCGCTTTGTAATTGTTCAGGCATCGCTTCGCGGGTGCTTGATAGGCCCGCGTATCGCTTTCTCACAACATTGGTGCGTGCCCACAACACTGGCGCGTGCGGCTAATCGAGAGTGACTTGGCGGGTACTTTCCAGTTCTTCAATCATTTTTTTAGCGGCATTAGAAAGCGTACGACTGGTGTGGACGAGATAGCCCAGCGGGCGCTGGATGGGGGCGGTGTCTACATTGAGCTCAATGAGTTCGCTATCGATCATGTTTTCAGGCAGTAGGCTCCAGCCAAGGCCCACGCTGCACATCATTTTCAGCGTTTCTAAATAGTTTGTTGCCATGCTAACGGGAAGCTGTAGGCCCACTTCGGCAAAACGTTGGCCAATCAAGGTGCGGGTAAAGGTTTTGGCACCTGGCAGCACGCAATTGAATTCACATAATTCAGTCAAGCTGAGCGGGCTGCTAGTGTAGCGGGTACGCTGCGCCAATGGGTGGTCGGTGGCGCAGACAAAACACAGCCGGTCGCGCCATAGCTCTACCACGTGAAGCTGTTCAACGGGGTGGGGGGCGAGAGTGACTATTGCCATCTCCAGCGTGCCATCGACCACGCCCTGGTAGGCTAGCTCTGAGTCCAGAAAGTGCAAGTCTAACGCCACTTCCGGGTGGCGATGCGTGTATTGCTTTAACAGCGGTGGCAGTCGATGCAGGCCGATGTGGTGACTGGTGGCTAGCATTAGCTTACCGCCTACTTGGCCGGAAAGATTGGCAAGTGCTCGGCGGCTGTCTTCCACGGTAAACAGTATGTGCTGTGCTTTGGGAAGTAATACATTGCCCGCTTCGGTCAGCGCAATACGCCGCCCGATGCGGTCAAATAACCGGGTGCCAAGTTGGTCTTCCAGAGTAGCGATGCGTTTGCTTACTGCAGGCTGGGTTAAATACAGCTGTTCGGCCGCGCGGGAAAAGCTCTGGGTTTCGGCAACGGCCAGAAATGCTTGCAGGCTTTGAGTATCCACTTGCGGCTCCCTTAATTGGTATTCCAGTTTGGAATCTAATCTATGAATAACATGAATTGCTTTTATGCGCGACTCGCGTGACACTGCCTACATAGCCACATAAGCAGCACGTAGAGGCTGCCATACCGAACTAGCAGGGCAATGCCCAGGAGAGCAACATGTCAGGTCAAACGCTTTACGACAAACTCTGGAATCAACATTTGGTGAAACAGCGTGACGACGGCACGGCGTTGATCTATATCGACCGCCAGTTGCTTCACGAAGTCACCTCGCCCCAGGCGTTTGAAGGCCTGCGCTTGGCTAATCGCAAGCCTTGGCGTTTAGATGCTAACTTGGCAACGCCGGACCACAACGTGCCTACGACGGTAAAAGAGCGTGCGGAAGGCAATAGCGGTATTAAAGACCCGGTGTCGTTAATCCAAGTACAAACCTTGGACGATAACTGCCTTGAGTACGGCATTGAAGAGTTCAAAATCAACGACCCGCGCCAGGGTATCGTGCACGTGGTAGGCCCAGAGCAGGGCGCAACGTTACCCGGCATGACCGTGGTGTGCGGCGATTCCCACACTGCGACCCATGGTGCGTTTGGCGCCCTGGCTCATGGTATTGGCACCTCAGAAGTTGAACACGTTATGGCGACCCAGTGCTTGCTGGCGCAAAAAATGAAGAACATGCAAGTGCGTGTGGAAGGCGAACTTGGCCTGGGCGTGACCGCTAAAGACGTGGTGTTGGCGATTATTGGCAAGATTGGCACCGCTGGTGGTACGGGCTATGCCATTGAGTTTGCCGGTAGTGCGATTGAGTCGCTCTCTATGGAAGGCCGCATGACCGTATGCAATATGGCCATTGAAGCTGGCGCCCGTGTGGGCCTGATTGCTGTCGATGATACGACGATTGATTACCTGGCCGAGCGTCCCTTTGCGCCCACCGCAGAGCAGTGGGAAGCCGCGGTCGCTGACTGGCGCAATCTGGTTTCCGATGCTGACGCGCAGTTCGATAAAGTGGTTACACTGCAAGCTGAAGAGATCGAACCGCAGGTCAGTTGGGGGACTAGCCCGGAAATGGTTACCGGTATTTCCGGCCAAGTGCCAGACCCCCAAGCCGCGTTGGATGACACCGTACAGCGCAGCCACGCGCGCGCCCTCGAATATATGGGCTTGCAGGCAAACCAGAAAATTACCGATATTAAGCTCGATAAAGTATTTATCGGCTCCTGTACCAACTCGCGTATTGAAGATTTACGCGAAGCGGCCAAAGTGGCGAAAGGCAATAAAGTCGCGGACTCGATTAAGCTTGCCATGGTGGTGCCGGGGTCTGGTTTGGTGAAGCGCCAAGCGGAAGCAGAAGGCTTGGATAAAATCTTTATTGAAGCAGGCTTTGAATGGCGTGAGCCGGGTTGCTCAATGTGCTTGGCAATGAATGCCGACAAGTTGGGCGCTGGTGAGCACTGTGCATCAACGTCTAACCGCAATTTTGAAGGCCGTCAGGGTTACGGCGGACGCACGCATTTGGTGAGCCCTGCAATGGCAGCGGCGGCAGCGATTGCTGGTCACTTTGTTGATGTACGTACCTTACCCGCTAACGATACTAGCCACGCGCAGGAGGCCTAAGCCATGAAAAAGTTTGAACGTTTAGAAGGAATTGTAGCGCCGCTTGACCGTGCGAACGTCGATACCGACCTGATTATTCCGAAGCAGTTTTTGAAGTCGATTAAGCGTACTGGCTTTGGCGTGAACCTGTTTGATGAACTGCGCTACCTGGATGAAGGCCAGCCAGGACAAGACTGCTCGCAGCGCCCGCTGAACCCGGATTTTGTATTGAACCAGCCGCGTTACCAAGGTGCTGAAGTGTTGCTGGCGCGTCGCAACTTTGGCTGTGGTAGTTCCCGCGAGCACGCCCCGTGGGCGCTGGAAGATTTTGGTTTCAAAGCGGTGATTGCGCCAAGCTTTGCCGATATCTTCTACAACAACGCTTTCAAAAACGGCATTCTGCTGATTACCTTGGAAGAAGACGTTATTGACCGCCTGTTTGCTGAAGTGGCAGGCAGCGAAGGCTATCAATTAGACGTAGATTTAGAGAACCAGCGGGTCATCACGCCCAGTGGCGAAATTCTCGAATTTGAGGTGGATGCGTTCCGTAAGCACTGCCTGCTGAACGGCTTGGATGATATTGGTATTACCCTGCAGGACGAAGACGCAATTCGTGCGTTTGAAGAAAAACACCGCCAGCAGCGTCCTTGGTTGTTCCGCCAGCCTGCGTAAGTGTTCATTCACCTTTAACGTTTGAAATGCTAAGGAAATTGCATGACTCATAAGGTATTACTGCTGCCGGGTGATGGTATTGGCCCTGAAATTGCGGCTCAGGCGGCCCGCTTGCTGAAGGCCTGCCAGGAAGCTGGTTTGGATATCGACGTCGAAGAAGGCCTTGTCGGTGGCTCTGCTTACGATGTTCACGGTGAGCCACTGCCTGCTGAAACGCTAGAAAAAGCCAAGGCAGCCAGTGCTATTTTGCTGGGCGCTGTTGGTGGCCCTAAATGGGATACACTCGAAGACCTTTCCAAGCGTCCTGAAAAAGGCCTGTTAGGTCTGCGGAAAAACTTAGGTTTGTTCGGCAACCTGCGTCCGGCCATGCTTTATCCGCAGTTGGCTAGCGCCTCTAGCTTGAAGCCGGAGTTAGTGGCTGGGCTGGATATTATGATTGTCCGCGAGCTTACCGGTGGCATCTATTTCGGCCAGCCACGTGGCATCGAAGAGCGCAACGGCGAGCGGGTGGGTTTTAACACCTACATCTACTCTGAAAGCGAAATTGAGCGTATTGGTCGCGTCGCCTTTGAAATGGCTCAGAAGCGTGGCAAAAAACTCTGCTCGGTGGATAAAGCCAACGTGTTGGAAGTCACTATTCTGTGGCGTGAAGTGATGGAGCGTTTGGCACCGGAGTACCCGGATGTTGAGCTTTCCCATATGTACGTGGATAACGCCGCCATGCAGCTGGTGCGCGCGCCGAAACAGTTTGATGTGGTAGTGACGGGCAACATGTTTGGCGATATTCTTTCCGATGCTGCTGCCATGCTTACCGGCTCTATCGGCATGTTGCCTTCAGCGTCGCTAAACGAGAGTGGCCAGGGCATGTACGAGCCTTGCCACGGTAGCGCGCCGGATATCGCTGGGCAGAATATTGCTAACCCATTAGCAATGATGCTGTCGGTCGCGATGATGTTGCGCTATTCATTGAATGAAACCGCCATGGCTGAGCGCATTGAAGCCGCTGTTGGCAGTGTGTTAGATGATGGCTTGCGTACTGCTGACATCGCCTCTGAAGGGACGCGCCGTGTCTCTACCGATGAGATGGGTGATGCCGTATTGGCGGCCTTTGCAAAAAATTAAATTATGTATAAAGCGTGCTAACTAATTGACGCTGAAAGGTATTAACAGTCGGCCACCCTGGGGGTGGCCGACGTTGTGTCTAATATTTGTGTATAATATCGCTCTCATTCTTAGTTGGAGGACTTCACATGTTGAAAGTCGGTTTCGTGGGATGGCGTGGCATGGTTGGCTCAGTGCTGATGCAGCGCATGCAGGAAGATGGTGATTTTAACGGTATTGAACCGGTATTTTTCACCACCTCCCAAGTTGGTCAGCCTGGCCCCGATATCGGCGTGGACGTGCCTCCACTGAAAGATGCGTTTGATATTGATGCGTTAAAAGCACTGGACGTGGTGATTACCTGTCAAGGTGGCGACTACACCAAGCCGGTTTATAAAGACTTGCGTGAGGCGGGCTGGAAAGGCTACTGGATTGATGCGGCCAGCACCCTGCGTATGGAAGATGAAGCGACCATTATTCTGGACCCGGTCAATCGTAAGGTGATCGATAACCAGTTAGCGAAGGGTGCTAAAACTTTTGTTGGCGGCAACTGCACCGTGAGCCTGATGCTGATGGGCTTGGGTGGCTTGTTCGAAGCAGACATGGTCGAGTGGATGACCTCCATGACGTATCAAGCAGCTTCCGGCTCAGGCGCTAAGCACATGCGCGAGCTGTTGAACCAGATGGGGCAGCTACGCGATAGCGTAGGCGAAGAGCTTAAAGATACCTCTAGCGCGATTCTGGATATCGACCGTAAAGTGACGGCTGCGATGCGCAGTGGTGACTTTCCCACAGATAATTTCGGTGCACCGCTAGCGGGTAGCTTGCTGCCATGGATCGATACCAAGCTTGATAACGGCCAAAGCCGTGAAGAGTGGAAGGGCAGCGTTGAGACTAACAAGATCTTAGGTTTGCAAAATAACCCGATCCCCATTGATGGTCTTTGCGTACGCATCGGTGCAATGCGTTCTCACAGCCAAGCATTCACTATTAAGCTGAAGCAGGATGTACCGCTTGACGAGATCGAAGATCGCATCGCTAAGCACAATGAGTGGGTTCAGCTGATCCCGAACGACAAAGACGCTACGGTTGCTGGCCTAACGCCCGCTGCTGCGACTGGCACGCTGCAAGTACCGGTCGGTCGTCTACGCAAGCTGAATATGGGCGGTGAATACTTATCAGCCTTCAGTGTTGGTGACCAGTTGTTATGGGGTGCTGCCGAGCCGCTCAAGCGTATGCTGAAGATCTTACGCGAGCAGTAGAGCTCGCCACGCTTAAATAAAAGCGTTGATAAAAACGGGAAGCTGTTCGCAGCTTCCCGTTTTTTTATTCTCTGGGTGTGGTAAAAAGGATGCAGAGTGTGATTTTGCTAAGTAAATGTAAGAAAGTGTGGCTTGACCGCAATCAAATAAAAGGCAGCAGAGGCCTTTATGAGAAAACAATTAACAGGGATGTTGGGACTGTCGCTAAGCGCTATTAGTCCACTGGCAGTGGCGTTGGGGTTGGGGCAGGCAACGGTAAACTCACCATTAGATGCGCCGCTTGAGGCCACAGTGCCACTTCAGGAAAGTGAGGGTTTCGCGCTGAGTGATTTACGTGTCGACCTGGCAAGCGAATCGGCGTTTAGGGCACTGGGGTTGGAGTGGACATCCCTTACCGCAAGTATCAATGTTCAGATTCAAGAGCAGCCTGCTGGGCACCGGCTTTTGCTGCGCTCTTCCCAAGCAGTTCATGAGCCGTGGTTGGATCTACTGTTAACGATTTCTTCACCAGAAGGGCGACAGACACGCGCTTTAACGCTGCTGTTTGACCCACCCGACTACGCATTAGACAGCCCGGTTGACGCCACCGGATCGGCTGAATCGCCCAGTAGGGAATCTGCTTCTGTGTTATCGGCTGCACGCGATGCTTCACGTGATATAGCCTACGTAGCCAGTGGCGATACTCTTTGGAGCGTTGCCGCAAGGGTGAAGCCAGCCGATGTAACCATTCAACAAATGATGACGGCACTCTTAGTCGCTAATCCCGCTGCGTTTCCCACTGGCAATATAGATGAACTCCGTGCGGGCCAGACACTCAATATCCCTACCCGTCAGCAGATTACGTCACGAACGTCCAGCAATGCTGCCCAGGCGATTCAGGCGGTGCGCTCACCCGTAGGCCGCCAGGTTGAGTCTCAAGAAAAGCCTGAAGGCCTTAGTGGTTCGAGCGTAGAGCAGGTGGTCGAGTCAGCTAGGCAGAGTGACGACCAAGGGGCTGCTCTATCTCTGCAAACACCCGGTGTTGTCGCCATCGAAAAAGAGCTCGCTGAACAGTTGTTGGAGGGCCAGGACAGGCTGCTAGCGGTGCTTGACGAGCGCGAAGAAATGCATGATCAGCTAGCTGTGCTGCGTCAAGAGGTGGCTTCGCTAACGCAAGCATTAAGCGCTTCTCAGCGCGAGCTTCACCAAGCTCAAGAGCTATCAGATGTGCTGGCGGGGAGTGCCGCGCTGATGGCAAACAGTCGTCCGGCTAACGAGGTGCCTAACCTGAACCGTTCACAGAGTGCGTCAGCCACAATTGTTGAGCGCATGGCCGCCTATCAGTGGCCGCTCGCTAGTAGTGCGTTAGCGCTTTTGTTGGGAGCGCTAGTATGGTCGCGTAGGCGTCGTGAACGGCAGTGGGAAGATGTTGCACCCATTTCCTCGGCTTATAACGCTGATACGATGCCAACTGCTACGCCTCCACCTGCTACGCCTTCACCTACTTCTCCTCCACCTACCACGTTTTCACCTACTACGTTTTCAACTACCACGCCTTCTTCTACTACTGAGGCACCAATGCGGGGTTCACCGACGGTTGATACAGTACCTGCTAACAGTGAGCCAGGGCCGGTAGTTGAGGCCGAACGGCAGGAGACGTCTTCACCTCCAGGCGTGGGACGCAACCAATATGGAGGGAAGAGCGTCGAGGAACGCTGGGAAGTCGAAGAGGTGGCATTTGAGCCTCGACGTCGGGATAATGGTGCACCCTAACTATCTTCTATGTGACGTGGCTTCATGACGCTGTTTTACCATTTTGACGAAACAAAGCCCCTAACAGGGCGCCTAGCGATGGGCATTGAATATGATGGTACGCGCTTTTGCGGCTTTCAGCGTTTGAAACACGCAGCTTCTGTTCAACAAGCGGTGGAAGATGCGCTAGAGAAAGTGGCCAGCGCGCCAGTGCGTATTCATGCCAGTGGTCGAACCGATTCTGGCGTGCATGCCACCCGACAGATCATCCATTTTGACCCGCCTGTTCAGCGTTCTGAAAAAGCCTGGATTTTTGGCAGCAATACCAATCTCCCGAGAGATGTGGCGGTGCGCTGGGTAAAACCTGTGTCCGATGACTTTCATTCCCGCTTGGGCGCACTTGGGCGTCGTTATCGTTATATTTTGTTGAATCAACTTAGTCGTCCGGTGTTAGAACGCCACAACGTAACTTGGTGTCGAGATCCGTTAGATGCCGATGCCATGCATCGGGCTGCGCAGGCTCTGGTAGGCGAGCATGACTTCAGCAGCTTTCGAGCGGCGGGCTGCCAGTCCAAAACCCCTTGGCGGCAAATGCACTTCGTAGAAGTGAAACGCTATGGGCCAATAGTGGTCATTGATATTCAGGGCAATGCTTTTTTGCACCACATGATTCGCAATATTGCGGGGGCACTGGTTAGCGTAGGGCGCGGTTCGCAGGATGAAGGGCATATTGAGCGCCTGCTGGCGCTGAAGAATCGCCGCAAAGGCGATGTCACAGCGCCAGCCTGCGGCCTTCATTTCGTAGACTCGCTTTATGATGAGCGATTTGATCTGCCAAAAGAGCCGTTAGGCCCCAACTTGCTCGCATTTACCGGTGAGTGGACTGGTGAGCGTCAGTTGCCAGATAATCCACGCATCGCTGCAAGGCGCAAGCTGACGTTTAACAGCCAAGCGCCCTTAAATCAGCCAGAGCCAGCGCCTTCAGAGCAGCAGGAGACCCCATTATGAACGCGTGTTCTGGTCGTACGCGGATTAAATTTTGTGGCTTAACTCGCCATGAGGATGTCGCGCTGGCAGCATCGCTGGGTGTGGACGCGCTTGGCTTCGTGATGTGGCCTAAGAGCGCCCGCAGCATAACGCCTGCGGTGTTGGAAGAGTTAGCAGTGGCAGTGCCCGCTTTTGTCACGCGGGTGGGATTGTTTGTTAATCAGCCTGCTGAATTCATTGAGCAGTGCTTACCTTACTTGGATTTAATTCAGTTTCATGGTGACGAGCCTGCCTCTTTCTGTCAGCAGTTTGGGCGGCCTTGGATAAAAGCACTGCGCATGCATGATGATATCGACCTGCACCAGGCGGCGGCTGACTACTCGCTCGCGCAGGCGCTGCTATTAGATGCTTATCGACCTGGTATCCCAGGGGGAACTGGAGAGACGTTTGATTGGTCTAGAATCCCCGCAACCTTAGAAAAACCTGTTATCCTGGCTGGTGGGTTAACGGTTGATAATGTGGCTTCTGCGGTTAACCAAGTAATACCTTATGCTATTGATGTTTCTGGTGGTATAGAAATATCTCATGGCATAAAAGATGCCGAGTTAATGGCATCTTTTGTTCAAAATGTGGCGTTAGCTAGCGCCCATTAAGCTCACTGCGTAGCGTGCCCGCGGGGTGTCTACGCCTCTTTGTTCGTTCATTTATTGTTTGCCTGTTCTGGCGATCTTGTGAGGTATGCCTGTGACTGTCTCCGCGACTGAAACCAAGTTCAGCGACCTGACCCGAATGCCGGATGCCCGTGGTCATTTTGGTCCCTACGGCGGCCGGTTTGTGTCGGAAACCCTGAGCTTTGCCCTGGAAGAGTTAGAGCAGACCTATTCGAGTTTGCGTGATGATCCCGATTTCCAGGCTGAGTTTGACCGTGATCTTGCCCATTATGTCGGGCGTCCGTCGCCGCTTTATCATGCAGAGCGTTGGTCTCATTCGCTAGGTGGCGCGCAAATTTGGTTGAAGCGTGAAGACTTAAATCACACCGGTGCTCATAAGGTTAATAACACTATCGGCCAAGCGCTGTTAGCCAAAAAAACTGGCAAGCCCAGGGTTATAGCTGAAACCGGAGCAGGCCAACATGGTGTTGCTACGGCGACTGTGGCAGCTCGCTTAGGACTGGAGTGTGACGTTTATATGGGAGCGGCAGACGTTCAACGCCAGAAGCTGAACGTTTATCGTATGCGTCTGTTGGGTGCACGTGTAATTCCGGTTGAATCAGGCACTCGTACGCTTAAAGACGCAATGAATGAAGCATTGCGTGACTGGGTCACCAACGTTGATAGCACGTTCTACATTATTGGCACCGTGGCGGGACCGCACCCTTACCCGCAGTTGGTACGTGATTTTAACGCGGTCGTGGGGCGTGAAGCTCGCCAACAGTCGTTAGCGCAAATTGGACGCCTGCCGGACGCGCTGATTGCCTGCGTGGGGGGCGGTTCTAACGCCATGGGCCTATTCTATCCCTTCGTCGAAGATGATGCGGTAGCGATGTATGGTGTCGAAGCCGGTGGCGATGGTATCGAAACAGGCCGACATGCTGCGCCGCTTTCGACCAATGCGCCGCGTGGTGTTTTGCATGGTAATCGAACTTACTTGATGTCTGATGAGGCGGGGCAAGTGTCAGACACGCACTCAATTTCTGCTGGCCTCGACTACCCAGGGGTTGGGCCTGAGCACGCGCTATGGAAAGATGTTGGGCGAGTTAACTACGTAGCCGCAAACGATAAAGAAGTGCTGGAAGCATTCCGTGAACTGACGCATATGGAAGGGATTATGCCCGCATTGGAATCCGCCCATGCGCTTGCTCATGCGAAGGTGCTGGCACCGACCATGCGCCCTGACCAGCATATCGTGGTCAACCTTTCTGGTCGTGGTGATAAAGATATCATGACCGTGGCGAACATTGATGGCATCGAGTTTTAAGGGCTAGCATGAACCGTATTGACCAGCGTTTTTCAGAATTAAAAGAGCAGGGTCGTAAGGCCCTGATTCCTTACATTACCGCCGGCGACCCTGCGCCTCAGTACACCGTGGGCTTCATGCATGCCCTGGTAGAGGCAGGAGCTGATATTATTGAGCTTGGCGTGCCGTTTTCAGACCCAATGGCCGACGGCCCGGTGATTCAAAAGGCCTGTGAGCGCGCGCTTAAGCAGGGTACTCGTTTGGTTGACCTGCTGGATATGGTCGCTGAGTTCCGCCAAGTGGATGCTAAAACGCCTATCGTGTTGATGGGGTATCTCAATCCGATAGAGCGGATTGGCTATGAAACGTTTGCTGATAAAGCGGCAAGCGTTGGCGTTGATGGCGTGCTCGTGGTAGATATGCCGCCTGAAGAGGCTGATGAGTTCGGCCCGCTGTTAAAAGCTCGCGATTTAGCAGCGATTTTCTTGGTTGCGCCTACCACTTCCAATGCGCGTGCCGCTACAATATGCGCCCACGGTGAGGGCTATCTCTATTATGTTTCGCTTAAGGGCGTTACCGGTGCTGCTACACTCAATGCTGACGATGTGGCTGAGCATCTTGCCCCCTTACGCGAAATGACCGATTTGCCATTATGTGTTGGCTTCGGTATCCGCGATGGTGTGACCGCCGCTGAAGTGGCGAAAGTTGCTGATGGTGTGATTGTTGGCAGTGCGCTAGTGAACCGCATTGCAGAGAGCGTTGACGCACCTGAAACCATTGCTGGTCAGCTTAAAAGCGTGTTGGGCGACATGCGCAACGCGATGGATGCCTAAGCGCATTCCCTCATCGTCTACACTGAATTGACTGACGACACTCATCAAGCTTGGCGTTGCTAAGCATGACGTATACGGAAACTTTTTGATATGAGCTGGTTAGACAAGATTGTGCCCTCCATGGGGCGTATCCAGCGTAAAGACCGTCGCGCCAGCGTGCCCGATGGCCTCTGGCGTAAATGTCCCAAGTGCGAAGCGGTTCTCTATCTCCCTGAGCTTGAGAAGCACCACAGCGTCTGCCCCAAGTGCGACCACCATTTACGGTTGACCGCGCGTAAACGTTTGGACTGGTTTTTGGATAAAGAGAATCGCCAAGAGATTGCGGCTGAGATTGAGCCTAATGATCGCTTGAAATTTCGCGACTCTAAAAAATACAAAGACCGCTTAACGGCTGCCCAAAAAGAAACCGGTGAAAAAGATGCGTTGGTTGCTATGCGTGGCGAGCTAGACGGGCTACCGGTTGTTGCTGTTGCGTTTGAATTTACCTTCATGGGCGGTTCAATGGGCGCGGTTGTTGGCGAAAAATTTGTCCGCGCGGCAACCATAGCCCTTGAAGAACAGCTTCCATTGATCTGCTTTGCCGCTTCTGGTGGGGCTCGGATGCAAGAAGCACTGTTTTCACTCATGCAGATGGCTAAAACCTCGGCAGCGCTTGAAAAGCTTAAGCAGTCGGGTGTGCCCTACATTTCTGTTCTGACAGATCCAGTGTTTGGCGGAGTATCCGCATCGCTTGCGATGCTGGGCGATCTTAACATCGCCGAGCCCAACGCCTTGATTGGCTTTGCTGGCCCGCGCGTTATTGAGCAAACCGTCCGTGAAACGCTGCCGGAAGGCTTTCAGCGCAGTGAATTTCTACTGGAGCACGGCACCGTTGATATGATCGTGCATCGCCATGATATGCGTGCTCGTGTTGGTGGTGTGCTGCGTAAGCTGACGCATAATATCGCGCTGCCTGCCGAGAGCGATGTCAGTGACGATGCATCGATTGACGAGCCGTTGGTTGATGAAGCGCCAATAGCCGATGCTGTAGATGTAGCAGGTGCGGATACGCCTGAAACGCATAGCGAAGCCAGTACCGTTCAGAGCGACGATTCGAACCGCAATGTCTAAGTCTATAGCCCCTGACTCTTTAGCTTCTGACGCTGTAACTCCGGGGTCTTTAGCCGAATGGCTGCACTACCTTGAAACCCTACATCCTGTAGGGATTGATATGGGGCTTGAGCGCGTAGCAGAAGTTGCCAAACGCATGGGGTTGCTAAGCCGACCGATTGCAATACAGGTAATTACGGTGGCTGGTACCAATGGCAAGGGGTCGACCCTTGCCATGATGGATGCTATCGCTCGCAGTCACGGTTTACATGTGGGGACTTATACTTCGCCCCACCTAGTGCACTATAACGAGCGTGTCACGATCAATGGTAGCTACGCTGACGACCAGCGGCTAATGACGGGCTTCTCTTGCGTAGAGCACGCGAGGCTACAAGCGCCTGAAATTAGCTTAACCTATTTTGAGGCGGGCACGCTCTGTGCCCTCTGGTGCCTAGCACAGGAAGACCTCGATTTAGCGCTGCTCGAAGTTGGTCTGGGTGGGCGATTAGATGCCGTTAATATTATTGACGCAGACGTGGCCATTGTGACCACGATTGCTCAGGATCATGCCAATTTTTTGGGATCTGATATTGCCCAGATCGGCCGCGAAAAGGCCGGCATCTTTCGTGCTGCAAAGCCCGCGGTATTAGGCAGTCGACTGCTTCCCAGTAGTGTCGCAGCGGCTGCCGATGCGATTGCCGCTCCTGTTTACTGCCTTGGTGAGGCTTTTAGTCACTCCATTGATGATAATGCTGCTGATGCCGCAGATAGCCCGTCTGAATGGAGCTGGAGTGGGCTGAGCTGTCAGGGAGATGCTATTTCCATCGCTGACCTTCCTGATCCTGGTTTGCCGATTGACAATGCCGCAACGGCCCTCCAAGCATTGATCCTTAGCGGGTTAGTGGTGAATGCAGACGCATGTCGTCGGGCGTTTCATGAGGTGCAAGTGCCAGGGCGTATGCAGTGGATAGGACAGTGGTGCCTGGATGTTGGGCATAATCCTCATGCAGCCGATTATGTCGCTAGACGACTCCCATTGGTGCCTGCAGGTGGTCGGCAGTGGGCGCTGATCGGCATGCTAAATGATAAAGACGCTGATGGTGTTATTAGCGCTTTGCTACCCCGCATTACTGACTGGGTATGCGTGACGTTGGAAGGGGAGCGTGGTCGGTCAGCTGACGAACTGGCAGGGCGTATCACATCTCTGGGTGGGCGTGTGCATGGTTGCGCCAGTTCCCCAGAGGCCGGAGTGCAGATAATAGCTGAGCAGCTGACACCCTCCGACCGGGTGTTAGTGACCGGCTCGTTTTTTACAGTTGCGGCCTTGTTGGAAATAACACTGCCGCAAGCTTAATCGGCCTAACCGTTGTGCTCGCTAAGCTTGATGGAGAGGGATATGAAATACGGTAAAACGGAACGCATCAGTGGTATTGTCATCTTGCTCGCGTTGCTGGCGATTTTCGTGCCGTGGTTGATGAGTGATCCTGCTCCCCGGGAAGAGCGCCCTCAGCCTACGTTTGTGATTGAGCGACCTGTTGAGGCAACACAGCAAGATGTTCCGAATCCTGAAATGCCGTCGTCCATCAGCACATCCTCATCTTCAAGTGAAGGTCGATCTGTAGATGGCGCGATCAGTGTGCCAATTGATGCCAATCCAAGGCAGCCACAAACCGGTCAAGCCAGTAGCTCTAATACTCAGAGTGCTGGAGCCGATGATCCAATCGCTGAGTTAATGGCTGCGAATAACCGTAATAACGCGTCTACCAGCTCTTCAAGCACATCATCGAATGCTGCTGGCCCAACATCTTCTTCCCAAGGCGAGTGGGCGGTTCAAGTGGGCAGCTTTGGTGATGCGGGTAACGCAAGGCGACTAAGCGATCAGCTTACTCAGGCGGGGTTTAGTGCCTACTTACGTGAGCGCGATAATAACCTTACCTCTGTTTATGTTGGCCCTTATGCCACGTCTGAAGACGGTGAGTCTGCGATGGCGATTATTAAGCAGCGTGCCAATGTACAGGGCTTGTTAGTGCGAGTGAGAAATTAACTTATGGCACTTACTTGGATAGACGCGCTTTTCCTGGCGGTGTTGGCACTTTCCATGCTGGCCGGCTTTATGCGCGGGTTCGTCAGGGAAGCTCTTGGTCTAGCCGCCTGGGTAGTCGCATTGTTGGTAGCGCGCGTTCTGGCAGAACCGGTGGCGGACTTAATGAGTGGGTTCATCGACAGCTTCGATGCGCGCTTAGTGTTGGCATTTATTTTAGTGATATTTGCGGTCATTTTGCTCTGTGGGATTGTGATCCGCCTTGTTCATGCGGCAGTTGAGTGGGTCGGTATGGGGTTGCTTAACCGCTTTGCCGGTGCTGCTTTTGGGCTTGCGCGTGGCGCTGTTATTTTATTGGTGGCAACCGTGCTGATTACTCTAACGCCCTTAGCTGAGCTACAGGCTTGGCAAGAGGCTGAGCTTCGGCCGACGTTTATTGAGCTGCGCGACTGGGCGGTAAGCCAGTTAGATCAATGGGAACGGGAGCTGCCACAGGCGCCTGACTCGCTTCGCGATATTTCGCTGCCTGACCTCCGCGCTCAGGACGCTCAGGAAGAGCGAGTTCCACAGCCTTTTACGCCAACATCTGAAAATGCTGGCCAGTGAGTGCGCTGTTTAATGATGGCGCGCCGTGATGTTTAGTTAGTAATACAGTTAGCTGCTGTCTACCAATGCCCGCTTTTGCGACCGAGAAATAGGCAGTGGCTTACATTCGTTTGATGAACGTACGGGTTTGCTACGGTGAACCATGGCACTAAAGCGAGGTAACTTGAATGTGCGGTATAGTGGGCCTTCTGGCCAAGCAGGCGGTAAATCAGGGAATCTATGATGCTCTGACCGTACTTCAGCATCGGGGTCAGGACGCTGCCGGCATGATGACTTGGAGCGAGGGACGCTTCCTACTGCGCAAGAGTAATGGGCTGGTTCGAGATGTGTTCCATACCCGCCACATGGCTCGCCTAAAAGGTAACCTTGGCATTGGTCACGTGCGTTATCCAACCGCAGGTTCCTCTAGCGAAGCTGAGTCTCAGCCGTTTTATGTCAACTCCCCCTACGGTATTGCGCTGGCTCACAACGGTAATCTGACTAACTCTGATCAGTTAAAGCAAGAACTTTTCTCGACGGACCTTCGTCACATCAATACCAGCTCTGACTCCGAAGTGTTGCTAAACGTATTTGCCCATGAGTTGGGTAAACAGGGTTTGCACCTGGAAGCCGAGGACATTTTTGATGCCGTTCGTAGAGTGCACCGGCGCTGCAAAGGCGGCTACGCGGCGGTCGCGATCATTAACGGTTTTGGTATGGTGGCATTTCGGGATCATCATGGCATTCGTCCTGTAGTGTTTGGTACTCGCCAAAGTGACGAGGGGCAGGAGGTCATGATTGCTTCGGAATCTGTCGCCTTAGATGTCGGCGGCTTTGAGCTGGAGCGTGATCTTTCTCCCGGTGAAGCGATTTTTGTCGACATGCAGGGGCAGATTCATACTCAGGTCTGTGCTGATCGACCTGTGCTGCGTTCCTGTATTTTTGAGCATGTCTATCTTGCGCGCCCCGACTCTATTCTTGATGGTGCCTACGTGTATGGCACTCGTATGCAGATGGGGCGCAAGCTTGGCGACCGCATTCTTAATGAATGGCCTGATCACGATATTGACGTTGTTATCCCAATTCCCGATACGTCGCGCACTTCTGCCCTTGAGATGGCGCAGCACTTAGGGGTGACCTATCGCGAAGGGTTTATGAAGAACCGCTATATTGGCCGCACGTTTATTATGCCTGGCCAAACGCAGCGTAAAAAATCGGTGCGTCAAAAACTGAATGCCATTGATGTCGAATTTAAAGGCAAAAATGTGCTGCTGGTGGATGACTCTATCGTGCGTGGAACCACCTGTAAGCAGATTATTCAGATGGCGCGCGATGCAGGGGCCCGTAAAGTGTATTTCGCCTCAGCTGCTCCGCCCGTTCGCTACCCTAATGTCTATGGCATTGATATGCCTGCGGCAAAAGAACTGATTGCGCATGGCCGCACAGAAGAAGAGGTTGGTCAGCTGATTGGTGCGGATCGAATTTTCTATCAAGACCTGGAAGATTTGAAAGCGGCTTGCCGTGAGGTTAATCCTGAAATGGATGAGTTTGACTGCTCTGTCTTCGACGGTAACTATGTCACTGGTGACATTGATGATGCCTACTTGGCTGTGCTTGAAGCGAGTCGTAATGACGCAGCCAAAGATCAAAGTGCGGGTGACCATGCGCTAGTGGGTATGCACAACCAAGATGATGACGATCTTGACGACTAATACCGCGTATTAATAGCTCGTATTACAACTTTTATTGACGTTTTAAAGGTGCTCAGCCATGCATGATAATAGTCACCAGGATGATTGGTCGCTAGAGACCCTTGCCATTCGTGCGGGCCATCACCGTACGTTTGAGCAAGAGCATGCCGAGCCCATTTTTCCCACTTCAAGCTTTGTTTACGAAAGCGCGGCTGAAGCCGCGCGCAAGTTTGGGGGGCAGGAGCCGGGCAACGTCTATTCTCGCTTTACTAATCCGACGGTCCATACCTTCGAGCGCCGTTTGGCGGCGCTTGAAGGTGGAGAGCGATGCGTGGCAACAAGTTCGGGTATGTCGGCCATTTTATCGACGGCGTTGGCACTGCTAAGTGCCGGCGATGAAATCGTTGCATCGCGCTCGCTGTTTGGTTCTACCGTGAGTTTGTTTGACAAATATCTGGGCAAATTTGGTATCACGACTCGTTATGTAGAGCTATCTAACGTTTCTGCCTGGGAAGAGGCCATCGGCCCAAATACCAAGCTGTTGTTTGCGGAAACACCGTCCAACCCGCTGTCTGAAGTCGCGGATATTCCAGCATTAGCCGAACTTGCTAAGCGTAGTGGTGCATTGTTGGCGATTGATAACTGCTTCTTAACACCGGCACTTCAGCAGCCAATTGCGCTTGGCGCTGACTTAGTTATCCATTCTGCAACGAAGTATCTGGATGGCCAGGGACGTGCTATTGGTGGCGCGGTGGTTGGTAAACACGACGTGTTGGAAGAAGTATTTGGTGTGGTACGTACTTGCGGGCCTTGCCTGAGTCCCTTTAATGCGTGGATTTTCACCAAAGGGCTTGAAACCTTATCGCTGCGCATGAAGGCACATTGCGAGAATGCGCTGACTTTGGCGCTCTGGCTAGATCAACACCCGGCCGTTAATAAAGTGCACTATAGTGGCTTAGAAGCCCATCCTCAGCATGCGCTTGCCAAAAAACAACAGCAAGGGTTTGGTGCCGTATTGGGCTTTGAGGTGAAAGGTGGCCAGGAGGGAGCTTGGCAAGTCATTGATGCTACCAACATGCTGTCTATAACAGGTAACCTCGGAGATGTTAAAACCACCATTACCCACCCGGCGACTACAACGCATGGTCGTCTCTCTGATGTGCAGAAGCAGGCCGCAGGTATCGTGCCTGGGTTGATTCGTATAGCGGTGGGGCTGGAAAGCCAGGCTGATATTCAGCGTGATCTTGCTGTTGGTCTGGATGCTTTGGTGGCTAGCTAAGCGATTCAACTAGCGTTTTGATAAGCCGGTCATTCGTGGCCGGTTTTTTATTGCGGTCATCGCTGACAGCATTTGCCTAACGACGATTTTAAGCATGCTGTTAACAAACGGTTTTTACGAATGGTGTGTTCTGCTTTTTTCAGCAGTGTTTTGATCATTAAGACGGTATGCTTTGTATAGAAGCGTGCGTACAGCAGGCATGAAGTTGCTGTTTATAACGAGGAAAGCAAGGATGTGGCGGAACACGCAGAGTGGATGGGGAGTTATTAGTATTGCGCTTCACTGGCTAAGTGCATTAACAATTGTGGGATTGTTTGTTCTAGGCTGGTGGATGACAGATCTTGGCTATTACGATACATGGTATAACCAAGCGCCGTGGGTGCATCGCTCGATTGGTATCTTGCTGTTAATAGCTACCTTTGCTCGCTTGATATGGCGCTTAATTCAACCAACGCCTCATGCAGAGGGAAGCCGCTTTGAACGTCTAGCTGCCCATGTTGGCCACATAATGTTGTATGTCCTGTTATTGTTAGTGCTTGTTAGTGGCTATTTAATCTCTACCGCCAATGGGCGTGGAATTAGTGTGTTTGATTGGTTTGAAGTGCCAGCGCTGCTTCACGGGCTTCCTGATCAAGCTAGTCTGGCAGGCAATGTGCACTGGTACAGTGCCGTGGTACTTATGGTATTGGCTGCAGGACACGCGCTCGCCGCTCTGAAGCATCATTGGTGGGATCGCCACTCGACACTCGTACGGATGGTGAATCCTGCTCATGGCCGCAAGCAATAATGGAATTTTTTTGTCCACTGCGCTGATAGTTTGCTCGTAGTGTTTATTAGGAAAATAAAGGAGATTTCCACGATGTTAAAGAAAACCGCTTTTGCTACTGCAATTGCCGCCGCTTCGCTAGCGACGTTCAGCCAAGCGCAAGCAGCAGAATATCAAATTGATACTGAAGGTCAGCACGCCTTTGTTCAATTCAAAATAAGCCACCTCGGCTTCTCCTATATTCTGGGTACTTTCGAAGAGTTTGATGGTCAGTTTTCTTATGACCCAGAGGATTTAGAAGCCTCTTCTGTAGCAATGGAAGTGCAGGTGGACAGCCTCAACACTAATCATGCAGAGCGTGATCGTCACTTCTTGAGCAGCGATTTTCTTGATGCCAGCGAATTTCCTACGGCAACTTTCACCTCAACCGGTTTTGAATCAACGGGTGAAAATGAAGGCGTCGTAACCGGTGAGTTAACGCTTCATGGTGAGACACAGGAAATTGAAATGCCTGTTACCTTAATGGGTGAAGGTGATGACCCCTGGGGCAATTATCGTGCAGGCTTTGAAGGCAGCACCATGTTAACACTGAGTGATTTCGGTATTGATATGAGCGACTTCCCTGAAGCGATGCATGAGCTGGAACTTTACGTGACGTTTGAAGGCATTCGTCAGTAAACGAGTGTGAGCATAAAGCGCCATCACCCTTGTCTGGGTGATGGCGCTTTTGCGTTGGGAGTTGCAAGAAACAACTTACACCTCGTAGGTTGTTAGAATTGTTAACTAGTTAGCGTTCACCGTTATCTACTCTGTTTTGAGGATTTCTCTTTGGCAGCGGTCATTATGCAGCAACGTGAGCTGGCGATAACCTTATGGCGCCAAACGTGGCCGATGGCCATTGGTGTACTGGCGCTATTGGGTTTCCAGCTTGTAGATAGTGCTTTT
Source organism: Vreelandella venusta (assembly GCF_007989605.1). Taxonomy (GTDB): domain Bacteria; phylum Pseudomonadota; class Gammaproteobacteria; order Pseudomonadales; family Halomonadaceae; genus Vreelandella; species Vreelandella venusta. The sequence goes on along the minus strand of NZ_BJUL01000007.1, from coordinate 16,832 downwards.
ATTGCCCGTTTGGGAACAGCGCCCTTGGCCGCCCAGTCGTTTACCTTTCCTTTGTCATTTCTGATTATTGGCATTCAAGTGGGAATGGGGATCGCGATTGCGGCGCTCATTTCGCGCGCCTTAGGCGCTGGAGAAGACGTTCGAGCGAAGCGGTTAAGCAGTCTTGTGCTAATTGCCGGTGGCCTCGTGATTGGCCTGCTCGTTGTAGCGTTTTGGTTTCTTCAAGTGCCTATATTTAGGCTGCTAGGTGCCGATGATAGCGCATTGGTTTATATACACGCTTACTGGGGGCCGCAGCTATTTTCAGCTTGGTTAGGCGCGCTGCTCTATTTTATCTATAGTGTGTTTCGTGCCCACGGCGATACACGGCTGCCAGGTAAGATGATGGTGCTCAGCAGCCTTATTAACCTGGGGTTGGACCCGCTATTCATTTTTGGCATTGGTTCTTGGCAAGGATGGGGGCTAGCGGGCGCGGCCTGGGCAACCGCCATTGCATTTTTTGCTGGGCTGTTATTTAGCAGTATTAAGCTTAAGCATCAAAAGTGGACGACGAATACCGCACTTTGGCAAGAAGCAAGACGCTCGTGGCGGCCTTTTACCGGTATCGCTGCTCCTGCGATGGTTAGTCAGTTGATGCCGCCACTGGCATCAATGTTGGCGATTGCGGCTGTTGCTAGCCTGGGCGATACCCAGGTGGCAGCCTGGGGGCTTGCCAGCCGCCTCGAAACGGTTTCGCTGATGGTGATATTGGCGATGACGATGTCGCTACCACCATGGCTTGGGCGCTGCTATGGCGCGGGCGACTGGGGGCAGATTCAGCAACTAATGCGCTTGGCCGTGAATGTCGCGTTAATATGGCAGCTTAGCTTGGGGCTTTTACTGGCGCTGGCGTCGCCTTGGGTGGCTATGGTGTTAGCTGGAAACCAAGAGGTGCAAAGTGAGCTTGCGCTGCTCATTCGCTTTTTGTTGCCGAGTTATGCCGCGCTGGGCGTGTGTATGCTGGTGGTGTCGGCAGGTAATGCGCTCGGCTGGCCACTTAGAGCAATGCTGCTTTCAAGCGCACGATTGTTTATTTGCTATCTACCTTGTTTATGGTTGGGTGCGCAGTTGTTTGGATGGGCAGGCTTAGCCGCTGGCGCGGCATTGGGTAACGTGTTGGCAGGTATTGTTGCTTGGATAGTGCTCAAGCGCATTTTATCCCGCCCGCATCGGCAGGCGGGATTCAGCAAGTAATGCCGTTTAGTGCTTCTTAGGGGCTTCCTGGAATGAGAAGTACATAAACAGTAATGCCATGCCCAAGTAACCCATGACAAATTCAGGCGCCGCGTTAAAGGCCAGTTTTGGTGCGTGCATTAGTCCTACAAATGAGAAGCCAGCCGCAATAGCGGCAAATGCCGCTGCACGGCGGAACTGATGGTCGATTACCGACACTGTCATTGCCCCAAGGAAGATAGCCATAAACATCGCACCTTGTCCCATGACAACAATGGCACTGGAGATATCGCTGACGACCTCACCGGCGCCGCGGTTGAAGCGTGTCATTACATAGTTGGCAAAGTAGGGCAGCATCGCCAGCGCAATGGCCGGATAATAGCGGGTATCGTTCGCTTGAAACGCAGTGGCTATCATCGACATGCCGACAAATACCAAAATAGGGGCCACTACTGAGACCGGAATAATGGCCGCTAAGGCAGCGATCAGGCCAAACATAGTGGCGAGGGCATAAACGGCACCGTTTAAAATGCTGTAGCCTCGCCCTGCGCCCATCCACTTCGCGCCCACCGTGGCGATATAAACAGTTGTTGGGAATACGCCGCCAAATAGCGCGCCGATCATCGTGCCTGCTCCATCAACTGCCTGGCACTCACGCACATCGTATTTATCGCCAGCCGCTTCCATCGCTTCAACGTTATTCATGGTTTCAATAGCGTTATAGAGGGTGATGGGCAGCACAACGGTAAGTACGGCCAGCATGCCGCTAAACAGCAAGCCTAGCCCTTCATACCATGCCAAATTAGGCAGCAGGGGGTAGAACCCTAAATGGGTAAAAGCATCGCTAAAGCGTTCGCTGCCCGCATCGCCAATCAAATATGCCATCGCAGTACCGACCACAATGGCAAACAGTGATGTCGGTAGCTTGAACGGCATGCTGACGCGGGCCACAAGACCAACAATGATAATGCCGAGCACTAGCAGTCCAATGATAGGCATTTCCAGAGTTTTAAATAGCATCTCGCCGGCAATAAAGGTGAGTGCGACGCCAGCAACAGCACCCAACATGGCGGCCCGCGGGAGGTGATACTGCACCCAGCGGCCAATGATGCTAATCAAGGCTTCTATTGCGCCACTAATAAAGCAGGCGGCCACGGCAACTTTCCAGGCTAATTCCGCGTCACCGGTTAGCTGCTTGGCGGGGAGCAATACGCCGAATAGAAACACAAACATGACCGGTGTGGAGATACCGTAGGAGAGCGCGGTGACGTCGCTGCGGTTTTCTTTTCGTGCGAGCCTAGCGGCACTCCATGCGTAATAAAAATTGCCTGCCATGACTGCCACTGCGGCACCAGGCAACACCTGACCATACACAATGGATGTGGGAAACCCCATGCCCAGCATGGTAATTGCGATAATGACAAAGTTGGCAATATTGTTTTGAAACAGCGCGAAGAACGCGTCGGTGTCTTCTTTTTTGTACCACGGATAGTGAGTGCCGACAGCCGCCATGTTAGGCCTCTTAGTTATGGTGTGTTGTATACAAGGCTATGCTGAGTGTGCCGAAAATTTGACTGATCGGTCAAGCATTGCGTTGTAGCGGACGCCGCACGGGCGCCCCAGGCTCTGGCGGCAAGCACGCAATTGTACATAACAATCGTTTGCCTGTTCAGATAGTTATCTTCAATTCATCGACAAAAACGCCCAGGCAATTTGCCTGGGCGTTTTGTCGTTGATGCGAAGGCGATCAACTAACGGGCGTTATTCGTTAACGGCAGCGATGGCCTTAGCGAGGTAAGGTAAATTCTCGTGTGAGAATCCTGCCACGTTGGCACGGCCAGAACGCACCATGTAAATACCGAACTCGTCACGTAGGCGGTCTACTTGTTCCGGAGTTAAACCGGTATAAGAGAACATGCCGCGCTGTTCTGCAACGCATGCATATTTTTCAGCAAGGCCGTAGGGCTTAAGGGCTTCAACGAAGTCGCGACGCAGCGTATTGATGCGATCACGCATTTCGGTCAGCTCTTCACGCCACATTGCAGACAGCTCAGCGTCGTGGAGAATTTCGCTGACGATCGCGCCGCCGTGGGCGGGAGGGTTAGAGTAGTTCTCACGGGCAACAATCGCTGCTTGAGAGCGCACGTTTTCCATCTGCTCGGCGTCTTTTGCAACCAGGATCAAGCAGCCAGTACGCTCGCAGTAAATGCCAAAGTTCTTTGAGCAGGAGCTGGTGATGATAACTTCATCAAGGTTTTCAGCTAGCAGACGAACACCATAGGCATCTTCGTCCAGTCCTTCCCCAAAGCCTTGGTAAGCAAAGTCAACCAATGGCAGTAGTTTGCGCTCGCTCAGTACCGCCATTACTTCATGCCACTGATCTTTAGACAGATCAAAGCCGGTCGGGTTGTGGCAGCAGGCGTGAAGTACCACAACGTCGCCTTCGGGGATTTTTTTCAGTGCTGCTAACATACCCGCGAAATCAAGGCGGTTGTCAGCATCAACGTAGGGGTATTTATGAAGCTCGATACCCGCGGCGGTGAAAATGCCGTGATGGTTTGGCCAAGTAGGATCGCTGACCCAGATTCCTTTTCCAGGCAGCTGATGAGCAATAAAGTCAGCAGCTAAGCGGAGTGCGCCTGTTCCACCAGGAGACTGGGTGGCGCTCGCGCGGTTGGCTTTTAATACGGAAGAATCTGCACCGAGTACCATAGGCAGCACAGCATCACCGTAAGCAGGGGCACCGTGAGAACCAATATAGGTCTTGGTGGTTTCATTCTTGAGCAGGCGAGCTTCTGCTTCCTTGACAGCGCGCATGACTGGCGTATTGCCTTGTGCATCGCGATATACGCCAACCCCTAAATCGACTTTCTGGGGATTGGTGTCTTTTTTGAAAGCTTCGATCAGCCCGAGAATGGCATCTCCTGGGACTCGCTCAATTTGCTCAAACATTTATTCGGCTACCTCGTCGGTTCTGGCGGCAAGAATGAAATCATTAAGATGCAGGCCCTTGATTGCATGGGACCACCATGTCACGGTGGTTTTACCCCACTCAGTAACAATGACAGGGTGATGCCCAGCCTGCTCTGCTATATCGCCAACGCGCTGGGTAAATGCCAGGGCATCGGCAAAGTTGCGAAACGTAAATTGTCTCGTCAGCTTCATGATGCCATCGTGCTCAACAATCTGCCACTCTGAAAGCGCTGCTAGATGGGGTTGGCATGCACTATAAGTGAGCGGTATGGCATTGCCACTGCAAGGTTCGCAGGTGGTTTGAGCAAGCGTTGTCATGGGTTGCCTCCTTTTAAAATTACCTTTATCAGGGTAGAAGGCATACACAGTCGCGACCAACCTCTTTTGCGCTGTATAACGCTTGGTCAGCGCGCGCTATTAAGTTGGCTAAAGTCTCACCACAGCGATATTCCGCTACGCCAATGCTCACGGTTACTTGGCCTTCTCCGATTCCAAAATCGTAGCTTGCGATGGCATGTCGGAGACGGTCAGCGAGCTTATGGCATTGTTGCAGCGGTGTAAGCGGCAACACGACCATAAACTCTTCACCGCCAAGTCTTGCCACCATATCTTCGCAGCGCAGGAGTTGCTGAGTTTGTAAGGCAAGTTGTTCAAGTACGCTATCGCCCTGTAAGTGCCCCCAGCGATCATTGAGCTGTTTAAAATGATCTATGTCTACCATCATGATAGAAAGAGGTGTCCCGTGCCTGCTGCTTAGTGACACTAGATTCGTTAGGTTCACCATAAGTTTGCGACGGTTGGGCAATCCCGTTAAAGGATCCGTGTCGCAGAGTTTTCTTAGTCGCTGCTCTTCAGCGACTTGATCAGTAATATCCATCATGATGCCGCTCCAGCGAATACCATTGGCTGCTGGGGAGGGATTAGCACTTACCGCAATCCAGTGTGGCTTTCCTTTAGGAAACGGCAGGCGAAAGCGAGTCGTAAGCGGTAGCATCCAGCGTGCAGATCGTTCAATGGATGACATTATTTTGGGATGATCGTGACCGGTTAAGTGTTCAATAAGTTGACCAGCGTCATGCGCTAATTGTTGTCGGTCGATGTGCGCCAGTGCCTCGCCCCCGCCTTCCAGATAGGGAAAGTACATACGGCCGCAATGTGATCGGTAGAATTGAAAAATAACCCCAGGTATCTGGGATATCAGGCTATCAGTACTGTGCGGTACTGGGGCTGTATCATTCACGAGCATGCGTGAAGCTCCAAAGCATATGCCAAATAAAAGTTAATCGTAAAGGTTAGCCCTAAAAACGTTACTAATATGTAAGCTATGACTGACAATACTCGCTTTTTTTGAAATTAATTGCTCTATGCATATTCCTTGAGGGAATTTAAGGGGGTATTACGCATCGCCCTTAGTAATTTGGGCGCGACACGGGATGGTTGATTGCTTTTTAATAGGCGAGATCATTTTTTATTCTCGGGGTGTTTCTTTGAGCGATGTAAAGGCAGCCACTATAAAAACAGGCCACTCGGCTAGCGCTCAAAAAGGTGGCGATGGTTGGGTAAGTTTGGTAGGTGCTGGCCCAGGTGACCCAGAGCTATTGACGTTGAAGGCTTATAAGCGGCTTCAGGTAGCAGAAGTGGTGCTTTACGACCGCCTCGTCAGTGAGGAAGTGCTAGCCTTGATTGGGCCTCAGGCTGAGCGGTTTTACGTTGGCAAGGCGAAGGCGTTGCACAGCGTCCCGCAAAATGAAATTAATCAAACATTGGTGGCTTGGGCCAAGCAAGGTAAGCAAGTTGTGCGTCTCAAGGGAGGAGATCCTTTCATTTTTGGCCGAGGCGGGGAAGAGCTTGAAGCGCTAGTGGCTGAAAACGTGGCGGTAGAAGTTATTCCGGGGATTACAGCGGCATCCGGCTGTGCAGCCTATGCAGGTATACCGTTGACGCATCGAGAGCATGCGCAATCGGTGCGTTTTGTTACGGGACATTTGCAACCTGGACAAGGCGTGCTTGACTGGCAAGCGTTAGCCCAGTCTGGCCAGACCCTGGTGTTTTATATGGGGCTGAGTAACTTAGAGGCTATCTGCCAAGCATTAATGGACCATGGACTCACGCCCAGCACGCCTTTGGCGCTAATTGAGCAGGGCACAACACAGCATCAATGTACCCATATTGGTTGTTTACAACAGCTGCCAGAGGCATTTTACCAAGGTGAGGTTACATCGCCTACGTTATTGATTATTGGCAGTGTTGTGTCACTACATAGCTCGCTTTCTTGGTTTGAGCTTGCCGCTGCGGATGCGATAGGCTTTAAGGAGAGTAAGCATGTGGCTAAGCCAACAAGCGGGTAACTGTATAGGCCGTTAGTCACATACGTTGATCGCTGGCTAGATGTTGCTAGATGTGTATGCTAGTAAAAGAGTGTCAGGTGCTAAATGTCTATTAACGCTGCTGATATCGGTAGCCTATAAATGAAGAGAGGGACGCAATATGCCAGAAGCAAACCACTCGGATAATCAAGCGTCAGCGAGTAAGCCGGACATGAAAACGCTTTTTAAGGATAACCGCGTCAAAGGTATTGCTGGTATTGCCGCCATTGCTGTTATTTGGGCAATTATGGCGCAGTCTAATTCAGGCACACGCCAAGAGCGTGTCGAAACGTTAGAAGGTCAGTTAGCTAGCGTCGAGCAAGAGAATAATCAGCTTAGCCAGCGGATTGCGGAAGTTGAGCAAGCTGAGACCGATTTAAGTGCAATGCGCGAGGAGATGGCATCGCTGGAAGAGCAGCAGGCTCAGGCACAAAGCGATTTAGAGTCCGCTCAGCGTGATACAAATGCGGTGCAATCGCGTCTTGAAGAACTGGTCGCTGAGCGTGATGCACTTCAGCAAGAGGTTGATGCGTTGAACGAGCAGGTCGAGAGCGCTGAAGCCGATCTGCAATCGCTAAAAGAAGAGCGCGATCAAGTGGAAAGCGCACGTGACCAAGCTGAGTCTGCTCGCCAGGAAGTAGAAGAAGCGCGTCAAAGTGCCGAAGAGGCTCGCCAAGAAGCAGAGTCAGCACGCCAGCAAGCTGAACAAGAGCGTCAGGCGGCGGTTGACGAGCTTAATGCCGCTCAAGAGGAGTTGTCGGGATTAGAAACTAAGATTAGTGAAGCTAGCCAACAACTATCCGGTACTGAGGAAGACGTTGCAGCCGTTCAAAGTGAATTGGATAATTTACAAAGCGAGCGTGACTCGCTTACAAGTGAGCGGGATGAGTTACAAAGCGAGGTTGACGCGTTAACCCAGCTGCGTGAAGAAGAGCAACAGAGCCTCGACCAAGTGCGTAGCGAGATGGATGATCTTATGGTCGCGCTGGATATTGGTCGTGAAGAAGTAGCTAACGTTGAAAGTGATATTGAAGCCCGTGAAGAGCAGCTGGCGCGCCTGGAAACCCAGCTTAGCGATTGGCGTGACGAGCTTTCTTCGTTGGAGGGGCGTTTACATGTCAACGATGCGGCGAATGATGAAGTACCTTCTTTGACAGATGACGAGAGTGACAGCGCTGACTCAAATGATTCTGAGCAAACCGAAGAAGCGAGTGCCGAAGATCAGGGGCAGCAGAGCAGTAATTGATCGACACGTATGAGTATGCGCTGATTGCTAGCGTAAGAAAGCGGATGTAGGCACCCCCTGCATCCGCTTTTTGCATGCTGGTTTAGAAATAGGCCGCCTAGGAGTATCATTCAAACCACGGATCGATTAGTCGCAACAGACAGGAGTGCCATTGATGGACGGTGTAAAACATATAGTAGCGGTGGCATCGGGAAAAGGTGGGGTCGGAAAATCGACCGTTACTGTTAATTTGGCACTAGCGCTTTCCGGCCAAGGGTATCGTGTTGGCGTACTGGATGCTGATATTTACGGTCCTAGCCAAGCGCAAATGTTGGGTGTTAAAGAGGGCGTACGGCCTCAGGCGACGGAGGACAATAAGTTTCTGCCGCTAGAAGCGCACGGTCTTCAAGCGATGTCGATGGCCTTTATGGTCAACACTCGTGAGGCGATGGTCTGGCGTGGTCCTATGGTGGTCGGTGCGTTTCAGCAAATGTTGACACAAACCCAATGGGATAATTTGGATTTCCTGCTGATTGATATGCCGCCTGGTACCGGCGATATTCAGCTGACGTTGGCGCAAAAAGTGCCTGTTTCTGGCGCTGTGATTGTCACCACACCTCAGGATATTGCGCTTCTTGATGCTCGCAAAGGCATTGAGATGTTCCGTAAGGTCAATGTGCCAGTGCTAGGCGTAGTAGAGAACATGAGCCTTTATCATTGTGAAAATTGCGGCCACGAAGCAGCAATTTTTGGTACTGGTGGTGGTGATCGCATTGCAGAAGAGTACGATACGACCGTTCTTGGGCGGTTGCCGTTAACGCTATCTATCCGTGAGTTAGCTGACTCTGGTCGCCCCAGCGTAATTTCCGAACCCGACAGCTCAGTGAGCCGCACGTTTGCAGACATTGCCCATCAAGTAGCGCAATCAGTAAATGCTAGCCATAGCAGCGGTCCGACTATTTCTTTTAGCGAGTGATGACGTAACAAATGAGTATTAAATCTGATAAGTGGATTCGTCGCATGGCGCAAAGCGATGCCATGATTGAACCATTTGAAGCTGAGCAAGTGCGCTATGTGAATGATCAGCGTGTCATTTCTTATGGCACGTCGAGCTACGGCTACGACGTTCGCTGTGCCGATGAATTTAAAGTGTTTACCAACATACATTCGGCTATTGTTGATCCCAAGGCGTTTGATGACAAAAGCTTTGTCGATGTTAAGGGCGATGTGTGTATTATTCCGCCGAATTCCTTCGCATTAGCACGCACGGTTGAATATTTTCGTATTCCGCGCAGTGTGCTGACGATTTGCCTTGGCAAATCCACTTACGCGCGCTGTGGCATTATTGTCAACGTAACGCCGCTTGAGCCAGAGTGGGAAGGGCATGTGACGCTTGAGTTTTCAAATACTACCAACCTGCCGGCCAAGATTTATGCCCATGAAGGGGTAGCTCAGATGCTGTTCCTTGAGTCGGATGAGATGTGTGAAACATCTTATAAAGATCGCGGTGGTAAATATATGGGGCAACGAGGCGTTACGCTGCCGCGCACTTAATTGCGCACTTTATTGATAGGCTGAACAAAAAACGCCTTACGCGCTAATAGCGGTAAGGCGTTTTTTATGGTCAGAGCAGTGACGTCTAGGTGTTTTCGTCAAACTCTTCGTCTAGCTCTTCTGCAGCATCTGTGTGGGAGAGCCGCATACCATGGGGAGGCAGAGGATGCCCATCCATGGTGGCGTTTTCAGCGCTATATTGTAGGCGGCCTTGCAGAAACCACTGAACGGCAATTGGGAAGATAAGGTGTTCACGAGCGTGCACCTTCTCCTTAAGCGTCTCAACGGTATCTTCATTTGTCACGTTCAGTTCTGCTTGCAGCACAACAGGCCCACCATCTAGCTCTTCAGTGACAAAATGCACGCTACAGCCATGCTGTTTGGCACCGTCTGCTAACGCCCTGGCATGGGTATTTAACCCTTGATAGGCGGGCAGTAGTGAAGGGTGGATATTGAGCATTTTGCCTAAAAAACGCTGTACAAAGCGCGGCGTCAAAATGCGCATAAAGCCTGCTAAAACAATCAAGTCAGGCTCATGACGTTCGATGACTTTGATGAGCGCTCCGTCGTAAGCATCGCGGCTATCATATTCGCGATGAGGTAGCGCAACGGCTTCAATACCTGCTTCTAAGGCGCGCTTCAAGCCAAACGCATCCGGCTCATGGGAAATAACAGCGACGATCTCGCCGCCAAGTCGATCATGGCTTTGCGCGTCAATCAGCGCCTGTAAATTACTGCCACTGCCAGAAATTAGCACCACGACACGTCGCGCCGCTGTTGGTTCTGGCGCCATATCGTTGATAGTGTCGTTGAACGCGCCACTGTCGAAGTCGGTACTGCTCATGCGCGAAGGTTCTCCAAAACGACGGCTTCCTCCTGGCGCTGAATAATCTGTCCAATTCGATAGACGGTCTCGCCTTGAGCTTGCAGATGTGCCATAGCGTCGTCAGCTTGGGCTTGGGGAACGACAACCACCATGCCGATGCCGCAGTTCAGTACGCGGTGCATTTCAGTTTCACTGACATTGCCTTGGGCTTGTAACCAGTTAAATACTTCTGGGCGCTGCCAGGTAGCAAGATCAACGTGGGCTGCGAGGGTGTCGGGTAGAACACGGGGAATGTTTTCCAGTAAACCACCACCCGTAATATGAGAAAGCGCGTGAACGGGAATATCTGTGCCACGCATCATCGACAGCAACGATTTCACATAAATACGCGTTGGCGCCATCAGCGCGTCGCCAAGCGGCTGCCCATCCACAGTATCACTGAGTGAGGTGTTGCTAACTTCCAGAATTTTGCGAATCAGCGAGTAGCCATTAGAGTGCGGGCCAGAAGAGGCTAGCCCCAGCAATACATCGCCTTCGGCTACCTTGCTGCCGTCTAAAATATCGGCCTTCTCAACAACGCCAACGCAGAAGCCTGCCAAGTCGTAGTCATTGCCTTCGTACATGCCGGGCATTTCGGCAGTTTCGCCGCCGACTAGTGCGCAACCAGCCAATTCACAGCCAGCGCCAATGCCGGTCACGACATCTGCAGCGATATCCACATCCAGCTTGCCCGTGGCATAGTAGTCAAGGAAGAGCAGCGGTTCAGCACCTGCAACGATCAAATCGTTGACACACATTGCGACAAGATCTATGCCAATGGTGTCATGCTTACCAAGGTCCATGGCAAGACGCAGCTTAGTGCCGACACCATCCGTGCCGGAGACCAGGACTGGCTGCTTATAACCAGCGGGAAGCTCACACAGTGCGCCAAACCCGCCAAGGCCACCCAGAACTTCAGGGCGTGTTGTGCGTTTGGCAACGTGTTTGATGCGATCAACTAGCGCGTTGCCGGCATCAATATCGACACCTGCGTCTTTATAGCTGAGTGAAGGAGTGGCCTGAGAAGTGGAGGTATCGGTCATGACAGATCCTGTGAAGCCTATAGCAGTACGGGTAGTGCTGGCGAATTGGCCAGTGCTGGGGCAATAACGGAACGGATTGTAACACCCAGAGACGTAAGTCGCATCGATGTGCGGCGTTAACCGATGTTCAATACGCTACTTTTGTTACTATTCAGTATGCTAAGGGCGCTAACCAGCTTTCCAGGAGGGATATAAAGAGCATGCGACATTCATGGTGGGGCGTTGTGTTTTTGGTGGTGTTGGTGGGCTGCATCTACTTACTAGATGCGGTATTGATGCCATTTATTGCGGGTTTAATTTTGGCCTACCTAGCTGACCCGCTTGCTAATTATTTCCAACGGTTAGGCATGAAGCGGCCCTGGGCAGTTAGTAGCGTCTTTTTTGTCCTGTTGTTGATACTTTCTTTAAGCCTGCTTATTTTGATCCCGCTAGTTGTTCAGCAGACAAAACAGCTGGGAGAAGCGCTGCCGAGTGTTTTCAACTGGATTGAGAATATTTTAGCGCCACAAGTTCAGGAGTGGACGGGGTACGACTTGGGCGCCGAGCTAACGAACGTTCGAGAAACATTGATCAAAAACTGGCGTGATGCGGGTAGTTATGCAGCTCAAGCACTAAGCCAAATAGGCCGTTCTGGAGTGGCTTTCATTTCCTGGGTGACCTACGTTGCGCTTATTCCTGTCGTAACGTTCTATTTACTACTTGATTGGAGCAGGCTGATTTCTAGTCTTGCCGATTTGGTTCCTCGTCAATGGAAAAGCGATGTTGACCGGTTGGCTCAGCGCTGCGATGAAGTTCTATCAGCGTTTCTGCGTGGGCAGTTACTGGTCATGCTGTGTTTGGGTATCATTTATGCAGCGGGCCTAACGTTGATGGGGCTGAATTTCGGCCTGCTGATTGGTGTTGTGTCCGGGCTCGTCAGTATTGTGCCGTTCCTGGGTTTTATTGTGGGGTTAGTGGTGGCGCTTATCGTGGCGCTGTTCCAATTTGATACATGGTGGGCTGTGCTGGGTGTGATCGCGGTATTCGGTATCGGTCAGGCAGCAGAAAGTGTCATACTTCAGCCTAAGCTGTTAGGCGATAAAATAGGCCTGCATCCTGTCGCAGTTATCTTTGCGGTACTGGCGGGTGGGGATCTTTTCGGTCTGACGGGCGTACTCTTAGCATTGCCTGTAGCAGCGATTATTATGGTGCTTTTAAGGGAAATTAAAGATCGTTATAAAGGCAGTGCTCTCTATGATGCCGAGCAACGTCCGATAGAACAGCAACATGACAACGATGGACTAGGTCGTCACGACGAAAGGGAGTCACCATGAGCCGTTTGCCGGCACAGCTACCGCTTGGGGTAGGGTTGCGAGACGACGCGACATTTAATAATTACTATGCCTCACAAGCAAACGCTTCATTAATGGAGTATCTGAGTCGGCAGCTTGAGTCTGACGCTGAGCCGTTTTTGTATTTATGGGGCGCACCGGGCAGTGGTCGTAGCCATCTTTTACAGGCGGCGTGTCACGCGGCCTCCGATGCAGATAAGCGGGCACTCTATCTGCCATTGGCAGACCTGGGTCATTTCCCTCCGCTGATGCTGGAGGATATTGAACGCTTGGATCTTGTCGCCATTGATGATCTTGAATATGTGATCGGGCGTAAACGCTGGGAAGAAGCTCTGTTTCACGCTTTTAATCGGCTGCGTGATGCGGGAAAAGCCTTAGTGATTGCCGCCAATACGTCTCCGCGCCAGTTAGATGTTGCATTGCCTGACTTAGCATCTCGACTTACCTGGGGAGTCACGTTTCATCTGCATCCGTTGGATGATAACGAACGCCTAGCAGCGTTAAAGCTTCGCGCCAACGTACGTGGAATGCAGCTACCTGATGATGTAGGGCGCTACATTTTGCACCGGGGGCCGCGAGAGCTGGGGGATTTGTGTCGTGCACTTGAGACGCTTGATCAAGCATCGCTATCCGCTAAGCGGAAACTGACTATTCCTTTCGTCAAGTCTGCTCTTAATTGGTAAAGCGCAATTGCTAAAACGCCCCTGCCAGATCACTGGCAGGGGCGTTTTAATGGCAGCAAGTCAATAACTAACAGATTAAGCAGTTTTGCTCATTTTGCTAGCAGCAGTTTGCGCTTGCTTAACATTATCTTCTGTCAGTTTTTGGCCTTTCTGCAAGAAGTCTTGCTGAAGAGCAACGACTTTATCTGCATCGCCTTTTACACGCTCAGCGAGTTCTTTAGCCACTTTCTGCTGGCCTTCCATGTAGCTGCGCAGGCCGTTGGCATCTTTTACGCTCATCAGCTGACGCATTTGGGCGATGCCGGTATCTAGGTAAGATTTGTTGGCATCAAACTGTGCGTTAAGCATTTTTTCAGAGTAATCGATGCTTAGCGTCATGTACGCACGCACAGGCGCCATGAACATGTTGTCGAACTGCTGAGTCATTTCGTTGGTGTTAAATGTTTGCATGGTAAACACTCCTGTTCCATTGCCCACTAATCGGCCCATTGATTGACGGTGCCGTTAGTATTGGTTGATCAGCAACGGTTTGGTTAAGCATCCACCGCAGCTGATATCTAGCTATCTTGCGTTGCAGCATAACAGGGGTTTTTGTGCAGTGCAACATTGCGGTGGAGTGAATTTAAAGATCGTGTGAGTGTCGCTGTGTGAGTCGATGATGCGCATGGATTTACCTAACGCGCCGGTAGGGCTAGGCTTAAACGTATAGATAACCGTTATCACTAAAATAATCTTTGGGAAACGTGACGTTAGTGATGTGAGCGACGTTGGCTAAGTCATTTTTAAAAGGAGTGCCAGGATGGATACACGTATTGAACGGGATAGCATGGGTGAACTTGATGTGCCTGCAAATGCGCTTTATGGCGCTCAAACCCAACGGGCTATCAACAACTTCCCTGTCTCGCATACACCCATGCCCACGGCATTTATTCACGCTGTCGCGCGGATAAAGCTCGCTGCTGCGCGAAGTAACTGTCAGTTGGGGTTGTTAGATAAACCCCGCGCAGAGGCGATTGAGAAGGCGGCTCAGGCTGTGATGAGTGGCAAGCATGATGGGCATTTTCCGATTGATGTCTTCCAGACAGGCTCTGGTACATCGACCAATATGAATGTCAATGAAGTGCTCGCGACGCTTGCCAGTCGTGAAGGGGTGGAGATAACGCCAAATGATCACGTTAATATGGGGCAGTCGAGTAACGACGTTATCCCAACGGCCATCCACCTGTCGGCAGCGATAGCCGTTAATGAAACACTGCGTCCCGCACTGGTGAAGCTGCAGGCCACGATTGATCGTAGGGCGAGCGAGCTGGCCCATGTTGTTAAAACAGGTCGTACTCATCTGATGGATGCCATGCCGCTGCGTATGGATCAAGAACTAGGCGCGTGGTCGAGCCAAGTGGGGCAGGCCATCGAGCGTTTTGATAGCGTCATGACAAGGCTGTGTCGATTGGCGCAAGGCGGCACGGCGGTGGGCACCGGTATCAATGCGCCTGAGGGGTTTGCCGAGCTAATGGCTAGTGACTTAAGCCAGCAGACCGGCCTACCTTTTGTACCTAATGACAGCTTTTTTGCCAGTTTGGCATCCCAGGATGCTGCCGTGGAGTTATCAGGGCAGTTGAAAGGGTTAGCCTGTGTGGTTATGAAGATCGCTAACGATTTGCGTTGGATGAATTCAGGGCCGTTGGCGGGGCTGGGCGAAATTGAGCTTGAGGCACTACAGCCTGGTAGCTCCATTATGCCGGGTAAGGTAAATCCTGTGATTCCCGAGTCGGCCGCCCAAGCGGCAGCGCAAGTTATCGGCCTAGATGCCGCGGTAACGGTGGCGGGTCAGAGTGGTAACTTCCAGCTCAACGTGATGCTGCCGCTAGTCGCTTCGAATCTTCTTACATCGATTACCTTGATGAGTAACACCGCTACCTTGCTGGGTGAGCGTGCTATCGCCACATTCAAAGTGCGTGACGATAATTTACAGGGGCCGCTCGCACGGAATCCTATTTTAGTCACGGCCCTTAATAGCGTGATTGGCTATAACGCCGCCGCCGCGGTGGCTAAAAAAGCCTATCAAGCTGGGCGACCAATCATCGACGTAGCAGAAGAAGAAACTGATCTAGATCGCTCAACGCTCGAACGTTTGCTAGACCCTGCGGTATTAACGCAAGGAGGTATACCTGAGTAGCCTCTGTTGAGATGTTAAGAGGGTGGGCGGTTAGGTTTCTTGTTTTTCCGTTTTGCCCTTTTGAATGGTGTCGTTTGCCTCTTGACGCTCTTCTGCACTGGCATCGGGCGTTTCGTGTTCATCTTGACGCGAAGGCCGATAGCAAAAAGTGGTCAATATAGGGAAGTGGTCAGATCCGAACGCCCCAAGTCGCTGCATGTTGACGAGGGTGAAGTGCTCGCTTACAAACGCGTGGTCGAGAGGCCAGCGCAATAGGGGGTAATTAGCGTGAAAGGTGCTGTACAAGCCGCGACCACGTCGTGGGTCCAGCATGCCTCCTATGCGACAAAAACGGCGTGTTGTACGTGACCAGGCAACATCATTCAGGTCGCCGGCAACAATAGTGGCCTTTGGGTGTCGATGTATTTCTTTGCCAATCCACAACAGTTCCGCGTCACGCCATAGCGATTTTTCGCTTTCACTGGGGGCTGGTGGTCTTGGGTGAACGGCAAATAAGCGAATGTGCTGGCCGCTTTTAAGCTCTACCTGGGTGTGAATCGAAGGTATGTCATCCTGAATAAGCCACTTAATCTCAGTATCTTTCAGGTCTAGGCGAGAATAGAGGTGCATACCATAAAGGTTGTCTAGGGGAATCTTAACGCTATGCGGCCACTGCTCATCTAATGCCGAGTCAAGTTGCTCTTGCCACCATTGGTCGGATTCCAGCGTGAGAATTATATCTGGCTGGTGGTGGTTAATGATCTCCAGTAACTCTTTTGACTGGCGGTTGGGTGTCAGTACATTGGCGATTAACAGTGTAACCATCTGGTCTTTAGGGGCATTATGGGCGGCTTTTACCTGCACAGGCCAGAGCTTTGTCCATGGCAGGATATAGCGCAGCTGAAGCGCTAGCGTGACGAGTGAGACCAGTGTTGCGGTAACCCGCCACGGCCCTGGGGCTAATATCCAAAGGCTTGTTAAACCACATACTGCCGCTAATACGGCGATTTGCAGTCGCGGAAATTCAAAACTGCGCACCCACCACCAGCGCATAGGTACGCGGGCAATCAGTGTGGCGAGTAACAATGAGATAGCGATGCATCCTAGCAAAGGCCCAAGCAAGATTTGCCTCCTGGTTTAACCGTGAATAGTGGTTAATCTATGTTTAGCTTAGCGGTAACCACAGATAAGTGTCGATAAGACATTAAAATTGAGGGGAGTCGTTCATTTGCTTGATTGAGCAGTGCTAAAAACTACTTGCAATTCAGCTATGAAGACGTAGAATACGCATCCGTTGCACAGCAGGACCATAGCTCAGTTGGTTAGAGCGCCACGTTGACATCGTGGAGGTCGGCGGTTCAAATCCGCCTGGTCCTACCATATTTCGTGTTATGTGCAGCTAGTTACTTATAGGACCATAGCTCA
>NZ_BJUL01000006.1 GCF_007989605.1 Vreelandella venusta | reverse complement strand
TTGCAGTACTTACCCAAGCCACGGACGCAAAACGAGTGCTGGAGATTGGTACCTCTAATGGCTATTCCACTTTGTGGTTTGCCCAGGCAGCTCAGAAGATTGGTGGGCACGTCACGACGGTAGAGCTTGCCGAATACAAGTTCGATCTGGCAGCCACGAATTTTGAGCGCTCGGGTCTTTCTGACTACATTACATCGCTTCAATGTGAGGCTGGCGGGGTGCTGGAAAGCGTGGAGGATTCTTCGTTCGATCTGCTCTTTCTCGACTCTAATCGTTCTGAGTATGTGCCGTGGTGGCCGCATATTAAGCGGGTCTTGAAAGGTGGTGGGCTTCTGGTGGTGGATAATGCCACTTCTCATGCTGATGAAATGGCGGCTTTTATAGAACTGGTGTCGGCAGACCCTGATTTCGCCACGTGCACAGTGCCAGTCGGCAATGGTCAATTTATGGCAACGCGGGCAGTATGATGCTTGAACCATTGAGCATAGACAACTGAGTTAATAAATAAACGTTTATGCTAAATGTCGTTAATTTCTTGGAAAGATCATCATGAATCCAGCTGTTCAGGCTAAGTTTGAAACCTATCCGATAAGTGCCCGGCGACAGCTTGAGCGTGTGCGGCAACTTATTCTGACAAGAGCGGCTGAAGATGCGTTGGGCGATGTCGAAGAAGTGCTCAAATGGGGAGAGGCGAGTTACCTTGTCAAAGGAGGCTCGACCATTCGCATCGATTGGAAAGCGAAAGACCCAGATGCGATTAAGGTATTTTTTCACTGCCAAACGCGTTTGATTGAAACGTTCAAAGAGAGATATCACAGTGAATTTGAGTATGAAGGCAAGCGCGCTATTGTGATCCCTTTGGGCATGAATATTGAGCAATCCCCATTAGGGCATTGCATCGAGTTGGCTCTGAAGTATCACAGGCTTAAGCATTTGCCTCTTCTCGGTGTGTAGCTGTTGAGTAGAATGCATTAAATGACTAAGTACGGTCGTCAGGCGCTTGTCTTTCGCGCAGTTTATGGCGAGCGTTGAGGCAAGTACGACGATGATTGAAATTGAACGTCCGCAAGCGCTGGCGCGCCTACGTCGCATTGCCCTGGCTGCGCAAGGGTTGCTGCAAGTTCAGCCGTTCGGGCGCGGTTTGGCTGGAACTCGTACCGCGATTAATCACCTGGGGTATGTTCAGATCGACACTATATCCGTGGTCGAGCGAGCTCATCACCATGTGGTTCACTCGCGAGTGCCTGGGTTTGAACCAGACATGATCCATCAGCTGTTGATCAATAGAGACATCTTTGAATATTGGGCCCATGCGGCTGCTTTTTTACCTATCGATGATTTTCGTTTTTCGTTACCCTACAAACACACCATCAAAAGTGGCCAAACGCACTGGTTCAGAAACCCTGACAAAAAGCTAATGAGCGAGCTATTGGCTCGCATAGAATCAGATGGCCCGCTGCGCTCTCGAGATTTGGAAAACACGGCTACGAAACGCTCAGGCTGGTGGGACTGGAAGCCTGCCAAAAAAGCGCTGGAACAGCTGTATATGCAGGGCGACCTGATGGTCAGCGACCGCGAAGGCTTTCAAAAAACCTACGATCTAACCGAGCGGGTACTTCCATCTCATATCAATACGCAAATGCCCAGCGTGGAAGAGTTTGCGACGCACATGGTCGACCAGCAACTCCGCTGCCATGGGTTGGCAACACTCAAAGGCTTTACCTATCTGCGGCGTAATCCTGAGCTGCGCAATGCAGTGAGGAATCTGGTAAACGAACGGTTAGCGCAGGGAACGTTAGAAAGCGTAAAGGTAAGCAGTGGCGAGGTCTTTGTCGTGGAAGCTGGAGCGCTTGAACGCCCGTTACCCCGATTGAAAAACCGGCTGCTGATTCTCTCTCCGTTCGATAACAGTGTTATTCAGCGCGAACGGCTCAAGGCGCTTTTTCAATATGACTATCAATTGGAATGCTATGTGCCCGAAGCCAAACGTCAGTATGGCTATTTTTGCCTGCCGCTACTTTATCGCGATGCCTTTATTGGGCGAATGGATTGTAAAGTCCATCGAAAAAAACGCCATTTAGAGATCAAGTTTTTACATTTTGAACCACATAGGTTTGATGAATGTCTCGTCGCCACGGCTTTTGTGGAAGCCATTACACAGTTTTGTCATTTCCAGCAGTGTGATTCTGTGTCGTTGACTAATGTTCACCCTAACCATCTAGCCCAGCATTTGCGCCGTGCGCTTCAAGCGCTGGGATAAGGCGAGAATTAAGTAGCTCGCTATGCCTCAATAACGTTACTGCCAAACCCGGCTAACCCGGCGCTCTGCATGGGTGGGATCTGCTGCGCTAATGGCAGGGAAGCTTGTCGCTCAACGTTGATTGATATATGATTCATATATGTTTCATATTCGTTTTGTATATTCTGAGAGAGCGCTATGGGAATCGTGAAAATTAATGATCAGCTACACGAAGACGTACGCAGGGCTAGTTCGGTGATGGTGCGTTCCATCAATGCGCAGGCTGAATATTGGATAAAAGTCGGGATGCTCGCGGAGGCTAATCCGAGCATGACCTTCTCTGAAATTATGCGTGACCAAATGCAGCAAGCCGATGTCGATTTAAGGAAGGTGATTGGTGGCTAAGGTAACGCTGAAAAGTGCAGAGGAACTGCGCGTAATGCGCGAGGCTGGGCGGCTACTCGCCTCAGTTTTCAGTTATCTCGATAAACAAATAGTGCCCGGTATCTCCACGATGGATATTAACCATTGGGCTGAGCGTTATATCGTTGATCATTTACAGGCACGTCCTGCCAGCAAGGGCCAGTATGGCTATCAGTATGTGTTAAACGCGTCAGTTAACCATGTAGTTTGTCATGGCATTCCATCTGAAACGCAAAAACTTAAGCTTGGCGATATCGTTAATGTCGATATTACCTTAGAGAAGGGCGGATTTATCGCAGATTCAAGCAAGATGTACCTTCTTGGAGATGTAAAGCCTTATGCCAAGCGACTGGTTGATAAAACCTACGAGTCCATGTGGCAAGGGATACACGCGGTTAAGCCTGGCGCAACGTTAGGTGATGTAGGCTACGCGATTCAGCAATATGCTGAAAAACAGGGCTACTCTATCGTTCGTGAGTATTGTGGGCATGGAATTGGCCGAGAAATGCACGAAGAGCCCCAGGTGTTGCACTATGGGAAGAAGGATAAAGGGCTGACTTTACAAGAGGGGATGGTGTTTACCATAGAACCGATGGTTAACCAGGGGAAAGCAAAGATAAAAACCAAAAAAGATGGTTGGACAGTGGTTACCAGTGACAAGAAGTTGTCTGCACAGTGGGAGCACACCATTGCTGTCACCTCATCCGGTTTCGAAGTGCTAACACTTCGCGACGACGAAACTATCCCTACTGCCATTAGCCAATAACTGTTCACCACTCACCACTCACCACTCACCACTCACCATTCGCCACTGCATTTCACCCTCTTAAATCCTCTCTGGCGAAGCAGATCAGATGCGTTAAGCTGAAAACCTAGGTGCAATTAGGTCCGCATAACTTGGAGAATCCTCATGACAAGCTTTGCAAAGAACACTATTTGCCTTTGGTACGATGGTGGCGCGGAAGAGGCTGCACGCTTTTACGCGGATACCTTTCCCGATTCGTTCGTCAAGGCTGTTCATTATGCGCCGGGAGACTTTCCCACAGGTAAACAAGGGGATGTATTAACCGTTGAGTTTTCCGTGATGGGCATTCCGTGCCTTGGGCTTAACGGTGGAGCTGCGATCACACACAATGAGTCGTTCTCTTTTCAAGTCTCAACGAATGATCAAGCCGAAACGGATCACTATTGGCATGCCATTGTTAGCAACGGTGGTGAAGAAAGTGCCTGCGGCTGGTGTAAGGATAAATGGGGTATATCTTGGCAGATAACACCAGCGGTACTAATGAACGCGATTACCAATCCCGACCCTAACACCGCTAAGCGTGCATTTGATGCGATGATGCAAATGAAAAAAATCGACATTGCTGAGATTGAGGCGGCGCTTAAGGGGCGATGAGTTTGCAAGGCCGATCGAATGGCTGGAAAATCGAGGTCTTTAAGAAAAGTGATAGCCAATATCAATGACTGAAATTACCTATATCTTATTATTATCATTGCTGGCTGGTGCGGCAATGCCCACGGGGGCATTGCTTGCTCGACTTGATCTTGTGCATCCCTATTTCTTAGGTACTGCATGGCGGCATTTTATTGTTGCTTTTGGCGGGGGAGCGCTTATATCGGCAGTCGCTTTGGTGCTAGTCCCTGAAGGGGCGGGCAAGCTTTCTCCTGTATTCGCGGCGCTGTGTTTTGCTGCGGGAGGAGTGTGTTTCTATCTGTTGGATACTTTTTTAAGTAGGCTGAACAGTTCTGTTGGTCAACTGGTCGCAATGCTTTCTGATTTTGTTCCCGAAGCCATTGCTTTAGGAGCGGCCTTTGCCTCGGGAGGAAGTGCTGGCTTTTTGTTGGCGTTGCTGATGGTTTTGCAAAACTTACCGGAAGGGTTTAATGCCTTTGAGGAGTTAAGTAGTAACTCTCAACTCTCAGCAAATAAAATTGTGCTGGCTTTTAGCGGTTTAGCGTTAGTAGGTCCTGCCTCTGCCGCCACAGGGTATTATTTGCTGTCTCAGTATGAGGAGTTGATGGGCGCTTTAATGCTGTTTGCTAGTGCGGGAATTCTTTACTTAGTTTTCCAGGATATTGCACCAGAATCTAAGCTTGCACATAAAAGCATGCCCGCAGTGGGGGCAGTTACAGGCTTTTTGCTCGGTTTAGTCGGTAATATGATGATTGCCGGTGGCTAATATAGTCAGCTATTACCCATGACCAAGCGCGTGTTGATCACGGGTACGGAAAGCTAACAAATAATAGCCAGCCTCATTGATGTGGGAAGCACAAAACAGCGCTTGGCAGCGTTCTACTTCACTTGATATTTAGGCCGGTGAGGCAAGTGGAGTGACATCCATCGTTTCCTGTAACGCCTCTACCAGAGCTGCAACCTTGGCTAACGCCTTATTCACCGAGGCCGCTAGCAGCTCGCCACCAACCTCCTGGCCTTCGATAGCGATGTAGTGGACACGGGTAATGCCAATAAAGCCAAGCGCTGTGGCTAGATTTGGTTCCAAATGATTCATATGAGCCATCTCACCACCTGGGTCGAAGCCTATTCCGCCCCTGGCGGTAAGAACAACAGCATGCCTCTCTCGATCTGCGAGCTTAGGTATATAGGGTTCGATCTGATTCGACTCATCGATATCGACTGTTCGACCGGGCCGCACGACTTGGTCAATCCAAGCTTTCAGGGCAGCAGGCATACCGAAGTTGTAGAGCGGCGTTCCAATCACCACAATATCAGCGGCAATTAATTCATCAATCAGTTGATCGCTCTCTGTCAGTGCCTTCTCCATCCAGTTTTCTCGACGCTCTGCGGGGGTGAAGGCAGACGCAATCCAGTCATGGCTAATAATAGATGGCGGGTTTTGGCCTATATCGCGATAGGTGAGCGTGTCTTGCGGTCGGCCAAATTGCCACTGACTGACAAACTGATGGGTCAAATGGCGGCTGTGAGAGCCGTGGTTATCTTTTCCAGCAATACCGGGCCGAGCGCTAGCGTCTATGTGCAGTATATGTGCCATGGTAATAGCCTCCTAATCTGAGCTGAACTCATCTATGATTAACAACGGGCTCAGCTTAGTCTGGTCATATAAGCCCAAACAAACGATCTTTTCTTGCTGTTATAGATGAGGTGAATTCATTTATGGGTCATCGTCGGCTGCCCTCTCTTTCGTCGCTTCGCGCTTTTGAAGCGGCTGCTCGCCATGAAAGCGCCAAGCAGGCTGCACAAGAGCTGTCGGTTACCGCTACCGCTATTAGTCATCAGGTCCGGGGGCTTGAAGAGGCGCTGGGTGTCCCTCTCTTTCTGCGTAAGCCGCGTCAGTTGGAGCTGACATCTCAGGGCCGTGAGCTGCAGCAAGTGCTGGAAACAGCCTTTGACAGTATCAGTAGTGCGGTCGAGCGATTAAGCGCTGTACCTGTTCGCCAAACCATTACGCTGTCTACAACGCCAGCTATTGCGGTGCGCTGGTTGCTACCTTGGGTATGTATGCTGCGTGATGCGCATCCCGATATTGATCTGCGTATCCACGCGACACATGAGCCGGTTGCTCTGGACGGGGTGACGGCGGACCTTGCCGTTCGTTATGGCGATGGCCGTTGGCCTGGGTTGGTAGCAGAGAAACTGTTGGATAACACCTTTATCCCGGCGTGTAGTCCCTACCTAGGCTTGCACGATATAGCGCAGCTACCTGGGCACTCGCTTATCCATTTCCGCAGTCCAGGGGCGGTGTCTTCGCCACTGGATTGGAGCGTTTGGCAGAAGTTGGCAAAAGTTCCTGGACTGGACGTAAGTGCCGGGTTGGTTTTTTCTGATGAAACCCACGTTATTTCGGCCGCCGTTGGTGCGCAGGGTGTGGCGCTGATGAGTCGTCAGTTGATTCAAGATGAGTTGGAGGAAGGGCGCTTGGTGCAGCCCTTTGGCCCGGAATTTGAAGGCAAACCGTTCTTTTTGGTTTACCCTGAAAGCCGACGGCATGATCCGACGGTTCTGGCTATTCGTGATTGGGTATTGGCAGTGCCGGGTGGGCTGTGCTCGTTATCGGACTGAGATAATGGAATAAATTTTATACCGTTATCTTGCCTGTGGTAACTACAAATAACGCTAAGCTGCCTGCTGGCTGTTCAACACAAGTTAAGCGCTGCGCATTGATTAAATGCTCATCAGCTCATCTTCTTCCTGGCCCCGGTACTTTTCCTTTTCGAATAACTTTTTCTTGGCTTGGCTGAGCGTTTTGCCGGGCCTCCGGCTTCACCTTGAGCGGTTTGTAGGCTGTGTCTCAGCTTGGCGGCATCGCTGTGGGTGAGCAGGCCCCGTAGATCATCCAGGAGTGCTTGCTGAAACGCGCCGGGGTCATCCTGCTGTTCTGAGATCGCCCGAAGCCGCTGCTCCCACAAGGCGGTGCGTTCTGGCGTGCTTACGGCGCTGGGCAAGGCGGCAATCAGCGCACAGCCAAGCTTGGTGGCACGCAGGGCTTTTTGCTGGCGCACCAAGTAGCCACGCTGCACCAGCGTTTCAATAATACCTGCGCGGGTTGCTTCGGTGCCAAGGCCATCGGTGTCACGTAGCGTGCGACGCACGTTAGGGTCATCTACGTAGCGGCCAATGTTCATCATCGCTTTAATCAAGCTGGCATCGGTGAACGGTTCCGGCGGGCGGGTTTGTTTCTCCTCAACGCCTGCGCCAAGCGCTTGGCAGGCTTCCCCCTGGGTAAGCGGCGGCAGTGGTGGAGTTTCGTCGCGGGTGGTGAAGAGTGGCTTCCAACCGTGATCAAGAATGCTCTGGCCACGGGCACGAAACGCTTCATCCAGCAGGGTGAACTCTGCTTTCACATCAAAGGTGCGCAGCGGCCGATAAAACTGCGCCATCACATTACGCACAATTAACCGCAACACATGGCCTTCAGTGGCGGAAAGTTGGCTAAAGTCCGCGGGCTTACCAGTGGGTGCTAGGGCATGGTGTGCGCCCACCTGTTTGTCGTTCCAGGCTTTTGAGCGCAAGGAAAAGTCAGCACCGCTCAGCCATTGACGCAGCGTAGCATCGTTCTGGCAGGCGCTACTTAAACTACCCTGAGCCAGCGCTAGATGCTCTTCGGGCAGGTAGCGACAGTCGGAGCGGGGGTAGGTAATTAGCTTATGCTGTTCATAAAGCCGCTGGCAAATATCCAGCACCATTTGGGCGGAGAGCCCGTGGCGACGCGCGGCGTCTACTTGTAACGCGGAAAGCGAATAGGGTAGCGGCGGCGCTTGGCGCTTTTCCTGTTGATCGAGCATGGTTAGGGTGCCCCGTGCGCCGGGAAGTTGCGCTGCTAAGGCATCAGCGGGGGTGCGATCGATCAGCCGCCCTTGTTCATCTAAAGGCTGGGGCGCTTTGGGAGCCCACCAGGCGCGCAGCTGGCCCTGGGCCACCTGCACATCCACCCATAGCGGGTAAAACGGGTGAGGCTTGAAATCACGAATGGCATTGTCGCGGCGCACGATCAATCCGAGTACCGGTGTTTGCACACGGCCAACGGAAAGCACGCCATCATGTCCCGCTTGGCGGCCGGTGAGTGTCCAGGCGCGGGTTAAATTAATACCGTAAAGCCAGTCAGCACGCGAGCGCGCCTGGGCCGCTTGAAACAGCGGCTGGTATTCCGCATTGGAGCGCAGCTTGGCAAGTGCTCGGCTCACGGCGGGTTTGTTAAGGTCGCTGATCAGCAGCCTCTGAACAGGGCCGCGATACTTCATGTACTCGATCACTTCCTGCACCAGTAGCTGGCCTTCGCGGTCGGGATCGCCGGCGTGCACAACGCTAGTGGCCTGCTTAATCAGCTTGCGAATCACTGCCAGTTGCCCGCGTGCCTTGGGGCGCGGCATCAGTTTCCACTGCTGCGGCACAATGGGCAGCCGATCCAGGCGCCACTGTTTATCGACAGGGTCGTAAGCTTCGGGCGGGGCTTGTTCTAGTAAGTGGCCTAGGCACCAAGTGACGGTGGTGTCGCCGCAGACCATAGCGCCATCCTGGCGTTTTGCGTTGCCGGGCAGCGCGTCGGCTATGGCCCGTGCAAGACTGGGTTTCTCGGCGATAATCAAGCGCATACAGTGTCTAGCCCTGTCTGATAACAACAAGCTGCCATCTTAGCAGAACCCGCAGCAGGTTAGCGTCTAGCTTGTGTGTTAGGTGGCTAGTGAGTTGTTTTGTAAATGGATGAATTTATTATTGTGTATAGTTTTTGTATAAAATTAACGAATTGAGTAAGCTGTCAAAAAGCAATTAATGAGGCGGTTTCCATGCGCGAGCGCGGTAGAACACGACGTTTATTGGGGCTGGGTGCCCGCACGGGCGGGGCGCTGCTGAAAACTCGTCTAGGCGGCCAAGCGGATTGGCGGGCGCTGGGTGAAGCGCTGTTTGAAGGGCTTTCGGAGCTGAAAGGCCCGGCCATGAAGCTGGCGCAAATTATGTCCCAGTGGGATGACCTGCTGCCCCCCGACTTGGCTAATGAGCTTGCTCGCTTGCAGCGTCAAGCAGAGCCAATGCCTTGGCCGCGTATCCGTGAAGCGTTGGTACTGCAATACGGCAATATTGATCAGTACTTTAGCGATATAGAGGAGCGCCCGTTTGCCAGTGCTTCCATGGGGCAGGTGCATAAAGCGGTCACCCATGCAGGTGAAACCGTGGTGCTGAAAGTGCAGTACCCTGGGCTTGCGGATGTGTTGGAAAGCGATCTGAAGCAGGTCAGGCGGATCATGAGCTTGGGCCGCTGGTTCAAAGTGCCTCAAGCGCGTTTGGATGCGCTGTTTGAAGAGTTAGCGGCGGGGCTGCGTGAAGAGTTGGATTATCACGCCGAAGCACGGGCGCTGGCTCGCTATCGCGAACGGTATCAGGATAATCCTCGGTTGGTCATACCCGAACCACTGTTTGAGTTATCTGGCCAGCATGTCTTGGCTATGCGCTTTGTAGACGGTACACCGCTGCGGAATTTAGAAAACACCGATGATGGCACTCGTCAGAAAGTGGCCGTGGCGTTGGCTGATTGGATTACCGAGGAGCTGTTTACCTACGGTGAGCTGCATGCCGACCCACACGCCGGTAACTTCGCGGCGGATGCGGACGGTCGCCTGATCATCTACGATTTTGGTGCAGTAATTCCCGTGCCCGAAGCGCGCCTAAAAGCCATGATGCAGCTATTAGATGCCACTCTGGCGCAAGACCCGATGGCCATGGATGAGGCGTTAATGAAAATGGGCGGCCGCCAGGGGCAGGGCGCGCCGCTGGCGCTTTATCGAGAATCCGCTGAGTGCGTGTCACCACTATTCTTACCTGGCGAGCAGGACTTCAGCGACGTGCGGGTACACCGCCGACTGCGTGAGTTAACACCAAAAGT
This sequence comes from Vreelandella venusta, assembly GCF_007989605.1. Classification (GTDB taxonomy): domain Bacteria; phylum Pseudomonadota; class Gammaproteobacteria; order Pseudomonadales; family Halomonadaceae; genus Vreelandella; species Vreelandella venusta. The sequence goes on along the minus strand of NZ_BJUL01000006.1, from coordinate 247,552 downwards.
GTGGGCTGCCATGGATCGCCTGCAACCGCCTGCGGATACCTTACTGCTTTCTCGGGCACTGAATGGGCACTACTGGAACTTAGTACGTCTGCAAGCGCGTCTTGATATGCATAGCCGCACCGAGCCACTGCTAGCCTGGGCGCGTAGTCGCTAACTAATTGCCGCTGCGGGAGCGCCGCCTGTCATGCTAGACTATTGCGCTTTTCAATCGCGTTTTGAAGACAGTGGAGACGGCAATGCTGGCGGTATGGGTCGATCAACTGCTGGGATTTGCCTCTGGGGCACTCTCGGCAATTAGGAAACAGGAACACTACCCCGATTTTATGACCTGGGTACGTGCCGAAGGCGCAGATTCGTTTAATGGCGATGTGGCGACTGCCCAGGCGCTTGCGCCTATTTTATGGTCGCAAACGCCGCTGGAGCGGCTGAATTTTGCTAATGAGCCGTTGGCTACTCCAGGGCGTAACGAGCCTTGCTGGTGTGATTCAGGGCGTAAATTCAAACAGTGCTGCTACCGCGTTGACTTCCCCACGGATATTCCTGAGCAGATGATGTGGATGCTTTCCCTGCGTGAGTGGAAAGGCGCTACGCTGAAAGCGGCGCTGGAAAGCCAGCAAGCACCTGCCCAGGCATTATTAGAAGCCGGATTAATTGCTGCTGAAAGTGGTCAAACCGGTCGTTCAATGCAGATTCTTGAGTCACTGTTCGACGGCAGTGATTGGTCGCGGCTGCCGGAGCAGGCTGAGCCTGCATTTGAAATTCTGTTAGATATCTATCAAGAACGTGGCTTTACCCGTAAGCGTGCTGATCTGCTCGATGATGTTATGGAGCGTGGCCCGCTGTTTTTGCGCGGCGTGGCGCTTGAGCGGTTGTGCCTAATGCACCTGGATAACGACGACTTGGACAGCGCCCGCGCTGCGTTCGTAAAAGCCCAGCAGGCGCTCCCGGATTCACCGACGCTCGCTTACATTGAAGCCATGTTGCTGCTGCATGAAGGTCATGAAGCCGAGGCTAAAGAGCGTGCTAACTTCTGGTACCGTCGTTTGGTTCGCCAGGGCGACTTAGATGAAGAGCAGCTCGAATTCCTGGCCGCGCTGGCTGAAAATCCTGGTGCCACTTTGGCCGACCAGTTGTTGAGCGCCGAAGAAGATATGGCAACGCCGCTGGTATCGCTACAGGCGCTGTTGGCGGCACTCCCTGTCGCACCGAAGCTTACCATTAAGCAAGATGCCGATTCCGGTAGGTTGCACTACACCACCACTGCTCGTGAAGAAACCCTGTTTGCGGCTTGGCACGAACAGTTTCAAGTCATGGTCGATGAAGAGATCGCCTTGGGCTTTCGCGATGACCCGTGGGGCAACGCGATAGAGTGGATGTCTGAACTATGTGCCCACCCAGAATGGTTGGATGCGCCCCAGGTAGTGCAAGATGTAACGCTAGCACTGACCAGCCGCTTTGGCAGCCTACCGTGGATGGCGCCGAGCCTGTTGGAACCACTAGCACTGCGTCTTTCTCGCTGGCTTGAACAGGCCCGTGCGGCAGGTGATGGCAACCTGTGTTGGGATGATGCCGATAACGCCATGCTGCTGAGAACCGGTCTTGCACTGGTAGTTGGTATGGAACGCGGAGCGCGCCAGCACTCCCGCGAGTTAGCCGAAGAGCTGTTAGCCATAGACCAGGAAGATAGCCTTGGCTTAAGAGAGCTGGTACTCGACCAATTGCTGCGTGATGACCGCAATGAAGAAGCGCTAGCGCTTACGGATGAGCCCCAAAAAGACGATGGCTCATTAGAGTTGGGGCTATTAATGGGCCGTACGCTGGCGCTGTATCGCTTGGAAAAGCACGATGCTGCGGAAGCTGCACTGGCAGATGTGATCAGTCATAACCGCTATGCGCTTGAGCTGTTATGTGCCGAGAACCCGCGACCTTCAATGCCTCATGCGGATGGGCAAGTTGATCCTGGCTCCCGTGCGGAAGCGTGGCAATATCGTACCTTGATGCGTGACCAGTGGCGCACCACGCCAGGTGCGCTGGCGTGGTTGGCTGACCACCGATAGCTTTATTTTGCTTCTGCAATCACTGGGGTAGGCACCAGCTGCTTATCTCGGCTGATCCAGATAGCTAGCAGAATGGCGGGTAAGCCGAGCAGGGTAGCCACTACGAAGAAGGTGGCGTACCCCTGAGCCGTGACGACCAGCCCGCCAAAACCGCTCAGAAACTTCCCTGGTAACGTCATCAGCGACGAAAACAGTGCGTATTGGGTGGCGGTATAAGCACGCGAGGTTAAGCTGGAAAGAAACGCAATAAAGACGGCGCTGGCTAAGCCATTGGCAAGATTATCGCCAATAATAGTGACGACCAACATGGGGAGTTGGTTACCTATCAACGCTAATGCGGCAAACAGCAGATTGGTCAACATGACAAAACCTGCACCAATGATCAGCAGTGGCCCAATACCGTAGCGAGCAACCAGCAAGCCGCCAAGAATGCCCCCCGTTATACTCATGGCAATACCAAAAATATTGGTCACGTTGGCGATAGTGGCCAGCGAAAAGCCTAAATCGATGTAGAGCGGATTTGCCATAGAGGCCATGGCAAGGTCGCTAATCCGGAACACTGCGATAAACACTAAAATGCCCAACGCCTTCACCCCGTAGCGGCGGAAGAAGTCGGTGAAAGGGCACACAATGGCACCAATCACCCAAGCCCCTAGACGTCGTAAAACTTTCGGTTGGCCACGGCTGGCACGAATGAAGGCGCGTACCTTGGGTTCGTGAATGAGCTGAACCGTCAGCGATGCGCGCTTTGGTTCTGGACGAATCAGTACGGTGAGTACGCCAATGCCCACAAGCGCCGCCATACACAGGTACGCTGCGTTCCAGGAAATCGCCGATGCCACATACAGCGCTCCTGCACCTGCCGCTAACAGCCCCCCCCGGTAACCGATAATGTAAGTAGAGGCCATCGCTGCTTGTACATCGTCATCGGCGGATTCGATGCGATACGCGTCAATGGCAATATCCTGGGTGGCCGAGCCAAAGGCGACCAGCAGCGCAAAGGCGGCTACCCAGCCTAGGTTGCCTACTGGACTGACTCCCGCCAAGCCAATCAATCCTGCCGCAATCATCCCCTGGGCAAGCAGCATCCAGCCACGCCGCTGACCAAACGTGTGGGTTAAGATCGGCAGGGCAAGTCGGTCAACGATAGGCGCCCAAAAAAACTTGATTGAGTAGAGCATGCCAATCCAAGCGAAGAAGCCAATGGCGGCCACTTCAACGCCGTCACTGCGTAGCCATGCAGACAACGTGGAAAACACCAGCAAAAAAGGTAAGCCTGCAGAAAAACCTAGAAACAGCATGGTGATGACAGGCGCACGACAGTAAATACCAAGCGCATCCAGCCAGCTGCGCTGGGGAGTTGGGGTGGGCATATTGGTTAACACTCCAGGAAAGAAAACGTCTGCATCGAGACCCGCTAAAAACTGCTCAGTGGTAAACTAGGCCTGATATCCATGACAAAGCCGATAGCTTACCGGAGAGGAGTTTTCAATGTCGATTACAGCCCATCAAGTAGTCACTTTACACTACGTGTTAAGCGATGTGCTTAGCGATGGCAGTACCCGCGTATTAGATGACTCCAATGCGCGTGATAAGCCCTTAGAGTACCTTCATGGGCACGATAATATTTTGCCTGGTTTAGAGAGCGCGCTAGAAGATAAAGCCGCTGGAGATGAGCTGCGTGTCACGCTGGCACCTGCTGATGCCTATGGCATCCGTAATGAAGACTTGGTGCAACAGGTGAGTCGTGCATCGTTTGGCAGCGCAGCGCTTGAACCCGGTAGCCGTTTCCAAACAGAAGGTGAAGCAGGCCCGCAAATTGTCACGGTGATGAGTATTGATGGGGACATGGTAACGGTCGATACAAATCATCCGCTGGCAGGCCATACGCTTCGCTACCAAGTCAACGTGCTGGAGGTGCGTGAAGCAACTCGCGCAGAGCTGGCTAAAGGCCATCCTCTACCGCCGGGAACCGAGCACAGCAAAGTAGAAGATCGAAAAGTGCTTTAGCGGTTAGTTTTGAGCGCTAAAAAATGACCCATATCAAGTTCCTGATGGGCCGCAAATAACCCCGCTGAAAAGCTTGACCCAGGTCAGCTTCCTGCCGCGATTAACGCACTAGGATGGCGTCATACATCACGGCAGGAGGGGATCACCATGTACTGGGATGATGCTGTTATTTTTGGTCTAGTTACTGTCGCGTTAATGATTGCTTTTATGATTGGTTGGGTAGGCTTTATTGTGCGCGACCATCTCCGTAAGGATGAGCGCAAAAAGCATTAACGCCGTTATGGTGACAGTCGTCAGGGGAGGGAGTTTGCTTTTAACAGCGAGCTTCCTGTTGCCGGCCCATTTGGGTCGGCTTTTTTATTAATTAAAACTATGTTTTCGAGTATTCGAGTTAATCGTCTGGTAAAGTACCTGGTTGTACAATAAGGCATTGTACCGCAAGGAAGCCATTTGCCATGAATGCTGCTAGTTCAATCGTTGCCATACGCTGTTGCGCTCATCATTATCCCAAAGCAAGTGTTGCCTGTATTCTACTATTACTTAGCTGGCTATCAGTGCCGGTCTATGCTCACGCATTAAACGTCATTAATGGTGAAAAACACACTGCACTCGCGCTTAACGAGTTGCGCCAACAATCTACGGTTAACTCGCCAGTATTTGATCCTTTTCAAGGCCGAGAAGTAGAAATGCATGGGCTTGAATTTCGTCGCTTTCTCATACACCAGTTTGGCGAAGTTCCTCCCGCATTGCACTTTACGACATGGGATGGTTACGAAGTGACGTTAGGTGGCTGGGATGATCCGAAGTGGTTAATGGTCACGGCAGAGGATGGAGAGCCACTGACATTGCGTTCTCGGGGGCCATTGCGACTGGTTGATCAGGCTTATAATGATCAGCGTGATATCAAGAGCCTACGTGAATTCAACGACTGGATATGGATGATTCGAAGTATTGAGGCCCGTTGGTGATCATTGAGCCGCCGCCTTCTCCACCTGCTGTGCCATTGCCAGTGCCAGCTCCTTTAACTAGGAAGCGTCGCTATGTAACGTGGTTATCATTGAGCCTTATGAGTTTTATGGCATTAATGGTGATTATTGTTTATGAGGCGCGCTGGGTATACCCAGAAATACAGGCTTACTTCAGCCAGACAGGCAATTTGACAGGGCAGCAGTTAGCTACCCGGTCACGGGGATATTTACAGCTTGCTCAGCAACATTTGTTAAGCGGGCAGCCCTTGGATGATGAGCAGCGACAAGCGGTTAGGCTTAATCTCGATCTTGCCTATGGATTAATTGATGTCGAGGTGTATCGTCAAAGGTATAGCTGTACCCAGCCGAGTTTACAAACCTTAAATCTACTAACTGAGCGCCTTAAAGAAACTTCTGTGACACCGTTTGATGCCGCGGCTGAACTGTTGGGCCCAATTGGCTGTTTAACGAGCATTGAGATGAGCCAACTCGACCTACGCGGTATGGCAATTAACGAGTTTTCTGAAAGCACTCGGCGATATAATCAGATCCTTACCTATTCGAGCATGGTGATTTTTGCGCTAGGGCTGCTGTTTTGGGTAATGCATGAGCGTCAGTTACGGCGTACAGAGCGCGCCACTAAGCAAACCATCGCTTGGATGCAACAAGCGATGCGCGATCCGCTGACGGGGATAGGTAACCGCAGTGCGTTGCATCAGGATGTCGTTGCCAAAGAAGGGGCTGTGCTTGCTGTAATCTTGGTCGATATCGACTTCTTTAAGCAGTACAACGATTCATTGGGGCACCCAGAGGGAGATCAACTGTTACGGCGCCTAGCCAGTCTGTTGAAATATGTACTGGGAGCAGAGGCAAAACTGTACCGATTAGGGGGAGATGAGTTTGCCGCAGTTTTGCCTTGTGATGATGACACGCTGTTGATTCGCTACTGTGATCAATTGACGTCTGTTTTAGAGCAGGCTGCTTTCAAACACCCCACGCATCCGCACAATGAAAGGGTAACCTTGAGTATTGGTGCCGCGCGCTTTATCGCCGGGGAAGCCACCCTTTCAGATGCCTATAAAGCTGCTGATAAAGCGCTTTACCGAGTAAAGAGCGCTGGCCGTAATGGTTGGCAAATTAGTACAACTGCATAATGTTTCCACAAAGCGCTGAGTGTGGTTAAAAAAAGTAAACAATGGGAAAGTGGCGCTCAGTCAGTAGTTTGCTGTGCGCTTCGAGGCTAGGATTGTTTTTAAAACAGTGTTTCATAACCTTTCTAGCGATTAATCCGGAGTGCTGATATGAGCAATGAAGCCGATTCCCTGCTGAATAAACGGCGTTCACGACGTCAAGTGCTAGCAAGCTTAGGGCTTGGTGCCGCTGCACTTTACGTGGCCCCGACGCTGTCCTCCATGGGGCAAGCTGAAGCGCGTGAGCATCACCATTCCCGTTCACGTTACTCGCGGTCCAGCTATTCGAGGCCCCGTTATTCAAGGCATAGCCATTCAAGACATAGCTATTCAAGACATAGCCATTCAAGACCCCATTATTCTAAACCCAGGCATTCACGTCCTTACTACGCTCGGCCACAACGCTCTCGTTGGGATGGAGACGCTGTGATTGAGATTCGCATAAGCCGCTTATTACCTCGCTGGTAAGGGAGAGGTGCTGTGTCTACCACCTCGATAGCTGTCGATTATGCGCTGGACAATGTTGGCCCGTGCATACGCTTGATTGATGCAGAGCAGCTACTGCCAGTGATTCATCAAGCCATGCCAGGTTGGCGGCTAACGCCCTGTGAGTTTCAGCAGAACATACCCTCTATTTGTGTTTGGCGGCATCCTAATGGTTACTGGCAAGAAGCACCGGCTCTGCCGGAAGGTATGTTATTAGATACGCCAGCAGGAACCGCATGTAGCGTGATTGCTGATTTAGCTGGGGCTTATCTGCGCCATCATCCTGAGCATATTGGGCTTCACTGTGGGGCGGTAGAGGTTAATCAACAGCTATTCATATTCCCAAATAGCCATCGAGCGGGAAAAAGCACGCTCACGGCGGCGTTTGCCGCGGCTGGTTATCGGGTGTTCGGCGACGATGTGCTGGCACTCACTCGCTGTGGTGAAGGGATAGCACTGGGCGTTGCACCTAGACTGCGCTTGCCGTTGCCGGAGGCGTTGGCACCGGAGTTCCATCAGTTTGTTGCCGACCATCTAGGGCCTCATGACGATCGCTATGGTTATCTGGCGCTAAACGAGCAGCAGTTGGCACCGCATGGGGTGCGTTGTCCGTTAGGCGCCGTACTGCTTATTGAGCGTGATGAATCGCTCAGTGAGCCACAGCTGGTTCGTCTGCAGCCGGGAGATGGATTATGGCAGTTGTTGCAGCAGAATTTCGCTGAGCATGAGTCGGATCAGGCGTTGATTGAGCGCTTTTTGCCACTCTTAAAAGATTTACCATGTTTTTTAATCCGCTATCGAGATGCTTATGAAGCGGCAACGTGGCTGGCTGCTGAGATAGATAGTGATAGGTTGCTTGACGGTGGTGTGGCGATGAATTCGTATCGTCGCCAAACCGAGCCGGAGGCGTTGAAGCAGAACCAGGCACTGGCAGCAAACGACGCGCGCAAGTGGCAAATCAGCCCGGTGGCGCATGAGTTCCCATTGGGTGAAGAGCTGTTCGTCATTGCGAAAGAGGGCGGCGAAATTCATCGTTTGAATGTGACGAGTAGAGCCGTATGGGCGCTGCTGCAGCATGAGGCTCTATGCCAAGAGGAAATTATTGATACCTTAATGGCTTTTTTTACGGGCGCCAGTAGGCAAAGTATCAGGCGGGATATCTGCCATTTATTAGGCCAATTGATCAGCTTAGGGTTAGTGCAGCCTGTCGCCGATTAGCGCTGGCACTGGCGAGGCAACCTAACTGATGATGCCTGCCAGTGTCTCTTTTATTGGCCACGAAGCGGTTCTAGCGCTGCGTGGCCGTTATAAACGTTTATGCGCTGATTAGTCCTGCTTTTTCGCGTAGGAAATCAACGATTGTTTCAGCCGCAACCATAGTCGCTTCGCTATCCCTGCGGCCTTTGTATTCCAGCTCACCGTTATCCAAGCCGCGATCACCAATCACTAAACGGTGGGGCACACCCATAAGTTCCAGATCAGCAAACTTGACGCCGGGACGCGTGTCGCGGTCATCGAGTAGTACATCTAGCCCGGCAGCTGTGAGCGCTTGATAGAGACGTTCGGACTCTTCGCGTACACGCTGTGATTTGTGGGCATTCATCGGCACCAACGCAACTTGGAACGGTGCGATAGCATTTGGCCAGATAATGCCTGAATCATCGTGGTTTTGCTCAATGGCAGCAGCGACCACGCGGGTAACGCCGATACCATAGCAGCCCATCCACGGATGACTGGTTTTGCCGTTATCGCCCAGAACCGTCGCATTCATTGCTTCGGAGTACTTTTGCCCAAGCTGGAAAACGTGGCCCACTTCAATGCCGCGCTTGATAGACAGTGTGCCTTTGCCGTCTGGCGAAGGGTCGCCTTCGACAACGTTACGTAGATCGGCAACTTGGGGCAGCGCCACATCACGCTCCCAGTTAATGCCGAAGTAGTGCTTGCCATCGATGTTGGCGCCGGCACCAAAGTCACTCATCAGTGCCACGCTGTGATCAATAATGATCGGCATGTTTAGGCCAACGGGGCCAAGTGAGCCTGGGCCAGCGCCAACTACGGCGCGGATTTCTTCTTCGTTCGCCATGGTGAGCGGAGCAGCTACCTGGGGCAGGTTTTCAGCTTTGACTTCATTCAGCTCATGATCACCACGGATTAGCAGGGCAATCAAACCACCTTCAGCGGCATGCACCATTAGCGTTTTAATGGTTTTCTCAATAGGCAGACCATGCTGCTCTACCAGAGCGGCAATTGTCTTAGCGTTGGGCGTATCGACCAGGTGCATCTCTTCGCTGGGGGCTGCACGCTCGGCGTTGCTGCCTAGCGGCGCGGGTAGAGCCTCAGCTTTTTCCATATTAGCGGCGTAATCGGAGGCGTTAGAGAACACAATATCATCTTCGCCTGATTCCGCCAGCACGTGGAATTCGTGAGAACCCGTGCCGCCAATCGAGCCGTTATCAGCAATCACAGGACGGAAATCGAGACCCAAGCGAGTGAAGATGCGCGTATAGGCATCGTACATCGTCTGGTAAGTCTCTTTGAGGGAGGCTTCGTCCAGGTGGAAGGAGTAAGCATCCTTCATAATGAATTCGCGAGAACGCATCACCCCAAAGCGCGGGCGAATCTCGTCACGGAACTTGGTTTGGATTTGGTAAAAATTAACCGGCAGCTGCTTGTAGCTGGCAATCTCTTTGCGCACCAAATCGGTAATGACTTCTTCATGGGTCGGGCCCACGCAGTAGTCACGCTCGTGGCGATCTTTCAGGCGTAGTAGCTCCGGACCGTACTGCTCCCAGCGGCCAGACTCTTGCCATAGGTCTGCTGGTTGCACGGCAGGCATTAATACTTCCTGAGCGCCGGCACGGTTCATCTCTTCGCGAACAATGGCTTCAACCTTACGCAGCGTGCGCAGGCCAAGAGGCAGCCACGTATAGAGGCCAGAGGTAAGACGGCGGATCATACCGGCGCGCAGCATTAACTGGTGGCTGATGACTTCAGCGTCGGCCGGGGTTTCTTTTAATGTCGCAATCAATAATTGGCTGGCGCGCATGGGCGTGAGCATTCCTTGTTGGTAGGGGTGATGCTTAATCGTTTAGTAATGTAGCGCTTAAACTAGCGTTGAATACGGCATTGTACGGCTAAGCGAGTTTGGCGGCAAAACCCTACGTTAACAGCTTGACGTGTGCAGGTAAGCAAATGTGTTAAACTCGCTAAGTTTTGTGGCTCGATAGCAATGGGTAAACAGCCGCATCTTCTCCTGCTATCGGTACGTTAGAACTTTGAGGGAACCTTCATGCAGCAAGCAGTACGCCGTTGGTTAACGGGGGCCATTGTTGGTGTCTCCATTGTAACGTTAAGTGGTTGTGGGACGCTTTTTCATCCTGAACGGAAAGGACAGTTAAGCGGTAATGTTGACCCTGTGGTGGCTATTGCTAATGGTGTTGGACTGCTGTTTTTTATTGTGCCGGGGGTTATTGCGTATGCCGTGGATTTCTCTAATGGCACTATCTACTTACCAAGTGCGAGCAGTGCGTCGGTAGATATTCACCACTTAGACGACGCTATGGACGTCGCTTCACTGGAAAAGCTGCTGTCAGATAAAGTGGGGCAGCCGATTAGCTTGGCAAACGAATTATTGATGATGGAAGAAGTGGCCAGCTTGGATGAAGCGTTAGCCATGGTGCGCATGTCGGGGGTACTGGATGAAGAGCGCCTCGCCACGATGTAATGCCTAAACCGCACGTCATTCCTGAGTCACCGTACGTCATTCCCGAATCACCGCGCCGTCATTCCCGAGTGGGGTGATCGGGAATCCACCTTGACCTACAGCAGCCCGAAGCCCCAGGTCAACATGGATTCCCGCTAAGGGCCTGCGGGAATGACGAAGTGGCAGGGCCTGCGGGAATGACCAGGGCGGCTCGGAGGACTGGAGTGGAGTCACCGTCAGGCACTTATTAAATAAAAAAACCAGCCCATCGGCTAATGCCAGTCAGGCTTAACTGACTGGCATTAGCCCAGTAGTGAACGCTCTGGGGACATTTTTTATCGTCTTGTTATTACATGAATAGTTATTGCATGAATAACATACCGTTAATGATTTGAAGCCTTTGTCAGCTTTAGTACCACCAACCCCGCCACAAGCCCCCAGAATGCGCCGCCGATACCTAACAGCGTGATGCCAGAACCGGTTAGTAAAAAGGTAACAATGGCGGCGTCTCGTTGCCCGCTATTTTCAAATGCATTCGCTAACCCACCACTTAGTGTGCCAAGTAACGCTATCCCTGCCAGCGACATCACTAGGACGCTGGGAAGGGCATTGAAAATACCCGTCACCGTGCCGCCAAAAATTCCCATCGCGATATAGAACACGCCCGCTGCAACGCCTGCGGTATAGCGTTTAAGAGGATTCGCATGGGCATCAGGCCCTATGCAGACTGCTGCACTAATGGCCGCCATATTGAATGCATAGCCACCAAAAGGAGCAAGTAACATCGTTGCTCCCCCTGTCCAACTAATGAGCGGCGAACTGTTTGGCTGATAGCCTGCTGCCCGTAGCACGGCTACGCCAGGTAAATTTTGAGTCGCCATAGTAATCACAAATAGGGGGATGCCGATACTGATCAGCGTTGTCAGCGAAAAACTAGGCGCAGTGAAAACGGGTACGGTAGGCGCTAGCGGAATGCTGTGTACGTTAAGTTGGCCCTGCCAAAGGGCAATAGCAATGCCGATTAACAGCACGCCAGGCACTGCGAGCGTTGGCCATAGGCGCCGGCCGGCTACCCAAGCGGCTAACATGCTCAGTGGCAGCAGCCATTGGCTTTCCATCACGTTAAACAGCTCTAAGCCAAAGCGCAGCAGAATACCTGCCAGTAGGGCCGAGGCGATTGCGCTGGGGATATAGCGCATCAAGCGCTCGAATAACCCTGTTACGCCGCAGAGCGTAATGAGCAGCGCGGAGAAGAGGAAGGCACCGATGGCTTCATCAAGTGGAATGCCAGGTAGGTTCGTCGCCAAAAATGCTGCTCCTGGCGTTGACCACGCTGTTAATAAAGGCATGCGGTAGCGCAGCGATAGCCCTATCGAGGTAATGCCCATACCAATGCCGAGCGCCCATAGCCAAGAGCTAATTTGTGCAGTGCTGGCGCCCGCCGCGGCGGCTGCCTGAAAAATGATGGCCGCTGAGCTTGTGTAGCCGATGGTGACCGCAACGAAGCCTGCAGTGACGGTCGAGAGGCTAATGTCTCGCCAGAAAGGGGTTTTATGGCTTCCTGTGGGCTGTAGGGTAGGTGGCGCCTCCATAGTATTACCTCGTTTACATTGGCTGGCGTGCGTTATAGCGCACAATACTGCAAGGCTATCACCGTGCGCTATAGCGCACAAGATTGATGTCGCCGGTGTTCATCTTTAATCGGATAGGTAAACTACGCACTAAATTCTATGGAGAACCGCATAGTGAGTGACCCTCATACCATTGCCGAGCACATTGCGGGAACCGTCAAGAAATTACGTAAAGAGCGTGGTTGGAGCCTGGATCGCACGGCGGGTGAAACAGGTGTAAGTAAAGCCATGCTGGGGCAGATAGAGCGTGGTGAGTCTAGTCCTACCATCTCAACGCTGTGGAAGATCGCGAGCGGTTTTAGGGTGTCGTTTTCAACCCTATTTGATGGTGACAAACCTGCGTTAGGCGAACTTCATAGAGATGGTTGGGAGTCCGTTTGGGGCGATGATAGTGCCGGGATGCAAGCGCGGCTGCTGTTCCCTTATGACCCGCTGCTGGGTTTTGAAATGTTTATGATTGAGCTAGCGCCAGGGGCAATCAGTGAATCGTCCCCCCACGCCAGCGGTGTGGTAGAACACATCGTCGTTGTTGAAGGCGAGATGGAGCTGCGCATTGACGAGCGCTGGCAAACGCTGCGAGTAGGCGAGGGGCTGCGGTTTTTTGCTGACCGCCCCCACGCTATGCGTAACAGTGCTACCACGCGGCTACGTTTTCACGATGTGATTCACTATTTGCCCGGTGCAGCTTCAGGCACTTGAGCACCGGGTACTTGAGTACGTAACCAGTTGAGTTCGTCAGCCCAAATGTCGGGTTCGATGGTTTCCAGAATCATCGGTATGTCATGAATGCGTTCGTCTCGCATAATGGTTGTAAAGGCGTCCAGGCCGATATTGCCTTTACCCAGGCTGTGGTGGCGGTCGACACGGCTGGCGAAGGCACTCTTAGCATCGTTTAAATGCATGCCGCGTAAATACTCAAAGCCGACCACCTTGCCGAGCTCATCCAATGTTGTTTTGGTGGCCTCGGCGGTACGTAGGTCATATCCGGCGGCGAAGGCGTGACAGGTATCAATACAAACGCCAACACGGGTTTTATCATCGACGTGGGCAATAATCTCCGCGAGATGCTCGAAGCGCCAGCCAAGGTTAGTGCCTTGCCCGGCGGTGTTTTCAATTACCGCCGTGACACCTTGTGAGGCTAACAAAGCCTCGTTGATTGAGTCTGCAATGCGTCTCAAACAGCCGGTTTCGCTGATTTTGTTCAGATGACTGCCAGGGTGGAAGTTCAATAACGTGAGACCTAGTTGCTCACAGCGCTGCATTTCGTCTAAAAACGCCGCGCGTGATTTTTCAAGCCCAGCGGCCTCCGGGTGGCCTAGATTAATCAGGTAACTGTCGTGGGGTAAAATTTGTTCTGGGCCAAATCCGTGGGCTTTGCAGGCCTGTTTAAACGCCGCAATGGCCTCGTCGGTCAGCGGTTTACCTTTCCACTGCCGCTGGTTTTTGGTGAACAGAGCAAAGCCATTTGCGCCAATTTCTACCGCACGGAGCACTGCTTGATCCGCGCCACCCGCGGCGCTTACGTGGGCACCAAGATAGTGCATAGTTTTCCTTAGGTAGAGTAGTAAGTATTGGCGAATTTAACCGTGTCGACGTCGATTATTCAAATAGCGTTGAAATGCTTCAGGCTCATCAGTAATCGCGCTGGCTACTCCCCAGCCCCAGCGACTTTCAAAAGCGCTGGGGTCATTGGCGGTATAGCATAAAATTTCATAACCATCTCGGCGCATGGCAGCAGCCTGGGTGTGTTTTAAGCGCGGCCAATGAGGGTGGATACTAAAGGCGTCGATGGCTTGACACTGGTCACGCCAGTTTGGAGGTGTGCTGCCAAATAGTACGCCCAGCGCGAGGGCTTCTTTGGGTGCGATACTGCGACATCGAGCTAACGCCCTGGCATCAAATGAGGACACAATCAGCCGTTCGGCGGGCAGTGTGGCTAATACAATTGGTAAGACGGTATCCACCAAGGCGATGGGGTCACGGCCTTTGTTTACCTTGATCTCTAAATTCACCCCCATATTGAGCTCGTTCAATAGCGCTAGCATGGCCTTTAAGCTTGCCATCTTTTCACCGGCAAACGAATCGCCAAACCAACTGCCGACGTCAAGCTGTTGCGCATGCTGCCACGTCAGATTAGCGAGGTCGCCACGGCTATCGGAGCAGCGGCTAATATCGCTGTCGTGCCAGATGACAGGGGTACCATCGCCTAGTAGCTGAACATCCAATTCCACCCAAGTGGTGCCCGCTTGATGCGCGGCACGCACTGCCGTTAGGGTGTTTTCAGGTGCGGCGGCTGAGTATCCGCGGTGGGCTATAAGGGTAGGCAAACAGATTGCTGGGTGCGTCATAGTCTGTCCGTTTTAGAGGAATCAATCAGCATTGCTATTAACATTCTTGAGATAGTCTAGCATGGGTGCATGACAGCAATATGTCCTGTATGGCTGGCTAATCGCTTGATTTGAGGCGCATAACGCGGTTGGATAGCCAGCTAATGTGTGTCCAATAATTAACCGTAGGAGTTTGCCCAGATGTCTAAGCGTATTCAGTTTTCCAAAACGGGCGATTCAAGTGTGTTGGAGTGGGTCGACACAGCGCCTAAGGCACCCGGTAGCGGCGAAGTACGTATTGCTAATAAAGCGGTGGGCCTGAATTTTATTGATATCTACTTTCGTACAGGGCTCTATCCTGCGCCATCTATGCCTTCTGGATTAGGCACTGAAGGTGCCGGGGTTGTCGACGCCGTGGGGGAAGGTGTTACCCATCTAAAAGAGGGAGACCGGGTAGCGTATGCACAAGGGCCATTAGGTGCTTATGCAGAGATGCATACCTTACCAGCGGCCAAGGTAATTAAACTGCCGGACTTTATTGATTTTGAAACCGCTGCGGCCAGTATGCTGAAAGGCTTAACCGTGCAGTATCTGCTGCGTCAAACATACGAGCTGAAAGGCGGTGAGACCATTCTTTTTCATGCCGCTGCAGGAGGCGTTGGCTCGATTGCCTGCCAGTGGGCTAAAGCGCTAGGCGTCAAGCTAATTGGTACAGTCAGCTCCCAAGAGAAAGCAGACTTGGCGATGGCTAATGGTGCATGGGCAACCATCAACTACAGCGAAGAGAACGTGGTAGAGCGGGTGCGTGAGCTAACCAATGGCGAAATGTGCGATGTGGTTTACGACTCCGTAGGAAAAGATACCTGGGAAATGTCGTTAGACTGTCTAAAACCTCGCTCGCTAATGGTCAGCTTTGGTAATGCGTCTGGCCCCGTAGAGGGGGTAAATATAGGTATCCTGAACCAAAAAGGCGCGCTGTTTGTCACCCGCCCAAGTTTAAACGGCTATGCTGACACCCGTGAACGCTTTGAAATGATGTGCGATGACTTTTTTGGCATGATCAAAAGCGGCAAACTTCGTATCGACGTAGCACATCGCTACCCGCTTCAAGAAGCAGGAAAGGCCCAAGATGCCCTGCAAAGCCGGCAAACAACTGGCTCGACCGTGCTACTGCCTTAATACGCTTACGCTCTTCGCAGCCACTCTTTGCGCCACTTTTTGCAACACTAAGTGAGCTGGGTGGCTTAGTGGTTCTTTAACCACTTTTTATGAATGCCTGGCCACGCCAGGCATTTTATTGCTCCAACGTTCTTTTGTTGCTCTGCGCTGCTAGGGCTATACGGCCGTATAGTCATCATCTAATGTGTTGTTAGTGAGTTGGCGCATCAGCCGAGCGCACCCAATACAAGGAGATGGACACCGCATGACAATGGAAAGCATTGGGCTTGCGCCTAGCACGCTGGTTTTTATCATTTTGGGATTAACGCTTGCCGCTTTTATGTGGGGGCGATTTCGCTATGATCTCGTTGCGCTAGCGGCGTTGCTCGGCTCGGTAATGCTTGGGCTTGTGCCTAGCGATGAGGCTTTTAAGGGCTTTGGGCATCCCGCTGTGATTACGGTGGCCGCGGTATTGGTCATTAGCCGAGGGTTTGAGCGCTCGGGTGTTGTCGATATCATCGCCAATCAAGTGCTCAAAGTAGGTGAGCGGCTGCTACTGCAGTTACTGGTATTAGTAGGCACGGTCGTGGTGCTTTCTGGGGTGATGAACAATGTTGGCGCGCTTGCACTGTTGTTGCCGGTGGCAATGCGTCTTGCGCGTGAACATAATACGTCGCCATCGCTACTGTTAATGCCACTTGCTTTCGGCTCATTGCTAGGCGGCTTAACCACGCTGATTGGTACGCCACCCAACATTATTATTGCCACATACCGGGGTAATATCACCGGTGAAAACTTCGGCATGTTCAGCTTTACCCCTGTGGGGGTTGCTGTGGCGTTAGCCGGTCTGATGTTTATTGTGCTGGTGGGCTGGCGCTTAACGCCTAAGCGCAGTGGACAGGCTTCAACCGAAGAAATGTTTGATACTGCTAATTATTTGGTTGAGTTAAAGGTTTCAGAAGAGTCAAAGGCTAATGGTCTAACACTCCAGCAACTACATGATGAACTAGAAGAAGCTATTCCGGTGCTTGCCGTGGTACGAGAAGATAATCGCCGCGCTGGGTACTCATTTCATGGGGTGCTTCGGGAAGGGGATATTCTGCTGCTGGAAGCAGGGCCTGATGAACTTAAGCTGCTGGAAGACAAAGTAGGGCTGAGCGCGATTGCGGAACCCGAAAAAGATGCGCAAGACAGTGACGAGACCGATAGTGAAAATGAAGATACACAACCCTCGGATGAGCGCCAGCCTGTCGACACGGAAGGTCTGCAACTGATTGAAGCGGTGGTGCGTAACGATTCGATGATGGTCAATCGAAGCGTGCGTCAGCTGCGGTTAAACCAGCAGTTTGGGTTGCATTTAGTTGCGGTGGCCCGGGATGGAGGACGTTTAAAACAGCGTCTTCGGGACATTCGTTTTCAAACCGGCGATGTACTGCTGTTACAAGGCAGTGAAAACGAAATCGCTGACAGTTTAGCGACCCTTGGATGCTTGCCGCTGGCTAACCGTGAACTTCACTTAGGGCAACCGCGAAAATTAGCGCTGTCGATCGGTATTTTTGCCCTCGCGATCATGGCGATGCTGTTTGACCTGCTTCCTGCGGCTGTTGCCATGAGTAGCGCGGCGTTGATATCTCTGCTGATAGGAGTGCTTCCGCTGAGAGAAGGTTATCAAGCCATTGATGGGCCCGTTATTGTTCTGCTAGCGGCCATGCTGCCGGTTGGAGAGGCGCTTGAAACGAGCGGTGGCGCTGAAATTATTGCTGAGGCACTGCTACGATTTGGCGTCGAGTGGCCCATCATTGTCTCATTAGCAGGGCTATTTATTCTCTCGATGCTACTCTCCAACGTGGTTAATAACGCCGCAGCCGCGCTCTTGATGGCACCTATTGCCGCCAGTCTTGCGAGTGGTTTTGATGTATCACTTGACCCCTTTCTAATGGTGGTGGCTGTCAGCGCCTCATGCGCCTTTCTAACGCCGATAGGTCACCAGTCTAATACGCTAGTGTTAGGCCCGGGTGGTTACCAGTTCGGTGATTATTGGAAACTTGGCCTTCCGCTTTCGTTAGTGGTGATGGTGGTCGCTATTCCTGCCATTTTATGGGTCTGGCCGCTCTAATGGTGTAGCTGCATAGCGAAAAAAGGGGAGCTTAATGTTCGTATTATTAAATTTCGAAAATTTGCTACTCTATAGCTCATAGAGAGCAGCTCTTAAATATTAAAAAATAACGAATAGGCCGAGCTTATGAACCAACAGTTTCGCCAAGATGCCATCGTCGAGTTAGTACGCCAGCATGGTTATATGAGCATTGAGCAGCTGACCGATCACTTTGCTGTGACGCCGCAAACCATTCGGCGTGATTTAAACACGCTAGCCAACGAAGGGCGGGTTCGCCGCGTTCATGGCGGTGTGGGAATCGAGTCGAGCACTGTTAACACCGCCTACAGCACACGTAAAACGCTACATTTAGAAGAGAAAGAGCGGATTGCTCACTGCTTGGCGCAGCAGATCCCTCATCACTCCTCACTGTTTATTAATATCGGTACCAGCAACGAGATGATCGCCCAGGCGTTGCTTGAGCACCAGGGCTTAGAAATCATTACTAATAACCTGAACGTGGCCGCCATTCTTCAGCACAAAGAAGACTTCACGGTGATTATTGCCGGCGGACAAGTTCGCTCTCGCGATGGCGGTATTATCGGCGAAGCTACCATCGATTTTATCAATCAATTTAAAGTGGATTACGGGATCATCGGGATCAGCGGTATTGATGAAGATGGCTCGCTACTTGAATTTGATTACCAGGAAGTGCGCGTTGCTCAAGCGATTATTGCCAATTCGCGGCGCGTCTACCTTGCTGCAGATTACTCAAAGTTTCATCGTAATCCGGTGGTGCGCCAAGGGAATATTTCCCAGCTCGATGCTCTGTTCACTGATCGAAAACCTCCTGAATCGATTCTGCAGCTGCTGTCACAGCACAGTGTTGCATTGCATATCGCTTAAGCATGATGTGTTAGCTCGGGCAGAATATGGCCACCGACGAGTCTAAGAGTGAAGGAGTATAGTTTCATACTTGAGCATTTGGGGCGGCTGGAGTAGCCTTGAATGATAATAAAGCGAAACAAAACGCACAAAACCGAAAGAACCTACAACAAAGTGAACGTGATATGTCCTCCTTTATTCTCGCCATCGATCAAGGTACGACCAGCTCGCGCGCCATTTTATTTGACCGTCAAGGCCAAATAGAGGCGGTTGCCCAGCAGGAATTTCCTCAACACTTCCCTCAAGATGGGTGGATAGAGCATGATCCCGAAAATATTTGGGAGACTGTCCTCGCCACCTGTCGTGAAGTATTAGTAAAGGCAAATGTTTCACCAGAGCAAATTGATGGAATTGGCATTACTAACCAGCGTGAAACCACGGTGGTGTGGGATAAAGAGACGGGGAAGCCGCTCTATAATGCGATTGTCTGGCAGGATCGGCGGACCTCTGAACTTTGTCAAACACTCCGTGACCAAGGCCATACAGAGGTAGTACAAGCGAAGACAGGCCTCTTAATAGACCCCTATTTTTCTGCCACCAAGCTTGCCTGGATACTCGATAATGTAGCTGGAGCCCGCGAGCGTGCGCAGCGTGGTGAGCTGCTCTTCGGCACTATCGATACCTTTTTGATTTGGCGATTAACGAATGGCAAGCAACACGTCACTGATGCCACTAACGCATCGCGAACAGCTATTTTTAACATCCATAATCAAACATGGGACGATGAGCTGTTAGCGTTGTTTAACGTTCCTGCCAACATGCTGCCCGAAGTAAAAGATTCCAGCGATGATTTTGGCACCACTGATGCGCAGTGGTTAGGAGCGCCCATTCCTATTGCAGGTGTGGCCGGGGATCAGCAGGCCGCGCTAGTAGGGCAAGCGTGTTTTCAGCCAGGAATGGGTAAAAGCACCTATGGCACCGGCTGTTTTATGATCGTAAACACCGGGGATACACCCTCGGTATCACGAAATCGCCTGCTCACCACCATTGGTTACCGAATTAATGGCAAGCCGACTTATGCCGTGGAAGGCAGTATTTTCGTCGCTGGAGCGACTGTGCAGTGGCTACGCGATGGCTTGAACCTGTTTGCGGATGCATCAGAAACAGAAGCGCTTGCCAAAGAAACCCGCAGCGGACATAGCGTTTACTTGGTACCGGCCTTTACTGGCTTGGGCGCGCCCCATTGGGACCCTAAAGCGCGAGGGGCGATTTTTGGCCTCACTCGGGATACCGGTATCGCTGAAATCGTTGCGGCGGGGCTCCAGGCAGTGTGTTATCAGACCCGTGATCTTCAGCATTGTATGAACGACGATATGGAAGCCACGCCTGGCAACCTGCGTGTCGATGGTGGCATGGTGAAAAACAGCTGGGTGATGCAGTTTTTAGCCGATATGCTCGATGTTCAGGTGGATAGGCCGACTATTCTTGAAACAACAGCGCTTGGGGCCGCTTATTTGGCAGGCTTACGTTTGGGCTGGTATGACACGCTTGAAGAGATTGAGCAGCTCTGGCGTTGCGAAAAGAGCTTCACCCCTGAAATGCCAGAATCGACTCGTGAAGCGTTGTACCAGGGGTGGTTAGATGCTGTGAATCGCGTGCGTTGTAATTAACAAGCGTTTATTGACTTTCAATAGGCAAAAGCCGCTATCGATGATAGCGGCTTTTTAATCTTGTTGATGGTTAATCAGTGAGTGTTCTGTGGCTCTACTGGTGCCACAAAGGGCTGCGAGGTGTCACGATTTTCAGCAAAGTAGGTAGCAAAACGCTCTTCCGCTTGGTCTCCAAATAGGACCCGACAAGCTTCTTTCAGCCCCTTAGAGTGACGCAGCTGTTCATGGTGAACAACCAGTGACACTTTGGCTCTTCGACGCAGGAAGTCCTCCAGCTGCGTAATCATCTCGTGGTCTCGGGCATGCTCTAGTTCGCAGCGAATATATTCGGTACCTTCAATGAGAATCTCGGCTTCCGCAGGATCCTGACGAATCTTTTCTAGCATTTGCATGGCCTGCTCTGCATAACGTCGCCACAACCGGGAAGAGAGCGGCTCGGTAGACGTTGGTGCGGTCATCGCATCTAGATCCATTCGTTTTGCTTGATCCATAAACTGCTGTTTAACAGGCTCTGGCGGCTCGCCGTACCAACGATAGTTGATATCGCTGAGATTGACACCGAGGCGGACCACTTCTTCTGCGATTTCATCACCGACATTCAAGCAGTCGGTTAATTTGCCCCCGAAAATACTAATATGCGCGCTATCCGCATTGGTATCGATGACATGTTTACGCGACAGCTGGAGGAAATCGCGATCGCCGCCACTCTGATCTGCTTTAATGGCCAGCGGTCGAACGCCGCAGCGTGTTGAGATAATGTCGTCTTGGCTAAGCGGCTTTTCTAACGTTAGGCGCTTATTGATATTTTCCAATACAAACTCAATATCTTCAGCGGTAACATCCACCTCTGGATGTTCCATATGTGTATCAGTCGTGCCGATACAGGTGCGATTCCCCATGGGAATGACAAAAAATAGCCGTCCATCGTCGGCAAAAAACGCCAGTACCCGTTTAGTTTCCGTCAATTGTGGAACAATCAAGTGGATGCCTTTTGAGTAAAGATGTTGATGGGTGGTCTTCTCGCCGGTAAGTGCGTTGTGCTGGTCTACCCAGGGGCCGGCCGCATTAATTAATACCTTGGAGCGGATATTGAACGTGCTGCCATCCATAACATTGCGTGCTTTCGTTACCCAGTGCTGACCTTCGCGCTCAGCACCAAGCGACTCAACATAATTGGCTGCAATTGCCCCATAGTTAAGCGAATGGCGAACAAAATTAAATACAAATCGGGCATCGTTATCGTGTAAGTAGGCGTCTGAGTATTCAAACCCACCGACTGAGCCTGCAGTATCAATAATGGGTTCTTCTTGCTTAATGTTCTTAGGAGATAGTAGACGGGGACGCTTAGTAAACCCGTTTCCCATTAGCCAGTAGAGCCAGGTGCCTGCCCATAAATACCAGGGTGAATGGCGGAAACCTTTACTGATAGTAGTAAGAAAGCGAATTTCCTGAACGGTAGAAGGGTAACTTTTAATCAAATGATTACGGCTTTTGCACAGTTTGCGTACTAGTGCAAAATCCTTGCTTTCCATATACTTAATGCCTCCCCAAACTAAGTTGGAGGAGTGCATACTGGTGCTTCCCGCAAAATCACCGCGGTCTATTAAGGCGACTTTAGCACCTTTGCCTGCAAGCGCGGCTGCTGTTGCTGCGCCGTTAATGCCGCCACCGATGATTAATGCGTCAAAGTCGTCAGTGTGCAATTTCTCGATATTCCGGTTACGCAGTTTCATAGCGGTTCCAATTAACAAAGAAAAAGCCCCGTGTTTAGGTAGCGGTTTCAACATGACAACAAAGCAATAAGCCTATGTAGACCAGCGAGCCCTGCTGTTATTTGCTCGCCGCTGATGAAACCTAGTTTTTGAGCCTTGATAGGGCGGGCTTCGGCCCGCCCTTACTGGATTAGCGGGTACCCGCTTCCATCCAGGCTTCCATCATTTCATCGTAAGGAACGGTCGTTCCTTGGGGCATTTCATCATCAAGCTTTTGCTTAGGTGAGCCTTCTTGATCCAGCCAGTATTGTGGGTCGCGCTCTTCGTTAAGCGCCGGGGCGTAGCTATCGAAGACGTTTGCGCGAGCTAAGCGGTACATGGTGTTATCCATATCTGCTGCCAGCTTATCCAAGCCCTCTTGAGGGGTAACTTCGCCACTCATTACCGGCGCTAGGTTTTGCCACCATAGCGGAGCCATGCGTGGATAATCGGGTACGTTGGTGCCGGTAGGCGTCCAGTTGGATTCGTTGGGGCTGCGGTAGAACTCGACCAAACCACCAAGCTTGGGCGCCATTTCGGTCATCTGCTCAGAGAAAATGTCAGATTCACGAATCGGCGTTAGGCCAGCCATTAGTTTTTCAAGAGAGGTCGTTTTGGCTACCGTAAACTGGGCAAATAGCCACGCGGCGGTTCGGCGGTCCTCTGGAGTGGAGTCAAAGAACGTCCATGCCCCTACGTCCTGATAACCGACTTTCATACCTTCTTCCCAGTAAGGGCCGGTAGGGGAAGGTGCCATACGCCAAAGTGGGTTACCTTCATCGTCGGTCACAGCCACCGCAGGGTCGGTCATGTCTGCTGTGAAGGCGGTGTACCAGAAAATTTGCTGAGCAATATGACCTTGAGCAGGCACAGGACCCGCTTCCCCAAAGGTCATGCCCTGTGCTTCAGGCGGTGCGAAGTCACGTAGCCAATCAACGGCTTTTTGCATGGCAAAGACAGACGCTGGCGAGTTGGTTGCACCGCCACGACTAACGCTGGCACCTACCGGCTGACTATCTTCGTTAACGCGAATGCCCCAGTCGTCGACCGGATTGCCTGATGGCACGCCCGGGCTACCCATACCGGCCATTGAGAGCCAGGAGTCATGGAAACGCCAGCCCAGCGACGGATCACGACGGCCGTAGTCCATGTGGCCATAAACGGTAGTACCGTCGATTTCACCAACATGCTTACTGAAGAACTCGGCGATATCTTCGTAGGCAGTCCAGTTGGTGGGCACGCCTAGGTCATAGCCGTAAATCTCACGGAACTGCGCCTGCAGGTCTTCACGCTGGAACCAGTCATAGCGGAACCAGTAGAGGTTGGCGAACTGCTGGGTGGGGAGCTGATAGAGGCTGCCGTCTGGGCCGGTGCCGTACTGCAAGCCGATGAAATCGTCTAGGTCCAGCGTAGGAAGAGTGTAGTCAGCCCATTCGTTTTCCATCGCCTCGGTGAGGTTAATGGTGGTGCCGTAACGAATGTGCGTGCCAATAGAGTCGGTGTCATTTACAAAACCGTCGTAGATGCTATTACCTGATTGCATTTGGTTTTGCATCGTATCGACGACGTCGCCTTCACCGATAATATTGTGAGTAATATTGATTCCTGTTAGCTCACTGAACGCTTCTGCCAGCACTTCGCTTTCATAGACGTGAGTGGTCAAGCCTTCGGCGACAGTTTGAATGTCCATGCCGCGGAAAGGCTCAGCTGCTTTTGCAAACCAAAGCAGTTCTTCGATTTGCTCTTCACGACTCAAGGTAGAGTTTTGGAAGTGCTCGTCGACCAAGCGCTCTGCGATTGCCCGCGCATCGTGGTCGTCGGCCATCAGTGTCCCCGATGCGAGCATGAGGCTGGCGGCGAGGGTGGTAAGTTTGAACTGGTTGTTGCGCATGTTGACCTCGTTTTGTTGTGCTCTTCCCTGATCTCTTGAGCGTCCTTGATACTGCCGTACTTAACGCCAGGGTTTTCCTGGAATTACTGTTGGCTAACCCCAACGCATTAACACCAGCAGCCATACCGCTGAAAGTGCTAGTGCAATCCAAATTGAAAGTGACGTGAACCCAATGAAACCCAAGTGAATAAACGCGGCAGACAGCAAGCCGATAAACAGCCGATCACCACGGGTGGTACTAATGGGCAAAAATCCCTTTCTTTCAATGCTTGGCGAGCGCAGTTCCCAGATCGTCATGCCAGCGAGCATGGCCGCAATGGAAGAAAAGAAAATAGCCGTTGGTAAAGTCCATACCATCCAGGACATGAGGTTTCCTCCTACTCAGGTGCGGCCCAGGGCAAAGCCCTTGGCGATATGGTTGCGTACGAAGTAAACCACCAGAATGCCGGGGACAATGGTCAACATGCCGGCGGCGGCGAGGGTGCCCCAGTCGATACCTGATGCTGTCGAGGTCCTGGTCATGATCATGCCGATCGGCTGTGCGTCTGTAGATGTCAGAGTGCGCGCCAGCAGCAGTTCAACCCAGGAAAACATGAACAGGAAGAACAGCACCACGCCAATGCCAGAACTGATCATGGGAATGAAGATTTTGATGAAAAACCTGGGAAAGCTGTAACCATCGATATAGGCAGTTTCGTCGATTTCTTTAGGCACGCTGCTCATAAAGCCTTCCAGAATCCAGATGGCCAACGGAATATTGAATAGGCAGTGAGCTAGCGCGACGGCGATGTGCGTATCGAATAAGCCGACCGAGTAATAAAGCTGGAAGTAGGGCAGCAAAAATACCGCGGGTGGCGCCATCAAGTTGGTTAGTAGCCAGAAGAACAAGTGCTTATCACCGATGAACTTGTAACGACTGAAGGCATAGGCGGCCGGAAGTGCCACTAACATGGTGATGATCATATTCATCACCACATACATGATGGAGTTGACGTACCCCATGTACCAGCTTGGGTTAGTGAAGATGCCGATGTAGTTATCAAAGGTCAGGTTCTGCGGCCACAGCGTCATCGACCCGAGAATTTCGCTGTTAGTCTGCAGCGACATATTGAGCAGCCAATAAAGGGGCAGTATCAGCAGCACGATATAGGTGCCAAGCAGAAGCCGCTTTCTCAGCCGAGAGCGTGAGTGGCGCTTGCGTCGCTCAGCTGCTGGCACCTTACTGAAAATAGTGTTGTATTTTTCACCCTGCTGGGTGTTTTCAAGTTGGTAAGACATCTCACGCGCCTCCCTGTGAATTCTTGTCTTTCTGCAGATGCATGATGGTGGTATAGAACACCCAGCTGACTAGCAGAATGACGAGGAAGTAAATGATCGAGAAGGCGGCAGAAGGCCCTAGATCCTGCTGGCCGATAGCCATAGTGGCAAGCGATTGGGTTAGGAAGGTAGTTGAGCTGCCAGGCCCACCTCCGGTTAACACAAAGGGCTCGGCGTAGATCATGAAGGAGTGCATGAAGCGCAGCAGTACGGCGATGACCAGAACGTTGGTTAGCTTCGGTAGCTGAATATAGCGAAACACTGCCCATTTAGAAGCACGGTCAATCCTTGCCGCTTGGTAGTAGGCTTCTGGAATAGAACGCAGCCCGCTATAGCAAAGCATTGCGACAAGCGGCGTCCAGTGCCAAACATCCATTAAAATAATGGTCGCCCAGGCGTCACCGGCATTACGGGTAATATTGTAATTAATACCTAGCTCGCGCAGCCCCCAGCCCATTAGCCCAATATCGCCACGGGTAAAGATCTGCCAGATACTGCCAACGACGTTCCAAGGAATGAGCAGGGGCAGGGTAATCAGAATTAGTACGGCGGACGCCTGCCAGCCCTGCTTTGGCATAATCAGCGCTATTCCTATCCCCAACGGGATCTGGATAGCCAAAATAATCAATGAAAACAGTATTTGCCGACCAAATGCCGCTTGCAGCTCCGAGTCGTTGAGCATAGTGCGAAACCACTCGGTACCGGTAAAGAAGCTGGCGTTGGGGCCTAGCACGTCCTGTACCGAGTAGTTGACCACTGTCATTAAGGGGATGATGGCGGAAAATGCCACGAGCACTAGCATTGGTAGCACTAATAGCCAAGCGCGGTTGTTATAGACTTTATTATTCATGAGGTAACCTCCACCCGATATTCGTCCACAAACAGCCCTAACTGATCGTGGTCAAAGGTGAGATAAATATCGTCTCCGAATTCAGGATGACCTTCCGGCAAGCGTGCCTTAAACGCCTGACCACCCAACTCAAAGGTAACAATTGAATAGGTGCCTAGATCTTGCACCTGCCGTTTACGAGCGGGCAGGGCACCTTCACGTTTGCTGGCATGCACGGTTACAAACTCGGGGCGAATGCCGATTTTTATATTCGAGCTGTTGGTATTGGCAATGGCGTCAACAAACGCCTGCGGTATGGGGAGCGGTATATCAGCAAAGATGATTTCCCCCGCATGGTGGCGTACATCCAGAATGTTCATACCAGGGCTGCCGATAAAATAGCCAACAAAGGTATGCGCGGGGGTTTCAAAGAGTTCTTGAGGAGTGCCGAACTGAACCACCTGACCTTCATACATCACAGCGATTTTGTCGGCAAACGTTGCCGCTTCCAACTGGTCATGGGTGACGTAAATCATGGTGATATTGAAGCGCTGGTGAATCTCCTTCAGCTTGCGGCGTAATTTCCACTTGAGCTGTGGATCGATAACCGTTAACGGCTCGTCAAACAGAATTGCCGAGACATCATCGCGCACCAAGCCGCGCCCCATTGAAACCTTCTGTTTCTCATCAGCGGTTAGCCCTTTGGCTTTACGCTTTAGCAGAGGAGTTAACTCTAGAATCTCCGCAACTTCCTCTACCTTTGGCGTGATGCGGTGACCTGGAATGTTGATGTTACGCAATGGAAAGGCGAGGTTATCAAACACCGTCATGGTGTCGTAAATCACCGGAAACTGAAAAACCTGAGCGATGTTGCGCTCCTCAGGCGGCAGTTCGTTAACTCGCTGGCCATCAAATAGCACATCCCCTTCGGAAGGTTCGAGCAGCCCGGAAATAATGTTCAGCAGGGTGGATTTGCCACACCCTGATGGCCCCAGGAGGGCATAAGCGCC
Source organism: Vreelandella venusta (assembly GCF_007989605.1). Lineage (GTDB taxonomy): Bacteria > Pseudomonadota > Gammaproteobacteria > Pseudomonadales > Halomonadaceae > Vreelandella > Vreelandella venusta. The sequence continues at coordinate 220,574 of NZ_BJUL01000006.1, read as the reverse complement.
GCCTTGGTGCCAGATATGCTCCATCTGGCGAATTGCGTAATCTTCAGGTGATTTCGGGTTAGCGCTATAAGTATGCGCAAGAGCCTTTAATATGATCTCAGCCATGCTGATTCACTCCCCGTGTTTCCGGCGTATGAACAATAGAACCCTGCTGATCGAAGACAAACAGCTTGTGGGTAGGGAAGTAGATCTTTATGCGCTGATTGACTTTAGGGGTATGGATGCCAAGCAAATGGAGTACTAAAGGAAACAAGCTGTGTCGCACGTGGAGGAAGGTTTCCGAGCCGCTGATTTCAGCCACTTCAACTTCAACTTCAAGCTCTAAATCATCCGCTGCATTCGGCTGTAGGCTGACGTGAGAAGCACGGACTCCGAATCGGTAAGCTCCCGCAGGTAGGTTGCGCAGCGCCGCATCGCAGGGGAAATGGATATCCTGGTCGAAGGTGATTTCATTAGCAGTAAGATGTCCCGGCACAATATTGATAGGCGGTTCTGAAAACATCTCAGCGCTCAGGATACCGTTAGGCTCGCGATAAATTTGCTCGGTTGGGCCATATTGCAGCAGCTTGCCTTCATGCAATACGGCAGTGTTGCCGCCTAACGCTAGCGCTTCGTTGGGCTCTGTGGTGGCATAAACGGCAATGCAGTTTCGCGCCTTAAATAGCCCGCGAAGTTCATCGCGTAGTGCTTCACGCAGTTTGTAGTCAAGATTGACCAACGGTTCATCAAACAGGATCAGGTCCGCATCCTTAACCAAAGCGCGGCCCATGGCGGTACGCTGCTGTTGCCCGCCTGAAAGCTCAAGCGGCAAGCGGTCCAGTAAGTGGTCAATCCCCAGCATGGCGGCGGTTTCGCGCACACGCTTGTCGATTTCCTGCTTGGATGCCTTAGCCAATTTCAGTGGCGACGCGATATTGTCGTAAACGTTAAGGCTTGGGTAATTAATGAACTGCTGATAGACCATGGAGACATTGCGTTTGCGGACGGATACGCCCGTGACATCCTTGCCATCCATGTAGATTCGCCCCCGGGTAGGTTGCTCCAACCCCGCCATTAATCGCATGAGCGTTGTTTTACCTGCCAGGGTTCGCCCTAGCAGCACATTGAAGGAACCCGGCTCCAGCTCGAGGTTCACCCCACTGATATGGGATTCACCACCGACAATGTGGTCGATATTTTGCAGATGTAAGGACATGCCGATCTCGCTAACGTCATTGTTATAGATTGATGTTATTGGTAGAGGTGTGGCGTTGATCGCTATTGATAAAAGTGAAGCAATACTCACTTATTCGAGATGTTAGCCTGGGCTGTTTGCACTTTATTGTCAGTCAACCATCAAGCGGATTTTTATTCACTTTATTTTCAATAACGAAAGGCTAGTTGATCATTTGCGAACTTGCAACGACTTTTGTAGCTGTTGGTATTCGCTTTTAGGCGTACATCTTTGCTGCTTCTGCGATTAAGAGTATCTAATGGCCGCTATTTTTGTGAGAGATTGGCAGTAAAACGGGGCGTTCCGAGCAGCAAGGCAGCCGATGATTGAGATATATGAATGTTCGTTTGTTTCGTTTTTGAAAATGCGCAAAAAAAACCGGCCTGGAGAGGCCGGTTACAGGGCTAGTTAAAGCGAGATAGAACTACTTAACGCTGGTTTCTTCTTGCTGCGGCGCGGCCACAGGCGCTGCATTGTGATTAATCAAGGTCGATTTATCATTGGCAAACGCGTCATAGGCGAAGTCATCAACCGTTAACATCTCGAGTACTTCCGCCTCAAAAGTGCGCATAAACTGCGCGTCGTCTTCTTGGATAATGCCTTTGTCCAGTGCGGCCTCAATGCGTGCTTCAGGGTGTAGTGCCGTTTGTGGCAGCTCACCTTTGGCATAGGCTTTGTTCACCGTGCGATAGAGCGTTTCGGCGCGGTCATAATCCACCAGCAGCGCGTTATAGCGCGCCAGCGGGTTAGACTCTGCGCCATCATCTTTATCCCAGGTATTGGAAAGTAGCTTGCTGCGCAGGGCGCTATGTGTGGATACGCGCTGTGCGATATCGCGAGCCAAGTCGTCATGCGGTTTATTCCAGCGGCGGCCGGTTGGCATTACAACGACTTTCAATACTTTGCCTAGCGCGCGGTTCGGTAGGTTATCGAAAATTTCAACGAACGCCTGTTCGGCACGGTTTAGCAGGAACCTCAGGCTGTAGTGCAGCAGCGCTTCTTCACCCTCTACTTGGTCACCGGTGTGCCACTGTTTCAGTACCATGGAAGCTAGATACAGATTAGACAGAACATCACCCAAGCGTGCTGAGAGCATTTCGCGCTTCTTGAGTTCAGAGCCAAGGCTGGCCATGGCGGCGTCGGCACATAGGCCAAAGCCTGCTGAAATGCGTGCAATATCCTGGGCGTAGATAGCCGCAGGGCCACTAAAAGGTACATTGGCTTTGCCCAGGCCAAACCCAAGCGTAAAGGCACGAGCAGCATTGCCGAAAATCAGCCCTGCGTGGCCAAAGAAGGCTTTGTCGAAGGCTTTAACGTCGTTGGCATCTTTAGCCGCTAGCTCGTCCAGTACATAGGGATGGCAGCGAATCGCACCTTGACCAAAGATCATCAGGTTGCGAGTCATAATGTTGGCGCCTTCCACGGTGATGGCCACCGGGTTAGCACTGTAGCCAATGCCCAGATAGTTGCGTGGACCAAGGGTAACGGCTTTACCACCGTGAACATCCATTGCGTCGCTAAGCAGCACACGCTGGAACTCGGTTAGTTGGCTCTTCAAGATGGCTGAAGGAACGGCGGGTTTTTCGCCATGGTCGATCAGGTTAGCGGTTTGGTAAACCGTAGCAGCAGAGATGTAAGCCAGCGAGGCCATGCGTGCTAACGGCTCCTGTACGCCTTCCATTTCAGCGACGGGTACGTTGAACTGACGACGTACGCGGGTAAAACCACCGCTCCAGCCTAGCGCGTAGCGGGCGGTACCGGTCGCACCAGAAGGCAAGGTAATGCAACGTCCAATCGACAGGCACTCGACCAGCATGCGCCAGCCTTGGCCGATCATATCTGGGCCACCAATAATGGTATCCAGCGGCACAAACACGTCGTTACCTTTAATCGGACCGTTCATAAACGGGCTGCCGATAGGATGGTGACGGCGACCGATATCCATGCCCTGAGTATCCCGGGGAACGAGTGCAAGGGTGATGCCGCGATCTTCTTCATCACCGAGCAATTTTTCTGGATCAAAAAGACGGAAGGCTAGACCTACCACGGTGGCAATGGGAGCCAGGGTAATCCAGCGTTTTTCGAAGTTAAGGCGTAAACCAAGCACTTCTTCGCCATTGATAACTTGCTTACAGACAACGCCTGTATCCGGTAACGACGTGGCATCAGAGCCAGCACGCGGGCCGGTTAGGCCGAAGCAGGGGATTTCGCGACCATCAGCAAGACGGGGCAAGTAGTGGTCTTTCTGTTGTTGAGTGCCGTATTTAAGCAGCAGTTCGCCTGGGCCGAGTGAGTTTGGTACGCCAACGGTGACCATCAGCGTCTCATTGGCGGAGAGCTTCTGCAGTACCATGGACTGGGCTTTAGCTGAGAATCCGAGGCCGCCGTACTCCTTCGGAATAATCATGCCGAAGAAGCCTTCTTTCTTTAGGTAATCCCAAAGCTGTTGGGGTAGGTCAGCGCGTTCTTGGGCGATATCCCAGGCGTTACACATGCCTGCTGCTGTTGCACACTGGTTATCCAAGAATGCTTGTTCTGCTTCGCTCAGCCCGTCGTCTTTATAGTTAAGTAACGACTCCCATTGGGGGTTGCCTGAGAAAAGCTCACCATCCCAGGAGACGCTGCCCGCTTCTAATGCCGTGCGCTCCGTATCGGACACTTTCGGCGCTACCTTTTTGAAGGTGGCGAAAATGCGCGGCGTCAGCCACTTGCTGCGTAATACGGGTAGACCAGCAATGGCAACGGCGGCAGCCGCAATCAATAGCAGCGTGCCAATAACGCTCGCGCCAAGCACTAAGCCTACTAAGCCCAGTACGCCAAGCAGGGCGAGTGCTGGCGTAGCGCCTGCTTCGCGGCGCATCACCACGAGCAAGCCTGCAACGGCAAGCACAATGAGTAGTAAGGTGAGCATGGATGTTTCTCCGTGGGTGGTTAATTGTGGACGTATTTAAACGTATGTTTGAATATTGTCAGAGTCACCTATATCAGTGCAAGCATTTCACTCTTATACATTCGCTATAGTCTCTTTACTGTAGCGTAAATAGGCCATAAAAAAACGCCATGGCGAGTGGCCATGGCGTTGAGCGTGTTGCATGCAGGTGTGAGTGAGCTACGAAGCCTGTTTGGCGGGTGCGCCGTGAGCGACGTAATAATCCACCTTGGCGCGTGGCAAAGGTTCACGTCCACGGATGCGATCAGCAATTTTCTCCGCCAGCATAATAGTAGGCGCGTTTAGGTTGCCGGTAGGGATCACCGGGAACAGCGAGGCGTCGACGACGCGCAGGCCTTCGAGCCCATGTACGCGGCCTTGGCTATCGGTTACTGCCATCTCACCTTCGCCCATGCGGCAACTGCCACACGGGTGATAAGCCGTTTCAGCGTGTTGCTTGACGAAGTTATCGAGTTCTTCATCACTTTGCACGCTAGGGCCAGGGGAAATTTCACGGCCACGGTACTTATCAAACGCTGGTTGCGCGATGATATCGCGGGTTAAGCGAATCGCATCGCGGAACTCTTGCCAATCTTTCTCTTTGGCCATGTAGTTAAACAAGATGCTAGGTGCCGCGTGTGGGTCTTTCGAGGTTAATCGAATTCGTCCCCGGCTTTCCGAACGCATCGAGCCAACGTGAGCCTGGAAGCCATGTGCTTGGACGGCGCTTTTGCCGTTGTAACTGATCGCGATGGGCAGGAAGTGGTACTGCAGGTTTGGCCACTCTTCCGCATCATTGCTACGAATAAAACCGCAGGATTCAAACTGGTTGCTGGCGCCGACGCCAGTGCCCTTAAATAACCACTCGGCACCAATTTTCGGCTGGTTGTACCATTTCAGCGCCGGATACAGCGAAATAGGCTCTTTGCATTCGTACTGAATGTACATCTCAAGGTGGTCCTGGAGATTCTCGCCTACGCCGGGTAACTCATGGATGACTGAAATGCCTAATTCCCGAAGCCATTCGGGGTTGCCTACTCCAGAGCGCTGAAGAATCTGTGGTGAGGCAATGGCACCGCCACACAGCAGCACTTCCCGGCGAGCGCGGGCCTTGTGTAGCTGACCTTTCTGCTCGTAACGCACGCCAACGGCACGTTTGCCGTCAAATTCAATCACATCGGTGACTGCGTGGGTTTCAATGGTCAGGTTGCTGCGCTGCTTGGCAGTGTCCAGGTAGCCGCGTGCAGTCGACGCACGGCGCCCCTTGGGTGTGACGAAGCGGTCCATGGGGCCAAAGCCCTCTTGCTGGTAGCCGTTAACATCCTCGGTTTCAGGGTAGCCTGCTTGCTTCCCCGCTTCGATAAACGTGCGGTAAAGCGGATTATTGCCAGCTTTCGGCGTGGTCACGCTGACCGGGCCGTCGCCGCCGTGGTACTCATTAGGGCCAATATCGCGGGTTTCGCATTTTTTGAAATAGGGCAGGCAACTGAGGTAATCCCACTCCTCTAAGCCGGGTTGCTTGGCCCAGTTATCGTAATCCAGAGCGTTGCCGCGGATATAGCACATGCCGTTGATCAGTGAAGAGCCGCCCAGGCCTTTGCCACGGCCGCACTCCATGCGACGGCCATCCATATAGGGTTCGGGGTCGGTTTCAAATGCCCAGTTATAGCGTTTGCCTTGTAGCGGGTAGGCCAGCGCGGCGGGCATTTGGGTGCGAAAATCGAAACGGTAATCAGGGCCGCCTGCTTCAAGCAGCAAAACGCTGACGTCACTGTCTTCGGTGAGGCGGGTAGCCAGTACATTGCCGGCCGAGCCTGCACCGATAATGATGTAATCAAATTCGCGTGGTTGAGACATGCTTTTACCTTGGAAGAGCCGAATGATGGGGAATTAGCCGGTAGGTATAAAAGGGATGTTTCTCTTCGATATACCTACCGGGAACGTCCATTACTTCGCCTAAAACACCGACTCAAATGGCCCCATCTCGATCTGTACCGACTTGGTCTGGGTGTAGTGATTGAGCGTCTCGACACCGTTCTCGCGGCCGATGCCTGACTCTTTGTAGCCACCTACCGGCATTTCAGAAGGTGACTCGCCCCAGGTGTTGATCCAGCAAATGCCAGCTTCCAACTGATGAATAACCCGGTGAGCACGGCTTAAGCTTTCACTGAACACACCCGCCGCCAGGCCGTACTTGGTGTCATTGGCGCGACGAATAACATCGTCTTCGTCTTCAAAGGCGAGTACGGACATCACTGGGCCAAAAATCTCTTCTCTTACGATGCGCATATCGTCAGTGCAATCGGTGAAGATGGTGGGGGCTGCCCAGGCGCCTTTCGCCCAATCGCCGCTATTCCACGCATCGCCACCTGCCAATACTCGCGCGCCTTGCTCTTTACCCAAGGCAATATAGGAAAGCACTTTTTGCTGATGTTCAAAACTTACTAGCGGGCCGAAGTTAACGCTGGGGTCCATCGGGTTACCCGCTTTGATACGCTGAACGCGCTCAACCAGCTTCGCCTCAAAGGTATCTTTGACGCTGCGCTCCACGAATACGCGAGTGCCGTTGGTGCAAATCTGGCCGCTGGAGTAGAAGTTGGCCATCATAGCGGCATCGGCGGCACGATCTAAATCAGCATCGGCAAACACGATCAGCGGGGACTTGCCGCCTAGTTCCATGGTGACATCTTTCAGCGTAGAGCCACCCGCAGCGGCCATTACTTTTTTTCCCGTGCCGACTTCGCCAGTAAACGATACCTTGGCGATACCTGGATGCTCAGTCAGCATCGCGCCAACGCGGCCATCGCCTTGAACGACATTGAAAACACCGTTAGGTAGGCCTGCTTCAGTGAAGATTTCAGCCAGTTTGATGGCGGTTAGCGGTGTAACTTCACTAGGTTTGAAGACAATGGCGTTGCCCGCTGCCAACGCAGGTGCGGCTTTCCAGCAAGCGATTTGAATGGGATAGTTCCAGGCGCCAATGGCACCAATGACACCGAGTGGCTCGCGACGGGTATATACAAAGGAGCTGTCGCGCAGCGGAATCTGGCTGCCTTCGATAGCGGGGGCAAGGCCTGCGTAATACTCCAAGGCATCGGCTCCCGTCACAATATCAACACTGGCGGTTTCGCTAATAGGCTTGCCGGTATTGTGAGTTTCTAGCTCGGCAAGCTCATCGTTGCGTTCTCTTAACAGTGCAACAGCGCGCAGCAGAACGCGTGAGCGTTCCATGCCCGTCATCGAAGCCCATTGACGCTGTCCGCGTTGGGCGGCTTCGACAGCGCTATCAACATCAGCTTGGCTTGCCTGGCCAATCGTGGCAAGCAGGCTGCCATCGTAGGGGTTTGAAACGGTAAATGTCTCGCCTGAAGTGGCGTCTACCGGGCGACCATCAATATAAAGTGGCTGAATGTCTTGAGCGGCCATGTTGGTCTCCTTACTGTGTCTCTGCAGTGGATGCACGGTTCTGACACCCATGATGAATAAGCAGTTGGTCGAGATAGGTGTGCGCAAGATGTCGCGCTTCAGCGGCGTCGAGCCCTTCTGGTGTCAGTGCGCCACGCAGCCATAGACCATCAATCATCGCGGCCAAACCGCGGGCGGCATTGCGGGCGTCTGCGCGGGGCATGACGCGCTGGAATTGATGACATAAATTGGCGTAAAGGCGGCGATCGTTGACATTCTGCAGCCGCTGAAGCACGGGCTTGTGCATGCTGCTAGCCCAAAAGGCGAGCCATGTTTTGGCGGCGGGGCCGGTCACCTGGGTGCGATCAAAGTTACCTTCGATGATGGCGCCAATGTGCGCCCGGGGGGAGTCGTCTTCTAACGCACGGCGGCGTGCTGCAACGGCCTCACTAAGATCGGTCAAAATCTGCCGCATTGTTGCTTCCAGCAGGCCATCCTTGCCGCCAAAGTAGTGACTAATAATGCCCGCCGAAACGCCAGCATGACGGGCGATTCGCATGACGGTTGCTTCTGCTAAACCAACTTCATCAATGGCCGCCATGGTAGCCTTAATTAACTGCTGGCGGCGTATCGGTTCCATTCCCACCTTAGGCACAGCTATCTCCTACTGACGTTGAATGCCCATTGGCTCCTGTCCTTGAAAACTAGGAGTAGGCATGATTACCTGATCATGATGGCATTTTTTTATTGAACGTTCAATCAATAAAAGTCTGCGCTGTTTTCTCGCTTTTACAGCTGAACGAATGTTGCATACAGGGCGCACTCATACAAAACCGATAATGGAGAAGATCAATATGAACCGGACATATACACGAAGCCTAAGTACATTGCTGCTGACTGCCTGTTTACCGGTAGCTGCCTATGCCAATGAGTGCAGTAGTGTTCGCTTTGCTGAAGTGGGCTGGACTGACATCACGGCAACGACAGCACTGGCCAGTGAGGTATTGGAAGCGCTTGGTTACGAAACGCGCGTCGATACTGTCTCGGTACCGATTGCTTATGCGGGCATGAGTAATAACGATTTTGACGTCTTCTTAGGCAACTGGATGCCGTCGATGGCCTCTATCAGCGATCCTTATGTGGAGCGCGGCGAGGTTGAGCGCTTAGTGGTCAACCTTGAGGGAGCCAAGTACACCCTGGCAGTGCCCCAGTATGTCTATGATGCGGGCGTGACCTCTGTTAATGATTTGGCAGAGCATACTGATCAGTTTGAGCAGCGTTTACACGGCATTGAAGCTGGTAATGATGGTAACGAGCTGATTGAGCAAATGATTGATGATAACGCCTATGGGCTAGGTGATTGGCAAGTCGTCGATTCGAGCGAGGCGGGGATGCTGGCTGAACTGCGCGCGAGGGTGCCCAATGAGAAATGGATGGTGTTTTTAGGCTGGGAACCGCATCCAATGAATACTAATTTTGATATGGCGTATTTATCTGATGCTGGCGACTATTTTGGTCACAACCTGGGGGGCGCAACCGTGCATACCAATACTCGGGCAGGGTTTGTGGAAGCATGTCCTAATATCGGTGAATTGCTAAAGAATATGACGTTCACCCTGGAAATGGAAAACCAATTGATGAGCGCCATTATGGACGATGGGGTAGACCCTCGAGAGGCAGCGCGTAGTTACCTCAATGAAAACGATGATGTGCTAGCAGCATGGCTAGAAGGGGTGACTACTCGAGCAGGTGAAGAAGCACTGCCAGCAGTCCAAGCAGCCTTATAAGCACACTAGATAAGTAATAGGGCAATTGAATGATGGGCAAGTCGTTTTTGGCTTGCCTTTCATAGTTAAGATAGGCATAATCTGCACCCGTTGATGAGGGAAAGGCTACGTAGCTCAGCTGGTTAGAGCACATCACTCATAATGATGGGGTCCCCTGTTCAAATCAGGGCGTAGCCACCACATCAGCATTAGTACACTCACCTAGAAGTAACAGAGTGTGCCGTTATGGTGGCCCCTTAGGTCCTCCCGCAACGCTAAACTGCAAACCCCGCCAGGCCCGGAAGGGAGCAACGGTAGTGGTGGCTGCGTGTGCCGGGATGTGGCTTTTGGGGCTGCCTCCATTTCTAGTGCTGCTTTTACCTGAAACCACTGATATCGATTATTTCTTGGTAACATTGCTATAGAAATAGTGATGCCATTCATGGAAGTAATGCCCATCGTTCCCGCGTCAAAAATCGCTGCAAACTTGTTAGCGCAAAAAGGCTATTAGCGTACTGATTGTTGTCGTCGTAGTTTGATACTGGTTTTTATTTTAAGTATTCAGATGCTGTTGTGTTTTTCGAAACGCAGTCTGGACGCTCTCTATATTGTTGCAAAGCTATATTCCTCACTATCTACTTAATTTTCTCTTAGTTAATTTGTCGGGCATCGCTGCTAGGCTGTTATTTATATAAGTTACTTTCTGAAGCCATGAGCACGTTGGCAGAGGCAGGTGATCAATGTCCTATGAAATAACGCTTAAACGTATTTATGCGCCGATAGGTGATTGTGACGGCATTCGCGTGTTGGTTGATCGGTTATATCCTGGTGGACTGTCTCCCTGTTTCCTTGCACTGAATGAATGGTACCCTGAGATAGCACCTACATTTCAACTATGTCGCCAGTACCGTCAGCAACGAATCAGTAAATCGCTCTTTCTTGAGCGCTACAGAAGTGATCTGAAGGCGTGCCCTGATAAGCTGCTGCCTTTAATGAGATGCGCACGAGTGGGGCGAGTGACCCTACTCACTGCCGCTCGTCAAATTGGCGATTCCCACCTTTCGGTAATAAAAGAACTGACGCTATTAGCGCTTGCAGAGGAAGACGCGAGTGATCGTGAATTTTGCTCCTCTCCTTGCCTAGCGCACACGTTACCCACTTCCCAGCGTTAGGCCGTTTGCCTTAACACGCATGCAAATGGCAATAGCTTAATAAGCCCAGATAACAGCAAATAAAATACCCCATCCCAGAGCACTGGTAGCCATAATTGTGTAAGTGGCTGAGATAGTTGCAACATCAACTTCTTGCTGCGAGCAGAGTGCTTGTAAGCCGTGGTAAATCAAGCTGCAAGAGATGCCCAGCCCGCTAAGTATAATCACGACATTAAAAAATAAGTTGGGTACCAGGAGTGCCAACGACGAGGCAAATAAAGGCAGTGGTGAAAGCCCGGCAAGTAAATAGGCGTCTTGATAGCTAATAGATAGCTCTTCTGTTCCATTGACTACAGCGTAGATTACCCAGCCAATAACGAAAAAACTCACTATCTCTGCAAGGAAAATAATGGTGGTGATAAAACGCCACTCTCGGTCAGCAAATCCCGTCATAAATGGATCGCTGTAATGGCTACCTGCATAATAGAGCAGTATTGGCGGCAAGAGCGACATAGGTACAACTACCCGCCATGCTAGTAAAGGAATGGAGGGGCAGGAAGTCTGTAACTCTTTCCAGCCTTCACGATGGTTGAAGGGTAATTTGAGAAAAGTGAGTGCTCGCACTTCAGGACTCCCTTGGAAGTGTAATTTCAATGATTAGGTGTTCTAAATTAGCGAGTTAGCCATAGTTGAGTATGTGGTCAACAGAGTTGAGAAAATGACTAAAAAAATTAAGTGTGCTGTATGGCATTTCGGTTAGTTGCCGCACAATAGAGGCACTGTCCGAATCCAATCGACGCGAACAGTGCCGTGATGCTACAGATGATGCTAACGTTTAGTGCTTGGCACTCTGTAAAGACTGTTCTTCGATGTCTCTATCAACAGATGAGACGTAGTACTCGTCATCGAAAGCACCTTCTGGCTCCTTGAGCCACACCAAGCAGATAAGCCAACTGATAAAGGCGCCTGTCGCGATGATGTAGAAGAACTGCGATGGCGTGACAAAGGTAAAGATGGTGAGGTAAACCACCGCGCCAACATTGCCGTAGGCGCCGGCCATACCGGAGATTTGTCCTGTGATGCGGCGCTTGATGGAGGGAATGATACCGAAGGTTGCCCCCTCAGCCCCTTGCACGAAAATCGAGGTGCCAATGGTCACCGCAATGGCCAGAATGAGCTGCCAACTCGCATTGAGCATGGCCATCAGCAAGAACCCAACGCTAATGCCAAACATGTAGCACAGCATCACAAAACGCCGGTTACCCATGCGATCAGAAACCATGCCGCCCATGGGGCGCGCCACCAAGTTGACGAACGCGAACGATGCAGCGATCAGGCCGGCCGTAGCGGCATTTAGGCCCCAGGTCTCCTCAAAGAACATGGGCAGCATCGATACTACCGCTAGTTCAGCGCCGAAGTTGGCAAAATAGGTGCTGTTAAGCGCCGCCACACTGTTGAACGAGTATCTATCATCTTCCGGTACACCCTTACGCAGGATCGGTAGGTTGACTCTCAGGATCTGGACAATTTGATAGATAACGATGGCAGTAATGGCTAGATAAGCGATGGTCGCACCGGTAACTGATAAATAGCCCATATACTGAATACGCCAGACCAGGATGGCGAGTACGCCAACCAGAGGGATCGTCCAGATGATCAGCTTGATCATATCGCCCCAAGAGCTCACTTCCATGGCGGCGGATTTGCGTGGCTTACGGTGCGCCTGAGCATCCGGGCCATCGGTAATCGCGAACCAGTAGTAAACACCGTAAGCGGCCATAACAATAGCACTCTGGGCGATTGCCCAACGCCAGCCATCGGCGCCGCCATACATGCTCAGGGCAATGGTCGGCAGCGACATGGCCGCGACGGCGGAGCCGAAGTTACCCCAGCCAGCGTAGAAGCCTTCGGCGAAGCCGATATCCTTTGGCTTGAACCACAGCGCTGTCATGTGGATACCGACCACGAAGCTGGCGCCAATCGAACTCAGTACTAGGCGTGCCACTAGCAGTTGCGTCATGCTATTCCCGAAAGCAAACGCCAGCGCCGGTAGCGACATCGTTACCATAAGCACCGAGAACACCCGTCGTGGGCCGAACCGATCCAGTGCCATGCCAACGATGATGCGCGCGGGAATCGTTAAGGCGACGTTGCAGATAGCGAACAGCTTGAGATCATCCGTGGTCAGCCAGTCGACGCTCTTGAGCATGCTCGATGCAAGCGGCGCCATGTTGAACCACACGTAAAAGGTAATAAAGAAGGCAATCCAGGTCAGGTGCAAGGCCCGAATCTCGGGGCTGCGAAACTTGAATACAGCGGAAACTTTCATGGTCGTATCGTCCTGTGTCCCAAATGTGGTTTATGCCAAAGCAGGGGGTAGAGGCTACTTAAGGGCTGAGTAGGATCAGTAAGGGACACTCGGCGCGTCTGGCTAGGAACGAGCTGACGCTGCCAAACGTCATGTAGTCGAGTTCATCAACAAAATAAGTCAACGACTTGGCGATGATGCCGCCGTCCGGCTGATGGCTATGGCGGGCAATCACCAGTAGATCTGGCGTGAGTTTACGAGTGGCCTGAAGCAGCATCTTGCGTGCGTCACCCTCGGCGAGAAGCTGCTCGGCTTGAAAACCTTCTCCGATAGCGAACGCCACACCCTCCTGAAGGTGCTGTTTCAGCTCATTGTGTTCCTGCTGAAACAGCACTTCGTTGCTATCGGTAGCGTCGAGCGGGTTTTCCACTACGCCGACCAGTACCAAAAGAGGCTGATTACAGCGGAACATATTGACGACTTGAGCAAGAGCCAGCTTGGCGTTTCGCGAACCGTCATAGGCGATCATGATTTTCATAGTGTCCTCCCGCACTGGGGTAGGGGGTAAAGACCCGGAGCTTGGCTCCGGGCGCAAAGAAGCAAGCTATATTTAGGCGTTGTTAATCCGGGTCACGGGTTCTTAACGTAGGCACTCTTGCGGAGGTAGAACCACCAGTTAATGACCAGGCAGATGGCGTAGAAGACCGCAAAGCCATACATGGCAAGTTCTGGTGTGCCGGCTTGGATTTGCTCGCCCATTACCCGCGGGGCGATGAAGGCGCCATAGGCTGCGACGGCAGAGGTCCAGCCAAGAACCGGGCCTTTCTGCTGTTGGTCGAAAATCACCCCGATGCTGCGGAAGGTAGAGCCGTTGCCGATACCACTGGCGGCGAATAACACGATGAATAGCAGCAGGAATAGCCAAAAGAATTGATTAGGATCGGTGGCGTTATAGGCCTGCATCATCACGTAGCCAGTGGCGACAGAGACGACCACCATGATCGCTGAAATTATTTGGGTAACGATGGAGCCGCCTGCTTTGTCGGAGATCCATCCGCCCAATGGGCGGATCAGCGCACCCACGAACGGGCCTATCCAAGCCCAGGTTAAAGCGCTGGGCGCCTCAGGGTTGGCCACGCGAATCAGCGTGCCATCGGCAGTGGCCTGCATCATGTTGCCGAAGATGACGTTGATTGAGAGTGGCAGGGCCGCAGAGAAGCCGATAAAGGAGCCGAAGGTCAGAATATAGAGAATGGTCATTGACCAGGTGTGCTTATTGGAAAATATCGCGAACTGCTTCTGGATATTAGGCTTGATATCGCCAGGAATCAGGCGCAACAACACTAGGGTTAGAACAATGGTTAGCGGCAAGGCAATCCACATATTAAGCCAGCCAAGAGCCAGCATACCGATGATCGCGGTCACCATGCCGACGCCGTAGAGACCTAATATTTTGCTGAAAGCAGCAAGCGGTGAGCCAGGGTTGGGCGTAATAGTGCGAAGATTATTCATGCCGAACCAACCGGCGAACGCTAATGGGATCAGAAATACGAGCCAGATGAAGCCTGCATTCTGGATCCAAGTATCGGTACCTGCCTCTATCCGGCCAATCAACGTACCGCTAGCGCTTTGCAATTCCATTGGCGAACCCGCCATAGCACCGAAAATGCCGACGGTCATTACCAGTGGGATGACAATCTGCATGGTAGTAACGCCAAAATTACCCAAGCCTGCATTCATGCCTAGGGCGTAACCTTGTTGCTTGCTGGGATAAAAAGTGGAAATGTTGCTCATTGAACAAGCGAAGTTACCGCCACCGATACCGGAAAGTAGCGCCAACGCCTGGAATACCCACAACGGCGTGCCCGGGTTCATCAAGGCGATACCAGTGCCAGCAGCGGGGATCATCAATAGCGCGGTGGTCAGGAAGATAGTGTTACGCCCGCCAGCGATGCGGATCATGAATGATGCTGGGATGCGTAGTGTGGCACCTGCTAGACCGGCAAGCGCTGTTAGCGAAAATAGCTGGTTAACCGTGAACGAAAAACCCAGGTTCTGCATCTGGGTGGTAATCATTCCCCACATCATCCAGACCGCGAATCCCATCAGCAGGCTGGGGATGGATATCCATAGATTGCGGTTGGCGATGTGCTTGCCTTTCTGTTCCCAGAATTGGGCGTCTTCGACATCCCACTTCTCAATGTCGGCGTTTCTCTTGCTCATGGCGATTTCCCCTTGGCATCAAACCTATCTGCATCTAGCAGTCAGACAGCAAGATACGCTGGGGGAATAAATTGGGAAATAGGTGAAAATGACATGAAAAACAGCGACATACCTCTTGAGAGGTAGTCGCTGAAAAGTCTGGGTTGATTGATTTTAAAGAGAAAAAAACGACAGGGGGTAAAGGTGGGTTAGAGCAAAAGTACTTTGGAAGTCTTTGGAGGTAACCACACAGAATCGGCTAGTGATCGATACCTTCCTGGACTGCCCAGACGGCGGCTTCGACACGCGAGCGTAAGTTGAGCTTTTTGAGCAGATGCTTGACGTGAACCTTGACCGTGCCTTCGGTAATATCCAGCTTGCGTGCGATGAGTTTGTTGGAGAGCCCGCCAGCCAGCTGTTGCAGAATTTCGCGTTCACGCTGGGTTAGACTATGAATATCCGGAGTGGTGGGGGCATTGCGCTGATTACGCAGCGCTTCAGCGAGGAGGGCGGTTAGGCTTTCGCTGATGACCATGCGTCCCAAAGCAGCTTGGCGCAACTGGCGCACCATATCTTCAGGCTCCATATCCTTTAGCAGGTAACCGTCGGCACCGTTGCGCAGCGCCGCAACCACATCATCCTCATGGTCGGAAACAGTGAACATCACCACACGGCCGCTATAGTTGGCTTCTCGTAGGCGACGCAAGGCTTCTAAGCCATTGACACCTGGCATGTTTAAATCCAGTAACACCAAGTCAGGCTCCCGTTCGAGAGCCAGTGCAATGCCCTCTTCAGGAGCGCCGGTCTCGGCAATCAGTTCAAGATCATCCTCTAGTTCAAGCAACTGAACGACGCCACGCCGTAGTAGCGGGTGGTCATCAATAATCATCAGCGTGGCGGGTGTATCGTTGGCAGTGGTTAGTGTCATTAAGGAGCCCCTGTACCTAAGTGAAAGTCTGAGGCAGCCGTCACAGGCTGCTGCTGAATTAAGCGAGCGGTCAACGGGGTGAAGGCTATCTCAATGCTGGCTCCCCCTGTGGGGCGATTGGTGATACTCAGCTCCCCGTTCAGGGTGGTGGTTCGGTCGCGAATGATCACCAAGCCGTAGTGCATAGGTGGCGAACTATCGTCTTCTAGGCCGATACCATCATCCTCAATACGCACTAGCAGGCGAGCATCAGCGAAATGCACAGTGACCCCAGCCCAGTGGGCCTGGGCATGCTTGTGGGTATTGGCCAGCGCCTCGCGAATGATCTGTAGCACGTGAATTTCTTCATTGGGATTAAGCAGATAAGGCGGCACATCGTAGTCAAGCTCAACTGTTATCTCCATGCGTTGGCTAAACTCTTCGATGGTTTGACGCAAGGCAGATTGCAGCCCTGGCCCCTCTAGCTTGAGCCGGAAGGTGGTCAGCAGTTCACGTAGTTGACGATAGGCACTGTTTAAACCGGTGCGCAGCTCGTCGAATACTTCAGCCTGCATCTCACGCGTGGCATCTTTTTGCTGCATACGTTCGAGCCGCGCAACCTGCATCTTTAGATAAGAGAGCGATTGGGCTAGCGAGTCGTGAAGTTCTCGGGCAATGATGGTCCGTTCGTTGATCAGCGTGACGTGTTGCTGCTCCTCGATACGCCGCTGCAGGTAAACCGCCGTGGCCAGCTGGTCGGCTAACATGGTGAGCAGCCGTCGGGTGCTGTCGTTAAGCCGCTCCTGGTGATACCACACTTCCAGGGTGCCAAGCAGAGTGTCACCGACGCTGATCGGTAGCAGTAAACATTGGGACTGGTTATTGGACACCATCTCCAAGGGGCGAGGATCAATTAGGCAAGCGTGGCACTCCTGGTCACGGCAATACTCTGGTCGGGTACGTGAGTGGGTTTCCAAAACCGGCATTTCCCGTTGGTCGAAAGGATCGTTTAGGGAAAGCCGAATTGGCCCGATATCGAGCAGCTTTTCTAGCTCGCGCAGCATAGGTGCTGCGCTAGAGCAAAGGTCGTTACCGCCGCCATAAAGCGAACGGCTAGCATCATGCATGACTCGCAGCGCCTGATTGCTGCGCTCTAGTTCCTGTTTCTTGCGCGATACCTTGTCTTCCAATGCGGCGTAGCTGGTTGCCAGCTCGGCTGACATCTTATTAAAGGTATGTCCTAGCAAGGCCAGCTCATCGCTGCCGCGTAGCTCTGAACGCGGCTTGAAATTACGCTGTGCCGCCTCGCGGGCAAGTACCATCAGCTGGCGTAGCGGCACTACCAAGTTATGGCGAACATCGTAAAGGGCTATCGAAACCACGATAGCGATGAGTGCCAGAAAAAGCAGTTGCATCATCCCCAATAGCCGCACCTTGGCCTCGGTGCTTTGCTCCAGATAGGTCACTAGCACTTCAATATCACTGACCATCGCAACGATCATCATCTCTAGGGTATCGAGGTCAAGAGCCGTGGCAGCGGCTGGAGCTTCAAGTGCCGGACGCAGCGAGTGCTGCCAGTAGTTTTGAAGTTTTTCCAACTGACGGCGGCGCTCATGACGATCATCACGGGGGATCGTTTGCTGTAGCGTTGTGCCATGCAAACGCTGATCGAAGCGTAAAATGAGTGCTTCGAGCTGCTCCTCGCTTGTCTTCTTTGGAGCATACTCCAGGCGTTGCAAGGCTCCCATAATCTGGTAGGCATTCATGCGTAATGAGCCAGCAACATTAATCGCGGCAGCATCGCCACGGCTGCTGTTAGACATTGCCATGGTCAAAGTAATGCTGATAAAGGCCATCCCGCTAATGGCAAGCAGGGATGCGATAATGCGAGCAACCAAGGAGCGCTGAAGTAATTTCATGGCATTTCCGATAGCGCGGAAGAGGTAAGGGCGTGTGGCACTGTCTGCATTTCGATATGAGGGCTATTCCTTTGGGGTTAGCCAGTCTACCTCCGATGCCTTTTGACCGACGCCTAGTATTTACCGACAATTCTGGCACGTCTTCCGATGTCTTTATACCTTCGCTGGGAAACACTATGCCATCGTCTGTGCCGCCTCCCACGTTGGAGACATCAATACAGCCAGTGAATGGTTATCAGTTGCTGGTAGCCATGCTGCTAATGCCGTTAGCAAGCGCTTTAGCGGTGGCTAGCTGGACACTTTATGGCCTGCTCGCAAAGCAGCCTATCTATGTGCTGGTACCGTTGATGAGTGGTGCATTATTGGCGTGGCCAGCCTGGTATATCGCCAAACGGGGCGACACCTGCCGCTTGATGCAGTGGCTACTATTGGGGCTAGCGTTGGCGCTGGGCGGATTTGGGATGGCTAGCCAGCCGTGGGAGTTTTTGTTGGTGGGGGCCGGGCTTGGACTAGGAGGCGCGGTGATTACGACGGGCATCGTCCACGCCAAAGGTTGGATGCCTGATCGTTGGGTGTGTCTTTGTGTCGCCCTTTTTCTAGCGTTAGCGGCAGGCGTCGGGCTTTCCCTACGAATAGCACCTTTGGTTGTCCAAGCCTATGGTTGGCGCGCCGCGCCACTTAGCCTGCTGATCCCTCTGCTTATAGTAATGCTGCTGCTGTGGCTTTTCGTAGCGTCACCCGAGTAATGCCGCCTATTAGTCTCACTTGTTCACTCTTGCCGATTGATTCTTAACTATTAGCGATAAGGCTCATTTTATGACCACCGATTCTGTGACTATAGTGACGTTTGCCGACTTACTGCATGAAGCACGTAAACAGCCTCAGCCACAGCGCCTGCTGTTTGTGTTCGTGCGCGCAGAGTTGCCTGATTTCCCTGATGCTGATCAGCGTCGTCGCTTCGAACAGGGGGAAGGGGGTGTGTTGGTGCCGGTGGTCTGCGTAGATAAGTCGACGCAGGAACTGACCAGTATGGCGGCATTGGTCGAGGAGTCACGCCGAACCGAGATCGAATGGGATCTAGTCTTCACAGCTGCCATGGATGACCCCAAAGATGACGCCGAGGTTGAACGCCAGCTTCAGCGTATGATGGAGTCGCTGCAAATGGGTACTATCGCCACCTATCTTGCCTTCGATCATCACGGCAATGCGGTTAACGTCGGCTAGGGATGCTTACCATGGAACACTATTTCCTCATCAAGCATTTGCACATGACGGCCGCTGCGCTGAGCATCACGCTCTTCGTAGTGCGCGCTTGGTGGTCGGTGCAGGAAAGCCCGCGACTCAACGCTCGTTGGGTCAAGGTATTGCCCCATCTTATTGATACGGCTTTGTTGGGGCTGGGAGTGACTTTGATGGTGTTGCTTTCCATATGGCCCTGGCAGCTTCCCTGGCTTGGCGCCAAGCTATTAGCACTGCTGGTCTATATTGGTGTCGGCACCATTGCGATTAAGCGCGGGGCGACGCCAACGGTGCGGGTCTTGGCAGCGGTAGTGGCGGTGGCTGCCTTTGCCTATATGGTGGGGGCTGCTATTCATCACAGCCCGCTATCCTGGTTGGCCTGAGCAGCTTGGCTCTTATCTCGAAATGATAACTCTAACTGAGCGTTATTAAGCTGCGTCGAGTGGGCGTGAGGGGCCAAAGTGCTCGAAGTGTCGGCGATCCTCGTCGACTCCCAATTCAGACAACGCATTATTAATTGCTGTCATAAACCCTTGAGGGCCGACGAAATAGCAGCGTGCCTTAAGATCAGGCAGGTAGTGAGCTAATAAGCTGCGGTCGATACGTCCAATATGTTCGGCTTCGTTGCCGCGCTCATGAATACGGACAGCCTTAAGGCGTTGAGGATACTCGCTCTTCAGTGCGTCTAATTCATCTTTAAAGGCCTGATGTTCGGCATCCAGGGCCGCGTGTAGATAGGTGACTTGCCGCCCAAGGGACAAGGCTTGTCTTGCCATGGGGAGCAGGGGCGTTTGACCAACCCCGCCGCTGGCAAGCAACAGAGGCTCATCGCCTTCAATCAGCGTGAGGTCGCCTGCTGGCGGTAACAGTTCTAAGGTATCGCCTGGTTGTAAGGCATCGTGGAAGTGGCGGCTGACTTGGCCCTGTTCTTCGCGTTTGATCGAGATCCGGTAGCTCCGGCCATTGGGTATATCCGAAAGGCTGTAATGTCGATAGACCAGTTCGCCGTTAATGGTCAAACGTACGCCGATATACTGACCTGGCTCATGGTCAGCCACACGACCGCCATCCTCAGGTTCAAGGATAAACGATCGAATTAAAGCGCTTTCCTGCTGGGTACTGGCAATCTTGAAACGGCGTGCGCCACGCCATCCGCCAGGGCGCTGTTCAAACTCGCGATAGCGCTGATCTTCCAGGTCGATCAACAGGGCGGCAAGTTCGTTATACAGAGCGCCCCAGGCATCGGCTATTTCTGGTGTCACGGCATCACCGAGTACCTCGCCAATGGCGGCCAGCAAACACTCACCGACAATAGGGTACTGCTCGGGAAGAATGCCTAGCGAGACGTGTTTGCTTACGACAACATCAAGAGTTGCACGCGCCTGAGCTGGGTTACCACGTAGTTGAACATAGGCCAACACGGCGTTGGCCAGTGCACGGGGCTGACCACCGCTTTGCTGGTGTACCTCATTAAAGAGGGGCTTAACCTCTGGATAGCGGGTGAACATCAGTGGATAGAAGCGTTGGGTAATCGCATTCAGGTGTTCGGCCACGATGGGGGCTGTCGCGTTAATCAGCTTTTCCTGCTCATGTGTTAGCACTGTTACTACCTCGATACTTTAAGATGTATTAAAAATGCATCTTAAATCCGCAGGCCTTTAAATGCTAGCCATAAGATGTATTTTTGATACATGTCATGGTCTTTGTTGATGGCTA
The DNA here is from genome assembly GCF_007989605.1 of Vreelandella venusta. Taxonomy (GTDB): domain Bacteria; phylum Pseudomonadota; class Gammaproteobacteria; order Pseudomonadales; family Halomonadaceae; genus Vreelandella; species Vreelandella venusta. The sequence goes on along the minus strand of NZ_BJUL01000006.1, from coordinate 199,819 downwards.
GGCGCACACTCATATTTCCAAGTAAATTAGTCGGGATTACGCCATGCCAACGACCACCTCATCCCAGCCTGCTTCTAAGCTTGAGCATTTACCCTTAATGCGCTTGGCTTTTAGGCCTTTCTTTCTGCTGGCCGCGCTGTTTAGTGTGGCGTCCCTTTTGGTGTGGTTGGCCTTCTGGCACGGCACTATTTTGCTGCGACCTTATGGCGGTCTGGTGCTCTGGCATCAGCATGAAATGTTGTTTGGCTTTGCCGCGGCGGTGGTAGCGGGATTTTTACTAACCGCTGTGCGTAACTGGACAGGGTTGCCGAGTTTAAACGGCGGGCCGCTATTGGGTCTGGTGGTGCTATGGCTATTGGGTAGGGGGCTGATGGCTTTCCCCATGGGGCTGCCGGAGTGGCTGCTGCTGGCGGTTGACCTAGCGTTTCTGCCAATTGTCGCTATGGTTATGGCGCGTCTAGTTATCACCGCAAAGCGTTGGCGCAACTTGATCTTTGTACCTGTGCTGTTGCTGTTGGCCACGGCTAATCTGGCGATGCACTTAGGAGTCATGCAAGGTGATGCCGAGCTGATCCGCCAAGCTGCCTACTTAGCCGTGCTGTTAATTACCTTGATGATGGCCGTCGTTGGCGGGCGTGTGATTGCCATGTTTACTGCCAATCGTTTGAGCCGCACCAAGCCTGAACCGATTGCTTTACTCGAAAGAGTGACGCTGGTGAGTACGGCTGGCGTCGTCGTGCTGCAGCTTGTCATCATGCTAGGTGTTGCCATACCTGCTTCATTAATGGCTGGGGCGATGCTCTTAGCGGCGCTGGCTAATAGTGTTCGCATGGCGCGCTGGGGTGGGCTGCACAGTTGGCGCGAGCCTTTACTTTGGGGGCTCCACGGTAGCTACGCCTGCATTCCACTAGGGCTTATCATGTGGGGCTTGGCACTGATGGGGCTGATGCGCGTTGAGATTGCCGTACATGCCCTGACCATTGGTGGTATGGGCACCATGATGCTGGCCATGATGGCCAGGGTTGCGCTAGGCCATACGGGCCGCCCCATACGCACATTGCCTGGTATTGGTGTGGCGTTGGGCTTAATGCTAATAGCCGCCTTAGTGCGCTCACCCGTCCTGGCGTTATTTCCCCAGATTACCCACTGGACCTATACGCTGAGCATCATCTTCTGGTGCTTGGCCTACGCAATATTTCTCGCGCACTATACTTGGCCGCTGATGCAGCCGCGAGTCGACGGGCAGGATGGCTAGCGGTGCTAAGCGCTGACGGTAGGAATGCGCATAAGTTGCGCCAGTTGAGACTGTTGACTGCCCAGCAGGTCGGCCAATGTGTAGTGGTCGAGTACACTTAGAAATGCTGATAGGGCATCATTAAGTATCGGCTGAAGGCGACATGCCGGTGTAATGATGCAGGCGTTGTCGCTATGAAAGCACTCCACTAACCCCATGTCATGCTCCATATCGCGAACTAACTCGCCTAGCCTAATGGTTGCAGGGTCCCGTGTCAGCAGTAAGCCGCCATTCTTGCCACGAATGGCGGTAACGTAGTTCTTTTGACTTAGCTCCTGAACGATTTTCATCAAATGATTGCGTGAGATATTAAAGGTCTCGGCAATTTCATTAATCGTAGAGCGCTCTTCCCCCTTGGCCGCAAGAAAGATCAAGACGCGTATCGAATAATCTGTGAATCGGGTGAGATGCATGGAGTGCGCTTTGCTCGGATAGTATTCAGCGATAAAAAGTATATTGTATGAATGTTCAGTGAGTTGCAATGTAAACGTAGTTGAAAGCCTGCGAGCATACGTCTATTCCTTTACGTTGGTCGCTCTATCACCTTGGGGGTAGATAGGGTGTATATGGAGGTAATCACGCAGTAATTACCTTGTCGATCACGCAGAATCCTCTCCATGGAGCCCGCCTAGCGGGTACGCAAATTTCCGTGGAGTCTGGAGATCGACCATGAGTCATTTCATAGATCGGCTGAATTTCTTTCGCAAGTCCCGCGAACCTTTTGCCAACGAACACGGCGAACTACGCAGCGAATCCCGCCAGTGGGAAGAGAGTTATCGTGCCCGATGGCAGCACGACAAAGTTGTACGCAGCACCCATGGGGTGAACTGTACCGGCTCCTGTAGCTGGAAGATCTACGTTAAGAACGGCTTAGTGACCTGGGAAACCCAGCAGACCGATTACCCGCGTACCCGTCCCGACCTGCCTAATCATGAACCACGTGGCTGCCCCCGTGGCGCCAGCTACTCCTGGTATCTGTACAGCGCCAACCGCCTGAAGTATCCATTAGTGCGCAAGCCGCTGCTGGCGCTATGGCGCGAAGCGCTTAAGGCTAACCCAGACCCAGTAGATGCCTGGGCATCTATTGTCGAAGACCCCACCAAGACCAAAAAGTACAAGCGTGCTCGCGGCATGGGCGGCTTCGTACGCGGTAACTGGGACGAGCTTAACGAGTTGGTCGCTGCCTCTAACGTTTACACCGCCAAGCAGTACGGCCCCGACCGGATCATTGGCTTTTCGCCTATTCCCGCCATGTCGATGGTTAGCTACGCCGCGGGTAGCCGCTACCTGTCGTTGATTGGCGGCGTCTGCATGAGCTTCTACGACTGGTATTGTGACTTGCCGCCGGCCTCGCCAATGACCTGGGGCGAACAGACCGACGTACCTGAATCCGCTGACTGGTACAATTCCGGCTACATTATCGCTTGGGGCTCTAACGTGCCTCAAACGCGTACCCCGGACGCCCACTTCTTTACCGAAGTACGTTACAAGGGCACCAAGACAGTTTCGATCACCCCGGATTATGCCGAGGTTTCCAAACTCACCGACGAGTGGCTGTCCGCCAAGCAGGGCACCGATGCTGCACTGGCGATGGCCATGGGCCATGTCATCCTCAAAGAGTTTCACCTCGATAATCCGAGTGCTTACTTCACGGACTATGTGCGCCGCTATACCGACATGCCGTTCCTGGTGGAACTGGAAGCGCGTGAAGATGGCAGCTTCGCACCGGGTCGCCAACTGCGAGCCAGTGATTTTGATGCTGCCCTGGGCCAGGAAAACAATCCCGAGTGGAAAACCGTCGCCTGGGACGAAACCCGTGACCAGCTGGTGGTACCACGCGGTTCCATCGGTTTCCGCTGGGGCGAAGCCGCTGACGAAGTGGGCAAGTGGAACCTGGAGTCGCTGGACGCTGCAGGCACCGAGATCAAGCCGCTACTCAGTTTGGCTAACCACCACGATAGCGTGGTGCGCGTGGCGTTCCCTTACTTCGGCGGCATTGAGCACGAGCACTTTGAGCACGTAAAAGGGGCCGGTGTTGGCGCTGCCGATGACCTACTGTTCCACAATTTGCCCGCCAAACGTTTAAAGAGAGCCGACGGCAGCGACATGCTGGCAGTCAGCGTTTTTGACTTGATGTGTGCCAACTACGGTATCGACCGTGGTTTTGTCGGCGACGGCGAAGATGATGGCGCGACCTCGTTTGATCAGGTTCGCCCCTATACCCCGGCGTGGCAGGAGAGAATCACCGGTGTCCCAGCAGAGCAGTGCACCCGCATTGCCCGTGAATTTGCCGACAACGCCAATAAAACCAACGGCCGTAGCATGATCATCGTTGGTGCCGGTATGAACCACTGGTACCACATGGATATGAACTACCGCGGCCTGATTAACATGCTGGTCATGTGTGGTTGTATCGGTCAGAGCGGTGGCGGCTGGGCTCACTATGTGGGGCAGGAAAAACTGCGCCCGCAGACTGGCTGGACGCCGCTGGCCTTTGGCCTTGACTGGCAGCGCCCGCCGCGCCACATGAACTCTACTTCCTTCTTCTATAGTCACTCCTCCCAGTGGCGCTACGAGAAGCTAGAGATTAAAGAAATTCTTTCGCCGTTGGCCAGGGCCGAGGATTACCCCGGCAGCCTGATCGACTTTAACGTGCGCGCTGAGCGTATGGGCTGGCTGCCGTCAGCACCTCAGCTGGACACTAACCCGCTGCGCCTAGCGAAGAAAGCCGAAGCCGCGGGCATGTCCACCGCTGACTATGCGGTGCAGCAGCTAAAGAGTGGCGAGCTGCGTTTTGCCGCGGAAGACCCGGACGCGGCAGAGAACTTCCCGCGCAATATGTTCATCTGGCGCTCCAATCTGCTGGGCAGCTCCGGTAAGGGCCATGAGTACATGCTCAAGTACCTGCTAGGTACTCGCCACGGTATTCAGGGTAAAGATCTGGGCGACTTCGGCGGCCAGAAGCCCGAAGAAGTGGTATGGCGTGACGAGGCGCCGGAAGGCAAGCTCGACCTGCTGGTGACGCTGGATTTCCGCATGTCCACCACCTGTCTTTACTCGGATATCGTGCTGCCTACGGCGACCTGGTATGAGAAGGACGACCTTAACACTTCTGACATGCACCCCTTTATTCACCCCTTGACTGCCGCCACCGACCCGGCTTGGGAATCGCGCAGCGACTGGGATATTTATAAGGGTATTGCCAAAGCATTCTCCAAGGTGTGTGTCGGCCACCTGGGCGAAGAGACCGACTTGGTCACGCTGCCGATGCAGCACGACTCGCCAGGCGAATTGGCTCAACCGGCGGTAATGGATTGGAAGAAGGGCGAATGCGCGCCGATTCCCGGCAAGACCATGCCATCGCTGATTGAGGTCAAGCGCAACTATCCCGAAACCTATGAGCGCTTCACCTCCGTAGGGCCGCTGCTGGAAAGCATCGGTAACGGCGGCAAGGGCATCGCTTGGAATACCGATGCTGAAGTCGAGCTGCTGGGCAAACTCAACCATCGCAAGCTGGATGGCCCGCATAAAGGGCGCCCGCTGATCGACAGCGCTATCGATGCCGCCGAGATGATTCTGACCCTGGCACCGGAAACCAACGGCGCCGTAGCAGTAAAAGCCTGGGAGGCACTCTCCAAAATTACCGGGCGCGACCACACCCATCTGGCGAAGCCCAAGCATGAAGAAAAAATTCGCTTCCGCGATATCGTCGCTCAGCCGCGCAAGATTATCTCCAGCCCGACTTGGTCCGGCCTCGAGGATGAGCACGTCTCCTATAACGCCGGTTATACCAACGTTCACGAGCTGATTCCGTGGCGCACCGTGAGTGGTCGTCAGCAGTTCTATCAGGATCATGCCTGGATGCGCGCCTTCGGTGAAAGCCTGCTGGTCTATCGTCCGCCCATCGATACCAAAGCGTCCAAAGGCTTCCAGCTTCCCGCTGACAACGGCTTCAAGAGCAAGGCGCTGAACTTCCTCACGCCGCACCAGAAGTGGGGCATCCACTCCACTTACTCGGACAACCTGCTGATGTTGACGCTCAACCGAGGCGGCCCGGTGGTGTGGCTCTCCGAGGCGGACGCGGCAGAGATCGAGATTGAGGACAACGACTGGATCGAGGTTTACAACGCCAACGGCTCGATTGCCGCGCGGGCAGTGGTCAGCCAGCGGGTCAAGGCGGGCATGGTAATGATGTACCACGCCCAGGAGCGCAACGTGAACGTGCCTGGTTCTGAGGTCACCGGCACGCGAGGGGGTATTCACAACTCGGTCACCCGTGTCTGCCCCAAGCCAACCCATATGATCGGCGGCTACGCGCAGCTCTCTTACAGTTTTAATTATTACGGCACCGTCGGCTCAAACCGCGATGAGTTCGTGTTAGTGCGCAAGATGAAACACGTTGACTGGCTGGATGGTGAAGGCAATGACAGCGTTCAGGAGGCCGTGAAATGAAAATTCGTTCCCAGGTAGGCATGGTTCTCAACCTTGATAAGTGTATTGGTTGCCACACCTGTTCGGTGACCTGCAAAAATGTCTGGACCAGCCGCGAAGGTATGGAGTACGCCTGGTTCAACAATGTTGAGACCAAGCCCGGTATCGGCTATCCCAAAGAGTGGGAGAACCAGGCCAAGTGGAAGGGCGGTTGGATGCGCCGTAACGACGGTCGGATTGAGCCGCGTATTGGTGGCAAATGGCGGGTGCTGGCGAACATTTTCGCCAACCCCGACCTGCCCGAGATGGATGACTACTATGAGCCGTTCACTTTCGACTACCAACACCTGCATACCGCCAAGATCGGCGAGCACCAGCCGGTGGCGCGTCCGCGCTCGCTGATTTCCGGTCAGCGCATGAAAAAGATCGAATGGGGCCCCAACTGGGAAGAGATTCTCGGCACCGAGTTCGCCAAGCGGCGCAAAGACGCCAACTTTATCAAGAACTTTGACAAGGTGCAGGCAGATATTTACGGCCAGTTCGAAAACACCTTCATGATGTATCTGCCGCGCCTGTGCGAGCACTGCTTGAACCCCACCTGTGTGGCGTCCTGCCCTAGCGGTGCGATCTACAAGCGTGAAGAGGACGGCATCGTTCTAATCGACCAGGACAAGTGCCGAGGCTGGCGGATGTGTATCTCCGGCTGCCCCTACAAGAAGATCTACTACAACTGGAAAAGCGGTAAGTCCGAGAAGTGTATTTTCTGCTACCCGCGTATCGAGGCCGGTCAACCGACCATCTGCTCCGAGACCTGTGTGGGCCGCATTCGCTATCTCGGTGTTCTGCTGTATGACGCTGATCGTATCGAGGAAGTGGCAAGCTCGCCGGATGAGCGTGACCTCTACCACCGCCAGTGTGAGATTTTTCTAGACCCCAACGATCCGGAAGTGATTGCCCAGGCCAAGCGGGATGGCATCCAGGATAACGTCATTAAAGCCGCCCAGGCCTCACCGGTCTACAAGATGGCGATCGACTGGGGGTTGGCGCTGCCGCTGCACCCGGAATATCGCACGCTACCGATGGTGTGGTACGTGCCGCCGCTGTCGCCGATTCAGTCCGCCGCTGAGGCGGGGCATGTGGAGTTTGACGGCATCCTGCCCAAGATCGAATCACTGCGTATCCCGGTGAAGTACCTGGCTAACCTGTTGACTGCCGGTGAAGAGGAGCCCGTGGTATTGGCACTCAAGCGCTTGATGGCGATGCGTGTCTACATGCGCGGTAAGCACGTGGAGGGCGCCCCCAACGCCGAAGTGCTCGATGCCGTTGGGCTGAGCGTGGCCCAAGTAGAGGAGATGTACCGCTACTTGGCCATTGCCAACTACGAGGATCGTTTTGTGATCCCCACCAGCCACCGGGAAATGGCCACCGAAGCCTTCCCTGAGCGCGGAGGATGCGGCTTTACCTTTGGTGACGGTTGCCACGGTGAGAGCCAGCCCAACCTGTTCAATGGCCGTAAGCAGACCAGCGTGTTGGTGGAACCGGTAGAGGTCTTCGACCCGCAGCCACAACTTGAGGAGTCTCGTCATGACTGAAGCCGCTACCCAATCGCCGACCCCGGTAGAGCCATCGTTTGAGCCGCCACAGGGGATGCGTAGCCTACGCGTATTGGCTCGTCTGCTCGATTACCCGACCCAGGAACTGCAGGATGCCAGCGGCGAACTCATCGAAATCCTTCATGCCGAGCGCCGCCTGGGGGCGGCTCTCAAATCGTCGCTAATGGGATGGTGTCAGCGCCTCCAAGAGGGCGACCTGCTTGAGCTGCAGGCCGAGTACGTCGCCATGTTTGATAAGGGGCGGGCTACGTCGCTGCTGCTATTTGAGCACGTTCACGGTGAATCACGTGACCGTGGCCAGGCCATGGTGGATCTCATGGCCGAGTACAGCGCGGCCGGTTTCGAGCTGGATGCCCGTGAACTGCCCGATCATCTACCGGTGTTTCTTGAGTACCTTTCGCTGTGCGATGAAGCCGAGATTGGCCGCTGGCTGGGCGAAATACGCCATATTCTGGCGCTGCTGACCGCGCGGCTGGAGGAGCGGGAAGCAGATCACGCGTTGGTGCCGTTGTCACTATTGGCGTTAATCGGCGCCGAGGGAGATGTCGAGGAGCATCGGCCCCAGGTCAAAAAAGAAGCGCCGGACAACACCCCCGAAGCCTTGGACGCCGTATGGGAAGAAGAGGCGGTGCGTTTTTCGGCAACCTCTGACGAAGACTGCGCGCTGCAGTCTGCTGAAGGGCGTCGCTTGGCTGAGCGCAAACACACCGTTCAGAGCCAGCCGGTACGCATTATGCCTGCTCCGTCTTTAAATGCTTCTTCCGCTCCTTCCGTCGATCGTTAACAGGAGAATCACCATGTATGACGCGATTGCGCACTACTTAACCCACCTGATCTACGGTTACTACCCCTATCTCGCGGGCACGGTGTTTCTGCTTGGCAGCCTGCTCCGCTTTGATCATGGCCAGTACACCTGGAAGACCGGTTCTAGCCAGATGCTCTCTTCAAAGAATATGCGCCTGGGCAGCAACCTATTTCATATCGGTATTATCGTGATTTTCTTCGGCCATCTGGTGGGCATGCTGACACCGCACTGGGTTTATGAACCTTTCCTGCACGCCGGTACTAAACAGCTAGTGGCTATCGTGGTGGGCGGTATTGCCGGTGCCATGTGCGTAGTGGGTGGTGCCATGTTGCTCTATCGCCGCCTGGCCAACCCGCGCGTAAAGGCGTCGTCGAGCATGATGGATACCTTGATCCTGGGCTTGATTGTCTTACAGGCATGCCTGGGTATGGTGACTATCATCTTCTCGTTGGGCCATATGGACGGCGAAATGATGCTGACACTCTCCAGCTGGGCGCAGTCGATTGTGTTCTTCAGCGGCGGCGCGGCGGATTACATGCAGGAAGTGTCGTGGATCTACAAACTGCATATCTTTATCGGCTTAACCATCATCCTGCTGTTCCCGTTTTCGCGCTTGGTGCATGTGTGGAGCGCGCCGTTTGGTTATGTAACCCGGCGTTATCAGCTTGTCCGCCGCCGCGGCTAAAAACTGGCTACTGCTCGGCCATACGTTGTTGGAGATCGGCTCGTGTGCGAGTTCAATCAAAATGCTCATTTACAAACTCGTAAACTCCGCTTTTTCTCCGATCTCCGCCTAGTCTGGCCTTCGCACGCTCGGTTTTATATAGAGGAGAAATAACATGCAGATGATTGATATCGAACAGCTACCGGGGGGCGTTGCAGCGCCTCCGATACGTGTCGGTGACACCCCTATTGATGAAGCAACGATTGCGTTGGAGATGCAGTATCACCCCGCCGAAACGGCGGAGGAGGCTCAGCTTCAAGCCGCCCGTGCGTTGGTGGTTCGAGAGCTGCTTCGCCAGCGCGCAAGCGTTCTGGGGCTACTATCGACACAGGACGCTGGCGGAGAACAGGAAATTAGCGAAACGCAGGAAGATGCGGCGATTGCTGCTTTGCTTGAACAGGAGCTTGAGGTGCCGGAACCGGAGGAAGCCGATTGCCAGCGCTTTTTTGACACCCACCGTGAGCGCTTCAGTGAACCGGTGCAGTTACGCGTTCGACATATTTTGCTTGCGGCCGCACCCGATGATTCCCAGGGTCGCGACGACGCTTACCAGCTTGGTGAGAAGCTACTCGAACAGCTTAATCAGATACCCGAGCGGTTTGCCGAATTTGCTCGACACCACTCAGCGTGCCCTTCAAAAGAGCTGGATGGTGATTTGGGTTGGTTAGTGCCGGGGCAAACCGTTCCAGAGCTGGATCGCGCTTTGCAGCACCTGCCCGAAGGTCTCCATGAGCGCCCCCTGGCGTCCCGCTATGGCTGGCACGTGATCAGTATTGACGAACGACGAGAAGGGCGGGCGTTACCTTTCGATCAAGTGATTGACCGGGTGCGCCATAGTCTGCGGGAACAGGCAACTCGACGCGCGCTGCGTCACTATTTGCTGGCGTTAGAGAGCGAAATAGGTGTCGAAGGGATTGTGCTGAATGACGATGCTGGCGGCAGCTTGATGCAATAGTTTGATGCAATAGAAAAGCTAATAGGAGAGGCTTGATGTCCCATGTTCCTGTAGATGCTCTTTTCATTCCGCTTGGCATCGCGGTGTTAACCGTTTCCGATACGCGTGGATTCGATCAAGATGGCAGCGGTGACTTACTCGCCGCGCATCTTATTGAAAGCGGCCATAACCTAATGGAGCGGCGCATCGTGCCTGATGATATTTATCAGGTTCGCGCTGTGGTGTCGGAATGGATTGCGCGTAAAGAGATTCAGACGATCCTGGTGAATGGCGGTACGGGCTTCACTGCTCGCGATACCACACCTGAGGCGCTAGTTCCTCTTTTTGACAAAGCAATTGAGGGGTATGGCGAGCTGTTTCGCTACTACTCTCTGCAAACGATTGGCACGTCGACTATTCAATCTCGGGCGGTAGCGGGGGTTGCCAACCAGACACTGTTGTTTGCGATGCCCGGTTCGCCCAAGGCATGTGAATTGGCGTGGGACAAAATCATCTCATTGCAGCTGGACTCCCGCACTCGGCCCTGCAACTTTGTCGCAATGGTGTTGCCTTCTGCGCCTGCTTGTAGTGGACGTCAAGTAGAAACGACCTCTCATGTTTCGGAGTGCTTATGAACTGTCGCTGCGCAGACATAGTCACGCCTGGGTTGTTAGGCTTATTTGATGCACGCCAACGAGTTATCGACACAGCCACGCCGATTAATGGCGTAGAAAATGTCTCCCTTGAACAGTCGGCGGGGCGAGTGCTGGCAGAAACGGTAGTGGCACCTCTCGATATGCCAGGTGTGGACAATAGCGCTATGGATGGTTACGCGCTGTGTCTGGCTGATTACCAAACGGCACCTCGCGGTGCCGGCCTGCCCATTCTCCAGCGCGTGCCGGCTGGCGCAGGTGTCATGCTGCTAGCCGAAGGGGGCTGCGCGCGTATTTTTACCGGCGCGCCGGTACCCATAGGGGCGGATATTGTGGTGCCTCAAGAGCGGGTAACCCTTGATCAGCGTGGGCATATACACCTTGAGGATAGCTTGGTGCTAGGCGCTAATATTCGCCGTCAAGGCGAGGAGACCCGCATGGGAACCCCGCTACTCGCTGTTGGTAAGTTTCTTGACGCAGCGTCGATTGCGCTTTTGGCAAGCCACGGGATCAATATCGTTGCCGTCAAGCGGCGCCTACGGGTGGCATTGCTTTCAACCGGCGATGAGCTGATTGCCCCAGGCACGGTACGATCTCCGGGACAGGTATACGACAGCAATCGCGCCATGCTTAACGTACTGCTAGCACAAGCGCAGTGCGATGTAGTGGATCTGGGTGCCATCGCTGATTCGCCGGAGTCATTGCATCAGGCCTTTGAGCACGCACAAACCATTGCAGATGTGGTGATATGCACTGGTGGCGTTTCGGTAGGCGAGGAGGATCACGTTCGTCCGGTGATCGAGCAGCGCGGTGGGCTACATTTTCATGGTGTTGCGATGAAACCCGGAAAGCCCTTCGCATTCGGTTATCTAGGCGCGGAGCCTTCCACTTGCACGCCGTTAATGGCGCTGCCGGGTAATCCCGTGGCCTCCCTGGTGGGCTGGCAACTGCTGGCGCTGCCGTTTATTCATGCTATGCAGGGACGACACTTAGCTTCGCTACAGTGTTTTCCAGTCAAGGCAGGCTTCTCTAAGCGTGGGCCCAAAGGGCGCTGTGAGCTATTACGGGTAGTGTTGGATTGGTCACAGGGGAGTCCCGTGGCGCAGTTAGCGGGCGGGCAGGGCTCGCATATGCTTGGTGCGGCTAGCCAAGCTGATGGTTATTTAATGATTAACCCCGAAATCGAGGTGGCAGAAGGGGATGCGTATCACTACTACCCCATCAATCAGTTCGCCGCTTGAATCACTTTTCAGTCGTGACCACTGACCTCGTCAGCTTTTTATAGGAGAGGGTATGTCTTCACATCACAAACCCCGAGCACTGATTTATGCTTGTTCCGGCTGCTCTGATGTTGCGCAACTTGCCAATAGTGTTGCTCTTCGACTTGATCATGCAGGCGAGGCAGAAATGTCGTGCATTGCCGGTGTCGGTGGTGGTGTGCCCGGCCTGGTGCGCATTACCCGCTCTGGGCGGCCTATCGTAGCCATTGATGGGTGCCAGATGCACTGTGCCAGCCACTGTCTCGCCAACGCGGATGTGGTACCCACAGAGCACGTAAAGCTATATGAAAACGGCCTGCGCAAGCGGCGGGGTCAGTTTTATGATGAGCAAACAATCATCGAAGTGACCGCTGAGGTAAAAGGACTCATTGCTCGGCTGCCCGTTAATGCCAGTTCCCAAGAGGAGCCCGAAAAATGAGTGCGCTAGTCGATGGGTTTGGCCGTACGGTGCGTTACCTGCGCATATCGGTAACTGATCGTTGTGACTTTCGCTGTGTGTATTGCATGGCCGAGGAGATGACCTTCCTGCCTCGAGCCCAATTGCTGACCCTTGAGGAAATAGCCACCCTTTCCCAGGCATTCGTCGAGCTGGGCGTGGAAAAAATCCGTCTAACTGGCGGTGAGCCACTGGTACGCCAGGGCGTTCTAACGCTAGTGCAAAAACTCGCTGAATTGCAGGGCCTGCGCGAGCTGGCGATGACCACCAATGGTTCAGGGCTGGTCAAACATGCCGATGCTTTGCGCCAAGGCGGGCTACATCGGCTCAATATTAGCCTGGACTCGCTCAAGCCCGAGCGTTTTAAAGCATTAACCCGAACAGGTGACTTAAACCAAGTGATCGCGGGTATCCGTGCCGCACGCCTCGCTGGTTTTCAGTCGATTAAGCTCAACGCTGTATTGCTTAAGGGGCGTAATGACGACGAAATTATCGACTTGGTAAACTTTGCCCGGGATGAACAAGTGGATATTAGCTTTATTGAGGAAATGCCCCTGGGCGCTATCAGCGAGCATAACCGTGGTGAAACCTTTCTTTCTACCGATGCGGTACGCGAGACCATCGAAAACCATTACCCACTCCTACCCACCACCGAGACCACCCTAGGGCCGTCCCGTTATTATCGCATGGCAGACAGCCAGTCGCGGATTGGCTTTATCTCTCCCCATAGCCACAATTTCTGTGCTGCCTGTAATCGTGTTCGAGTGACGGCGGAAGGGCGGCTACTCCTCTGCTTGGGCAATGAGCATTCGGTAGATTTACGCGCCGTAATGCGACGTTATCCGGGGGAGATCCAGCGCCTAAAATCAGCCATTGTGGGGGCGATGACGAAAAAGCCTGAGCGGCACCACTTTACGACCGATGGCGAGGTTCAGGTAGTGAGGTTTATGAATGTAACGGGAGGCTAATGTTACTGTTTTTTAATAACGGAACTTTATTACTATAGTGAGCGATCATTTTATTTTATGTCATTAATAAGTGGAAACGACAAATTTCTGCTGTCGCTGCCAAGTTTTTGACATAAATTCCAACCAAAATCATATATCTACGGTTTTTTCGTGACATGACCTATTTCTGAAGTAATTCTACGAAATGGGGTGTCAGGTATAGTCGCAAGCTTCGTCACGCTATGTAAAAAACTTCTCTATCTTTTCTGGTGCTTAACGCTAAAACGTGTGGATCGCTGAGTCGTCGCTGACAGTTTCATTGGAACCATTGGTTTGCCCTTAAGGCTTAAATAAAAATAGTAATGCACCAACTGCCTTGGCACCTTGCAGGTGTGTAGAATGTTGAGAGTGATTTCTACTATCGATCGTGGAGCTGCCTTGGACAGGTTCGAAGAAATGCGCATTTTTGCTTCCGTGGCGCAGTTGGAAAGCTTTTCGGTCGCCGCGCGCCAGCTTGAGTTGTCACCTCCTAGGGTTACTCGGGCGGTCGCAGCACTAGAGTCGCGTTTGGGCGTTGCGTTATTACAGCGTACTACGCGACAGGTGCGCGTGACCGAGGCGGGGCGTCGTTATCTGGAAGATGCTCAACAGGTACTTGCGCAACTTTCTGAGGCCGAAGCCTCAGCTACCGGCAGCTATCTCACTCCACGTGGGCTTTTAAGCGTAACTGCGCCTGTGCTGTTCGGCGAGTACTTCGTTACGCCGCAGATCGTTAACTACTTAGCACAATACCCTGACGTGCAGGTTCGCGCCGAGCTGATTGATCGGCCGGTTAACTTGCAGGAAGAGGGCATCGATGTGGCGGTGCGAATCGGGCATGTGCCCAAGGAGTGCCAGCACTTAATCGTGCCTGTCGGCGAAGTGCGGCAGGTAGTCTGTGCCAGCCCGGAATGGTTAGTAAAGCACGGCGAGCCGCAGCACCCGCATGAGTTGGAGGCGCTGCCCACGGTGGTGGCTGAAGGCAGCCATTTCGGCAACCATTGGTGGTTTGAGGAGAACGGTAAACGTATTGAAGTTTCGCCATCGCCGCGGCTGCGCATCAGCGCCATTCACGCGGCGTTAACGGCGGTTGAGGCGGGTGCTGGACTTACTCGGCTGTTGTCCTATCAGGCGGCTGCCAGCGAAGCGGAAGGCAGAGTACGGCGCGTGTTAACGCGCTTTGAGCCACCAGCCATTCCCATTAATATTTGGGTAACAGCGGGTCGTGGCCGCGCCGCCAGTGTACGTACTTTCGTTGATTTGCTTGCCGAGCGGCTACGTGCCGACCCAGCGCTTGGCTATCGTGACTGACCATGGCGTTCTCCCCACAATCACCACTGCATTTTGAGGCATTAATGGCGCTGTCTGCTGTTGCCAAACACGGCAGTGTTCAGGCCGCAACTGACGCGAGTGGCTTCTCGGCACCTAAGCTTCACCGCTTGCTTCGTGCGCAGGAGCAGCGTCTGGGGGTTGCTTTAGTCATTAGCTCAACTCAAGGCAGTTCATTGACGCCAGCGGGCGAGCGATTGAACGCACATGCCGACGCGCTGATTCACGCCGTTGCCGACGCTGAAGCCAACGCCCGCCAGGAGCACCTTGAACTCAGCGGCACGTTACGTTTGCAGGCGCCCCAGGCGTTAATAGAACCACTACTATTGCCGTTGGTGTTGAGGGTGCAAGCGGCACATCCAGCGTTAAAGGTATACCTGCAAGCTGATGAGTATCACCACCTGGTAGACGCGGCGGCTCCGATCCACATCCGTCTAATGCGGGGATCTCTTCCTGAAACGGTGTACGTCAGATCACTAGGCGACTTACGCACTGGCCTGTTTGCCAGCTCCTGTTATCTGAATAAAGCAGGGCGGCCTGATAGCCTGCAAGCCTTGGCTCGCCACGCGCTCATTCACTGTCCGGAAGAGGGGCAGGCACCGATTTGGCGGTTGGCCGAAGGCCACACCCTCCGCTTTCAGCCCAGACTAAGTATTAGCACCAGTACCGCGGCGCTGCGGGCGGCCATTGAGGGAGCTGGCATCGTACGCTGCTATCACTTAGAAGCGCGTCATGCTTGCGCACAGGGTCTGCTTGAGCCTGTCCTCGGCCCCCTTTGGCCAGCGGCTGATTCTCTGGCGTTAACCTACGCTCTTGGCCTGCGGGCTCCCGCCAGCGTTATGGCTTTTTTGGAGCTAGCGACCCCCTGGTTGCGGGCACAGTTGTTAGATTGATTATTTCATTTCACGCAATTTTCTATTGATTGAAATCATTATTCTTGCCGCTCCTGTTTTGGCTCAGGATAGGTGATGTCGCTTCCTACACTGAAACTCACCTGTTCTTAAAGATGCTAATTAAGGAGCCAAGCATGTCTAACGCTATTAAGGTCTATCGTCACGCACTTTCCGGTCACTGCCACCGCATCGAATTAATGCTTTCGCTGCTCGGGTTGCCTGCCACCTTTATCGATGTCGATCTCGCAGCAGGCGAGCATAAGGCAGCGCCTTTCTTAAATCTGAACGCCTTCGCCCAGGTACCGGTGCTCGATGACCAAGGCGTCATTCTGTCGGATTCCAATGCCATTTTGGTCTATCTCGAACGGCGCTATGGTTCTGGTCGCTGGCTGCCGAATGACCCGTTGAAACAAGCTCAAGTGCAGCGCTGGTTATCCGTGGCGGCTGGGCCGTTGGCAAATTCGGCCATGAAGGCTCGCTTGGTCACCGTCTTTAATGCCCCGTTCGACCCTGCACCACTGATTGCCGATGCGCATGAGCTATTTGCAATTGTTGATGCGCATTTGTCACAGCAGCCCTTCCTGGCGAGCGACCAAGCCACTCTGGCTGAGGTTTCTCTTTACAGTTACATCGCTCACGCGCCGGAAGGCAATGTATCGCTGGAACCTTACCCGCATATTCGCGCCTGGCTTCAGCGTATCGAAGCGCTGGAAGGTTTCGTGCCAATGGGCGTTACCAAGGTAGGGCTACTTAACTAAGTCAGGCTAACTAGCTAAGACAGACTAACTAGCTAAGCCAGCCTAAACAGCATCTCAGCACGGAGCGGGTTATCTTCCCGTCAGGAGTCGAGAGTGAGTAATCTCGAAACTAATAGCCCATGGCATGCGGGCGAGCTCACCCTACAGCGCTTAATCGGGGCGGAGCAACAAATGGCAGAGATTGGCAGCAAAGTGATGCGGCCCTTCTTAACGCCACAGCTTCAGCACTTCTTTCCTCAGTTGCCGTTTGTGGCGGCAGCAGCGGTGGATGCTGAGGGCTGGCCTTGGGTGACTCTATTGGAGGGGGCGCCGGGGTTTGTTGGTGCGTCTGATGAAGGCCGGCTCGAGTTAAACGTAGCGCCGCCTTCGGGGGATCCCCTTGCACCCTTGCTTAGCAGCGGTGCAAGCCTTGGACTACTGGGTATCGAGCTACACACGCGCCGCCGTAACCGGGTAAACGGCTTATTGCGGGGCTCAAACGGCCAATGGCATCTTGAGGTAACCCACGCCTTTGGCAATTGCCCCCAGTACATCCATGACTGGTCAGCAATGCAGCCGGTGTTGCCTCAGCCGGGCACCGTGCTTGCCATGCGCGACTCGACTCTCGATCAGTTACCTGAGCTGGTGCTGGCGCATATTGATCGGGCACTCACGGCTTTCGTAGGCAGCTACGCGCATACCGAGCAGGGCCTTCAGGTAGATGCTTCCCATCGTGGTGGTCGAGCGGGCTTCATTCGTCGTCGGGGGGCTGATCTGATCCTGCCAGACTTTTCGGGCAACCGCTTCTTCAACACGCTGGGTAATGTATTGGCCAGCGGTCGTGCTGCCTTGGTAATACCTGATTTCGTCAGTGGAGATATGCTGCACCTCTCCGGCGAGGCACGGTTGGTGGATGAGGAAGCAGCGGGGGCGCATTACCCCGGTGCTGAGCGTTACTGGTGCTTGACGCCGAGACATATCGTATGGCGGCCGGGCATCATGCGCTGGCGCAGCCATGCCAGTGAAGTAGCCGTTGAAGCGAGCGCTCTTGGGCCTTGGCAGATGCTTGCCCCTTCCTCTCTGCAGCGCGTTCAGGTGGTGGATGTGGTATGCGAAACGCCTCAGATTCGTTCTTTTTATTTACAGGGCGAAGCGTTGGCACCCTTTAGCGCGGGGCAATTCATTACGCTGCATGTACCGTACTTAGATGGAACCCCGCTAGTGCGCAGCTATACGCTATCAGGCAGTAGCGGCCAAGCAAGCTATCGCATCAGTGTCAAGGCAGACGGTGAAGGCTCGCGTTACTTACATAAAGCGCTAAAGGTGGGATCGGAGCTAGCCGTCAGTCAACCAATGGGGGCGTTTACTGCGGTGGTCAGCGGCTCGAAGCGCGCCCATTGGGTGCTGCTGGGTGGTGGTATCGGTATTACGCCTTTAATCAGCCTAGCCCATGAGTTAACCGATGCAGGTCGTGGTCCGGTGACGTTGGTTCAGAGCGTGCGCGAGGTTGCTGAGGCTCCTTTCGGCGAGGAACTGCTCGACCTACAGGCGCGAGGACTACATTTGCGGCGTCACGTGACGGGGTCAGATGCTGCCCCTAATGGCTGGGTTCCAGGCCGGGTTTCACTGCAACAGGTTGTTGCTGATCACGAGTTGTCGACGTTGCAGTTGTATCTTTGTGGCCCAGCCACTTTTGTTCAGCGCTACCATCAGGAGGCGCTAGAGCTTGGGTTTTTGACCGAACAGATCTATACGGAAGCATTCGGCCCTTCGGCGCTAACGCAGGCATATACAGCGCCTGTCGCCGAACAGCCAATAGACGTTAGCTTTACCCATCAACGTGTGGTTGCCCAATGGCAGCCTGGCGAAAGCCTGTTAGAAACCGCTGAGAAAGCAGGACTACAACCCACCTATGCGTGCCGCAGCGGTAGCTGTGGAGAGTGCGCGTGCACATTGAAAGCGGGTGAAGTGACCTACCCGGAGGGCGTATCAGCACCCAAGGAGAAAGTTCTATTATGCAGTGCCCGTCCAGCGGCGCGCTCGGGGAAGCTTGTGATTGATACCATGCGCTGACCACGCTTGTTGGTTTTGATCCTACCTATCTGGATCAAACGAGATTGCTGCTGTCGTGAAAAGTCATGAAAAGGCCACTCGTGCAAAATTAACGCGTGACCCATCATAGTCTTGCCAGCATCTTAAGACTGGACATCATGAGCCTTAGCGTTGGGGTTAGGGGTAGGGCGGCGGCGATAGCCATGCAACATGCTTGCGATCAAATTATCGCTTTGCTTGATGCTTTCTACCACGGCACCCAATACATGCAGTGGTACTAGAAAAAGAATCGCGTTGGCCATGAACTCGTGGGTTTCTTCAACCCAGTCCACCCCCCAGAAACGATCGGTTTCTTCCATCATATAGCCCGTAAGTCCCAGACCGAGTATTAGCCCAAGCAGCACCAGCATCATGATGGCACCCAACGGTGTGTGGGTAATGCTGGTTTGCTCTATCTTACTGTGCCGACCGCGCAGCGCGCATTGAAGTCGGCTCATGGTAGGCCAAAAGCTACGCCATCGCGCGCTCCAGGGACCGATAAACCCCCAAAGGATGCGCACGGCGATTAATGCCACCAAGGCATAACCGATCCATTGATGTATATCGCTCCCTTCTTCGGTTAGCCATAGGTTGACGGCTATGCCAGCTACTAAAGCCCAATGTACTAACCTGACTAGCGGGTCCCAAACACGGATAAGGGTATTATCGGCCATGGTAACCTCCTGATTAGTCTTCGACTTCCTGCTTTACGATGCTGGCATCTACGGGGTTGAAATAGATCTCTACCCGGCGTTCCTGTTCGTCCCAACCGTATATCTCATAGCAGTTTCCGTCTGTGACCTTAAATTCTTTGATTTCGTAACCCATTTCGCTGATACGCTCTTCCATATCAGCTTGACTGATCCATTCGTCACTTGGGGCATCAGTACAATGAGTCTCGGCCAGTACAGCCGTGCTAGCAGTCAGTAGCAATGCCGATGTTATAATCTTAGTGATGTGAGTTCGCATAAGTAATATCTCTTTTCAATGAGGAGTGACTGTGCAAGACATATTTGTCGATTGGCACATGGATCATCTTAAATGAGCCAACTTATGGCAGGCTTAAAAAAAGATAAGCAGCAAAAAAACTGTTTATTGAGAACGTTTCTTTGGCACCGGATTGGCAGATAAGTGAATAGTTAACGCAATATGGCTTCATTCCAACAAGCGTTAAGCGAGCACTGCTAATCACATTTCCTGTGCTGGCAGCATAGACCTGTGCTCCAGGCTGCCTCGGCTTTTGGTCCCATTGATCCTGCAGCGAAGTCGTATTGGCTTGAATCCTGGGACGTTACTTTGTCGAGGGCGTTCTGGGTAGGTTTTACTTAGCCTAGGAAGACGGCTGATACGGCGGTGGTGATAACTAAAAAATCCGCCTGTAATTCATATGCAAGTAGGCTACCGCATAGGTTCTTATCGATCTCAGCCTCAACATCTTACAGGTCTTTAGTATCCTTGCAGCATTCCACGGGTATGCGTCCGGCCTCAGCGGCGATGATCAAAGTGCTATGTATGCTCCAGCAACCAGCGAATTTCTTGCACACCGAGTACCCGTACTGGTTGTGGAGACGCCATGGTTTGTGCGGCTAAAGCGTAAGCGCTCGAAACGATTAGTTTGATGAATATAAACAACAGAATTAGTGGAAGTAAAATCGCGATGTGTGAATTCTGTTGAGAGCTTATAAACTGTGGCAACGGCGAGGAGAAAAATAGAATCGCCTTGGGGTTGCTGAGCCCAACCATAAACAATTGTCGCCAAAGCGCAGGCATGTTTTGTCATGTTGTTAGCTGGCTGCTAGCAAGTATTCGATGAGTATCGCCACGCTTAGAATTATGTCTCTTGAAGATAATTAAATTAGTAATCAGGTATGTCTGATATTACTCAGCTTTATTAGCCAATATGGCCGGCTGATTGTTATCAATCTATCATCAGCTTGTTTTATTATCGATAAGGTTAAGCTGATCAATAGTGTTCTTTTAATTGGGAAGCTCCTCTACAATCTATGTCGGTAATCAGATAAATAATAAAAACTGTGTTCGCATACTTAAAAGGTAATCGGGCTTGTGTAAACAAGCTAGAGATTGCTTCCCGGTGACACTGACAAGGCAGATGCTTTATGCAAGCTATCGCGATCACCACATTCCCGCTGTTGGTGCCTTTAGGCTATTGGCTAGGATTGGCGGTTGCTTTTATATGGGGATACCTTGCTTGGAGAAAAACACACAATTGGCACTGTATAGCCTATACGAGTGGGCGTAGTGACCACCTTTTATTAGTGTTGATCGTCGGGCTGGGTGTGGTCGATACCCTAATTGGTATGTGGCATGACAGCTTGAGTCAGGCGCTTCCATTGGCAGGAGCCGCTTGGCTAGCGGCGCTGGTTGTGTTGATGATTGGTGCTGTCAAGCCACGGCCAGCAGCCTGGTGGGCGGGGTTGGCGTTAAGCGGGATGGGGGCTGGTGGATGGGCTGCATGGCAAAAATTTGGGATTGGGTTGACACGCGCGACAGGACATCCACCGTTACACTCCATTTTTTTCGGTAATTTTGCGTTATTGAGTGCGCTGTTATGCCTGGCTGGGTTGGGCTGGGCTTGGCATCAGAGAAAGTCACGTTTGGGTTGGTTTTTGCTGTTACTGGGGGGCGCCGCAGGAGGCGTAATGGCATCGGCACTGTCCGGCACGCGAGGAGGGTGGTTAGCCCTGCCATTAGCAATGGGTGTGTTTTACTACAGTTATGCGCACCAGTGGCGAGCAACATGGCGCTGGATAGGAATCAGCAGCGTAATTGCAGTATTGGCGGTGGCATACGTCATCCCGCAAAGCGGAGTGGAAAGGCGAGTGAATAAGGCGATAGCTGATGTGCACCACTATATTGAAGGAGCGGATGTTGGCTCTATCGGAGCACGCCTGGAAATGTATCGTGGCGCCTTGTGGTTAATACGCGAGCATCCTTTCGTAGGCTACGGACATGACGGCTATCAATCCGCAATGCAAGCACTAGAAGTTGAAGGAGTATTAAGCCCGAAATTGGGTAGTTACTGGCATGCGCATAATGATCTGCTGGATGCTTGGACGAGGCGAGGGCTGTTTGGCATGTTAGTAGTACTGGGACTTTATCTTGTCCCTTTATGGCATTTTCTACCCGGTTTGCGCAGTGAAAATCCGCTGTGTAAGTCCTTTTCTGTCGCTGGGGTACTGTTGACAGTCGCCTTTATATGTTTTGGTTTGAGCTACTCTTTTTTCGCTTACCCAGCAGGTATAGCCGTATATGCTAGCTGGCAGGCTTTCTTATGGGTTCAGATTCCAGAGGAGCTTCCGCAGAAGAGTCGCTTTGGATACGCTAATTAATGCCATGGCGGTAACAATAGCGATACCCCATGGCTATGATGACTATCATCTTGGTATCGAATACAGGGTCGGTTTGCTATCAGGTTTGTGCATTTAAGCACGCTATTTTAAGACTCGACATCACGCTTCTTGTTAAGGAAATAAGTAGCTTATGTTCAAGCATATTTTGGTGGTTTGTACAGGTAACATTTGCCGTAGCCCTGTCGCTGAAGCAATCCTCAGACAGCAGCTCCCTAACTGCCAAATCAGTTCAGCTGGTTTAGGTGCCTTGCAAGGTGAGCCCGTATCATCGTTTGCGCAGCAACTGGCTGAATCGGATGGTCTGGAGGTTACTCACCACCGTGCACGCCAGCTGACAGTGCCAATGATTCAAGAAGCCGACCTTATTTTAGTGATGACGGAAGGCCAACGCCGTGCTCTAGGCGAGCAAGCACCACATGCGTTGGGTAAGACGCTATTGCTTGGTCGCTGGCTGAATGACGGTGAAGGACAAGATATCCCTGATCCGTATAGAAAGACGCTAGATGTCTTTGAGCATGTGCATACGCTGTTAAAGGATGCGAGCTTTTTGTGGGTAGACAAGCTCCCAAAAACGTTACGTTGATGCCGGCCATATTGAGTAGGGCCCCTTGGTAAGCAGGCCCCAAGCTTCGCTAGGAGGCCTTCTATATTTCTCCCTCTGAAGCTTTTCCATCCAAGCTGTTTCGCTAAGTTTTAGCTATGCAGCGAGCAGTTATTAATCTCTAGATTGTTTTCTAATTAAGAGTTTGTGCACATAAAAGCCCACTCTAAGTTAATCCTATGTTTGTAACGTTAATGTTACATGGCAAGCTGATTTCAAAATATCACCTGTTTCCCATATATAAGTATTGTAAAAATCTAATGACAATATTGTTTATATATTATAATTTTATTTAAGCTATTGATTTTAAAAAATAATTATTTGAAATAATGCCACTTCTCCCTTTCTCTCTGCCTTAGCAGCCTAGAAATTTTGCTGTTTTTACTACCACTGATGTACGTCGTATTGCTCCCAAAAGTAGTAGTTATTTCACCCTCTGGTAGCTATGTAAATAAAGTCAATCTTTTTGTATTTTTATGTAACATTAAAAATAATTACCAAGTAGGTAGCTCTGACTCATGGCGATAGCGAATTAACGTCGTCTGGGATGTGTTTAATAAGGCTCTGGGAAACGCCTGATTAAAATCCTCGGGCGGTAGCGTGGCGAGACAAAAGCAATGGGAGCAACCATGAATAATTACAATGAAGTAGCAAGAGTGGAATCTTCAAGAAGCCTCATTCGGCTAGTCCACTATCTCGTATTGATCGTGCTGCTGGGAGCCCTAAGTGGCTGCGCTATGGCTCCTGGTGGCCACATTGATCAGGACAACCTTGAACAATCACTAGATGGGCGTGTGGACGTGGAGCAAATCACCCCAAATTTAGTGAATGCGATGTTTGAAAGAGATGTTTCTTCTCGGGTTCCATCTCCCGCATTGAATCCAGTGGTGCCAGGGTATGAGTACCGAGTAGGGCCTGGCGATATTTTAAGTGTGATTGTCTATGACCATCCGGAGCTGACTATTCCGGCAGGTTCTGAGCGCTCCGCAGCAGAAACCGGTAATCGTATACGCCCCAATGGCACCATGTTTTATCCATACGTGGGGCGTGTCAGGGTTGAAGGAATGACGCTTGATGAAGTGCGTGACCTGATTACTCGGCGTCTAGCTAATGTGATCAACGAGCCGCAAGTTGAAGTTGGCATTGCGGCGTTTAACTCTCAGAAAGTTTATATCAGTGGTGCTGTTGAAAATCCTGGCACATTACCACTCACCATTGTGCCGATGACAATTCTTGATGCCATCAGTGCCGTAGGCGGAGCACGGGAAAATGCCGACTGGCGCAACGTAACGTTGAGCCGTAATGGTAGCGAAGAGCGCATATCGCTTTATGCAATGATGCGCCAGGGAGACATGACACAGAATCGTTTGCTGCGTGATGGTGACTTGCTTCATGTTCCTACAATGGAGAACCAGAACGTAGTAGTGATGGGACAGGTAGTCCGTCCCGGTACCATTGCTATTGGCAATGAGCGGATCACCTTGACGGATGCATTAGGCAGGGCAGGTGGTGTGAATGAAAGCCGTGCAGAACCTTCGGGAATTTTTGTTGTACGGGGTAACCCAGCAGGGAGTGAAAAGTTTGCCACTGTTTATCAGTTAGATATCCGAGATGCTACCCGGTTATTGCTTGGAACTCGCTTTCCTCTCCAGCCTCAGGATGTGGTGTACGTGACGTCAGCGCCATTGGCTCGTTGGAACTCGGTCATTTCTCTGCTGCTGCCATCCGTCAATCTGCCGGGTAATGTTGTAACGGTAGCCAATGATGCCAGCGAGCTTTAAGTGACTATTTTGAAAAGTATTTCTGAATAGCGAGGCATGGCCATGAATTACTTTCCTCATCCACCTTCATCACCGTCTGGCCCCCAGGAAAGCGATGATCTTAATCTGCGCAAGCTAGTCGACACACTCTCTGACCATCGCTGGTTTATCGTCACGATAACAGGGCTTTTTCTCCTGGCAGGGTATTTTTATGCCAGCTCTCAGCCGCGTATCTATCAGGCTGACGCGTTAGTTCAGATAGAGAGTCGAGGGGCCAACTTGGCGTTTATGGAGTCATTGGGTGAACAGCAGCCTGGGAACCCTACCGCTGCGGAACTCGAAATATTGCGATCACGTATGGTGCTGGGAGAAACAGCTGAACGGCAAGACCTAGCGATTAAGGTTGAACCGCGCCGATTGCCAGTTATAGGGGACTTTCTTGTCAATCATGGGGTTAGTCAGGATTTAATCGACAGTTTAACCCCATCCTTTATGCGCGATTGGTTATCAATGGGAGAAGAGCGTCGTTGGCAAAATCCTTATGTGTGGGCTAACGAGGCTGTGCGTGTTTCACGCTTTTCTGTGCCCGACGAACATATCGGTAGCGAGCACCTATTGCGCATAAAGGAAGAGGGTAACTTTGAGTTATGGCTAGAAGATGAGCAGGTGCTTAGCGGCACCGTTGGCGAAACCGCTCAGGATGATCAGTTAGGTTATCGTCTCTTTATTAGCCAAGCAGTGGCCCACCCTGGTGCTGAATTCAACTTGACACGTATGTCCTCTCTTAATGCGATAAAAAACCTTGAAAGTCGTTTTGAGGTTATGCCACAAGGCACAGATTCAGGCGTCTATGAACTGATGCTCAGTGGTGCGGATCGCAGCAAAATCCAGCCGACGCTTGATACCTTAACTGGGGTTTTTCTCACTCAGAACGTACAGCGTCATTCAGAAGAGGCAGAGAAACAAATCGCTTTTCTTAGCGAGCAAATTCCACAAGTTAGGGACCAATTATCCAATGCAGAGGGAATGCTCAATGATTATCGTGCGCAGCGTGACTCGGTCGACTTAACGTTTGAAACACAAAATCTTCTCACCCGTGTGGTGGAAGTAGAAAATCAACTCAGCGAGTTGGCTATGAGAGAGGCCGACTTAGCTGAGCGGTACCGCCCCTCGCACCCCAACTACCAAACCTTGCTAAGGCAACGTTCTCAACTCGTGGCGGAGCGTGACCGTCTCAATTCCCAGGTCAATGAATTACCTGAAACCCAGCAAGAAGTGCTGCGTCTGACTCGGGACAGTCAGGTCAATCAGCAAGTATATGTTCAATTGCTCAACCAGCTTCAAGAGATGCGCTTGGTTAAAGCCGGTACGGTGGGTAACGTACGTATCCTTGATGCCGCTATTCTCAATCCGGGCACTATCGCGCCGCGTATTCCATTGATAACCGCTGTCAGTGCACTAATAGGCGCGTTGCTGGCCACGATGCTGGTGGTGGTGCGGTTGTTACTGAGTCGTGCGATTAAGTCTCCCGAGCAACTGGAAGAGTTGGGGTTACCTGTTTATGCAACGCTGCCTGATTCCGGCGAGCAAGCAGGGCTTACCGAGCGTATTCGCCCGCGTCACTCTAAAAAGGTTCAGGAAGTTTTTCGAGGCTTACTGGCAATTCAAAAACCCGCTGAGATTGCGGTGGAAGCGTTACGCGGCCTGCGAACTAGCCTCTATTTTGCGATGCTCGAGTCGGACAATAATCGTTTGATGATTACCGGTGCGAGCCCTGGAGTTGGTAAGAGCTTTGTCGCCGCTAATCTGGCCGCAGTTTGTGCCCAGGCGGGACAAAGGGTTTTGCTGATTGACGCTGATATGCGTCGTGGTCATCTGCACCATGCATTTCATAGCAAGGGCGTTAAAGGCCTTTCAGAGTTGCTAGCACGGCGAATTGATGCAGAAGAAGCTGTTCGCCATAGCGACTTAGATGGACTGGATTATGTTGCCCGGGGCAGTGTGCCGCCTAATCCATCGGAGTTGTTGATGCAGCAAAGCTTTCACGATTTCCTTGAAACCATGAGTCAGTGCTATGACCTAGTGATCATAGACACACCACCGATACTGGCGGTAACCGATGCAACGGTAGTGGGCAAATTAGCGGGAACCAGTTTGATGGTAGTCCGCTTCGACAGCCACCCCCCTGGAGAAATTAAGGCTGCTAAGCGCCGCCTGGAAAGCGCTGGTGTAAATGTTAAAGGTGCAATCCTAAACGGTGTTAAGAAAACGACCAATAGCCGTCATGGCTACTATGGCAGTTACCTCTATGCTTACCGGTGATCCAAGATGCTGAAGCAATTGCGCGAACTCTACTCGTTATTGACGCAGCAACAGCGGCGCCAACTGTTGAGGCTCCAAGTGTTGATTATCGGTATGGCGCTGGCACAAATTGCAGGTGTTGTCGCTATTGGGCCTTTTATGGCGGTTGTGGGGGATATGAGCAAGCTCCAGGGGGATGGCTGGCTTGCTATGGCTTATAGCGTTACCGGCATGCAAAGTCCCAGGGCTTTCTTAAGTTTACTGGGTGCCATGGTGCTCGGCGTTCTGCTAATAGCGGCCCTGCTGTCTATCTATACGTCGTGGCGACTAGCGCTCTACAGCGCTCGAGTGGGGGCCGAGCTGTCAAGTCGCCTCTACCGTTATTACCTGCACCAGCCTTGGTTGTTTCATTCCAATCACAATACCAGTGCTCTGACTACTAAGGTATCTGCGGAAGTCCAGCGTGTGTCTCTCAAGATCATCAGCCCTGTTATGGAGCTGAATGCTAAGTTGATCATGCTATCACTGATGACCTTAGCTATTTTTCTCTACAACCCTTTGGTGGCGATAGTGGGTGTGGTGGTCTTTTTTGGGACTTATTTACTGCTTTACCAAACGGTTCGACGTTTTTTAATTATGAACGGAAGACGAATTTCTAAAGCGCAATCCAAGCGTTTTAAATTGATGAGTGAAGGATTCGGAGGTATTAAAGATCTGCTTTTACTGCATCGACAGGCGAGTTTTATTACACGTTTTGATAATGCCTGCAATGCTATCGCGCGTGGTGAAGGAGTGACACAGGGGCTAAGTGAAGCCCCGCGTTATGCCATTGAACTGGTAGCTTTTGGTTCGGTTATTGTGTTGGTGATTTATCTGCTTAACCTTTATGAGGGTAATCTTGGGGCAATTTTGCCAGCACTCTCTATCTATGCGCTGGCAGGTTTTAAAATGCTGCCAGGTTTTCAAAAGATATACACCTCGCTGACAAAAATTCGCGGTAACTTAGCCGCTTATAACGCCATTCGTGATGACTTAATTGCCAGTCGTGATGAGACAAAAAACGCTGATATCGCTGTTAGCGATGCTCAACCTGCAGCGCCAATAACGCCCTGGGTGCCTCGGCAAGAGATAAAAATCCAGAATGTGGTTTTCGACTATCCAGGAGCGCGCGCCTTGGCGCTTGATCGGCTCACGCTAACGATCCCAGTTAATCAGATGGTAGGGCTAGTTGGAACCTCTGGCAGTGGCAAGAGTACCGCGGTGGATTTATTACTCGGTTTGATTGAGCCCCAGCAAGGTCAAGTACTGATTGATGGTGTGCCATTAACCCATGAGAACTTACGGCAATGGCAGGCGGGGGTGGGGTTTGTGCCTCAGCAGATATTCTTATCCGATGCCAGCATCCTCGAAAACGTCGCCTTTGCTATCGAGCGTAAGGATATTGATGTTGAGAGAGTCAAGGAATCGCTACGTATGGCGCAACTGGACGATCTGCTGGATAGGTTTCCGGAGGGGCTTGAAACACGCATAGGCGAGCGCGGTGTTCAGATATCCGGGGGGCAGCGTCAACGCCTGGGAATCGCTCGGGCCCTTTATCAGCAAGCTAAAGTACTGGTGTTTGATGAAGCAACGAGTGCGCTGGATGGCATTACCGAGCGCCGTGTCATGGAAGACATTCAGCGATTTTCCGGCCAAATGACGGTCATCATGATTGCCCACCGCCTAGCGACTGTTAAGGAGTGCGACATCATTTATATGCTTGAGAATGGGCAGGTAATTGATGCTGGCACTTACGACGACTTGGCCAGCCGTAACCATACCTTCCAGATGATGGCGAATCTCTAGCCAGGCGTCTCTTCCAAGATAGATAAAAGGGTATCGCCATGAACCTAATCGGCGCACTACTACTGTTTTTGAGCCTTTCATTAAGCAGCCTTTATTTGTTCCCTAGTGGTGGACCGCAGCTGACTGATATTGGCTTAACAGGTTTCGTCGGTGTGATGTTAGTGATGTCCCTAGGCGACAAACATCTGAAAGTTTCCCCTTTCGCCATATGCTGGGCAATGATGGTGCTGTGGGTGTTGCTGGTTTGCCTTAGCTGGACGCTGGTCTTGGGAGCGACCAGTTTTTTTAGACCCGCTCTGTTTTTCCTGTTTAATTTCCTAGTGGGTATGGCGTTATTACGTTTTCTTAGCGTATATGGCGAACGCGCTACGGGAATAATCCGTAATGGCGTAGCAATCGCGCTGGTGATCGCGGGTAGTCAGGCGTTACTGCAGTTAGCTATGGGAGTTAATCGCACAACGGGAAGTTTCAATAACCCTAACCAGCTCGCTTATTTTTCATTATGCGGTGTGGTGGTGTTATTGATGCTTGATGATTTTCATCCGCGTATGAGGCTTTTGGGGCTGGCTGGGCTAGCTGCCGGCGTGTTGGGAATTTTAGCTGCGTCATCGCTTGCCGCAATGGGGGGCGGTGTTTTAGTCCTGATCGGGTGGGCCATGGCTAATGCCCGTCAAATTAAGCACTTTGCGCGCTTGTTAGTGTTATTTCCATTGCTATTGTTGGGTGTCTTGCTTGCCAATATCAGCTCGGATGGGCAAGTATTGCGCAACTTAGAAGCGCGCATGGACAGAGCGCCAAGCAAAGTAGATAGCGTCTATGAAGAGCGTAAGTTTGATCGGTTAACGAACTTCCCTGAATACGCCATTTTAGGCGCGGGGGAGACTGAGCGTCAGCGTTTTGCTCCCTATGATGGACATGAAATTCACTCCTCTTTCGTCAACATGTTATTTGCCTATGGACTACCCGGGCTAGGGCTTTTCCTATTGACGATCGTTATCGCGTTACGACGAGCGCCGCTGTATGTCTGGGCGGGTGTGGCCGGGCCCTTGATCTATTCCACTACCCATAATGGCCTGCGCGCGACACTATTTTGGTTAGTGCTAGTGTTGTGTTGGCACCTTTACCGACAAGGAGCAATAGCCGCTTCGCATCATCGGCTAATGGCTGATTTCCCTTGAAATAACACCATTGCCAATGAGGCTAGATAACTAACACGTAACGCCCGCAAAAAATAATAACGGGGGAATCATGGATAGCTTAATGAAATCGTTGTCGGTGGCGCCCCGATGGATAAAACGCAGAGTACTTGTCCTGCTGGATGGCTTGATTGTAGCGGCCAGTTTGCAGCTGGCAACGATGATTCACTTGGAAAGCTTCCAGCCACTAAGAGATGGCTCCCTGTGGATGACGATTGGTCTGCTAGTGCCAACAAGCCTTTTGCTTTTTCATTGGCTAGGGCTATATCGAATAGTGATTCGTTATATGAGCCATGTCACCGTGCCAACCGTCGCTCTGGTCGTCGCGACGTCAGCACTGTTAGTGGTGCCAGTCAGTTATATGGTTGAACACCCTGTCGGGTTATCCGTTATCGTCATTTATACGCTTCTTTTACTATTAGGGATTGGCAGCCTGCGTTTTTTGATACGTGAACTGTATCGCTATAGCCAGCGTCGCCAACGCAAGCCAGTCGTGATCTATGGGGCAGGGGCCGCTGGCTGTGAGTTGGTTGATGCGCTTCGCCATGGTGGTGAATATGAACCGGTGGCTTTCGTAGATGATTGGCGAGGACTAGAAGGCGCCATGGTTGAAGGGCTGAGAGTACACCAACCGGTTGCGCTAGCTGCCTTGGTGCAAGAGTATCAGGCTGCCATGGTGCTGTTGGCAATTCCTAGTGCCCCACGTTGGCGACGCCGTGAAATATTACACTGGCTCTCCGGCCTATCTGTTCCTCTTAAAACAATTCCTGGTAGCGCAGACGTGATTGCTGGGAGAGCAAAAATCAGCGAGCTTCATGACGTAGCGCTAGAAGATTTATTGGGTAGAGAGGCTGTGCCTGCCTTCCCTGAGTTGCTGCAGGCCAATATTCGCGATAAGTCGGTTATGGTCACCGGCGCCGGGGGATCAATTGGTAGTGAGCTATGTCGTCAAATCCTTGCTCAGAATCCCATACGCCTATTACTGGTCGACAACTGTGAATTTGCTTTATACGCCATTGAGCAGGAGTTGAGGCAGGTAGTTGAAACGAACCATTCACGCTGTGAACTAAAACCACTGCTTATTTCGGTTCAGCATGCGGGTGGCCTCAAAGCAGTATTTGATAGCTTTCAGGTACATACCGTCTACCATGCAGCCGCTTACAAGCATGTACCGATGGTTGAGTTTAACCTTGTTCAAGGGATCAGTAACAACGTCTTTGGCACCTTAAATCTCGCTCAGGCGGCAATGACAGCCGGTGTCGAAGCTTTCGTGGTTATTTCCACCGATAAGGCTGTTCGCCCCACCAATGCGATGGGGGCCTCCAAGCGCTTGACCGAACTTATTTGCCAAGCATTCGCTAATGCGCAGTCAAAAACACGCTTTTGCATGGTGCGTTTTGGAAATGTGTTGGGGTCAAGTGGCTCTGTTGTGCCGTTGTTTCGTAAACAGATTGAACAAGGTGGCCCTATCAATGTGACACATCCGGAAATCACCCGTTATTTCATGACGATCCCTGAAGCCGCTCAGTTGGTTATCCAGGCTGGCGCCATGGGCGAAGGTGGCGAGGTATTTGTTCTCGACATGGGGGAACCGGTCCGCATTCTGGATTTGGCAGTGAATATGGTTAGGCTCTCAGGGCTTGAAGTGAGAGATGCAGAACACCCAGAAGGTGATATTGAGATTGTTTATTCCGGCTTGCGCCCAGGAGAAAAGTTATACGAAGAGCTATTAATCGGCGATGACGTCAGGAGAACTCGTCACGACCGGATAATGACCTCAAAAGAGCGTTTCTGGGAGTGGCCAAGGCTTGAAACCTTTTTAAATGAATTGGAACAAGCTTTTATCGAAGCTGATCATGTGCATATCCGTCAACTTTTACAGTCCGCCCCACTAGATTATCACCCCTTAGACGAGATAGCGGACTTAGTGTGGACAGCGCGCCAAACTTCGCCCCGCGAACCCCAGAGCCAACGCTTAAATACAAACCCATTCTTAACGTCCTCAACCCGACACGATTCCGCTCTTAATCAAGTACTTAATCCCGTCACCAAGGAAAGCTAAAAATGTTGATCGACTCATTGTCTATCAAAGTGTGGATGCTCCGAAAGGCCGAAAGTGCGGGGCTACACATTCAGTCGATGAAACATTTTCGGCCAGTGGATGCTCGTAGGCATCTGAGTAATCCACTCGAATTAAATTATCTTTATCCTGGTAAAGAGCTGCTCCTTGATGCGCCGATGGAATGGGGGTTTGGCTTGTTTAATCTCAGTGGTCATCGGCGCTTCCTAAATGATGTGATGCAGGAGGCATTTTATAAGCCTGGCAGGGAGCGCGACTTACTCCGGGAAGCCCTGCGTGTTTTCTATGCTGAATGGCAGCCAGCTAATGCCGCCGAGTTTCTGGGAGTTTCTTCTGACCAAGCGGGTGGGCTAGTCGATGTACCGCCATGGCAGGCTTACTCTCCATGGGACTCATACAATGCTGCAGAAAAGAGTGCCAAACGCCAGCGAACGGAGTTACGTGAAAATGCCCGAATATTAGGTAGGCACCTGGGCATTAACGCAGGCTGGAAGTTCTGTGGGCCCGTCAGCGAAGATAAGCTTGAAGTTGAGGTTGAACGTTTGGCTCGGGTGCTTGAATCGATTCGTGATCAAGGAGTCTGTCGCCATGACGGCACTGATGGCGATATCCGCGCAAGCGTTTTAACGCACTCAGATGGACGCTGGCGCTGGGTGGTACACGGTGGCCAGCACCGTTACGCGGTGATCAGTGCTTTAGGAGCGCCGCGGGCTGTTATTCGGGTTGAGCGCTTTATTCGCCGTGAAGACGTTGCCCTTTGGCCGACAGTGACCTCAGGTTTCTTTAGCCAAGAAACAGCCCTCAAAATATTCGATAACTACTTTTTTGATTAATATATAAAACCGCTTTTTAATAAAAATTATTCTGTCTGAGTGATTTTGTCCTACTTTGAATTTTTTTGTTCGCTTTGCTTTAGTGCCTTTGAGTTATATTTTTTTATCGAAATTTTAAGGAGCTTTATAAAGCCTCTGGTAGGCTTTTTGAGATACTCCTTTTAGCTTTCAAGGAGAAAGGCGACTATGAATAAAAAATATAATATTGAGAAAGATGACTGGTTGGTTGGCATTGCTATTTTCCTAATTAGCGAGCGGGGGCTGGCGTATTTAGACGTCTTACGTAGCCTGCTTGATCGCTACGGTTTTAATATTTTGTGCGAACGATCCATACATGAAGATCAGCGGCATACACTGGTGAAGTGGGTTGATAGTAGTGAACAGCTGTCTGCAGGTGGGCCTGTTAATGGCGATCTGCCAGCCTATTTTTTGGTGGTACACGATGTTCATCCTATGATGGAACACTCTTGTTCAACGGAGACACCAGAACGAATCGATAATCTACGACTGCTGACCGTAGAAGCAATGCTAACTCAAAAAGCCAACGATGGTCGCAGTAGCCAAAAACACCTCAAGCCGTTGTATTTGTCCTGTAGCACAACTCAGGCATTTGAATATCTAAACAAAATAGTCCCACAGCAGGTCGATACAATACGCGCAACAGCTCAGCGCTATAACAATGAGTTTCGCACTCCTTACCCTGTGCTAGCCGATGTGAGCAAGCAGGTCTGTCGAGCCAAAGTAGAACTGGTGGATTTTCACGGCACTGAAGCAATTTGCAAAACCTTTCGCCCAGGGCGCGAGCGGTATTTAGAGCGTGAAGTAAAGGCCCGTGAACTCGGCGCTTCATTGCCTGAAGTGTCGCGACTGCTAGAGGTGGGGCCTCATTACCTAGTGTTTGAACGCTATTCCAATCGTATGGAGCGGATCCTTTCTCCACGTGCTCCATTTTCACCCCACGGGTTACTACCACTCTGGACAATTGAGCGTGTCAGAGCGGTTATCTTGCATTATCGGCGTCTTGGCTACGAGTGCATTGACTTGAATCCGCAAGACCTGATTTATGACCCTTGCCAAGGTCTTAAAATTATCGATTTCGAATTTCTACAGCCTGGCACCGACGAGATAGAAAGTCTTAAGGGCAATTATGCGTGGTATGACGTGCCATCACGCTTCAAGGGCGATTTGCCAACTTCTGCTCAGCACGGCTCCTACCGTGAACGCTGGTTCCCCTACACCGGGCTACCTCGAACGCTATGTTTGAACAAACTTCCGCGACCGGTACTTACCATGGTGCGCTCAGTGGCACTAGTGCCTTTAACGTTAGGCGGTTTAAGGCGGGTGAGTTGGCAACATATTCAGCGCCTTGTTCGTAACTGATCTAGCTCTCTTCCTTCCTTTCTAACGGTTGTCTCGTCATGGAGTCTCTATATGAAGATTCTAGTAACCGGCCATGCAGGATTCATCGGCTTTCACACTGCTAAACGTCTGCTAGAGCGGGGGGATAGCGTCGTCGGATTTGATAACGTTAATGACTATTACGACCCTGCTATAAAAGAAGCGCGTCTCAAAATACTTGAGCATACCGCAGCAGAGACAGGTAATAACTACTTCTCAATTCGTGCCAACTTAGCTAACCAGCAAGCAGTGGCAAAGTGCTTCGAAGAGCACTGCTTTGATCGCGTTATTCATCTTGCTGCCCAAGCAGGCGTACGCTACTCACTGGAAAATCCGCTTAGTTATGTGGAAAGTAACTTAATTGGCTTTACCAATATATTAGAAGCGTGTCGCTACGCTAAGGTTGCGCATCTGACTTACGCCAGCACCAGCAGCGTATACGGTGCCAATACGCTCATGCCATTTTCCGAGCACAAGGGAGCCAATCACCCGTTGCAATTTTATGCAGCCACCAAGAAAGCTAATGAAATGATGGCTCATAGCTATAGTCATCTGTTTGGGCTGCCGACGACTGGCCTACGGTTTTTTACTGTCTATGGGCCGTGGGGGCGCCCAGACATGGCACTTTTTAAATTTACCAAGCACATTCTGGCCGATGAGCCTATTCAGGTTTTTAATTATGGCCACCATACGCGCGACTTTACTTATGTGGATGACATTGTAGAAGGTATTATTCGTGCCAGTGATGATATCGCAACTCCGGCCCAAGAGTGGAATAGCGACAGCCCCGACCCAGCCACTAGTAATGCACCATTTCGCCTCTTTAATATAGGCAATAACGATCCGGTAACAATCAGTGTTTATATCGAAGCCATTGAAAAAGCACTCGGTAAAAAAGCCATCAAAGAAATGTTGCCTCTACAGCCGGGAGATGCGCTAGATACGTATGCAGACTCAGGTGAGTTAGAAAGAAGAGTAGGATATAAACCCTCTACGCCAATCTTTAAGGGCGTTGAAAACTTCATTGCTTGGTATCGCGACTATTACTCATTAAATAACTATTTACCTACAGCCTCGTCTGATGCTGTAAGCCAAGTATCTGGCTTAATTAAGTGATATGAACTGCTTATTTCTCTCTTAATATATCCAACCCTAGTAGGAACTCCAATGAACGTTACAGTTTTCGGAACGGGTTATGTTGGCCTGGTTCAAGGTGCAATTTTGTCTGAGGTCGGTCATCACGTTGTTTGCGTAGATGTGGATGCTCACAAGGTTGAACAACTTAAGATGGGGATCATTCCCATCTATGAACCAGGATTGGAGTCGATAGTAAAAGAGAACCACGCTGCTGGAAGGCTCGACTTTACTACCGATGCGGTTGCCGCGATTAAACATGGGCAGGTTCAGTTTGTGGCGGTGGGCACTCCGCCGGATGAAGATGGAAGCGCGGATCTAACCTACGTGCTTAACGTAGCTAAGACTATCGCTGAACACATGGAACGCGACCAAGTTGTCGTTAACAAATCCACGGTACCAGTAGGTAGCGCCGATAAAGTTCGTGTCGTGATGGAAGAGGTATTGAAAGGGCGTGGTCGAAGCGATATCAGCTTTGATGTGGTGTCTAATCCTGAGTTTCTAAAGGAAGGCAGCGCCGTCGTAGATTGCCAAAAGCCAGATCGAATTATTATTGGTACCAGCTGCGCTGCTTCGATTGAAGTCATGCGCGAAATATATGCGCCTTTCAATCGCAATCACGACAAAGTGATCGTAATGGATGTAAAAAGTGCTGAGTTAACGAAGTATGCCGCTAACTGCATGTTGGCAACAAAAATTAGTTTTATGAACGAAATGGCAAACTTAGCCGAGTTACTAGGAGCCGATATTGAAGCCGTGCGTAAGGGAATCGGTTCAGATCCACGTATTGGCTACCATTTTATTTACCCTGGAGTAGGCTATGGTGGCTCCTGCTTTCCCAAAGACCTTCAGGCGCTTATTCACACTGCAAATAATATCGACTTTGACGCCAAACTGCTCAAAGCGGTGGAATTACGTAATAAAGAGCAAAAAAACACACTTTTCCAGAAAATAAACCAGCACTTCAATGCACAGTTAAAGGGCAAAACCTTTGCTATTTGGGGCCTTTCCTTCAAACCCAATACGGACGATATGCGAGATGCGCCCAGCCGAGTGCTTATGGAGGCGCTATGGGCAGCAGGTGCAAAAGTGCAGGCTTATGATCCGGAAGCAATGGAAGAAGCGCAGCGAATCTATGGAAGTCGTGAGTATTTAACCCTTTGTGGAACCAAAGAAGCCGCGTTAAAAAACAGTGATGCGTTAATTATCGTTACCGAGTGGCAGAACTTCCGAGCGCCTGATTTTGAGCTTATCAAAGCTCAGTTATCGGAACCGACTATTTTTGATGGTCGCAATCTTTATGAGCCACACAGAATGGCAGATAAAGGATTTAGTTATTACTCGGTAGGTAGAACCAACCCAACGCTGCCAATAACAGCCCTAGCAGACCTTCCTGTAGCAACTGCCAATAACTAAAAATTAAATTATTTTTTAATTATTGAAAATGGTTTTTTTTATTTTAAATGGTAGGTGGCTCATGCTAAAGCGCCAGATTGATATTGCTATTTCAATAATAGGTTTAGTACTGCTATCGCCTTTGCTGGTTGTTATAGCACTGCTTGTTCGCTATAAACTAGGCAAACCAGTTATCTTTCGTCAATATCGGCCAGGGCTATATGGTAAGCCATTTGAAATCGTCAAGTTCCGCTCTATGCGAGATGCCTATGATAAACAAGGTCGAAAACTATCAGAAAAAGAGCGGCTGACTCCTTTTGGCCAGCGCCTACGTGCTACCAGTCTGGATGAGTTACCCGAATTATGGAATGTACTGAAAGGAGACATGAGTTTGGTCGGTCCCAGGCCTTTGTTAATGGAATATTTGCCTTATTACAGTGCCCACCAAGCTCGTCGACATGAAGTACGCCCTGGTGTAACAGGTTGGGCTCAAGTAAATGGGCGCAATGGTATCTCTTGGGAAAGTAAATTTGATTACGATATTTGGTATGTAGATAACCAGACATTTCTTCTGGATGTTAAAATATTATTGCTAACGGTAAAAAAAGTTTTTTTACGCGAAGGTATCAGTTACTCGAGTGATGTAGCGATGCCAAACTTTAAACAATCAAAGCTACACAACGACAACGGTGGACAAAATGGCTAAAAAAATTAATATCCTTGTCACTGGCGTCGGTGGGCCAACGCCACGCAGCTTTGTCAGATCTGTTATTGATTCCGGAGCTGATAGTTATCGTTTTATTGGTGTTGATGCTAACCCATTAGCGATTGGTCTTTACGATAAATCTTCATATGATCATACCTATTTAGTACCAAGGGCTGATGATGAACGTTACTGGTTAGAAATTTCAAAAATAATTGACTACCATCAGATTCAATTCGCGGTTGTCTTGCCTGAAGTTGAAGTAGTGGCATGGGCGAAGCGAAAAGAACTTGAAGGATTACCTTGCAAAGCATTTATTTCTTCAAGCCAGCCGACCGAAGCACTGATAGATAAGAAGAAGCTGCATGAAACTCTAGCGGATAAGCCTTATATACCCCGTTACTGCACATTTTCAAATGGCTTGAAAAACCTTGATTTTACGCTTGATTATCCTTTTTGGGTACGTGGTACTGTTGGATCAAGTGGTTTGGGTTCTTTAAAAGTCACAAGTGATAAAGAACTCGATGAATGGATGCAAATAAACCCTCTCATTGAAGAATTTATTGCATCCGAGTTTTTGCCGGGAAGAAACCTTGCGTGTAAGGTTATTTACATGGACGGTAAGATTTTACGTTCTGCTTGCGCCGAGAGAGTAACGTATATCATGTCTAAAATCGCGCCTTCTGGAATAACCGGCAATACTGCGTTTGGTCGTATGATTAATGATCCCCAGCTGGTGAGCATTGCTGATGATGCGATTAGTTCATTTTTTAATCACTATCAATCGAAAGCGAATGGCATATTTACAGTAGATTTCAAAGAAGATGCTCAGGGAAATCCAATGATAACCGAAATAAATGTAAGGTTTGTTGCTTTTATTTCCTCTTTGGCTCAGGCGGGCGCTAATCTTCCTCTAGACTATCTTGAGATGAACCTTAACCCAGGCAACTTCTCACACGTATACAAACATTATGAGTTTCCAAAAGGCACCATTTTTTTAAGAGACGTGGATGAAAAGCCGGTTGTCATGAACGAAAAAGACCTATTAGTTATGGATCACCGCCATGCTTAACGGCCCCTTTTCTCCTTGGCCATCTTTTACTCTGGAAGAGGCCCAGGCTGTTCAGGACGTACTGCTTTCCAACAGAGTGAACTACTGGACAGGCCAGGAGTGCATTGAATTTGAAAAGGAGTTCGCTCAATTTGCCGAGACTAAGCATGCCATAGCGTTAGCAAATGGGACTAACGCGCTAGATTTAGCGCTAATAGGACTGGGTATTGGCCAAAAAGAGCATGAAGAGGTGATTGTTACCTCCCGAACGTTCGTGGCCTCTGCATCATGTATTGCGAATGTCGGGGCTGTGCCCATCTTTGCTGATATTGATCGCGACTCTCAAAATATCACTGCCGCCACCGTCGCTGAAAAAATTACCCCGCGTACCCGCGCTATTGTTGCCGTGCATCTAGCAGGATGGCCCTGCGAAATGCAGGAACTCATGGCGTTGGCAGAGCAATACGGGCTTTATGTAATTGAAGATTGTGCTCAGGCTCATGGCGCTCGTTATCAAGGCCGAAGCGTGGGGGGGATCGGGCATGTAGGGTGTTGGTCGTTCTGCCAGGACAAAATTATAACCACCGGTGGCGAAGGGGGGATGGTCACTACCAATGACAGCGCACTTTGGAAACGAATGTGGGCTTATAAAGATCATGGCAAGAGCTGGGACGCTGTTTATTTGCACGAACATCCACCGGGGTTCCGCTGGTTGCATGATACGTTTGGCACCAACTGGCGCATGACCGAAATGCAGGCCGTTATTGGTCGTATTCAACTTAAACGGATGCCTGAGTGGAGTGCGATTCGCCAGGCGAACGCTCAATGTATCTGGCAAGCAGCGTTAGAGTGCAAAGGGCTGCGTGTTCCTGCCTTTGGCTTAGCTATGGTTTCTGGATCACTAAGGCACGATACCCAGCATGCTGCTTATAAATGCTATGTATTCATTGATTCGCATCAGCTACGGACTAGCTGGGACCGTGACCGTATTCTGAGTGAGATTAATTTAAGAGGAGTGCCTTGTTTTTCAGGCAGTTGTTCTGAAGTATATCTCGAAAAGGCCTTTTTAAACGCTGGCTGGCAGCCACAAAACAACTTGCCAGTTGCACAAGAGCTTGGTCAAACCAGTTTGATGTTTTTGTGCCATCCGACACTCTCTCAAGCAGAAATTAATAAGACATGCCAAGTACTCAAAGAGGTTATGGCGTTAGCTGTCTAATTTTTTCCAGCCCTCTACAGGTCATCTGTATTTAAAAGATCCGCTGTCTTTAAAGCTCATTACATTTAAAACTCACTATTTTAAATAACGAATATCGGCAAACGAACACTCAACCTGTGTGGCTTAGTGTTTCGTTAAGGAGTGTTTATGAAGCCTAAGGTTGATATCTCGAATAAGCGTTTTTTGCTGATATCGGGCACGAGCTATTCATTGGTCAATTTTAGAGGACCACTGGTTCAAGCCCTGATCAACGCTGGATTAGACGTCCATGTAGCAGCTCCAGGACTTCTTGAAGACACGACTACTCGCCAGCAGCTTGAGGCCTGGGGAGCGGTTGCTCACGACTTTCCGATGCAGAGAAATGGGCTAAACCCGTGGCGCGATGCTTTAACGCTGCATGCACTTTATCGTCTTATGTGCAAAATTCGCCCAGCAATGGTGCTTAGCTACACGATCAAGCCTGTTGTTTACGGGCTATTGGCAGCCTGGTTGGCCAGAGTTCCTCGTCGCTATGCGCTCATTACCGGACTGGGTTACGCATTTGCGAGCCAGGCCAGCGGCAAGCGTGCTCTGGTCTATCAAATTGTGCGTAGATTATATGCCGCGGCACTCAATAGAGCAGACAAGGTGTTTTTTCAGAATCCTGATGATAACGCTTTGTTTTGTGAGTTGGGGATACTACCTGAGAAGGTACCTTCGCAAGTTCTCAATGGTTCAGGGGTAGACATGGACCATTATACGCTAGTGCCTGTACCCGCAGGCCCACCACGCTTCTTACTGATTGCTCGCCTGTTGGGCGACAAAGGAGTGCGTCAATATGCTGAGGCTGCACGCCGAATTAAACAGCGGCACCCCGAAATAGAATTTCAACTGGCCGGTGACATTGATAGTAATCCCGATACGATTACCCGGGAAGAATTGGACACTTGGGTAAAGGAGGGCTCAATTGATCATTTAGGCTGGCTTAATGACGTACGCCCGGCAATCTCGAACTGCAGTGTTTATGTACTCCCCAGCTATTATCGGGAAGGCACACCTCGTTCAGTGTTGGAAGCCATGGCGATGGGGCGGGCGGTGATTACTACCGATGCACCTGGATGCCGTGAGACTGTCATTGAGGGTGATAATGGCTATTTGATACCCGTTAGAGATGTCGATTCGCTTGAGGATGCTATGCAGGCGTTCATTGATAGTCCCGACCTGGTACGAACCATGGGCAGACGTTCGTATGAAATTGCTAAAAATAAGTACGATGTTCACAAAGTTAATGCGGTAATGCTTAGATCGATGGAAATACACAGCCTAGTATCGTGTAGCCTAAAGAGAAAGTTAGCGAATAATAGTGCTGTTAATGAGGTCTGAAGATAGAAAACTATTTGTTATGGATAAATGATCTTATAGATAAAAAGCATTTATCCTGCTCCTAGTAAACTTATGAGAACCTATTGTTATGGCTTTCTTCTCCGTAATCATGCCGGTCTATAACAAGGTGAATACTTTAAATGATTCACTTGAGTGTATATATAGGCAGAATTTTAAAGATTTTGAGGTGATTGCCGTAGACGATGGCTCTACAGACGGCTCTTTAGAAATTTTGCAACAGCATGAGAAGGCCGGTCTGTTAAGACTTTTTCAGCGCGACTCTCCAGGGGCAGGGGGATATGCTGCTCGTAACTTAGGGGCAGATAAATCAACTAGTGACTGGTTGGTCTTTTTTGATGCTGACGACATTATGTTATCAGACCACTTGTCATGTTTTGCTAATGCAATTATTCAGTACTCTGATATTGAATTATACGTCAATGCTTACCAAAAGATGGAAGGCTGGAGGCGGTTGCCGAGAATAAAAGGGAAGCCTAGTGGCCGCCTGAGCCGCTTGGAAGCCTTGGAGTTCTTTGCGCTGTTCGACTTTATTCATATGAATGGGGCGTGTATTAGGCGTGAGCGGTTTTTATCTATGGGAGGATTTCCTGCTGGGCTTTATCGCCGCGGTGGCGATGTATATTTTTGGTTGAAAGTGCTGTGTGAATTAAAAGAGATTCACTATAACGCCAATGTAACTACTTTATGGCTTCTGGAAAACAGCGATATTACTCGAGATAAACGCAACCTTGTCGGTTTACATCCTGGTGTTGATCTTTTTAAACAGTATGAGTCTACATTAAAGCGTGGTGAGCGGCGGCAATTGCGTTTGGCAATAAATCGCAAAGTTATTTCTTGGGCTGTTGAGAAGAAGCTGCTTGGCCAATCAGTACGCTTGGATTTAGAAGCATTAAGATGGGGAGGGATGAACATGCGTTTATGGCTGCATGCTATCTCATTACTAGTGCCTCAACCTTACTACGTTCAGTTACGTCGCTGTATTAAATAATCTGAGCAAGCAAAGGGGCAACACTCATGACCAAGACAGTAATTACTTATGGCACCTTTGACATGTTTCATATTGGCCATCTGAATTTGCTAAGACGATTGGCTGAGATGGGAGACCGTTTGGTAGTGGGAATCTCAACGGATGAATTTAATACGCTCAAAGGCAAGCGCACGTTGATTCCATTTGAGCACCGCGCTGAGATTGTACGCTCCTTGCGCTATGTCGATCAGGTGATTCCCGAGACCGATTGGGAGCAAAAGCTTCAGGATATCCAGCGCTATTCAGTCGACACCTTTGCTATTGGTGATGATTGGAAGGGCCACTTTGACTTTCTTTCACCCCACTGTGAAGTGATATACCTGCCACGTACCGATGGTGTCTCTACGACTCAATTGAAACGTTCACTTAATCCTTTTTATAGCGTTTCACGGGAAGAGTTAATGAACGCCTTTGACGTGCTCGATACGTTAAGAAAAGACTTCGGCTAATATTTCTTTGATTGTTGGCGACAGTGCCAAGGAAATCACAATGTCCTCTTACACACTTCGTTTAGCAAAACAGCTAGCATGGTTGCCGCTATGCTTGATCGGCGGATGCTTCCCGCGCAATGATAGTTTATGGATATTTGGTGCTTGGCATGGTCGCCAGTTCGCTGACAATACAAGCTATTTGTATCGCCATGTGCGGGATCATGAGCCTAGCTTGAGAGCAGTTTGGCTTGCGCATGATCAAGAAGTTGTTCAGCGAGTCCGTGAAGAGGGCGGCGAAGCCTATCTTGCTTATTCAGTCAAAGGAATCCTGCTGTCGCTGCGTGCACGGCTTTTT
Organism: Vreelandella venusta; assembly: GCF_007989605.1. Taxonomy (GTDB): domain Bacteria; phylum Pseudomonadota; class Gammaproteobacteria; order Pseudomonadales; family Halomonadaceae; genus Vreelandella; species Vreelandella venusta. The sequence continues at coordinate 157,530 of NZ_BJUL01000006.1, read as the reverse complement.
CTTGTCACTCATTCGGCTGAAGATATTAATGCGCATGCGTCATTTGGGGGGCAGCTGATCAACCTAACGCATGGCACCCCTCTTAAGCGCCTAGTTCAGGATGCGCGCTCTTCCCGGCTTGGCGCTTTTACCAGCGTGTTTGATCGTTATCTACGCCGGGCCCTACCTGGGCAGCGTAGACCGCAGCAAGTACTAGTGGCTTCCGACGTCGGCCGAGAGCGAATGATTTCTGCTTTCGGTTTACCGAGCGACCGTGTCACTGCGCTTGGCTATCCCCGCTGGAATGCTTTCCAAGAAAATGCGTCAACACTATTGGAGCAGGCTGGCATCGACATCCTAGCGTACGACAAGGTCGTGCTATATGCACCGACTCTTAGAATGCAGGGCAAGGGTGGGCTTGATGTGTCCCAAGGCAAACGCCTAAAGGCCTTACTACCATGGCTTGAAAAGCATCGAGTGTTATTACTCATCCGCGGGCACACCTCGTTAAAAATGAGCGGTGTGCAAGCGCTGATAGAGGAGAATGCTAGTATTTGTGAAGCGCCTGTCAGTTTATTTCCCGATGTAAATGCTTTATTTCCGGCAGTCGATGTACTTATCACTGACTATTCGAGTTTGATGTTTGACTATGCTTGTTTGAATCGCCCCATCATTCTAATGGCACCTGACCTGGATGATTATCTCAACCTTGATGTGGGGGTTTATGGCGATTATCTTGCTGATGCGCCAGGTCCGGTAATCGAATCTTGGGAGCAATTACCCGAAGCCTGGGAATCCTTGGCTAACAAAGTTCATCACCAGCGCTTAGCAACTTTTGTAGCTCGCCATGCCGCTATGAACGATGGCCGAGAGTGTGAACGCGTCACCTCTCATCTGCGTAACAGCTGCCGCCTTGAAGTAGCCAACCATGCCTGAACGAATGTCCATACAAGATGAGTACGTAGTTTGAAGAGAGAGTAAAGCTAGCTTCTCAATAATTTTGTGAGGGCGTGACATGTCATTTTATGAAAAAGGAATAAAAAACAGGCAGGTAGGAGACGTCGCCAGTGTCGGTATTCGAGTTGATTTTCCAAGAGTTTCTGTGATTGTACCGACCTATTATGACTGGTCTCGGCTTAAAAAGTGTGTTGCTGCATTAGACAATCAGTCGCTTGCTCGAGACAATTTTGAAGTCATTATTGTCAATAATGCTCCTGATGATTCTCCTCCAGCGGACTTTTACTTACCCAAAAACTTCACCATGATCCAAGAAGCGAAACCGGGCTCATATGCAGCGAGAAATGCTGCATTAAAGATTTCGCGAGGTGAAATAGTAGCGTTTACGGATTCTGATTGTATCCCTGATCCCTATTGGCTAGAGACCGCTATTAATCGACTCGATAAAGGTGCAGAGCGAGTTGCTGGCAAAGTAGAGCTGTTCTTTAAATCTGAAAAGCTGACGCTTGTTGAAATTTATGAAAAGGCCTTTGGGTTTGATCAAGAACGCTATGCGCAATGGGGCGGGGCAGTGACTGCTAATATGGTAACTTGGTCAAAAAATTTTGAAGTAGTTGGGCATTTTAACGATAGCCTCATGTCAGGCGGTGACAATGAGTGGGGAGTGCGCGCGAACGAAAAAGGAATTCCTGTTGAATACGCCCAGGAGGTTATTGTTAAACATCCTGCACGCTCAAATGTAAAGGATATTCTTAAAAAAAGAAGACGAGTGATGGGAGGGCAGTTGAATAAATTGAAGATAAATTCGAAGAGAAGTTTTTTTATGATTTTAGTTAAAGGCTATCTTCCTCCCATAAAAGCGCTGAAACTGTTTTTAGAGAAAGAGCTGACTTTTTCAGAGAGGTTTTTAGCTTATCTGTTGTGTTATTACTTTAAGTCTTACTCCGCAACGTACAGATTGGCGCTACTTCTCGGCTTGGCTAAGCCAGAAAGATCTTAAGTGATTGGTGATTGGTGATTGGTGATTGGTGATTGGTGAGTGGTGAGTGGTGAGTGGTGGGTATGTGGTATGCCCCCATTTTTATAAACGCCTCGCTGGATATTAAAAATATTCGGCGAGGCTTTTTTTTGCTTAATGTTATTTTAGGGGGGCTGGCAGACCATCGTCTTCATCAGTAGGTACCTGATAAGCCTAAGGTTACGAATTGAGGTGAATAGTCTTTTGAATTAAGTTGTATTTGTAGATATTGTGTTGGTAGATACTGTCTTTGCAGACACAATTTTTTTGATTTAGTATCTATGGATAGGTGAATGCAGACAGGGTGCGAGGTGCTTATGCAAACAGCCAGCAATGTTATTCAGGATAAGGCCGCCGCGGCAGCTGGTTTGAAAGCCGCTGTGCGCATTTTGGACAAATGGCGGGCGACAGGTGAGCAGGGCGAATCGATTCTACGTGTCTCCCACAGTAGCTATGCCCGAGCGCGGCGGGGAGATTTGGCTGAGATCAAGTTAGACAGCGATCAATTGGCGAGAATCAGTTATTTACTCAATATTCATGCGGCACTGCGGATGCTGTTTGAAAACCCTGATAATGTTTACGGGTTCGTCTCCATGGCAAATCACAACCCTTACTTTAATGGGCGCACGCCGCTTGAGGTGATTGGTACCGGAGATTTCGCTGCACTTTATGAAACCTTCAAGCGTATTGATAGCCTGCGAGGTGCTCAGTGGTAGATCCGGTGGAAATAAGCGAAGGTTCGCTGCCTCTGTGTAAATCGCAAGAGGTAGTAGGGTATCGCTTAGTCAACAGTAAATTTCCTCCTATTGGGCTGTTTGACGATGTTGCGAGCCTTGATGAGTTTGAAGCGCTTTATGCCCTACAGGCGCTAACGAACCCAAGGCTGCGTAACGAGGCTGGCGACTTAGGGCTCATTCCTCACAACCAGATTCCCTTTGGTATCCGAGGATGCTCTTATGCGACTGCGCCTTTTACCCACGTTAATCCGGACGGTTCTCGCTTTAGCGACGGCAGCTTTGGCGTGCTTTACATTGCGGATGCACTGCCAACGGCAATCAGTGAAGTGAGGCACCACCAGGAAATCTATTGGAAGAACGTACCGTCGTTACATTTTGAACGGTTTATCTTCCGTGGGCTTAAGTGTCTATTTAATGAACAAGCTTGTCGCGATGGCTTGGCACTTCAACCATCCCATGCCATTTATGATGCCAATGATTATCGAGCAGCTCGCACATTAGGCAGAGAGCTGCGTAAACAGCAACGTGTTGGTCTGCGCTACCATTCTGTTCGGCAAACAGGTGCCACTTGCTGGGCATTAATGACGCCGCAGTTCGTTCTGGATATTATCCAGACCACTCATATTGAGATGATCTGGAACGGGCGAATAGCCCAAGTGAACCGCCTCTCAGCGGTACCTATCAAGTGAATTCAGTAGCGTAATTATGTTCGCTGTTGCTCGGTGAAGCGCTGCATGATCGTGAGTGTTTTATCACTAACATGATGCTCCATGCCTTCTGCATCAATACGCGCAGTACTGTCATCAACCCCAAGGGCACGCAAAAAATGCAGCACTACATCGTGACGCGTCCGGGACGTTTCGGCCATTTTTTGACCTTCTTCGGTCAAAAAGAGCGAGCGATAGGGCTTGCTTGTCACTAGGCCCAGCTCATTTAGGCGGCGAATCATTTTAGAGACGGTCGCTTGGCTAACGGCCATTCGAGTAGCAATGTCCGCTGCGCGCGCTTCTCCGCGGTGGCGTAATAAGTCGCCGATTAACTCGACATAATCTTCGATCAGTTCCGTTTCGTGGGCATTACGCACCGTCTCATACTGCTGTGCATGCTGTTCCACGGGTGGTAGCGCATCTCCATCTTGGCCGTATGCGGTAGGAGAGTGTTGCTGTTGGTATTCACTCATTGGCAAAATTTATCAAGGTTAGTGGAAACGTTAATGGGTGATGGTAGCGCATTTTTTTAGATAATTGTTAGCCATGGCTAAACTGTTTGCATAAAGCTTTTTTGCTGAGCTGCAGCTGTACTTAGTGGGATCCTAGCACAGGAGAAAGAAATAATGATCAAGCAGTGTGGCTGGTTAATCATTGTGCTAGTAGCGCCTTGCTGCTTTTCCCTGGCCCTGTTGTTTTCACTTAGCCACGGCACGTTAAGGCGCTGATGGCGCTATCGTAAGATCGCTCTACTGCCGATAACGCTCAAGAGGGAGATTGGAGGCTTTCCCATGCCTTTTCTGCGATGCCAATACCAGCCCCGGTCATTAATAAGTAGGTTTGGTCGACACCTGCCTCATGCAATGGGGCTGCTTCATCCTGAAAGTGTATGCCCGCAAACAGCTGTCCAGTAAAGCCTGCTTTACGTAGCTCGCGAGTGGCAATTAATTTACTTTCAAGCTCTGGGGTAGCCAACGTGACTGCTACCAGCTTTGAAATATCTAATTGATGCCAAAATCCTACGTCTTCTATATCGCCGTAGTAGACGTGGCGTTTGTGCTGCGATTTATTAGGATCAGAATCAATGCCCGCAACTGACACCCCTTTATCGTTAAAAAAGTCGTAGGCAGCACTACCTGTGCGCCCCATACCAAGTATTAACACGGTAGCATTACCGATGTTAACGGGTTGTTCATCTGGGTGGCGCGTATCACGTTCAAAACGTGTTAACGACTTCTCCCAGCGGTCAAAAAGCCCATGTGCCAAGCGGTTCAGGGGGGCCGAAATGACAAAAGATAATGCGACAGCGATGGCGAGCGGTACCAACCACTCCTCTAAAATACTAGAGGCAACGATTAGGCCAAATTCACTGTAGGCAGTTAGGCTTAAACCTCCCAGAAAGGCGTTACGCGCCCGGATACGGAATGCGATCAGCAGCGCAAAAAATAGTAGTCCTTTTAAGGGGAGCGCTAAGGCAAGCACTCCGGCAAAAATTAAGGCATTGGTGTCGGGTAGTCCAGCCATTCCTATTTGTAAGAAAAAGCTGATTAGGAGCATTTCCTTTATTCCCCATAGCGCCTTTGAAAGCTCCTGAGCGCGCGGGTGTTTGGCAAGCAGTAGACCCATGACTAAGGCACCTACCTCTGAGCTTAACCCGACGGCTTCAAATCCCATTCCGCCGATAGCAATTGCTAGCACAGCGCCGAGCAGTACCAGCAGTTCATCGTGTTGGGCAATACTCATTAGCCAATAAAGAAGCGGTCTTAGTAGTGGTAGTAAAAATACCAGTAGTGCCCACGGACTGGGGGTCTGGCCACTATAAAAGCTGAGTACTGCAATGGCGACCAAGTCTTGAATAATTAAAATGCCGATGGCAATTCGGCCATGGAGGGCGCGCAGTTCTCGCTTGGCCTCGAGTACCTTGGCGGCAAGAACGGTGCTTGAAAAGGAAAGAGCAATGGCAAGCAAGAGTGCTTTATCCATAGATAGCGATAAAAATACGACGAAGCCAGTCGTAAACAGTAAGCAGGTAATGGCTAGATGTATAAATGCGCTTCCTAGCACGACAGGCTCAGCAAGGCTCTTCACGTTAAGTTTTAGGCCAATGGTAAAGAGCAGCAGTAGAACACCTAAGTGGGCGAGATGTTCTAGTAAGGGGCCTGCTTCGCTGGACAGGCCAACGCTAGGGCCGAAGGCGTTGAGTGCAAATCCAGCGGCCAAAAAGCCCACCAAGGGCGGTAAGCTGAGCTGGCGGGCAATAATCCCAAAGACAAGAGCAAACGATAAAATAAGCACTTCAAACATGCTGAATCCTTAACATAAAGGCGACTTGGCTATCTCCCCACCCGCCAATGTTTTTGCATTTCAATAAAGGTGAACGATGCCGACCAAGTGATCAGGACAAAGCCTGTTAATGCCAGTGTTCCGTATAGGAATCGAACGGGTCCCGTTGCATAAATATCCCCATAACCGACAGTGGTGTAGGTGACGGCAGAAAAAAATATATAGTCTAATAGATTAAAGCTGTCATAACCTCGCAGGGCGCCAATATTGTTGAGCTCCGTTAGCCACCATCCGGTCATGCCAAACAGCCAAATTTCGGCCACGTGCGTCAATAAAACACCGAATGCCATACCAAGGATACGCTGGCGATGAGGTTTATGTGATCGTTCAATTTGTCGTGAGATAAGCCATAGCGATTCGTAGTGAAGCAGCACCGCTATGACGACAGCGATGAACGTAGTTATTACGACGACCAAATGTTCGGGGTATGGAATGGTCAAGTAGTAAGAATCCCAACGTTGCTATGAGAGAATGTTCAGCATAAACGGCTGCCAAAGACAAGCAGTGAGCCATCTAAAGAGTGCCAGCCCCACCAGGCTAGCAACACTCCGCCTAGCAGTAGCGTTGCAAAGACGATCAACATTACCAACGCTGTTAGTTGCTTCATGAGACTACCTGTGGAGTGATGTTGCGTGCCAGCGGTTTTTCGCTAATGAACCAGTGCAGACCAGCGGCGACCAATGAAAGCACAATAGCAATCTTCCAAACAGTGTCATAATGGCCAGTGAGATCATAAAGATATCCGCCAAGCCAGACACCCATAAATGATCCTAACTGGTGAAATAAGAATACAATGCCGCCGAGCATGGATAAATGACGAACACCAAATACAGACGCCACAATACCGTTGGTCAATGGCACGGTTGAAAGCCATAGTAGGCCCATGGCGATACCAAATAAGTAAGCACTGGTAGAGGTCAGCGGTAGCATCACAAACGCGGTAATTATCGCGCCGCGAATTAAATATAACCAGCTAAGTATGCGTGGTTTTGACCAGATTCCTCCCATCCATCCGGCCGTGTAGGTACCCACAATGTTGAACAAACCGACCAGCGCTAACACAGTGGTGCCCACCTGAATAGCCAGCCCGTTATCGAATAAATACCCCGGTAGGTGGACAGCAATAAAGACAACTTGAAAACCACAGACGAAAAACCCCAGGCATAGTAGCCAAAAGCCTTTCTGGCCAACTGCCTCATTAAGCGCATCGCGTAAGCTTAAATCACCCTGCGCGCTGGGCTTTGGACGGTCTTTTAACATCGCCCCCAGTGGGATCATCAGCGCAGCAATGGCGCCCATCGCTAGCAGGGCTGCTGACCAGCCTAGCCACTCAATTAGTCCCAGTGTACCGGGTAACATCGCAAACTGCCCAAAAGAGCCAGCGGCACTGACAATGCCCATCGCCATACTGCGCTTTTCAGGGGCTACTGCGCGTCCCACTGCGCCCAAAATTACTGAAAATGTGGTGCCCGATAGACCTAAACCAATGAGCAAACCAGCGCTTAGTGTCATGCCTAATGCGCTGGTGGAAAGACTCATAAAGCACAGTCCAGCCACATAAAAAATAGCCCCTATGGCAATGATTCTCGCCGCTCCGAAACGGTCAGCCAGCGCACCAGTGAAAGGCTGAGAGAGCCCCCAAATAAGGTTTTGGACCGCAAGGGCAAAGGCAAACACGCCGCGCCCCCAGCCGAAATCGCTGCTCATTGGCTCAAGGAAAAGCCCAAAACCATGTCGAAGTCCCATAGCAGTGGAGATAACCACGCTTGCTAGCACGATAAGGAGTAGTGTGCGATGTCGCGGCAAGACCATTTTAAGTCCTTTGTTATGTAGTTAGTTAACGCGTTAACTAACTATCTCACGGGTTAGCTATCTTTAGAAGCTTCCAAACAGCGTGCCAAGTGTGATCACACTGATCAGCGCTGCGATAGGCAGCACGATAGTAACCATTGCCACATTGGCGTATGACTGGCGGTGGGTTAGTCCGCAGATTGCCAGCAGCGTAATCACCGCGCCAGAGTGGGGTAACGTATCCATACCGCCGGCTGCAAGCGCCGCCACTCGGTGCATGAGTTCTGGGCTGATACCGGTTTGTTCAGCCATTGCGAGGTATTCGTTGCCAAGCGTTTGTAAAGCGATGGAAAGGCCGCCTGATGAAGACCCTGTAATGCCTGCGAGCACGCTCATGGCCATAGCTTCAGATATCAGCGGATTACCTGGAGATACATTGAGCACAGCGTCACGAATAATGGCGAACCCTGCTAGCGTTGCGATAACCGCTCCGTAGCCCACTTCAGAAGCCGTATTGAAGATGGGAAGAAGCGAGCCGAAACACCCTTGGTTTATCGTGCCCTTTAGATCTCGCCAGTGCCGCCAGCGAGTAATAATTAACCATGTGGAGGCACTGAGTAGTGCAATTAAAATGGCCCACAACCCTGCTTGTCGGCTAGGCGTTATGTTGTTGAAGGCATCGCTGATAAAGCTAAGATCCATTGCTGGGAAAATGCCGTAAGTAAAAAGCGCGTTAAGGCCGATCACCATTATTAGTGGAATCAACGCAATAGGCAGTGCCATGGTTGGCGAGGTTTCAGCGTTGTCAGTTGGTTCTGCTTCTCGCTCTGTGTGCGTGCCATAACCTTCGCCACAGGCCGCTGCTTTGTTAACGCGTGACTGCAGGTAGCAAATGCCTAATCCCAGCATAATTAGCCCCGCAATGACCCCTAGTCCTGGTGCTGCGAAGCTGTTCGTACCAAAGTAAGGAATGGGAATGGCATTTTGAATAGAGGGGGTGCCAGGTAATGCTGTCATGGTAAACGTGAAGGATCCCAGCGCAATAGAGGCGGGTATTAAGCGCTTAGGCACATTCGCTTGGCGAAATAACTCACGGCTAATGGGATAAATAGCGAAGGCGACGACAAAGAGTGATACACCGCCATAGGTCAGCACAGCACAAGCAATAACGACGGTCAGTACTACGTGGTGGGTGCCGAGCCGATTAACGATGCCATTTGAGATTGACTGTGCTGCTCCCGAGTCAGCCATTAATTGGCCAAACAGTGCTCCGAGCAAAAATAACGGAAAGAACTGAATAACGTAGTTCCCCAGCGCTTTCATGAAAGTATCGGTGTAGATCGGCAGCAGAAAAGCCACATCGCCTGAGAGTAACACCGCTAGTGATGCCATAAGCGGGGCGAGTAGCAGCACAGAGATACCGCGGTAAGCAAAAAACATCAGCAGTATTAAGGAAATAATGATCGCTAGCATGCCCATACAGGCTCCCAAAATATAGTTAAAAAATGCGTTTTAAGACAGTGTTTTTAAAAGCGATGACTTGAAAAACAATGACTTTAAAAACAACCTGATTAGCAACATGGCTAACAAACAAGACACGCTATTAGAAACATTACTAAAACATGTATCCTTAAATTAGCAGTGTCCGTAAGTGGCTGAGGGCGGCATACTAGGTAGTATGTTGCAAAGCAACAAGTGTGCTTTGACTAAAGTCGTAAGCTTGTGTCACAAATGGTTCGTATCTGTTAGTGACGCTTAAACGACATAAAAAATGCTTAAGTTAAGACAGGGCAGTGTGGGTGACACCGACGCCCCCTTCATCGGTTGGTGTAGGACCACTTTTGATAATTGATTAGCAGGAGGCCAGTGGTGCTGAATCCTTTTTCCATGCGAGGCAAGGTCGGGATTGTTGCGGGACTTGCTAATCAAGACAGTATCGCTTTTGGCTGTGCCCAAGCGCTGCATCACGCTGGCGCTACGTGCTTAGTGACCTACGCTTCGCCCAGTGCTGATGATGCGGGCGCATCGCTGACGGGGCTAACCCACTATGTAGATGCAGGCCATCACCTTCGTTTCTAAAGGAAGTGGTTTAAAGGAGTAAGTTGATGCCGGTTAATGACGCTAATGAGCTAATTGAAAATCGTACCTATGACGAAATTACGCTAGGTGATGAAGCCCACCTAGAAAAACGCCTGACCATGGAGGACATCAAACTGTTTGCAGTGATGTCAGGTGATATTAATCCGTCACATGTCGACAGCGATTTCGCCAAGAGTAGCCGTTTTCAGGAAGTGATTGCCCATGGCATGTGGGGAGGCGCACTGATATCCACTGTACTGGGAACACAGCTGCCCGGGCCGGGCACGGTCTATCTTACCCAGTCGTTACAGTTCAAAGCACCCGTAAGGCTGGGGGATGTGCTGCGGGTATCCGTTAGGGCTATCGAAAAAGACGATCAGCGACATAGGATTAACTTTGCTTGCCGATGCGAAAATCAACGCGGTGATACGGTAATCGAAGGTGAAGCTAGCGTATTGGCACCGGTTAAAAAAATCCAACGGCCTCGCGCGTTGTTGCCCAAAGTGCGTTTAACCGAGCGTGGCAGGTTGCATGAGATTCTAACCGCTGCCGATCATCCCGCGCCCATGCCCACTGCGGTTGTACATCCGGTAGACCAAAGCGCCATTTGTGGAGCGGTTGAATCTGCGGCACAAGGGCTGATCATCCCGGTATTAGTGGGGCCTAAAAGGAAAATACAGCTCGCCGCTGAGAAGGCCGAGGTGGATATCAGTGCATTCGAGCTGGTGGATGTTGCCCACAGCCACGCGGCTGCAGAACAAGCGGTGGCACTCGCACGTCAGGGCCACGTAGGTGCGTTGATGAAAGGCGCGCTGCACACCGATGAGCTTTTACATGAAGTGCTCAAGCGCGACACAGGGTTGCGTACCGAGCGGTGCCTTAGTCATGTGATGGCCTTTGATGTGCCAACCTACCCGCGGCCATTGTTGATTACCGATGCAGCGATTAATATCTATCCTAAGCTAGCTGAAAAGCGCGATATTGTTCAAAACGCGATTGAGTTAGCTCACGCATTGGGTAACGACAATCCTCGTGTGGCGATCCTTTCTGCTGTTGAGACCGTCAACCCCAAAATCACTTCTACGATTGATGCGGCGGCCCTATGTAAGATGGCTGAGCGCGGCCAGATTAGCGGTGGCACCTTGGACGGTCCGCTGGCTTTCGATAATGCCGTCTCAGAAGCGGCGGCAAGAACCAAAGGTATTGTTTCGTCAGTGGCAGGGCGCGCCGATATCCTGCTCGCGCCAGATCTTGAAGCGGCCAATATGTTGATGAAGCAACTGACTCACCTAGCGGATGCGACGGGGGCAGGTGTTGTCATCGGCGCTAGAGTGCCGATCATGCTGACAAGTCGCGCGGATGATGCGTTGACGCGTATGGCATCCAGTGCATTAGCGTTACTCTTTGCTGACTATCAGCGCCGGAGTAGCCTGCTTAGTAGCCCTTCAGGAGCATAATCATGCAGGAAATACTGGTGCTGAACAGCGGTTCCTCCAGCGTCAAGTTTGCGCTTTATCACATCAATCTTGAAGGCGCTGCCGGTGGTGCTCAAGAGGCGTTAACGCTCGCCTACAGCGGTCATTTTTCGGGCCTGGCAACGTCGCAATGTCGCGTGTCATTAGCCCATCGCGAACCTGGGCAGTCTCCGCATTACTATGATGTGCAAACACTTAAGGCGCTAGGGCTAACGCCAGCAGTAAATCATGAAGAGGCCATCACAAAACTAATAGCATGGCTTGAGCAGCGTGAGGATAAAAGTGCCCTGATTGCCATTGGCCACCGCGTTGTTCATGGTGGCCAAACTTACTTTGAAGCGACTAAGTTAAGCGCTAACGACGTGATCGAGTTGGAAAAGTTTTCAAGCTTAGCGCCGCTGCATCAGCCCCATGGACTTGCACCTATCAAGCTACTGATGGCGCAGTTGCCAGACGTGCCACAGATCGCATGTTTTGATACCGCGTTTCATACTCGTCAGCCCTGGGTGGCTCGGCAGTTTGCTTTGCCGCGGGAATTGACGGCCAAGGGGGTGATACGCTATGGCTTCCACGGTCTTTCCTACGATTATATTCAGCGTACTCTAGCCCATGTGTTACCTGACGATGCACGCCGTTCACGGGTGGTGGTGGCGCATTTGGGTAACGGTGCCAGCATGTGTGCTATTCGTGATGGGGTTAGTGTGGCTTCCAGCATGGGGTTTACTGCGCTTGATGGATTGCCGATGGGGACACGTTCCGGTGCCTTGGACCCAGGAGTAGTGCTTTACCTAATTGGCAATGAAAAAATGAGTATTGAGGACGTGTCAGCGCTTTTATACAAGCGTTCAGGGTTGCTCGGTGTCTCCGGAATAAGTAGCGATATGCGCGAGTTGCTTGCAAGCGATGCCCCTGAAGCCGAAGAGGCTGTTGAGCTTTACTGCTATCGCGCTGCGCGGGAAATCGCCAGCTTAGCTGGTGCGTTAGGCGGGCTTGATCAATTGATATTTACTGCGGGCATTGGTCAACATGCCGCACCGGTACGTGCTCGCATTGTGACGCAGTGTGAGTGGATGGGCATGCAACTTGATGAAAAATCTAATGCGCGTGATGCCACTTGCATCTCCTCAACGAGTAGCCGTGTCGGCGTTTGGGTCATTCCCACTGATGAAGAGCGAGTAATCGCCAGTGACTGTCTAGCGCTGCTCAATAGGATGGATTAAGCAACGTTTTAATATTGCCACCTGATGCTGCTCAGGGGATTACTTGAACCACTGTTCGTAGAGGTGGTTGAGTACAGCCTCTGTTGTGGTGGTTACTACAGTCATTACCGCTACCGAGAAACCCTTGATCTGATAGAATCGTCAGTTTTTGTAAGCTCACTCACTTATCTAACTGGGAATCTTAATGAACGCGGTAATTCTTGCTGTGCTAGTCATGGTGGCGCTTTCGCTTGCTCGGGTATCCGTGGTGTTTGCACTGGTTGTAGGCGCGCTGGTAGGGGGCTTGGTTGGCGGTCTTTCGCTGGATGAAACGCTCAGTGCATTCAATGATGGCGTTGGTGGGGGCGCGCAAGTTGCCCTTGCTTATGCCACGCTTGGAGCCTTTGCGGTGGCTATTTCCCGCTCAGGGCTGCCAGATATGCTGGCCAATCGCTTGATTACAATGTTGGGAAAAGAAGCAACTGCGGCACATCAGGCGCGGGTTAAAGTGTTTTTGCTTGTTGCAGTGCTTTTAGTAGCTATCTCATCACAAAATGCCATTCCGGTGCATATAGCGTTTATCCCAGTGTTGATTCCGCCACTGTTAGTGGTAATGAATCGCCTCCAGCTTGACCGCCGCGCAGTGGCGTGTGCGCTTACCTTTGGCTTAACCGCTCCGTATATGCTGCTACCTGTAGGATTTGGCGCGATCTTTTTGAATGATATTCTGCTGGCAAATTTAAATAGCGCTGGCGAGTCATTGGGCTTGGAAATTACCCGGGGGATGGTACCCATGGCGATGGCTATTCCGGTAGGAGGAATGGCCATTGGCTTACTGGTAGCACTGTTCTTCAGCTACCGCGGGCAGCGCGAATATACTAATAAAGATCTAGTAGCAACTAACGCCCAGCAGGGCCACACGCCTGCCAAGCCTCATACGTTTGGACTTGTGATGTCGGGCGTAGCTATTGTGGCCGCGTTAGGATTACAGCTATATACCGGCTCTATGATAATTGGTGGGCTAGTGGGGATTGCTTTGCTTTCGCTGGGGGGCATTTTTAAGTGGCGTGAAGCAGACGATCTATTTACCAGTGGTATGCGCATGATGGCGTTAATCGGCTTCATCATGATTTCAGCGGCAGGCTTTGCAGAAGTGATGAAAGCCACAGGGGATATCGAATCGCTAGTGACAGGCGCGTTTGAACTGTTTGGTGATAACCGTGGTTTAGCGGCGTTCGTTATGCTACTGGTGGGTTTGTTTATTACCCTGGGGATTGGCTCTTCGTTTTCAACCATTCCCATTATCGCAGCGATTTTTGTACCGCTGGCGGTGCAGTTCGGTTTCTCGCCAATGGCGACGGTTGTACTGGTTGGTACGGCGGCTGCACTGGGCGATGCTGGCTCGCCAGCGTCCGATTCCACGCTGGGGCCAACCTCGGGTCTAAATGTTGATGGACAGCATGATCATATGTGGGACAGCGTGGTGCCTACCTTTCTGCACTACAATATACCGCTGATTGCTTTTGGGTGGTTGGCTGCGATGTCGCTTTAAGCTTTGTCACGCAAACCATCGCGCAGACCAAGAAGGGCAGCCATGAGCTGCCCTTTTTTATACTACAACCATGATTATTGCCTGGGGAGGTGCGTCTCGAAAGCGCTGAGCATGCCGCGCAGTAAGGAGAGCTCCTTGCGGCTGGGTTGAGCCCGGGAAAACAGCGCTTGAAGCTGTTCTTCTGTGCGGGCATGGGGCTGGGTAAGAAAGCCACTTTGCTGCATCAGACGCCCAAGATGCTCCTGGAAGTGCACAAACTGCTCGCGGCTGGGTGGGGTGGCTTCAAGTGGCCGTTGGTACATGAAGTGACTATCATCGCGCTTCCGCCAAGCACGGTGTACTTCATAGGCTAAAATCTGCACGGCCTGCGATAGATTTAAAATACCGTATTCAGGGTTGGCAGGAATGCTGACCTGGTGTGTGCAGCAGCGTATTTCGTCGTTGGTGAGACCTGAGCGTTCACGCCCGAATACCAGTGCAACCGGCGCTTGTGCGGCGTTCTCAATTACCTGCTGTGCCATGTCATCAGGTTCATCGAAGTGTGGCAGCGGCAGGCTACGGAGCCTTGCACTCGCACCGACCACTTGTACGCAATCACTAACCGCTTCTTCAAGGCTGCTTACAAGGCTGGCATTTTCAAGCACATCTGTTGCACCAGCTGCCATGCGAGTGGCTTCGTCATCTGGGAATGCGCGAGGATTAACCAATACGAGCTCGGATAAGCCCATGGTTTTCATCGCCCGAGCGGTAGCGCCAATGTTGCCTGGGTGGAAGGTTTGCACTAGTACAATGCGAATATTGGAGAGCACGGTAATGAAGACCTACAGCTGCCGGATAAAGGCGCTGATGGTAGCATGATTTTAACTACCGTTAGAGGTAGTGAGAGGCATTGCCAAATAAAAGAACCCCGCCGTGGCGGGGTTCTTAACGACGTTAAACGTCAGAGCGATAGGCTCAAGGGTGCATTACATCATGCCGCCCATGCCACCCATTCCGCCCATGCCACCCATGTCAGGAGCAGCTTCTTTCTCTTCAGGGTCGTCAGCGATCATGCACTCAGTGGTGATCATCAGACCAGCGACAGAACCAGCGGACTGCAGTGCAGTACGGGTTACTTTAGCCGGGTCCAGAACACCCATTTCGAACAGGTCGCCGTACTCACCTGTTTGTGCGTTATAGCCGAAGTTACCTTCACCATCTTTCACGCGGTTGATAACAACAGCGGCTTCTTCACCGGCGTTGGTAACAATCTGACGCAGCGGAGACTGCATAGCGCGCAGCGCCATGTTGATACCGTGGTTCTGGTCTTCGTTGTCGCCAGTCAGGCCTTGTACTTTAGCCATGACGCGAACCAGTGCAGTACCGCCACCAGGTACTACGCCTTCTTCTACTGCAGCGCGGGTTGAGTGCAGTGCATCTTCAACACGAGCTTTCTTCTCTTTCATTTCTACTTCGGTAGCCGCACCGACGCGAATAACAGCAACACCGCCTGCCAGCTTGGCGACGCGCTCTTGCAGCTTCTCTTTGTCGTAGTCAGAAGAGGTTTCTTCAATCTGCGCACGGATCTGGTTAACGCGTGCTTCGATGTCATTTTCAACACCAGCGCCATCAATGATGGTGGTGTTTTCTTTAGACATCGTCATGCGCTTAGCGGTACCCAGGTGATCCAGGTTCGCTTGCTCCAGCGTCAGGCCTACTTCCTCAGAAATCACGGTGCCGTTAGTCAGGATAGCGATATCCTGCAGCATCGCTTTGCGACGGTCGCCGAAGCCGGGTGCTTTAGCGGCAGCAACTTTAACGATGCCGCGCATATTGTTCACAACCAGCGTTGCTAACGCTTCGCCTTCGATATCTTCGGCGATAATCGCGAGCGGTTTGCCTTGCTTAGCTACCGCTTCCAGCACCGGCAATAATTCGCGGATGTTGGAGATTTTTTTGTCTACGAGCAGGATGTAAGGATCTTCCAGCTCGACAGCCATGGTGTCTTGGTTAGTCACGAAGTAGGGCGAGAGGTAGCCGCGATCAAACTGCATACCTTCAACAACTTCCAGCTCGTCTTCGAAGCCACGGCCTTCATCAACGGTGATGACGCCTTCTTTGCCGACTTTTTCCATCGCTTCAGCGATGATCTCGCCAATGCGCTTGTCGCCGTTAGCAGAGATTGTGCCTACCTGAGCAATCGACTTGGTATCGGTGCAAGGAACCGACATTGCCTGAATCTCTTTAACGGCCGCGCTAACTGCTTGGTCGATACCGCGCTTAAGATCCATCGGGTTCATGCCAGCAGTAACGCCTTTCAAGCCTTCTGCGACAATTGCCTGGGCCAGAACAGTTGCTGTAGTAGTACCGTCACCTGCAGCGTCAGACGTTTTGGAAGCAACTTCCTTAACCATCTGAGCGCCCATGTTTTCGAACTTGTCTTTCAGTTCGATCTCTTTGGCAACTGATACACCATCTTTAGTAACGGTCGGTGCGCCGAAAGATTTGTCCAGCACCACGTTGCGGCCTTTCGGGCCGAGGGTAACTTTTACTGCGTTGGCCAGAACGTCAACGCCACGTGCCATGCGTTTGCGGGCATCATCGGAGAACTTAACTTGCTTAGCTGCCATGTTCGTTATTTCCTAAACATTGAAATTTAAAAGGAAAAGTAAGTAGTCGAGGCGAGGTTTAGCCTTCGACGACTGCCAAGATATCGGCTTCGCTCATGATCAGAACTTCTTCGCCGTTGATTTTCTGTTTCTCAACGCCGAAACCGTCTTTGAAAATCACCGAGTCGCCAACTTTAACGTCCAGCGGGCGTACGTCACCGCTGTCGAGAATGCGACCATTACCAACCGCCAGGACTTCACCGCGAGTGGGTTTTTCCTGGGCGTTGCCCGGAAGCACGATGCCGCCAGCGGTTTTCTGCTCTTCTTCCACGCGACGAACAACGACGCGATCGTGCAAAGGACGGATATTCATGCTCACGTTCTCCTGAGTATCGTCAAAGCCCATAAGGGCAGTTAGCTAAATGAGATTTTCGTGGGCCTCTTGCCCGCGAAAAGTGAAGGTAAACCACCTTCATGTTAATGGCGAAAGCTAGTGCATCCGCCGAACTTGTGTGCTGACTCAAAAAATGGGGGCTGCTCGTAGCCTTTCAAGGGGCAAGTGATAAAAAAATGTGGTTTTTTGACATTCTTCTTCGGTGAGCCCTCAGCGCCGCCTTGCTGTTTCATCGCGGCTAATGAATTCGCCTTCAATTGGCCCCTCTTGACTGCCGGAACGGGATGTATGGGGCTGTTCGTAGCTTGTCTGCTGCTGTTGGTCAGCAGTGCTTTTTAAGCCTAGCCAAGTGAGGGCTTTAAAAATTAACTGGCGAGCGTTCGGTAGCAGGCAGGCGATGCCTAACGCATCAGAAAGAAAGCCTGGGGCCAAAAGTAGGGCACCACCGAAAATTAGTGCGGCTCCAGTAAACAGCTCTTGAGAAGGAATTTCGCCCACTTGCATGCGCTGTCGCGCACGCGCCAGAGTGGAAACACCCTCTTTGCGAATTAGGTGTAGACCGATGAAGCCAGTGCCCAGTACTAGAAGCAGAGTGGTTAATAAACCAATTTGGCTACCGATAGAAAACAGTAGTACAAAATCAACTAACGTAAACAGCGATATAAAAAGAAGAATGGGCATGACAGACTCCATAACAAACGTAATTGGTCAATATGGTGGCAGAATTCGTGAAAACAAGCAGCCAACGTTCGGTTAGCATGCTTACGTGTGTGTTCTAATGCTCGATATTTCGTTCAATAGTCTTTATGCTGCGATGCACAACGGTGACCTTTTAAGAGGCGATATAGGTAGCGCTTAGTAAGCAATTTTAAGTGCCGGTCTTTATAAGTATTGGTCTAAGGAGAATCAGATGAACCTGACAAATAAAGTGATCGCGATTACCGGGGGAGCCCGCGGTCTAGGCTTTGCTATGGCGAAGCGGCTAGGTAGTCAAGGTGCCCGGCTGGCGCTTTTGGATATGAGTGCAGAAACACTGGATGAGGCGGTATCGGTGTTAGCGTCTCAAGATATTCAGGCGCACGCCTTTGTGACAAATGTGGCCGATGAGCAGTCAGTGGAGCAGGCATTTGCTGACATTGCAGTTCGCATGGGGCCGATAAGTGGTTGTATTAACAATGCGGGAATCACTGATGACGATTTGCTGATCAAAGCAAAAGAAGGTGTAGTTGAAAAACGCATGTCGCTATCCGCTTGGCAAAAAGTGCTTGATGTTAATTTAACCGGCGTTTTCCTGTGCGGCCGTGAAGCGGCAACGCAGATGGTAGAAGCTGGTCACCAGGGCGTTATTGTTAATATTTCAAGTATTTCTCGAGCCGGAAATATGGGGCAAAGCAATTACGCTGCTGCTAAAGCTGGTGTTCATGCGTTAACAGTTACCTGGGGTAAAGAGCTTGCCCGCTATGGCATTCGTACTGGAACTGTGGCGCCAGGATTTGTTGAGACTGAAATGACAGCTTCCATGCGACCCGATATGTTAGAAAGAATCGCTTCGAATGTGCCTCTTAAGCGGTTGGGTAATCCAGATGACATCGCGAGAAGCGTTGCCTTCATTTTTGAAAATGACTACTTCACGGCGCGAATTATCGAGTGTGACGGTGGTTTGCGGCTTTAAATCACTAAAAATCAGCGGTTGCCAATAGAGCTGGTGCGACTAGTATCGCTGCTAACGGTGGCAACTAACTAATAGGCCATTGGCAGAACTGTCAATGGCCTATCGTGTGTTTGTGGTGGGGCGCTAATGACTAGAAGCGGAAGTGATCGCGCTGTAGCTCTCGCTGGAAGTACATTTCTACCCGTAATGTCATCGCCCAGCGTGGGTCGTAGCTGACCTCTCGCTGAAAATGCAGCTCTGGAATGACATCTGCAAACAGTATTCCTTTATGGATGTCTCTGCGGTAGCGGGTTTGCAGATAATAGTTTGTCATTCGCGGACTAGACAGGCTTTCACCAATGGCGATAGCTGAGTAACGAAGTGCGCTACGGCTGTTTAAGCGCTGGTTTAGCTGCACTACCTCGCTGTACTCAAGCGTGTCCTCTTCCTCACGCCATTGCACGTTGGTAATAAATCGCAGGTGGCGATTGGTAGATAATGGTCGGCCAAGATCCCACTCGGTGCGTGCTGAATAACCTGAGTTGTTAAACCAGGATAGTCGATTAAATGATTCTAACTGCCAGGGGCTATCCTTTAAGTCCCATAGGCGCTCACTGGTAAAGCGGACATAGGGGTCAAGGGGGAGTCGCAGGCGAACGCCAGCGCCAAAGCGGTTGCTCCAGTGCTCACGTTTGTCTCTACTTTCTAACCAGTCAAGGCCGAATGTTGATGTTCTGCGATCGCGCTGGTCGTTATAGAGCCGTCCAGAGCCTTGTTCAGCTAGCGTGCCTTGTGATTCTTCTGGATCGCTTTCAATGATTAGGCGAAGTCGGTCTTCTGTCGTGGGAAGATCGATACGATAGCGCACACTAATATCACCGTTAGTGCCTTCGCCTTCCATCCAGTCAATTTCCTGGCCAAGGCGGAGATAAGACCTGTTGTCGACGGAAGCGGATTGATCACCGCCAAAAAAAGCGTCAATGTTTCTCGACGTGTTGTCTACCCAGTTGCCAATGCTTGCGCGAAATGGCTCAACGCGTGTTTCAGCCCATTCGGGTAGGTCGCTGTCGCTATCTTCCTCGGTAGCATAGGTTTCAGCAGAATAGGCGTTTGGCGATAGTGCACAAAATACGCCAAAGAAAAAGACAGCGAGCACTGGTTTCATCGAAGGCTCCCTAGAAAAATGTTGTCTGAATGCGACATATTATTTTGCTTTGTACATTTCAATATCTTTAGCCCATTGCAGTACGCGTTGTCTTTCCCGGCGGCTGGTCATACGTTTCGTATCGACCTGTAGCGGGGTTAGTTGGTAAAGAGGGTCGGCTGACAAGTTTAATTCAAAGTGCCGTGTTGCGCCGACAGGCATATCTTCAGAGCTATAAATAGCGATGACGCGTATTTCGAGCTGAGGAGTATGCTGTCTTAAAGAGTGCTCATCAATACCATAATGGTGGATAAGCTGCTGCAAGATAGAACCAAACGATTGTATGTGAAGATAGTCGCCCGACGCCAGGGGACCTTGGTGCGTCCGATAGCCTGCGTTTTCATCATCACCGCTTTGCTGCTGATATTCCACAACATCAAGCTCATAGCTGTGCTCATTAGTGTGTAAAACGGCCACTAAATGCTGAATATAAATGGCTTCACTGCTCATGTTGCTTATTAAGCACAGCGCGTCTTTGCCAATACCCTTGCCTCTATTAACGATAATCCTAGGACGTCTCTGGCGGACATAGCCGTTGTAAAGCAGCTGGGCATAAAATACCCAGACAAGAAGGGTGCAGATGCTGGCAATCGCAGAGATTGCCTGGGCGTTATCTTTAAGCCATTCCATGGGTTGAGATCCTTCTCAAATCAAAGTGGCATTGATAACTGCTAACGTAGCTCAAAAAGAGGTTGGGGTCAGCTAGTTGAGTAATGTTAGAGTCGGAAAACAAAAAAATTCGGTTAGCATAAAGCTACCGAATTTTTCGAAGGTGAAGACCTTTAAATTGGTGCGGATGGGGAGACTCGAACTCCCACACCTTACGGCACTAGAACCTAAATCTAGCGTGTCTACCAATTCCACCACATCCGCTGAAGACGAGACGTATATTAACAGCATTCGTATTAATGTCAACGGTGTGTCACTAAAATTGTTAATTAAATCAGTCTGAGGAAAGTATGCTCCTGACGCGGTTAGTACATTGTGCAAGCGCTTGGGCCAAAAAGGGGTTGCCAGGTTATTGTGCGTTTTGCCTATCTCCCCAGCAAACCAGTAGTGGTTGGTGCCAGGAGTGCTTTGCACAGTTGCCCTGGAATGCTCATGGCTGCTGGCAGTGTAAAGAGCCCTTGGCGGTTGGGGGCGAGGCATCCGCTCAACCCGTCTGTGGGCACTGTAGAGAGAGACCTCCTGCGTTTACTGCCGCGACGGCGGAGCTTTTATTTGAAGAGCCTATAAGAGCGTTAGTTCATGACTTTAAATTCAATGCGTCACCCCGTGCGGGCATGCTGCTGGTAGAGCTGATGATGAGTAAACCACCTAGTAGCTTGGGGGAGGGGCTATTGCCGGTGCCGATGCATAGCACCCGAGCGCGGAAGCGTGGTTTTAATCAGTCTCACTGGTTGGCTGGTCAATTAGGCAAGCGGGTCAAATTGCCCGTAGTAACGGCTGAATGTAGTCACCAGTTGCCGTCTCAGCGGACGTTAAGCAGAAAAGAGCGAGCAAAAAATTTGATAGGTGCTTTTCACATTAATGGCCCTCTGCCATCACATCTCACTATCATTGACGACGTTGTCACTACTGGCGCAACCTGCCAAGCACTTGCTGAAGAGGCGCTTCGTGCGGGTGCTAAACGTGTCGATATTTGGGCGGTTGCTCGAACACCTCTGGTGCATAATTGATAGAATGCAGGCTTAATTGCACAGGAGCGGTATATGCCACACCCGTTTAGTACGCTTTCTCCGGACACTGTGATGTCTGCTGCGGAGTCTGTTGGGATTTGGCCGGCTGGTGAGCCGTTTGCACTTAATAGCTATGAAAATCGAGTGCTGATGTTTCGTGACGATGACGGTGAGCGCTGGGTTGTGAAATTCTATCGTCCTGGTCGTTGGTCGGATGAGACTATTCAGGAAGAGCATGATTTTCTTCAAGAGTTGGCTGCTGCAAATGTGCCCGTTGTTGCACCCTGGTGTGACCCGCATGGCCAATCACTCCATACTTACCAGCAATTTCGCTTCACGCTTTATCCGCAGTGCAGTGGTCAAGCGCCTGAGCTAGACAATCCGTCGCATCTTTTTGCATTGGGTAATGCATTAGGGCGGCTACATGCAGTGTCATCACGAAAGGCATTTCAGTATCGTCCAAGTGTAGCGTGGCAGCTCGGTATTGATGATGCGGTGGCGCGTGTTATCGACAGTAAAAGACTAAGCAAGCATCAGCAGCGCGCTTATCATAACGTTGTTCAGAAAATACTAGCTCAATTAGAAAAGCACCCCATTGCCAGCGATCAAATGATTCGAACGCATGGTGATTGTCATTTGGGCAATGTGCTAGGAAGAGATGACTCATTTACCTTGGTGGATTTTGACGATTGTCTTATGGCGCCCGCTATCCAAGATATATGGATGCTGTTACCTGTTGATGATCTATCCGGTTGGCGAGCGCAGCTAAGTGAAATTGTTGAAGGCTATGAAGAGGAGCAAGCATTTCCGCAACACCAGCTGTCGCTGATCGAGCCATTGCGGGCTTATCGCCTTATCCGATACACCGCATGGCTTGTTTCTCGTTGGGATGACCCGGCCTTTCCTCGTGCCTTTCCATGGCTGGCGGAGAGCGGATATTGGGATCAGCATATCCGCCAGCTTGAACAGCAGCTGTTACAGCTTGAAAAGCCTATTTGGCTAGCATAACAATTGCAGCGGTAGTTAATTAAGCCTCGCCCCCATTGACGATGAGTAACGTGGTTCTATTCAGGTTGATTGACGGAGCGTGGGTTTTCAGCGCTTGCATCGGGATCAGGCCGATCTGAAGGGATGGGGTTGGCTACGCCTTCTCCATCAGCCTCCCGTCGAGCAGCATTAATTTCCGCTGAAGGGTTGTCTTGAGCGTTGATGTCGATATCTTCATCCAGCGTTACCACGAATGCTTGGCCTGGCGATAGGGTACAAGACGGCTCATCACAGGCAAGGCCGTACTGTCCATCTGCCGCATAGGCACCTGCACTAAATGAACCTGTAAAAATAGCGCTTTCAGCATCGTGTGTTTCAATGCAGGTTGCGTCTTGCGTTGTAATACGAATACGCCCATTAGTGAGCTGTGCATTGGCAACTAAAACGCAGTATTCGGGTAGCTGGTGTGAGGCACCGCCAGCTTGAGTGGGATGAAGTAAGATAGCTTCATAACGCGATTGGCTGTCGCTAAAAGCAAACTCTTCGATCACCTCGACACCGACACTAGCACCTTTAGGTAGTGTTAATGTCTGTTCAGCGGCTAACAAGGGGGTTGCCAATGCAGTTCCCAATAGAGCAGTTAAGAAAAATGGTGCGGATTTGAATGACATAAGGAAATCTCAGATGAGCGCTACGAATTAAGCTGGCTAGTTCGATCCATGATAGCACAGCTTAAATAGTCTCAAAGGGGGGTGCGCGGCACTCTGCCACAGCACGGTTAGGTGCGTTAAAATAACCGGGTGTGGTGTTTCTTATTGTGCAAAAGTTGTTTCGCGTATATTTTTTGTACATGATTGGCGCACGGCTCTCAGCTATTGATAGATAGCAATATTTCGCCGTTGAGTAAACGCTCTAGTAGAGCAGACGTTTTTCAATGGCTAGCACGTACAGTTTTGATGAGGCTTCAAATGACCGACGACATTGCTCAACACTACCGCCACATTATCACCGCAATCGGTGAAAACCCTGACCGTGAAGGGCTGCGCGATACACCCAAAAGAGCCGCAAAAGCAATGCAGTTCTTAACTGCTGGCTATCAGCAATCACTTGAGGAGATTGTTAATGGCGCGGTATTTGAGTCGCAAACAGATGAAATGGTCCTTGTAAAAGACATTGAGCTGTACTCCATGTGTGAGCACCACTTGCTACCCTTTATTGGCAAATGTCATATCGCTTATCTGCCTAGCGGAAAAGTACTCGGGCTTTCAAAGTTTGCCCGCATTGTTGATATGTACGCTAGGCGTATGCAAATCCAAGAAAACTTGACGCGTGAAATTGCCGAGGCAGTGCAGCAAGTTACCCAATCAAGAGGTGTCGCTGTGGTGATTGAGGCACGCCATCTTTGCATGATGATGCGCGGTGTGGAAAAGCAAAATTCAAGTATGACATCTTCTGTGATGCTGGGGAGTTTTCGCAGCAATCAAGCCACGCGGCAGGAATTCTTAACGTTAATCAGTTGAAATACTGGCTAAGAATCTTTGGCAGATTTCATTGTAAAGATTTGGTTAAACACGTGGTTTCGTCTTAGCATGAACAGGTCAATGAGCCCGTGAGGCCAATATTTGGTCAGGAGTCTGTCATGGAAGCGCTGAAAGAAACACAGCTGTATTGCCCGTTTGCCTATATCGATGGTAGCTGGGTAGCCGCCGACAGCGGTGAGCAAATTAATGTCTTAAACCCTGCAACCGGTGAGTCCGTAGGCGACATGCCTCGACTAGGTAAAGCTGAGACAGAGCGCGCTATCGATGCAGCGGATGCCGCGTTACCCGCTTGGCGTGCGCTGACAGCTCAAGAACGAGCTGATCTGTTGCTGAAGTGGCATGATCTTATGCTGGAGCATAAACATGATCTCGCCTTGCTCATGACCTACGAGCAAGGCAAACCAGTAAAAGAGGCAGAGGGCGAAATTGCCTACGCCGCTAGCTTTTTACGTTGGTTTGCTGAAGAAGCGCGCCGTGTTTATGGCGAGACTATTCCCGCCGCTAAAGCAAACCAGCGTATTGTAGTGACAAAACAGCCTGTCGGTGTTGTGGGGGCTATTACGCCTTGGAATTTTCCGGCTGCTATGATCACGCGTAAAGCCGGTGCCGCGTTGGCAGCGGGGTGTACGATTGTCGTTAAGCCTGCAAGCCAAACGCCATTTTCTGCAACGGCTCTCGCCCTGTTGGCAGAGAGAGCAGGCATTCCTCGTGGCGTGTTCAATGTGGTGCCTGGCAGCGCTGCGGATATTGCCAGTGCGCTTACTCAATCACCCAAAGTGCGCAAAATCACCTTTACGGGTTCCACAGAAGTTGGCCGCAAGCTTATGGCTCAGGCGGCTGAGCATGTGCAAAAAATATCCCTTGAGCTGGGGGGGAATGCGCCCTTTATCGTGTTTGAAGATGCAGACCTTGATGCCGCTGTAGAAGGTGCCATGGCTGCGAAGTTTCGTAATGCTGGTCAAACATGCGTGTGCACTAACCGGTTTTTGGTGCAGTCTAGCGTTATTAACGCCTTCTGTGAGAAGTTGGCGGTTGCTATGAATAGTGAGCTGTACGTGGGTAATGGTACCGAGCCCAATATTAACATTGGCCCTTTGATCGACGGTGACGCGGTCAAAAAGGTCAGTGAGCATGTGCAGGATGCAGTCGATAATGGGGCAGAGCTGCTGCTAGGTGGTCATCCGCATCCGCTAGGTGGCAACTTCTTTACTCCAACGCTGATTAGCTTTGCAACAGATAAGATGAAGGTGGCTCACGAAGAAACCTTTGGCCCTCTGGCGGCGGTTTTTCCCTTCGATGAAGAGGAAACTGCTATCGAGATGGCTAATGATACTGAGTATGGTTTAGCCTCCTATTTCTACTCCCAGGATCTGGGGCGCGTTTGGCGCGTCGCTGATGCGCTTGACTATGGCATGGTGGGCATTAACACCGGCCTTATTTCTAATGCGGCCGCGCCTTTTGGTGGCGTTAAAGCATCCGGTCTTGGGCGTGAAGGTGGGCACCAAGGTTTGGAAGAGTACCTTGAGACAAAATATCTGTGTATTGATCTAGGTTAAGCACAGGCGCAAGCTCTATAAATAAACAGTGCTATAAATAAACAGCGCTATCAGCAAGCAGGCCCCCATCGGCAATCCGTTGGGGGCCTGCTTTTATGGCAGGATGAGGCGATTAATGACGGAAGTGGCGCATGCCGGTAAATACCATGGCAATGCCCGCTTCGTTAGCGGCATCAATGACTTCCTGGTCACGCATGGAACCGCCGGGCTGAATAACGGCGGTAATGCCTGCGGCTGCGGCAGCATCAATGCCATCGCGGAACGGGAAGAATGCATCTGACGCCATTACCGAGCCTGGCACTGAAAGACCTTCATCTGCCGCTTTAATGCCCGCAATTTTCGCTGAGTAAACGCGGCTCATTTGGCCGGCGCCAACACCGACTGTTTGACCCTCTTTGGCGTAAACAATCGCATTCGATTTAACGAATTTAGCGACTCGCCAAGCAAAACCCAGGTCACGCAGTTCTTGTTCTGTTGGAACGCGCTCGCTAACCACCGTCAGTTCTTCGCGGGTGACCATACCCTGGTCGCGCTCTTGTACCAACAGTCCGCCGTTAACACGTTTAAAGTCAAAAGCGGGCTGTGTTTCGCCAGGCCAGTGGGCGCTGACATCAAGCAGGCGTACATTCTGCTTCTCTGCCACGATAGCCGCTGCCTCATTACTCACGCCGGGGGCGATAATCACTTCAACAAACTGGCGATCAATAATTGCCCGAGCGGTTTCAGCATCTAGCGCTACGTTAAACGCAATAATGCCACCAAAAGCACTGGTCGGATCGGTAGCGAAGGCTTTGTCATATGCTTCAAGTGCAGTGGCGCCAATAGCTACACCGCAAGGGTTGGCATGTTTGACAATCACACAAGCAGTTTCATCAAACGCTTTAACGCATTCAAATGCTGCATCTGTGTCAGCTACATTGTTAAAGGAGAGTGGCTTACCTTGTAGGCTTTTTGCAGTGGCGACGCTTGGCTCGCTGGCTTGAGGGTCTATATAAAAAGCAGCTTGCTGATGTGGGTTTTCGCCGTATCGCATGTCCTGCTTTTTGTCTAATTGCAGGTTGAAAGTGCGAGCAAACGTTGCGTTTTCGCTAGTCACTTTACGGCCTAGGTAATTGGCAATGGCGCCATCATAACCGGCGGTGTGCTCAAATGCTTTCACGGCCAGGTCAAAGCGGGTGGCGGCGCTCACTTGACCGTCTTGCGCAGCCAGCTCTCCCAGTACCCGAGCATAGTCATCAGCATTTACCACGATGGTGGTAAAGGCGTGATTTTTGGCGCATGCACGCACCATGGTCGGTCCGCCGATATCGATATTTTCGATGGCGTCTTCCAGTGTGCAGTCTGGGTTGGCGACAGTGGCGGCAAATGGGTAAAGATTAACAACCACCATGTCGATGGGGGCAATGTCGTTTTCTGCCATCACTGCATCATCCTGACCGCGGCGTGCCAGAATTCCACCATGGATCTTGGGGTGCAGTGTTTTTACACGGCCATCCATGATTTCAGGAAAACCCGTGTGCTCAGAGACTTCTTTAACAGGAACTGAGTTTTCCTGAAGCAGTCGGAAGGTCCCGCCAGTCGACAGAAGTTCTACGCCGTGCTGGCTTAAGCCGCGGGCGAATTCAACAATGCCGGTTTTATCGGATACGCTCAAAAGGGCGCGACGGACGGGGGTAGCAGTACTATCAGCCATTAGAGTGCTCGTGTGCAGAGTCAAGGAGTTAACATCGAAAATTACAAACAACAACGCCCCTTATGGGGCGTCACCTTCAATCAATCCATAGAGCTTAAGTTTTTTGCGCAATGTGCCACGGTTTAAGCCCAATACATCCGCGGCGCGGGTTTGGTTGCCTTCAGTATGTTCCATTACGCAGCTAAGTAGTGGCGCTTCTACTTCGGCCATCACCATCGCGTAGAGATCAGTTGCCTGGCTGCCATCGAGATGCTCGAAGTAACGACGTATCGCCGTTTCAACCGCTTCTCTAAGTGGTTGAGGCGGTGCGCTCGCGGCAGGGTCTGCCAGAGTGCCTGTAAGACGGTGAGAGAGCTCGTTCGAAAGCAGGTCGCGTTCAGTCATGCAGCATGGCTTCCTTTAGCTAGCAGACGCTCTGCAGCGTCTTGCGTCATGGCATCATTAATCCAATCAAGTTGCGATGCTGGGGTGGCAAGCGCATTAAATTGCTGCTTCAGCAGATAATACTGTTTGTCGTTGAAGCGCGGGTCTTCATTCAAGTACCAACCAAGGTGTTTGCGTGCTATACGAACACCCATTGTATCGCCGTAAAACGTGTGCAGAGCTTGTAAGTGTTCATTGAGAACGTCGCGGCGCTCATCAAGAGTCGCGGGTGTTAGCAGCTCACCATGGGCAAGGTAGTGGGTAATCTGCTCGAATATCCATGGGTTACCTTGCGCTCCGCGGCCAATCATTACTGCATCTGCACCTGTATATGACAAGACCTCTTTGGCCTTTTGAGGGCTGGTAATATCCCCATTGGCGATTACCGGTATCGTCAGGTGCGACTTAATTTCAGCGATAGTGTCGTACTCAGCCCATCCAGTATAGCGCTGCTCTCGATGACGTCCATGTACTGCTAAGGCTTGGATGCCTGCGGATTCCGCGAGTTTAGCAATGCGTAGGCCATTGTTAGCTTCAGCTGACCAGCCTGTGCGGATTTTTAAGGTAACTGGAATATCAACAGCCTTAACAACGGCGTCCAGAATCTCGGCTACAAGCGCTTCATCACGCATTAGGGCAGAGCCAGCCGCCTTATTACAGACCTTTTTAGCCGGGCATCCCATGTTGATATCAATCACCTGGGCGCCTAGTTCGGCGTTAAGGCGCGCAGCATTGGCCAGCATTTCAGCATCTCCCCCGGCAATTTGTACAACCCGTGGGTCAGGCTCGCCTTGGTGATCCATACGTAGCTTGGACTTTCGGGTATGCCAAAGAGAGGGGTCAGCTGTCACCATTTCGCCGACCACCCATCCCGCACCTAAACGCCTACAAAGTTGGCGAAACGGGCGGTCGGTAACGCCAGCCATCGGCGCCAAGATAACTTGGTTGGGTAACTGGTAAGGCCCTATCATTGGTGGCTGAAAGTTTTGTGTGGTCATTGTGCTGCGCTGTTGATACAGATAATAATCGCCGAGTAGGCGTTTCAAGGGGGCGTATGATACGCCTACTCGGCGATGGGGTGAAGGCCGTTGGCTAGATTAAACAGCGCGGTGGCCTGATAGGCGAACCCACCCTTCGCGAATTGTGGGCTCTTCCATTGTCAAGCCCTGGGCTTCGTAGGCTTGCAAGACCTCATCCGCTTGGTTAGCTAAAATGCCAGACAGTGCTATTTGTCCGCCGGGCGCGACATGACCTGCAATCATTGGGGCTAACTCAACTAATGGTCCCGCTAGAATATTAGCCGTGACGACGGGGTAGTGGCCGTCGTTCAGTTGTTCTGGATAGTAAAGCGACAATTGTGCGTCGCTAATCTGATTGCGCGCCGCATTGTCTCGGCTTGCCTGAAGTGCCTGTGGATCTATATCAGTGGCGTCCGCATGGATAGCACCGAGCTTTAGTGCGGCAATGGCAAGAATGCCGGAGCCGCAGCCCACATCCAGAACGGTTTTATCTTCCAGTTCGCCACTAACTGCCAGGCTATCCAACCACTCCAGGCAAAGCGCTGTCGTGGGGTGGGTGCCAGTGCCAAATGCAAGGCCTGGGTCAAGAATGAGATTGACAGCATTGGCTTCTGGTGGCTCATGCCAGCTCGGCACAATCCATAGCCGTTGGCCCATTCGCAACGGCGTAAAGTCATCCATCCACTCTCTTTCCCAGTCTCTGTCGGCTAATAGTTCATACTCAATCGTTGGGCAGGGTTCGCCGGGGACTTGCTCAGACCAAGCGGCCTGAATACGCTCAAGCATGGCTTCAACGCCACCTAAGTCGTCATATAGGCCGGTCAGAATTGTATCTTGCCAAAGCGGGGTAGTACCTCGCTCAGGTTCGAAGACGGGATCATCATGGGCGTCTTGTAGGCCAATGGCCGTTGCGCCTTCCTCTAGCAGTAGATCTTCGAGTAGTTCGGCTTGTTCTGGAGCAACATGGGCTTTGAGTTGGAGCCAGGGCATCAGTAATCTCCACTGCGTACGTGCATTCACGCAAAGGTAAAACAATAACGGGGTGGCTATGGCCACCCCGTTGAGCATTATCAGCTATCTATATCGCTTTTGCAGATATTAGCTACTGAGTTTCTTTTCAAGATAGTGAATATTGACGCCGCCTTGGCGGAAATAACTATCTCTCACCAAATCTTTTTGCAGGTCAATATTGGTCTTGATCCCCTCAACCAGTAGCTCATCTAGGGCGTTGCGCATACGCGTTAGGGCAATCTCGCGATCAGCTCCCCAGGTGATTAGCTTGCCAATCAGTGAATCATAATGAGGCGGTACGGTGTAGCCAGTGTACAGATGAGAGTCCATACGCACGCCAAGGCCACCGGGGGCATGGAACAGAGTGACTTTGCCCGGGGAGGGCATAAACGTACGTGAGTCTTCCGCATTAATCCTGCACTCAAAGGCATGGCCATTGATCTTTACGTCTTCTTGGCGAATCGAAAGTGGCAGGCCGGAGGCAATGCGCAACTGTTCCTTAACGATATCTACGCCTGTGACCATCTCGGTGACAGGGTGCTCTACCTGTACACGGGTATTCATTTCAATAAAGAAGAAATCACCATCTTCGTATAGGAACTCGAAGGTGCCCGCGCCACGATAGTTAATTTCGAGACACGCTTGGCGACATGCTTCGAGCACCTTTGCACGCGCTTCCGGGTTGATGCCAGGAGCAGGCGCTTCTTCCAGAACCTTTTGGTGACGACGCTGTAAAGAGCAGTCGCGATCATAAAGGTGGATAGCATTGCCTTGCCCGTCAGCTAGCACCTGAACTTCAACATGGCGGGGTTTCTCAAGGAATTTTTCCATGTAAACCGTGCCATCGCCAAATGCCGAGTGCGCCTCAGTGCGGGTGACAGTAATGGCTGAAAGCAGATGGCCTTCGGTGTGTACCACCCGCATACCGCGGCCACCACCGCCGGCAGCCGCTTTGATAATTACCGGATAGCCAATGCGGCGTGCTGTGGCTAGGTTGGTAGCATCATCATCACCTAACGGGCCGTCTGAGCCAGGCACGGTAGGAACACCTGCAGCCTTCATTGCTTCAATGGCGCTAACTTTATCACCCATTAGGCGGATAGTTTCCGCGCGCGGGCCAATAAAGGTAAAGCCAGAGCGCTCAACCTGCTCAGCAAAGTTGGCGTTTTCCGAGAGAAAGCCATAGCCAGGATGAATGGCGCTTGAGTCCGTCACTTCAGCAGCGCTTATTAATGCAGGAATATTCAAGTACGACTGCGCTGAGGAAGCGGGGCCGATGCATACCGCTTCGTCGGCCAAGCGAACATGCATCAATTCACGGTCGGCTTTGGAGTGAACCGCAACGGTTTTAATGCCTAGCTCTTTACAGGCCCGGAGAATACGAAGGGCAATCTCGCCGCGGTTTGCGATAAGTACCTTGTCCAGCATGGGAGAATCCACCCGTGTTGTTGTGAAAGATTAAGCGATGACGATCATAGGTTGATCGAATTCCACCGGCTCACCGTCTTCCACAAGGATGGCCTCGACGACGCCGTCGCGATCGGCTTCAATTTGATTCATCATTTTCATTGCTTCAACGATACATACCGTATCGCCTTGCTTAACCGTATCGCCAACTTCCACGAACGATTTTGCGCCCGGTGCTGGGCTACGGTAGAACGTACCTACCATGGGTGAATTAACCGCTTCACCTTGGTAGCTTGCGCTTGGGGACTCTGCCTCGGCAGCCGGGGCGCTGGATTGAGCGGGTGCCTGCTGCATAGGAGCCATTTGAGCATACTGTGGCATTGGCTGAGGCTGCCATGTTGCACCATTAGGATGGCGGCTGATGCGGACTGACTCTTCGCCTTCCTGAATTTCAATTTCGCTAATGTTTGATTCTTCGAGGAGTTCAATCAGTTTTTTAACTTTACGAATATCCATACCTGTTGCCCCAAAAGTGATGAAGGTTAATCGTAATGCAGTTGGCTGTGGTACAGCCAGCTGCATTACGTGTCGTTACAGCGCAGTAAACCTTGTCTGAAAATGAACAGAACGCTGCACGATGTTGAACGTTACCCGGCGCTAAGTCCTAAAAAATGAGGATTTTAGCAGATATGGCTGCGAAGTTTGCCGAAAAAGTACCGGCATGTCTAGTGAAGGTCGACATAAGCTCGTTGTTGGTGATTTAAACAACTGTTTGACGACGTTCGCGACACAAGGTGGCTTTAGGCTCCGGCTCAGCCTTGTTGCCAGCGGCGTAACGCTTCCAGGTGCTGCACTAACTGGGGCGCAGTTATTTCGCCTTGAATGCGTGCATCTCGCACTTCTTCTCCCTGGCTAAAAAAAAGTAGGCTTGGTGGGCCGAATAAGTTAAACCGGTTAAGCAGCTCTCGGCTTTGAGCATCTGTATCGGTGACATCGACCTCGATCAGGCGGAAATCGTTCAATGCTGTGACCACATTGGGGTCTGGAAAAACATCGCGTTCCATTAGTTTGCAGGAGATGCACCAGTCAGCAGTGAAATTAACAAAGGCAGGCTGTTGAGCGCTTGCGGCTTCCGAGAGTGCTGTTTCAAGTGCGCTCAGCTCATCAACTTGCTGAAAAGCCAGTTTGGCTTGCGGTGTGCCGCTGTCCGATGAGGAGCTGGATACCGTTAAAGGGCGCAATGGGTTACTGCCGCCTTGGGCAGCGCCAATGACAAGGGCAATGCCCCATGCCAGTAACATCAATCCTAACGTTTGTCGTGCTTTAGGCCAGCCTTGTGGCTGATTCATGTTTAAGGCGCCCAACATGAGTGCGCTACCTATCGCCAGCGCTGCCCAGAGCAAAAGCGCTATCGAAGGCGGTACTAATCGCTCAACCATCCAAATGGCAACGCCCAGTAACAGCAACCCAAAAGCAATTTTAACGCCGTTCATCCAAGCGCCTGAGCGGGGTAGCAGCGTTGCTCCAAAGGTGCCCACTAATAGCAGTGGCACACCCATGCCTAGACCTAGTGCAAATAAAACAGCCCCACCCATGGCTGCGTTTCCGGTTGAGGAAATAAACACCAACGCACCGGCAAGTGGGGCCGTTACACAGGGGGAAACCACTAATACTGATAGAGCGCCTGCTAGGGCTAAGCCCGCAGGACCGCTTTGCTGTGCGCGTGCTTGCCAGCCGTCAATTTTGGCGGCCAGTCGCGGCGAAACTCTTAAGTCAAACGCTCCGAACATAGCTAAAGCAAATAGCGTAAATAGAACAGCAAAAGTAGCTAGCACCGGCGCTGATTGTAGGTGGGCTTGAAGATTTAATCCCGCGCCGAACAGTCCCATTAATACGCCGACTAACGCATAGGTGGATGCCATGCCCAAAACATAGCTGGCTGAGAGTACAAATGCTCGGGGCCGAGTTGGTTTTTGTCCTACGATAATGGAAGACAAAATAGGTATCATCGGTAGTACACAGGGCGTGAAAGTAAGCCCCAGTCCGGCGATAAAAAATAACCCTAAGGCAAGAGGGAGGCTGGCGCTGCCGAGCAAGGCATTAAAGCGGCTATCTTCGCTTTGTGGGGCTGAGAATTCAGCGCTGCTATTTGTGTTCGCAGTTTGGCTAATTTGCTGGGTATTGCTGTCATCTGCGCCTGCCTGTGCTTGATCTGCAGCGTCCCAGTCAGCAAAGGCCGAGGGGGGGGATGACTCTGAAGCGTCAAGCGACAGGGTTTC
This sequence comes from Vreelandella venusta, assembly GCF_007989605.1. Taxonomy (GTDB): domain Bacteria; phylum Pseudomonadota; class Gammaproteobacteria; order Pseudomonadales; family Halomonadaceae; genus Vreelandella; species Vreelandella venusta. The sequence continues at coordinate 124,261 of NZ_BJUL01000006.1, read as the reverse complement.
CGGCGGATAGCAGAGACCTGCGTCGGCACAGCCTTGGAACGTTAGTTCAATATTGATCGGGCCGCTATAGGCAGGGGTAAATGGGGTTTCAAAGACTAATCGGTCGCGAAAAACATACACATCGCCCATGAATTCATCAGTTGTGAATGTTCCTTGCGGAAGTAGCGGCTCATCAAGGGATACAGCGTCCGTTTTGCTGCTAACGCTAAATTGGTGGCGGTATAAATAGTAGTCGTCGGCAATATCGACACCAATATAAATGGCGTTGCCATCATGCCAAGCGGTAGGCTGAAAGGCCTCTAGAACAGGTAAAAAGTCGCTTTGATTGCTGGAAGAGGAAAACCACTGAGCGTGGGCTAGCAGGGGAAGCCAGCAAAGTAACAGTAACAAGCTTAAACGCTTAAAAGACAACACGAAGTATCCTTACGCAGATGTATCAGGGAAATTTTGAAATAGCATATCCTACCTTGTGAAGTCAGCGTAGATGCTGCGGTGACGTGACGCGCTTCTTCATGCTGCGTTAATGTTAAACCTCAGAACTCGGAATTAAGCGGCAGAAAAAACAAAAGGCTGCCACGTGGGCAGCCTTTAAGAGGAAGCGAGGTCTGGCGTTATTGCTCAACCCGATAGGTTAAGCTTTTTGGTACGCCGCAACTGATTTTTCGATCGCTTTGCGTGCCGCTTCAACACCTTCCCAAGACTCTACTTTCACCCACTTACCTTTTTCGAGATCTTTATAGTTCTCGAAAAAGTGAGCGATTTGCTGACGCAGTAGTTCAGGAAGATCTGTCACTTCTTGAATATCGTCATACAACGTGCTCAGTTTGGGATGCGGGACGCACACCAATTTTGCATCTTCGCCGGCTTCGTCGGTCATATTCAAAATGCCAACAGGGCGAGCGCGAATGATGCTGCCCGGAGCTACGGGGTGGGGGGTAACGACTAAGGCGTCCAGCGGGTCGCCATCGTCTGCCAGGGTGTGGGGAATAAAGCCGTAGTTAGCCGGATAAAACATGGGGGTTGCCATGAAGCGGTCAACCAGAAGGGCACCCATATCTTTGTCGATTTCATACTTAATCGGCGCATGATTAGCAGGAATTTCGATCGCCACGTAAATATCGTTGGGCAGATCCTTTCCAGCGGGGATGTTATCGAAGTTCATCGTTTATTCCTTGGCTTGGCTTATCTTAGCTTGGCTTATGTCGTGCGAAGGCTAAGCAGTTGATGCATTGCATTAATGGCGGAGAATTATACGAAGTTGGCTAGTGGATTACCAATGCGACATAGGTGTGTGCCGCTAACAATGACAACGAATCCAAAAATAAGCATCGTTTTTCGCCACCACGACGTTTGGCGGGCATCGCTTCTCATGATCAGCGTGTATCATAACCACTGTGTGGTTCCCATGAAGAGCCTAAAGCCCAGGAGGATGAGTTGGCGCACGCCCAGTTACTAATTAGTTATGGCCAAGCCTTTGTAGCCCCTGATAGACGTCTGCACCGTAGCTCTATGTCGGTGCGGTTGCCTGATGCGCAGCTGTTGAAAGTAAAAGGGGGTTGCGCAGTTATTAGTGACTCGATTTCTCGTAACACCTTAGCTAAACAGGCAGGTGATTTAAGTGTTCGTGGTTTTTTGGCTGACTATTACTCTACGCCTGATCATTGGGACACGAAAACGTCGGCAACCCGGGTACTGCGCGCTCTCAATGGTTGGTGCTACAGCCAAAGCAAGCATGTTAAAGAAGGAAGTTTCGTATCTTCGCTATCCGCGATGGTCTTTCGCGAGCGTGAAGCGCACCTATTTCATATGGGGGATACGTTAGTTTTTCGCTTGCGAGGCGCTGAGTTCGAGCAGTTAACCCGCGACCATGTAACCGATATTGGCGGCTACCGTTATCCCTCGCGTGCTTTGGGAATGGATGGCAGCGTCGATATCGACTATACCCATCTAGCGCTTAAACAGGGCGACTTTTTTGTTTTCACTACTCAGGGGGTCCGTGGCACCTTAATGCCATCTGATTATGTTCGTCTGATCCGCCAAAATGCCAGTGATCTAGACGCCGCCTGTGAGTGCCTAGCAAGCGAGGCAAAGCAGCGTGCCCAAGATAGGGGATATGGCGGCGATCAATTTTGCTTCCAGATACTACGTATTGATGAACTGCCGGAAGAGTCAGAAGATCACCCCGGGCTTATTTATGGTGACTTGCCTATTCCCCCCGAGCTGACGCCAGGAGAACGGTTTGACGGGCTTGAAGTGCTGTCGGTGCTATCACGTAATGCGCAATCTAGAGTTTATCGCGTCCGCGATGTGCATTCAGAGCGTGAAATGGTGATGAAGGCACCCAGCCCAGAACTCTCACTGCGTAACGCGTATCTGGAACATTTTTTACTGCAGCAATGGGTGGTCGAGCGTGTAAATTCGCCCTTTGTCGTTAAAGTAATGCAGTCGTCACGGCCACGCCGCTACCTTTATTACTTAATGCAGCACGTTGAAGGTGAAACGCTCCGCCAGTGGGCAGAAAGGCACCCGCAAGCGAGTTTGGTGCAGCGCCTGGATATCGCCAATCAACTGGGTAAGGCGGTTCAAGCGTTGCATCATCGCGATATCATTCATCAGCAAATTACCCCGGATAATGTGCTGATCGACCCCCATGGCAAGCTTGTATTGGCAGATTTCAGCGCCTGCCACATGCGCGAGGTGGATGGCCATCGCCACTCGGGCGAGCTACTCCGCCAAATTGGTTTTAACGAACACACGGCCCCTGAGTACGCACTAGGTGATAGCGTAGGTCGACGTAGCGATCAGTACTCATTAGCATCAACGGTCTATTGGTTGCTGACAGGGGCATTGCCTTATACGTTGACGCCTAATCGACTGCGCAGCCACACCGATCTCGAAGAGCTCAGCTACCGTAGTGCTCGAACAACTAACCCAGAAATATCGACGGAGCTTGATGATGCGTTGCGCCGTGCGCTAGATCCTCAGCGCGCACTCCGTTTTAGGCGGCTCTCCGAATTTCTGCATGCATTAAGAGTCCCGTTGGGGCGCGTGCCAAGCCGTGAGGAGCCTCGCCAAGAGTCACGGCGTTTTTGGCAGGGGGTGGCGGGTATTCTGCTGCTCTTATTGGTGCTTTCCTGGTTGTTGCGCTAGAAGCGTAACGTTGTTCAATTAATAAATACTAACCACAAAAAAACGGGGCGATGAATGATTTCATCGCCCCGTTTTTATGACACGCTAACTATTTACAGCGTGAATTTAGGCAGTTTTTGCGCGACTTTTGCCAGCTTCAGCTTAGCCACTTTAGGTAGGCCGTTTTCAAACGGAGGGAAATCCTCGCCCTGGATGAGCGGAGAGAGATACTCTCGGCAAGCGGGGGTAATCGCAAAACCGTTTTCGCTAATAAAATCCCGTGGCATGAATTTTTCTTGGTTAGCCACTTGTGACAGCGGCGCCGAGATGACATCCCACTGATAGGGAGCCTGGGAAATACGGCGAATGGCAGGCATCATGGCATTTTTACCTGCAAGTGCTAATGTTACCGCCTCGCGGCCCACTGCATAGGCTTGTTCAACGTCGGTTTTAGAGGCCAAGTGACGCGCCGCGCGCTGTAAATAATCAGCAACTGCCCAGTGGTACTTATAGCCCAGGTCTTGCTTCACCATTCCTGCCAGGGTTGGTGCTACGCCACCTAATTGGCGGTGACCAAAGGCATCGGTATTACCTGCATCGGCAAGGAAAGTACCATCTTCATAGCGTGCGCCTTCAGAGACAACGATGACGCAATAGCCGTACTTCTGAACGCACTCTTCAACGCGCGCCATGACCGCTTTACGGTCAAACGATACTTCAGGAAAGATAATCAGGTGAGGCGGTTCGCCTTCGCCTTCTCCCGCTAAGCCGCCTGCTGCTGCAATCCAGCCAGCATGACGTCCCATCACTTCAAGGACGAATACCTTAGTGGATGTGGCGCACATAGACGCAATATCCAGCGAGGCTTCACGGGTAGAGGTGGCAATATATTTGGCAACGCTACCAAAGCCGGGGCTGTTATCAGTAATAGGCAGATCGTTATCAACGGTTTTCGGCACATGAATCGCGGTTAGCGGATAGCCGAGCTTTTCAGACAGTTGGGACACTTTAAGGCAGGTGTCTGCGCTATCACCGCCGCCATTGTAGAAGAAGTAGCGAATATCGTGGGCTTTGAAAACTTCGATCAAGCGTTCATATTGAGCACGGTGGGTGTCAATATCTTTCAGCTTGTAGCGGCAGGAACCAAAGGCACCGCCAGGTGTATGGCGCAAGGCAGCAATCGATTCATCGCTCTCTTGAGTCACATCGATGAGGTCTTCCGTTAAGGCACCGATAATGCCGTTATGACCGGCATATACCTTGCCAATCTGATCGGGCGCTTGCCTGCAAGCTTCGATAACGCCACAGGCGCTGGCATTGATGACGGCGGTAACGCCACCGGACTGGGCGTAAAAGGCATTATGCTGAGCCATGGAAACGTCTCATCTCCTGAAAACGGGTAGTTAAAACAGTCTGTAAGCAAAGAGGAAATAATGCCCCTTTGCTTGTTTTCATAATCGTGCATTAAGCAGCGCGCACTAACGGCACGCATACCACTAATGACACGCTTACGTAGAAATATCGTGCAAACACGTGGCATGCAGCCGCGAAGTTTAGCGCAAAGCCACTGTGGGTGCATCTTGGAGGCTCATCACTCGCTGTCGTCCAGTTCCTGTTCCTGCTGAGCCAGCCGCCATCCGCCTAAGTCTTTATAGCGGTTGACCATCGCACAGAAGAGTTCTGCTGTACGCTCGGTATCGTAGCGTGCCGAGTGGGCGGACTTGTTATCAAACTCGATGCCTGCCGCTCGACATGCACGAGCAAGCACTGTTTGGCCGTACACAAAACCTGCCAGGGTTGCTGTGTCAAAGCTGGAAAAAGGGTGGAATGGGTTCCGTTTCACGCCGCAGCGGTTCGCTGCCGCATTTAGGAAGCCATGATCAAAGGCAGCATTATGACCAACCAGTATTGCCCGTGAGCACCCATGTGCCTTGATTGATTTGCGGATGGGGCGAAAAATTTCACCTAGCGCTTCAGATTCGCTTAGCGCCACTTGGCGACGCAGCGGGTCATCTAGATTAATGCCTGTGAAATCAAGCGCAGATTGCTCGACGTTCGCGCCTTCAAACGGATGAATGTGATACGCGTAAGTGGCGTCGGGTAATAAATTACCGTCAGGGTCCATGGTGAGCGTCACGGCGGCAATTTCGAGTACTGCGTCACTTTGGGCGTTAAACCCACCCGTTTCTAAATCAATGACAACCGGCAGATAACTGCGAAAACGTTGGGCCATCAATTCGCGGGCAAATGCCTCGCTCATGCAGCTCTCCTTAGTAAAGCGAGTAATTAGTTAGAATAAGTGGTTAAAGCAACCCCTTTGTTGGCTATGATTCTAGCAGCTTTACCCCTTAGGCGTCGTTGACGGTATTCGCTGAGCATTGAGAGCGCTATACTCGTAGTTTATGTTATTACACCGCGCTCAGCGCGGTGTCGTTTGGGTGAACTACTTTTCATGAACAAGGAGTAAAGAATGTCCGATGTCAAAAAGGTTGTGCTGGCGTATTCAGGCGGCCTGGACACATCCGTTATCGTTAAGTGGTTGCAAGAGACCTACAACTGCGAGGTAGTGACCTTTACAGCCGACATCGGTCAAGGTGAAGAAGTCGAGCCCGCACGTGCTAAGGCTCAGGCACTGGGTGTTAAAGAGATCTATATCGAAGATCTTCGCGAGGAATTTGTTCGCGATTACGTATTCCCAATGTTCCGGGCGAACACTATCTATGAAGGCGAGTATCTGCTCGGTACTTCTATCGCTCGTCCGTTGATTGCTAAGCGCTTAATCGAAATTGCTAATGAGACGGGCGCTGATGCCATTTCTCACGGTGCAACGGGGAAAGGTAACGATCAGGTTCGTTTTGAACTGGGTGGTTACGCGCTTAAACCTGGTGTGAAGGTTATTGCGCCCTGGCGCGAGTGGGATCTCACGTCGCGTGAGAAATTGATGGCTTACTGTGACGAGCACAGCATCCCGGTTGATTTCTCAAATAAAAAGAAAAAATCACCGTACTCCATGGATGCCAACCTGCTGCATATTTCTTATGAAGGCGGCATTTTGGAAGACCCATGGGCCGAAGCAGAAGAGGACATGTGGCGTTGGAGTGTTTCTCCTGAAGCCGCGCCTGAGCAGCCGACTTATGTCGAGCTGACGTTTGAGAATGGCGATATCGTCGCTATTGATGGTGAAACGCTTAAGCCTCATGAAGTGCTTGAAAAGCTTAATAAACTAGGTGGCGATAATGGTATTGGTCGCCTGGATATTGTTGAAAACCGCTATGTCGGTATGAAGTCCCGTGGTTGCTATGAAACACCAGGGGGCACGATCATGCTGCGTGCTCACCGCGCTATTGAGTCGTTGACGCTTGACCGTGAAGAAGCGCACTTGAAAGATCAACTAATGCCTAAATATGCTGAAGTGATCTACAACGGTTATTGGTGGAGCCCTGAGCGCCGTATGCTACAAGCGGCGATCGACGAAACACAGAAAAACGTTGCGGGCGTTGTTCGCATGAAGCTCTATAAAGGCAATGCAACGGTTGTAGGGCGTAAGTCTGAGCAGTCGTTGTTTGATGAGTCGATTGCAACGTTTGAAGATGATGCGGGCGCATACGATCAAAAAGACGCAGAAGGCTTTATTAAGCTGAATGCATTGCGTCTGCGGATTGCTGCCGGTAAAGGTCGTCAACAGAGCTAAGCATGCTAAGCGGCCAGGCGACGTCTGGCCGCTTTTAATGTGAAGGAGAGCGAATGTTTAAAAAACTATTTTCTGGCCTGTTGGGTGGCGCGGGGGCTGGCGCCTCGGATGGAAGCACCAAAGCGGCCGAGCCAGTTGAATATAAAGAGTATTTGATTGTGTCTCAGCCTGATAACCAAAGTGGGCAGTTTCGCGTTAGCGGTTGGATCCGTAAGTTAGATGGCGAGGGCGTTACTCACGAGCACCGCTTTGAACGCTCTGACATGTTGCCAGGCCGTGATGCCTGCGATGCGATGATGGTCGCTAAAGCGCAGCGCTTTATTGATGAAGTGGGTGAGGAGATGTTTACCGCTGATCCTCGTAATGCTAGTGAAACCTAGCAAGCTTTTCGTTTAGTTGAGGAGCGGAGTATGCACATGGTCTATCGTGCTTCCCCTTGGCGCTCCTTGGTATGTCATCATGGCTCATTGGATATCTCGGCGCTAAGCGCTCCACTTCGCGATTTTTACGCGCATACCTCTCTTTTTAATCCATCCTTATCTGACGCCTATGCCGCACAGCTCTCTTTTGTTGAGACATTGCTGCGTTATGACTTGCCTGCTTGGCGTATTAGCGAACTCATTAGCGACCACATCGCTTGGCTTTATCGTCAATCGATTGCCGCCGCACTAGATGAGATGCAGGCGCAAGGGTGGGGGAAGCCGCCGGTGGATTACTGTGTTGTTACCCTCGGCTCGGCGGCACGCTTTGAAAGCTTGCTGGGGCCTGACCAGGACAATGCGCTGATTATTGACGACTATCCTGACACTCGACACGTTGAAGTTGATGGCTACTTTCAGGCGCTAGGCGAGCGTTTTACACAGCGCTTAGATGAAGCAGGCATTCCGCTTTGCCGTGGCCATGTCATGGCGCGTTGGCCAATGTGGCGCAAACGCTTGAGCGAATGGCAGCAGCAATTTGTAATTTGGAGTGCGGATCGCCAGGTTAAGCGGGTGCAGCAAACCAATATATGGCTTGATTTTTATCCTGTGGCGGGGAACCCTGAACTCGCACAAGCGTTAGGCCAACGGGTGCGTTCAACTCTCTCAAGCGCGCCTTTGTTCATGAATGAAATGGCGGCGTTGTTAGATGAGCTGCCGGTGGCGCTTGACCGGTTTGGCCGCATTGCTTCACATCCTGGGCTAGCAGCTCCCTATGACCAAGCAATCGATCTCAAGCGACAAGCATTGATGCCGTTAATAAGCGCTGCCCGATTACTCTGTGTGCGCTACCAGAGAAGTGAGATAGGCACCCGTGAACGATTAACGGCACTTGCCCATTTCACTCGTGCGTTGACGAAGGAGCAGTCGAACTTATTGCTAGCTGCCTTTAGCCGTATTCAGCACTTGCTTTTAGAGCAGCAACGCCACAATAAGTCTTGTGGGCAGACCGCCGACGGTTGGGTGGACCTGCGACGCCTTCGTGATGATGAGCGGCTGTTGCTGAAATTTGATTTACAGCAAATCAAAGCGTTTGTTAATCAAGTAAAGCGCTTATAACGGCTATTCCTCCGTAAGTTGCGAAGAGTTACCTAGAGTTGACTCCTTTGGGGCTGCTGGCAGCTCTAGGGTTAAGCATGCGCCCCCCAGCGTTTTAGCATCTTCCACCCATAGCCTTCCACCAAGGTGAGCAATTATGCCGCGACTGATAGGTAAACCAAGGCCGCTACCTTTGGGGCGTCCGCGTGGTGTCTCGCCGCTTTGCTGTATTTGATGAAATTTCTCAAATACGCGCTCACGCTCGTCAGCGCTGATACCTGGCCCGTTATCTTCAACGCTTAAACGAAAATGATTGCGATGCCGATAAAGTGCCAGCCGCACTTGAGGCTGCTGGCGGTCAGCGAATTTACTGGCGTTATCGAGCAAGTTAATGATGACTTGCTCCAAGCGGTCTTGATCACCGACCACCATAGCGGGGTCAGCCGCTAAACTGATATCCAGGGTAATACCTCGATCTTCATGTAAGCGGGCAACCGCATCGATGCTCTGCCTCGCTAGGGCTGCTAGGTCGAGGGTGACAGGATGAAGCGTCAGGCGACCGCTTTCTAAGCGCGCAAGGTCAAGAATTTCCTCGATTAAACGCGAAAGACGTTGGCTCTCATGGACAATAACACCAAGAAAATGTTGGCGTTTTTCATCGGGTAGTTGATCGCTATCGCGTAATATTTCGGCAAACGCGCGTATCGAGGTTAGCGGGGTTCGCAGCTCATGACTTACCATGGCGACAAATTCATCTTTCAAGCGATCAAGCTCGCGCAGCTGTTCATTGGCGCTGCGTAGCTCGTCACTGACGGCGACTAATTCTTGAGATTTTTGCTCTAGCCGACGGTTGTATTCCAGGGTTTGTGACGTGGTGTCTAAAATGCTCAAAATCGACTCAAGATCCAGTGCTTCTCCGCGTACTACAGAATTGATCAGTACGCGCGCTGATGCACTGCCAAGTGAGCCTGCCAGTGCCTGCTCTGAACGGGTAATTAGATCGGCTGTCGCCGGGTCGTCTGAGCGATAGTCGCTTTTATTAATGCTTTGGTTAAACACACGATGGGTGACTTGATTGCCAAGGTAGCGAATCAACAGCGCTTTTAAGGCGCCTTGAGTCGTCTGGCCTCTCCATAAAGAGGTCGTTTGCAAGTTGGGGTGTAAGGCTTCAGTAAACAGGGCGGCTTGGGTTTGCTCAAGTGGCGTAGGACGGCTAAAAAGTGACACGCCAATCAGTAAGCCGACATTTGCCAACATACTCCACAGCAGTGCGTGGGAATAAATATCCCAATCTTCTAGGCCAAATAAGCGGTAAGGCATCAGCCATGTAATGCCCCATGGCCCCTGAGTTAGAAATGTTGCATCTAACCAACCGGATTGGGCAAAACCCGGCAGCAGTAACGTATAGCACCAGACTAAAAAGCCTGCGATTAAGCCAACGGTGGCTCCTTGGCGGGTCGCACCGCGCCAGTAAAGGCCGATTAACAGAGCTGGGGCAAATTGTGCGACCCCCGCGAAGGAGACAAGCCCGATAGTGACAAGGCTGTAGGAGTCACCAATCAGCGCGTGGTATAGATAGCCAAGCAGCAGTATCAAAACGATGGCAATGCGGCGAATACCCAATAGCCAATCCGCCAGCTCGCCGGACGTGCTCAGGTGAAGGCGTTGTGTTCTTAGCAGCAAAGGCATAATGAGCTGATTGCTTACCATGGTAGAAAGTGCAATCGTTTCAACAATCACCATGCCGGTTGCTGCTGAAAGACCGCCTATAAATACCAGCAAGGGTAACCCTTCAAGCCCTGCAGAGAGGGGCAGTGTCAGCACAAAACTATCGGAGTCGCCTGCGCCAGCACCTAACAATAGGCCAGCAAGGGCAATAGGAATAACAAATAGGTTGATGAGCAACATATAAAGCGGAAATAACCAGCTTGCCCTGGCTAAATGCTGTTCATCGACGTTTTCGACAACCAGCACCTGGAACTGGCGAGGCAGGGTTAAAAAGGCCAGAAATGCGAGTACTAGCATTCCGGCCCAGCCAGTGGCACCGCCTGGTACACTTGTCAGCCCCATTTTATCCGCCACTTCAGGCACCATGGCAACGCTGTCGAATAGTGCGCCGGGGCCTTCATACAACACAAACACCACAAAAATACCGACGGCCATAAACGCAATTAGCTTCACCACTGATTCCAAGGCAATAGCAGCAACCATTCCCTCATGACGCTCACTGGCATCTAGGTGGCGCGTGCCGAAAAGTATAATAAATACCGCAAGTACTAAGGCGACCCAAAGCGATTTGTCCAGCCAGAAACGCTCATCAACCAGGGTGGCATCCGCTGTATTGGGATAGTTCACCAGTACGGCATGGCTAACAGTGATCGCTTTTAACTGCAGTGCAATGTAGGGCGTAATACAAATGAGAGCCATTAATGCAACGAGTGCGCCTAAACTCGTGCTTTTGCCATAACGAGCACTAATGAAGTCAGCAATAGAAGTGATGCGCTGGCGGGATGCGATGCGTACCATTTTACGAATGATGACAGGGGCGAGAAGCATCGCCAGAGTGGGACCAAGATAGATAAGTAGGAAGCTAGGGCCATATGCCGCCGCCCGCCCTACGCTGCCATAGAATGTCCAGGCGGTGCAGTAAACGGCAATCGATAGCGCATATACCGTGGGCGAGCCAATTAATGATCGACCTTGCTCGGCACGGCGATCCCCCCACGCGGCGACGACAAACAGCAGCGCCAAATAGCCAAATGCTGTTCCTAGAATCACTGCATCTGTTCGCATGATCAGCGTCCCGAGCGTTGTTCCATTAACCAAGCGGCGAGGCCAATTACCACGCCCCAAGCAACAAACAGATACAGCGGTAACCCGCTCATGCTCAAACCGGTGAGCCGGTCAACCATGATAATCAGCGGGGGGCTGAAGAGCAGTATTGCTAGGGCGAATAAGGCTATTAAACGCTCGATTTGCCGTGAGCCTGGATGTTTCATGAGGCACTGGCATCCTGGCGATCAAACGCGTTGGCCTGCAGCGCCAACAGCTGCTCTAACGTATCCACGCCACGTGCTTCAAGGCGTGGTAACAACGCTAGCCATAACTCAGCGGTTACACGGGCATCCCCAAGCGCCGTGTGGCGAGTGTCTGGTGGAAACGTCAGGTCGTAGCGTTGTGCCAAGGTATCTAAATCATGTCCATCTAAGGCTTCGTCTAATGCTCTTGAGATTAATAAGGTATCGATAACTGGCAAATCAAAGACAACCCCTTTGTTAGTAATGGCGAGCATATCAAAAGCGGCATTATGCGCTAATAGAACCGCTTCACCGACGTAATCTCGAAAGCGCGTGAGGACAATATCAAGGGGCGGTGCACCGGCCACGTCAGCATCTGTCAATCCGTGTATGGCTGTACTGGCAGGGGGGATTGGGCGTTTCGGATCGACTTTTTGATCAAAGACCTCGCTGGCCAATAGCCGCGCATTGACCACCCGACAAGCCCCCAGGCTAATCACTGTATCTCCTCGGCGCAGCTCAAGGCCGGTGGTTTCAGTATCAAACGCAACCACCTCTAGGCTACGTAGCGTGCGGTTAGCCAATTCCTCATCGGGTGGCGGCAGGTCAGCAATGCCGAAATCATGGAACTCTGGTCGCGGAGGTGCGGTTTCACGAGGCGCACCAACGCGCTCCATTGCCGGTAGCGGCAGGCGCAAGCGCGCATGAATAGCATCATCATCAGCAAGACTCCAAATATCGCTTGCATGCTGACGCAGTACGTCAGACACCAGCGGATTAAGCGGTAGCGATGGCAGGGGCTGGCGACGCCACTTCGCTAGTTCATGCTCTGGCAAGGGGCTGCCTTGCCAAATTAAGTCCAAATAAACCCGCTTGTTGCCAAGGCATATCTCACCTTCAAAATGGCTAACCGGCAGGTGAGAATTCAGATGCTTGACTAAGGAATCAAACAGAACAATTAGTGCCGGTGCATCGCCTTTAAACCAGGCAGGCATACCAACAGGGGTGATGAGTCGATGCGCTGGGTCTAAGCGTTCATCCAGGGCTTGCCAGAAGTCATTCGACCACATGGGAGTTAAACGCTCACCTTGATGTTGCAAATCATCCAATAACTGTCCGATTTGACCAACATTATCGCCAAGGATCGCGCCTTCCTCTTGGATTACCTGCTCGAACCGCTGGCGTAACATAGGGTTCTCCGCACCGTTATGGCGCAGTTGTATCAGTGCATCCGCTGCGCTGGTCAGGCTTGCCGTATGTTGGCGTAACAAGGGGAGCTTAGAGGCGAGTTCTGCTCTAACCCCCATTTCATTTGACCAGGACGCGGTTGCATCGCTAAACGTTAGTAGTGTTTCTCCATCACTGCCAGGAACTCGGCGTAGCACAACCTTTAACCAGCGGTTATCACAGGGGGCAAGCAGCTCGCGGGGTGAACCATCCGCGGGAAGTTGGCTAAGCGCTTGTTGCAGGCTGGCAACGGGCAGCAGCGCCTCTAGGCGTTTACCCAAGCCCAGCGCCGTATTATCGATAAAGAAATCTTCCGCAGCCTGGTTGAAGAGCATCAAGCGGCGGTGGTGGTCACATAGTAATAAGGGGGTTTCGAGTACTTGCAGCAGCGTTTCTAATTCGCGACGTATTTTTGCGGCGCTACGTGCGCCGTCGGCATGCGCTGTGGCTAATTGATTGCGATCAATGCGCCAACTCTCACGCACTCTTCGCAGATCAGGGCCGAGCCCTTTCAGCCAACCTTCTGGAGGGTGTTCATCACGCGCATCTGGGTTTGCCACTAACCTAGCCAATTGAACCTGTAAATGACGGAGAGGGGTGAATAGCATGCGTTCTAGTAGCAGGCCAACTAAAAAGATCGTCGCGCCGCCGGAAAAACTGCCCAACCAGAGCGCGACACGGGTAAGGCCGGTAGGCGTAAGCTGAGCATCTAGCCACGCAGCAAAAATAGCGCCCCCCAGCAAACTGATACCACTTAGCAATAGCCATAGGCCAATGAGCCGCTGACGTTTAGGGAGCCCATTACGGGTCATTGCGGGTTACCACTGAGCAGTGATTTAACTTTTTCAATTAACGACTGGGTCGAAAACGGTTTGGTAATGTAGTCATCAGCTCCTAGTGCTAAGCCTTTTTCGCGTTCGATATCTCGCCCATGGGCGGTCAGCATAATGACCGGCAGCTGAGCGGTCGCTTCTGAACGGCGAAGGTGCTCAAGTACATCAAAACCGCTGATTCCGGGCAGGCTAATATCAAGCAGCAGCAGATCGGGGGCTGAGTCGTTGATGCGTTCGAGTGCGGCTTCTCCGTCGTAGGCGGTGACAACTTGAAAGCCTGCCTGCTCCATTAAAAATTCCAGAGACAGTACAATATTGGGCTCGTCGTCGACCACGAGTACTTTGGCCATGATGCCCTCCCTAAAGGGGTCGTTGTTAGGTGTTTGATTAGAGTGTATGTAGCGCGACAGGTTAGGCCAAGACGACCTTGGCCGAATGCTCGTCATGTCTGTCATCAAGTGGCTGCTGTTTACTTCGCTTAGTGGGCTTTTTATTAAGGTGTTTATGCGCGTTTTATTATTGTCTGCTTATGAGGCTGTTAGTCATCGCTATTGGGCTCACAGTCTGATGGCCGAAGTAAGTGATGTCTCTTGGACGTTGCTTAGCTTGCCACCACGCCACTTTTCGTGGCGAATCCGCGGTAACCCATTGAGTTGGTGGTTAAAAGAGTACGAGACGCTGAGTGAACCCTATGAGGTTGTGTTAGCCACTTCGATGGTCGATATTGCCACGCTGGTTGGCTTATTTCCGCATTTAGGGCGTGCCAGAAAGATTGTTTACTTTCATGAAAACCAGTTTGCCTACCCAGAGTCTAGCGATCAGATCTCCCAGGTAGAGGCCAAGATGGTCAATTTATACGCGGCGTTGGCGGCGGATACGCTGGTGTTTAATAGCGCCTACAACCGCGACTCTTTTTTCGACGGTGCGCGGCGGTTGTTAAAAAAAATGCCTGAAAACCTGCCAGCAGCTAAGCCGTTAGAGCGCTTACGCCAACAGGCAAAAGTGTTACCTGTGCCAATAATGCCGCTAGCGGCTATTCCCCAGGTAAGCGTACACCCACGGCGGATTATCTGGAATCATCGCTGGGAGTACGATAAAAATCCCGAGGATTTCTTTGCAGTGCTGTTCAAGCTGAGTGAGCAGCGGGTGCCCTTTGAGTTGGCGGTGCTTGGGCAGCGCTTTCGGGATGTACCTACCATTTTTGATGAGGCAGAAGAGCGCTTGGCGGCGCACACAATTTGCTGGGGGCCACAGCCAGAGGCGGAGTATCGAGCGTTGCTAGCGGGCGGTGGTATTGTGGTCTCTACTACATGGCACGAGTTCCAGGGGTTAGCCATTATGGAAGCGGCCCAGCGCGGCGCGGTCCCGCTAGTGCCAGACAGGCTGTGTTTCCCCGAATTATACCCGAACGACTATCGCTTTGATGGCACGCGAGAGGGGCTTTACCAACGCCTGAATGCTTGGTTAACCGACCCTGCTAGCCAGCCAACGCTTTTGAATACCCGGCAGTGGCAGTGGCCCGAATGGCGTCACGCGTATCGTGCGCTTTTGATAGGACACTGATCACTGCATTGTTGGCCGAGGCCCGGCTTTGTTCAGGTTAACAGCCTGCGGACTTAAGCAAGTTCGGTTTTGTCTTGATAATCGCACAGGTCTTCAATAATGCAGCTGCCGCAGCGGGGCTTACGGGCAATGCAGGTATAGCGCCCATGAAGAATCAGCCAGTGGTGGGCGTCCTGTTTAAATGCCTTAGGAACATGGCGTAGTAGCTTTTGCTCAACCTCAACGACATCTTTGCCTTTGGCGATGCCCGTGCGGTTAGCAACTCGAAAAATGTGTGTGTCTACGGCGATGGTAGGCTGGCCAAACGCGGTGTTTAGAATCACATTGGCGGTTTTTCTGCCTACCCCCGGTAAGGCTTCCAGCGCTTTGCGTGTTTCAGGGACCTCGCCACCATGTTGGTTGATCAGCAAGTGACAGGTTTTCATCAGGTTTTCGGCTTTAGTGTTAAACAGCCCAATGGTTTTAATGTAACTTTTTAGCCCATCGATACCCAGGTCAATGATCCCTTGGGGCGTATTGGCCACAGGGAAAAGCTTATCAGTGGCCTTGTTAACACCAACGTCCGTGGCTTGAGCAGATAGCAGCACCGCGGCTAGCAGTTCAAAGGGCGTGCTCCAGTTTAGCTCAGTCGTGGGATGCGGGTTCTCCGCCTGCAGGCGAGCAAAAATTTCATGACGCTTTTGGGCATTCATCGGGTGCTCTCTTGGTTATTTGATAGTGCCAGTAACGCGTACGCGACGTTCGGTTCGGGAGACCGCTTGAACAGGTTGCGCGCGAGCGCTACGGCGTTGATCAATTACATTCTTTAGCGCAATCAACAGCCCCGCAACGAAAAAAGCCCCGGGTGGCAGTACGAAAAACAAAAATTGATAATCATCGACGAAGGTGAGTTGCCAGTTGCTGGCAATCGGCCCAAATAGCAGTTCCATATCGCTAAACAGCGTGCCTTGCCCAAGCAACTCGCGTAGTGCTCCGAGCAGAATCAAGACGGCACCGAACCCCAGCCCCATCATAAAGCCATCAATGGCAGCCGGAATAACTGGCTGGCGGGAAGCGAACGCATCTGCACGCCCTAAAATGGCACAGTTAGTGACGATCAATGGAATAAAAATTCCCAATACTTGGTAAAGCGAATAGGCAAATGCAGCCATTAAAAGCTCAGCACAGGTCACGAAAGCGGCAATCACCATAACAAAGGCAGGCAGTCTTACTGCGCTGGGAACCTGGTGGCGAATCAGCGAAATAGTCGTGCTAGCACCCACCATGACAAGCAGGGTAGCGAATGCCAATCCCAGTGCATTGACAACGCTACCACTAACAGCCAGTAAGGGGCATAGCCCCAGTAACTGAACGAGAGCAGGGTTATTCGACCATAGGCCGTTTCGGGCTAGTTCGCGCCACTGACTCATTGGCTGGACTCTTCGAAGGTGATAGGGAGTTCTGTTTCGGCAGCGTTTTCGGCGACATGTCCGGAGACATAGCTAAGAGCACTCTGGACGGCGTTGACGACTGCGCGTGGCGTAATGGTGGCGCCTGTGAAAGCGTCAAAGTGGCCGCCATCTTTATCTACGGCCCATCCTCCCGGCGGCAGGCTATTTAAACTCAAACCGTTAAATTTAGTTATCCAGTCACTACGCTGGCGCTCAATGTCATCGCCAAGCCCTGGCGTTTCTTGGTGGTGGGTAACACGTACCCCGGTAATACGTTGCTGCTGGTCAATGCCCACCAGTAGCCGAATTTCGCCATTATAGCCTTGGCGAGTAACGACCGGCAGGATGACGACCCGCTGATGATCGCGCTGGACGTACCATCCCTGTTGAGGTTCGCGGTGCCCCAGCTGTTCGGGGTTAGGGAGCTTGAATACGCCATCTAAAACCGTTTGAACCGCTACGTCTGCTAATGCGGCAGGTAATACATCCTGCAGTTGGCGGTGTTGATAGGCTAGCTGATGGTCAGCGATGCGCTCGGCAGTCACCGCTCGGGTCAACGCAACGCTGCCTGCAGTGACCAGCGAGAACATTCCTAAGGCGAAAGCGCCGCGTAGCATGGCTTGGCGGGAGGTCATGGTGAGTCACCGTGCTTGGCATGCTGCTGTGCTTTAGGCTGGCCCGTAGGGCGTGGCACGGTATAGATATCCAATAGCGGTACACATAAGTTCATCAGTAAAACGGCAAATGCCACTGCATCGGGGTAGCCGCCAAACGTGCGAATAATCATCACCAAGGCGCCAATCCCCGCGCCAAAAAATAGTTTTCCTCGGCGGCTGGTCGCCGCTGAGACGGGATCAGTGGCAATGAAAAATGCACCGAACATTGCTGCACCCGTGGTTAGGTGAAACAGCGGTGACGCAAAGTGGCTTGGGTCGCTGGCATAAAAAAGCGTGGCTAGCACTGCCATGCTAACAAGCATCGAGACAGGGATATGCCAACTGATAATCCGTTTGGCAATTAACAACAGTCCACCTGCTAACCAGGCTAGCGCGACGTTGCGCCAAGCGTTCAATGTTCCTTCAGGTAAAGGCTGACTAGCCCAAAACTCGCTGGCCAGTACTGCTTCACCTTTATGTTTAAAGGCATCTAGCGGCGTAGCACCACTTAGTGCATCAAGCGTGGCTGCCGATAAGGTACCAGTTATCTGGGGCCATAGGTTTTCAGAGATAAATGGCTGCGGAGGTGACCATAACGTCATATACGTGGGGAACGACACTAATAACAGCGCGTAACCCACCATAGCGGGATTGAAAGGATTCTGGCCTAGGCCGCCATACAGGTGTTTAGCAACCACGATGGCCGCAATAACGCCTATCCCAATGAGCCAACAGGGGCTAGCAGGTGGTAGCGATGCACCTAGCAGTACGCCGGTTAATAGCGCACTTGAATCTCTAAGCGCAGGCTGTAACGGACGCCGGCGAAGTTTTAACACCAGCGCTTCTGCGCCGAGTGCAAATAGGGCGGCTAAAAGCACATTACTAATAACGCCCAGGCCGAAGTAAAACGTCATTGCGCCAAGGCCCGGTGCAGTGGCGACGACCACCCATCGCATTAGCTGGGCGGTGGGTGGCATCGTATTTAATGATTCAGTCGTTCGCTGCGAGGCGTGCATCATGCTCATGGCGATTCCTGTTGTGCCATCGTGGCTCGAGCTTCAGCCAGCCGGGTATCAGCTGCCTTAAGGTTTTCTTGGGCGGTGGCCAGTTGAGTTTCTAAATCATCGTGGCGCTGATTTGGGTCTTCTGCTGCAGCCCTTGCGAGGTTTTTTTCAGCTTTTCTCACTGCCGCTTTAGCGGCGGTTTGGGCAATCCGCAAGCTGCGTAAATCCACCACTGGCGCGGCACTGTCGGTTGTCTTTGCGCTATCTGACGTCTGACGACTTTGTGCCTGCCTCGCTTGGCGACGAGCTTGCTTCTCGGCATTCTCGCGCGCCAGCCGAGCCTGACGAAATTCAAAGCGATGTTTAGCGTGATCGGCTTTGGCGGACTCAATGCGCTTAATGCGAATACGCTGCTTTGCCGAACGATAGTCTTGTACTAATGGAATGTAACTAGGGCAAACATAACTGCAGGCGCCGCACTCAATACAATCAAATAAGTGGAGTTTTTCCAATGTAGCGTCGTTCTCTGCACGGGCATACCAATGCAGCTGTTGCGGAAGAAGCTGAACAGGGCAAACACTTTCACAGGCACCGCAGCGAATGCAGGGGGACTCACAAGGGGCTGGAGGAAGCTCTTCACGGGTAGCTGCAATCAAGCAGTTTGTCGTTTTGGTCACCGAGGCATCAAGTGTTGTGAGTGGTGAGCCCATCATCGGGCCGCCCACAATGACTTGATGAAGCTGTTGGTTTAATCCTACCTGCTGAAGCAGCGTTTCAACAGGTGTGCCAAGGCGCACCCAGTAGTTGCCTGGTGTGCTGATGGCGTCTCCCGTCAAGGTGACAATTCGCTCGACCAAAGGTTTACCATCACGTACTGCATATAGCGCTGCCAGCAGTGTGCCGGGGTTGTGGCAGAGAACACCGACATCGGCCGGAAGGCCACCACTGGGAACATCGAGGTTGAGCAGTTTTTTGATCAGTTGGCGCTCACCACCGCTGGGATAGCGGGTCTCGATGACCTCCATCGTTATGCTCACTGGATGCTGGCAGTCAGACTTTTGAAAGTGAGAGAGCACCTCTCTTAATGCATGGATCGCTTCGGGCTTATTATCTTCAATACCCACCACAATCTGATGGGCACCACAAAGCCTAGCGACCATTTGCGCGCCTTCCAGTATCTCGGTTGGATAGTGGCGAAGAGCCAAGTCGTCTGCTGTGATATACGGCTCGCATTCGGCGGCGT
The DNA here is from genome assembly GCF_007989605.1 of Vreelandella venusta. Classification (GTDB taxonomy): domain Bacteria; phylum Pseudomonadota; class Gammaproteobacteria; order Pseudomonadales; family Halomonadaceae; genus Vreelandella; species Vreelandella venusta. The sequence goes on along the minus strand of NZ_BJUL01000006.1, from coordinate 104,951 downwards.
TGACGACGAGCGTATCAATGCGCTGATGATCCGCAATTTGGGCTTTGATATAAGCAGGAAAGCCTGCACCACCAAGGCCTACTAGCCCACAGCTGTCTAGTCTAGCAATGATCGCTTGGTGGTCTTCGCTACGCCAGTCAAGAGATGGCAGCGTTTGCCAGCGGTCTAAACCATCGGCATCGATGGTGATGGCGCTATCACTAATCTGAGTCACTGTCCCACTAATGCTGGCGTGCAGATTGGCCGATATCATGCCATCTCGTTGGGCAATCAGGCTACCTACCTGAACCGCATCTCCGATCGCCACACAGGGGGTCGCGGGATTACCTGAATGCTGTTTGAGCGGAAGTGTTACCCGGGTAGGTAGCGTCGCGTTGCGAAGCGGCGATTGGTTAGAGCGGTCTTTTCGTTCGGGCGGAGTAATGCCACCTGGAAATTCATAGGCTGGCATGCTGGCTCCTGGTTAGCTGGCGATCGCTGGCGATTAACGGTGCTATGGTGACGACAGGCTGCCATTGGTTGAGAGGCTTGCTTCTGGGCAACATATCAATACAGTCGACGGGGCAGGGGGCAACGCACAAATCGCAGCCGGTGCATTCATCTTCTATCACCGTATGCATTTGCTTTGCAGCGCCAATAATGGCATCCACTGGGCATGCTTGGATGCACTTAGTGCAGCCAATGCACTCGGCTTCACGAATAAATGCAACGCTATCTTCGCTGGCTGCTTCGCCATCCAGTGGCACAGGCTCTCGGCCTAATAAGTCTGCTAATGCGTGAATAGTCGCTTCGCCGCCTGGCGGGCACTTATTCAAAGCATCACCCTGATTGATGGCTTCGGCATATGGCCGACAGCCTGGGTAACCGCACTGACCACATTGGGTTTGTGGCAGCAGCGCATCAATCTGCTCTACCAGCGGGTTCTCTTCGCCCTTGAAACGCACACTGGCCATTCCCAGTAGTGCTCCAAACGTGATGCCAATTCCGGTCAACACCCCCACTGCGCTGAGAATGCCCCACCAAGAAAATATGTCTCCCATGGCGGTTACCCCTGTACTAAACCTGAAAAGCCGAGAAAGGCCAGTGACATAAGACTGGCGGTGACCATTGCAATGGCGGCACCTCTAAAAGGGGTGGGTATATCAGCATTGGCCAATCGTTCGCGCATCGCGGCGAACAGCACCAAAATCATCGAAAACCCCAGCGCAGCACCCAAGCCATAGAGAGTCGTATGAAAGAAACTAAGCTCGCGGTTAAGTGATAACAGGGCAACACCAAGTACCGCACAATTAGTCGTAATCAGCGGTAGAAAGATCCCCAGCACTTGATGCAACAGTGGACTGAGTTGGCGCACCATGATTTCGGTGAATTGCACGACGGCGGCAATAACAACGATAAAGCTGATAGTGCGAAGATAGGTAACGTCCAAGGGTACAAGTAAGCCATGATAGACCACATAGCTAGCGGCAGATGCTAGTGTTAGCACAAACGTCGTTGCCAGCGACATACCCATCGCGGATTCCAGCTTATTGGAAACCCCCATAAACGGGCAGAGCCCTAAAAACTGTACCAATACGAAGTTGTTGACCAGCGCAGTGCTGACCAAAATCAAGAAGAGTTCATTCATAGCGGCGTATTGTGCGCAGAAAAATCGTTGCTGGCTAGTGGGGGGAGCGCTATGACTGATTATTGAGCAGAAATAAGCCCTAAGTCAGCAGAGCTTGCTACCGCTCTGCCGATGCCCATCCTCCCTTAAATACCGCCAGCTGCAAGCTTAGATCTTGACCTTGAAAGCGCTTCAAATCTGTCATCAAACCGACATCATCCCGGCATACTCTCATCCAAATTAAAATCAGCTAGGGAGGGGGAACACAATGTCGACTTCAGGAGTTGTCTTACCGACGCAGGGGGAGCGCCCTGGGACGTCGCAATGGCTATCATGGTTAATTGTCATTGGACTGGTTTATTTGTTGTTAGCTGCGGTGGGGGCTATTGGAGATGGTTTCAAGGCTGCTACCGCAAGCAATGCTAAGGAGCTATTTTCATTTGCCACTAATCCCATCATTGGGTTAGTTATCGGGGTTGTCGCAACCGCGCTAATTCAGAGTTCAAGTACTGTAACCGCTATCATTGTGGGGATGGTGGCGGGGGGCTTGCCAGTCAGTATTGCGATTCCGCTTATCATGGGCGCCAACATCGGTACTTCGCTGACCAGTACTATCGTTAGTTTAGGCCATGTGCGTAGTGGTGAAGAGTTTCGCCGTGCCTTCTCTGCGGCGACGGTGCACGATGCGTTCAATATCGTTGCCGTGGCTATACTGCTTCCCTTAGAAATGATGTTTGGTTTTTTAGAAAAAACCTCTGCCTTGCTGGCGGGCTTTTTTGTTAGCGATGCCAGCGTCGACATGAAAAGCGTCAATTTCATGAAAATGGCGATTTCACCGGCGACCGACTTGCTGAGCGCCTCGGTATCGTGGCTGCCGAATCAGGTCTGGATGGGCATTGCGCTGATTGTTATTGGGGTGGCACTAATCCTCTTTGTGGTAACGGCGATTGGTAAAGTATTGCGCAAGGTCATGGTGGGTAAGGCGCGTGACATCATGCATGCAAGCGTGGGGAGAGGGCCTGTCTCGGGTATGTGTTCGGGGGCAATCATTACGCTGTTGGTGCAGTCGTCCTCTACCACCACAGCACTGATTGTGCCACTTGCTGGCACGGGGGTATTTAATCTCAGGCAGGTCTATCCGTTCACCTTAGGTACCAATGTGGGTACCTGTATCACTGCGCTGCTCGCTGCAACGGCGATAAGTGGCCCAACGGCGGTATTGGCTATGCAGATTGCCTTGGTGCATCTGATGTTTAACCTAGTGGGAATACTGGTCATATACGGCCTGCCTTTTCTACGTGGCGTTCCACCTAGCATTGCCACTGGCCTTGCGGAGCTGGCACAGAAAAACAAACTCTATGTGGTGGCTTATATTTTAGGTGTTTTCTTTATGCTGCCATTGCTCCTGATCGGGGCGAGCCAGTTGTTTTGATCTAAGGGGATGGAATCGGTATGAGTTCACAGCGCAGAATTGAGACAGAAGCACGTATTCGCGAACTACGTGAATCGATTGATGAGCTGGAAGCGCAGTTGGCTGAGGCGTCCACCCAGGAGCGGAAAGAGCATGAGCAGCATGAGCTGATCGACCAGCTTGATCAGTATATTGATGCTGTAGATACCAAAGTGAGCGGTCTTAAAACCTTCTGGCAAGCTCTCAAGAAAGAGCTGGGGGGGAGGCAATGACTAATGCTACACGTGGATATTCCTACTCCTTGATAGCGTCAGGCCTGCTGTTGGGCCTTGTGCTGCAAGGCTACAGCGAGGATAGCCACTCAATGCAGGCAGCCGCCTCTGGTGATTTAACTGCCAGTGGTTCCAGCACCGTTTATCCATTGACGCGAGAAGCAGCACGTCGTTATGAGCGTGCCAATCCTGATGCCAATATTGCCGTCGAGTTCACTGGAACAACGGCTGGTTTTGAGAAGTTTTGTGCAGGCGAGACTGATATTAATAATGCATCGCGGCCAATAGACGAAAGCGAACGGGCTGTGTGCGCATCTAACGATGTAGCGTATGTGGAAGTGCCTATTGCGATGGATGCGATTTCGATCGTGGTGCATCCATCCAACCGCTGGGCAAACGATATTACTGTCGACGAGCTTCATAGGCTTTGGTCTCCGGCGTCAGAAGGCGAAGTCATGACATGGCGTGATGTGCGCGCAAGTTGGCCAGATGAGCCCATTGAGCTATTTGGTCGAGGACAGGACTCGGGAACTTATGACTACTTCACAACGGCCATTGTAGGCACGGCGCGTAGTAGTCGGATGGACTACGTTGCCAGCGAAGATGAGGAGTTTCTAGCTGCGCAAATTGCTGCTGAACCAGGTGCTTTAGGTTTCTTTGGTATCGGCGGATATCATCGTCACTGGAATGAGCTAAAGCTCCTTGCGGTGGCCAATAGCGATCAACCCGTATTTCCGACGCTGGAAACCGTCAAGCGTGGTGAATACACCCCCTTATCTCGTCCGCTTTATCTTTATCTGAATAGACAAAGTGTTGAGGACAAACCGGAACTTCACCGTTTCGCTATGGCCTATGTCGAAGGCATTCGCGACTGGATTCATTTTACCGGATACCTTCCGCTTGAAGAACAGGAGTATGCTGACACCCTTGACGCGCTTCGCCAGCTTGAGAGCCAGTGAGGGAGTAACAAGCTAACCGCGTATTAGCTGTTTTCTGGGCAGCTTATTGTCGCTAAACGATGGACAAAAAAAGGGCTAAGGCTGTAGCAGGCCTTGCCCCTTATTAGTGACTGATTAATCTATTAGCCGTTAAGTTACACGCTGTCCTGGTTCCGCACCGGCATCGGGGGAAAGGAGGTAAATACCTTCTTTGTTAGCAGATGCTAATACCATGCCTTCTGATAAACCGAAGCGCATTTTACGAGGAGCTAAATTAGCCACCATAATCGTCAAGCGGCCTTCAAGCGCTTCTGGTGAATAAGCCGAACGAATACCTGAAAAGACGTTACGTGTTTCACCACCTAAATCCAGCGTAAGCTGGAGCAGCTTGTCAGCTCCTTCAACGTACTGTGCCTTGGCAATGCGGGCAATGCGTAAATCAACTTTAGCGAAATCTTCAAAGCTGATTTCTGCCGCAATTGGCTCTTCCGCCAAGGGGCCTTTGGGAGTGTTTTTCAGCTTCTGTTCTTCCACTAAATCCTCCTTGGATGCCTCAATCATAGCGTCAATCTTATCCCGCTCAACCCGCGTCATTAACGGCTTGAATTTGTTGATCGAATGATTGACTAATACGCTATTGCGGCTGTCCCAATCGAGTGATTCGATCGCTAGGAATTCACGTGCCTGTTCGGCCATGCTTGGCACCACTGGTGCAAGATAGACCATCAACTGGCGGAATAAGTTGATGCCAACTGAGCAGATTTCCAGCACTTCGGTATCACGGCCTTCCTGCTTGGCTAGCGCCCAGGGGGCCTTGTCGGCGATGTACGTATTGGCGTCGTCGGCCAATTCCATGATTTTGCGCATAGCCCGGCTAAATTCACGCGCCTCAAAATCGTCGGCAATCTCGTCGCCAGCCGCGATAAAGCGCGCGACCATTTGTGGTTCGGCGCAGTGTTCAGCCAGCTTGCCGCCGCCCAGCTTTTTGACAAAACCGGCGCAGCGGCTGGCGATATTGACTACTTTGCCTACCAGGTCAGCATTAACCCGCGCAGAAAAGTCGTCGAGGTTAAGATCTAGGTCATCCACTTTAGATGTCAATTTAGCGGCAAAGTAGTAGCGTAAGTACTCTGGATTTAAATATTCAGCGTAGGTAGCTGCTTTAATGAAAGTGCCACGAGATTTTGACATCTTGGCGCCGTCTACAGTTAAAAAACCGTGACAGTTGACCGCAGTCGGCGTACGGAGGTCTGCACCATGCAGCATGGCAGGCCAGAATAAGGCATGGAAATAGACAATATCTTTGCCAATGAAGTGGTAAACCTCTGCGTCGGAATCTTTCCTCCAAAAAGTATCGAAGTCGATACCTTTTCGCTCACATAGGTTTTTAAAACTTGCTAAGTAGCCGATGGGGGCATCTAGCCAGACATAGAAGTATTTACCTGGAGCATCCGGGATTTCAAAGCCAAAGTAGGGGGCGTCTCGGGAGATGTCCCACTCATTAAAGCCCGACTCGAACCACTCCATCAGCTTGTTACGAATTTGCGGCTGTACATGGCCGTCATTAATCCATTGCTGAAGGAACTCTGCAAAGTCTGGTAGCTTGAAGAAGTAATGCGTAGAGCTGCGTACTTCTGGTGTTGCCCCAGAAATAGCTGAGACAGGATTGATCAAGTCAGCAGGCGTGTAAGTGGCGCCGCACTTTTCACAGTTATCGCCATATTGATCATCGGCACCACATTTTGGACACGTGCCCTTAATAAAGCGGTCCGCTAGGAATAGGCCCTTTTGCGGATCAAACATTTGCTCAATATCGCGGGTGGCAATGTGGCCTTTATCACGTAAGCGGGTGTAGATCAGTTCGCTAAAATAACGGTTTTCATCTGAATGGGTGGAGTGATAGTTATCAAATCCCACGCCAAAGCGGGCGAAATCTTCCTGATGATCCTGAGAAACACGCTCAATCAGGGCTTCGGGCGTGATGCCTTCCTGCTCAGCCCGCAGCATAATGGCAGTGCCGTGGGCGTCGTCGGCGCAAACGTAGTAGCACTGCTGTCCACGACTTTTTTGAAAACGCACCCAAATGTCGGTTTGGATGTACTCAAGAAGATGACCCAAATGAATGGCGCCGTTGGCATAAGGAAGCGCGCTTGTCACCAAAATGTTGCGCGGGGCAGTATTTGACATGGTGAATGATAATTCCGGTTAGGCAGTGCAAATTAAGACGGCGAAGTAGGGGTTCGCTTCGCCGGTAACGTCAACATGCTGCTTACAGCGATTACTCCACTAGTAGAGTGCCTGCTCTTCCTGAACGACTTCACGCAGAAGCTCTAAAAAAAGCTTGTCAGCTTCAGAGTGCTCGGTGGGGTCTTCGGGGATATGGACGCTCGTAGTGTCGGAGATTTCGTTGGCAATATTGGCCATCACGGCAGGGCTATTGCCTTCGGCTAGCTGCAGCCGTGCAATCGCGAGGGATTGTTCTAAGATTTTTGGATCTTGGAGCAGCTTGCGAATAAAGTCGCGTAGTTCATTAATAATACGTGTTTTTTGAATTTCTGATGCGGACATTGGAGTTCTCCTTAAGACCGCGCTTGAGGGATGTTCAAGCGAGACCAATGAATGCTTTGACCATAGCACTTTTTTTACTGCTGAGCATGGGTTCCTGGGAGCATTGAGTGCAGCCTGTTGAGTTTTTACTAGCGCACCTGTTCAGCGCCTGTGTCTCCCGTGCATATGTTCCCAGTACGTATGTCTCCAGTACCTTTGCCGCTTTAAAGACTCAGGCGCCCAGCTTTGTGTTTGACAGGATTGGCGTACTGTTCCAACCAATAAGGTCGCAACGCTTCAGGAATACTTGCCAACCGGGCGTTAAAACGCTCCCTGTCTTGACGCGTTATCGTTTTACGGGCAATGAGTTCTGGCGATTCGCCTAACGCTTCCAAAGCTAAATAATGGCTAGGGAACAGGCGATAACCGCCGATCACTTGGCGGTCAATTTCCGCTGCCACTTCATCAGGCGTCGCCATATCAGCACCTACTGGACTGCCAAAGCGCAGTTGCACTCGACCTTTTGGACCAGTGATGCCTAACACAATAGAGCGGATATCTTCGAATTCACTTTTCGCGTAGCTTCCTTCGGTAGCGATGTCGTGAAGTTCCTGAGCTTTCTGCTGATCGCAAGGATCGTATTCGTAGCTAATCGATACCGGCACGAGTTTCAACTCGGCGATGGCGTCACCAAATACCATATCCCGGTCAGCGTTGCGTCTGGCCATGGTCAGCATTTTGATAATGGCTGGGTCGGTGCGATCAATGCCATTTTTAGCTCGACCCTCTCGCTGTGCCATCCAAATAGAGTGCTGGTCAACAGTAATTGAGTGGCGGATATAGGCTGATAGCTGCTGATATGCCGCCAGCATCGCCCGCTTGCCTCGGGCACTGCGCGGTACAATAAAGCTTTTGTTTAACCGCATTAGATCGGTGACGTAGGGCTTTTTCAGCAGATTATCGCCGATCGCAATACGCACGGTATCGCGATTAGCTAGATAAAGCGCGTAGTTCACAAATGCGGGGTCTAGCGATATATCGCGATGGTTGCCTATAAACAGATAAGCGCTGTTGTGGTCGAGCTTATCAAGTCCGGAGACTTCGAAGGCATCCGTAGTAGTGCGAATCATGCGCTCCATATAGCTGGCGATACGCATCTGGAAATCATATACGGATGTAACGCCCTTTACTTCGCGGCGGATGGCATGGCCTGCTAAAGCGCGGGCAATGGGAGGCGCCCACTTGGCCATGCGCGGGAGCCTGAACTGAGTCAATGCATTTAAAAGCTCGCTATCATGTGATAGGCGCTCAAGAACATCGGCCACTTCATGATCCATATAGGGGCGAATATCAGCCCAGGGGTCGTTGGCGGTGTCAGCGTTAAGTGCGTTGTTGTGATGAGTCATGCGATCCGTTGGATATAGGCAGAAATAAACAGTTTACATCAGCAGGCTAACAGCTGAATTAAGCGTCTAGCTGGGAAGCAGCTTCACGCTGAGCTTCACCACCCAGCCACTCGATTAGGCGAGGAATATCGTCAGAAAGTGCCTGCGCCATCAAAATAAAATCAGTTTCTAAGCGTGCAAGTGCATCGTCGCCATCATCTGCGTGATCAGCTTCCTCTATTAATGCATCGCCAAAACGCAATGATTTCAGCGCTAAATCATCATGCAGAACAAAACTTAAACGACCTTCCAAGCTAACTGCGAGCTTGCTGGCTTGACGCCCGCTTTCAAGCAATTGCTGGATCTCGTCGCTATCTAGATCAACTTGGCGAGCACGCAGTACACCATCATCGCCTTTGGCTTTTAACTCAACCTGATCCCCTAACACAAGATCAGCAGGGCGGCTTTCCGCTTCGCCCAGCCATTGCGTCATAGCGCGGATAGGCAGTGTTTGTGATGTCAGCGGTGTGACTTTCAAGCTACCCAGCGTTTCACGCAGAAGATCCAGTACATCTTCAGCCCGTGTACGAGAGCTGGCATTGACGCCAATTAATTGATGACGCGTATCCCACCATAAATCGATTTTCTGACTGCGAACAAATGCGCGGGGCATTAGTTCCTCAGTGACTTGCTCTTTCAGCGCGGTTTTTTCTTTGCGCGTTACCTTGCGGCCTTCGCTGGCTTCGATATCAGCGACTTTATCGTCCACTTCCTCTTTTACGACAGACGCGGGAAGAAGGCGCTCTTGGCGCAGAGCTGAAAGAAGTCTGTGGCCTTGGATTTCATGCAGCCGCTGACCACCCCCCAGTCGTCCTGCAGGGGCTGTCCAGCCTAAACGACGCGCATCCGCATTGCCTAGCGGCTTGGCTGCGTGCTCGTCTAGCGCATTTGCTAGTGTATCGCTATCAAGCTCAGGGGCGCCGTGAAGGCGGTATAAATGTAGGTGCTTAAACCACATGTCACCAATCCTATTTAAAAGGTGGCACATTATGGCGAAACCAAGCCTTTCCTACCAGCGCCTTAGGGGGATTGCCTTATTATTGCACTGGTTTAAAACTTGTGTTTGATTTGAGAGGTTTTGTGAATGGTTAACAGATGTCTAGAAATGGGGGTGTTATGTCTACAGTAATATCCAGCGTTGCGCTGCGAGTACGTGGTTATCATTTAGACGGCTACGGTCACGTCAACAACGCGCGCTATCTTGAATTTATGGAAGAGGGGCGTTGGGCTTTTTTTGATGACCATCCGCGCCTGATAAATCAACTTCATAAGGCCGGTCGAGCATTTGTCGTGGTCAATCTAAATATTGATTATCGAGCGGCCGCTGTACAGAACGATAATCTGCAGATTATGACCGGCATAGTAGACGTGGGCGATCGTAGTGCGGTTTGTCATCATCGAATTGTGCGTCAAGACGGTGTGTTAGTTGCCCAGGCAGATTTAACCTTTGTTCTGCTTGATGTGAAGGCAAATAAGGCCGCTCCCATTGAAGGAGACGTACGAGCGGTGTTTGAGGGACTTGTGGTCGATAAAGACGCCTTTTAAGCATAAAACGTAATGCCGTTGCCACTGACTGCCCTTGGTGCTTATGCAGTGGTATGATGGTGCTGACTCTGCGCGCCGCCTTGTTGTGGTATCAAGGGCGGCTTTTTTAAGCGCTTTCAACTCTCGCAGTGCCAATGCAGTGCAAAGGATCTGACTTTCATGGGTGACATCGCCAGAGAAATCTTGCCCGTCAATATTGAAGACGAGCTTAAACAGTCGTACCTCGACTACGCGATGAGTGTCATTATCGGTCGCGCTCTTCCCGATGTGCGTGACGGCCTCAAGCCGGTTCACCGGCGCGTGCTTTTTGCCATGCATGAGCTGAGCAACGATTGGAATAAACCGTACAAGAAGTCGGCGCGTGTCGTCGGCGATGTCATCGGTAAATACCATCCGCATGGCGATAGTGCGGTGTATGACACTATCGTTCGTATGGCCCAGCACTTTTCCATGCGTCACGTACTGGTGGATGGTCAGGGTAACTTTGGTTCTATCGATGGTGATAACGCGGCCGCCATGCGTTACACCGAGGTGCGCATGGCGCGCCTTGCCCACGAGCTGCTAGCTGATCTTGAAAAAGACACCGTCGATTGGGTCGATAACTACGACGGCACCGAACGCATTCCTGCCGTGCTACCAACCAAAGTCCCGAACCTGTTAATCAATGGGTCATCCGGGATTGCGGTGGGCATGGCGACCAATATCCCGCCCCATAATATGCGGGAAATAATCGATGGTTGTCTGGCGTTAATTGATGATTACACGCTCACCGTTGATGACCTCATGCAGTACATTCCTGGGCCGGACTTCCCTACCGGGGGCATTATCAATGGTCGTGCGGGTATTTTAGACGCCTACCGCACTGGGCGTGGGCGTATCTATGTACGTGCCTGCCACACGATTGAGCATGATGATAAGAGTGGTCGCGATCACATTATTATCACTGAATTGCCTTACCAGGTGAATAAAGCGCGATTGATCGAAAAAATCGCTGAGCTGGTAAAAGAGAAGAAAATCGAGGGTATTGCTGAACTTCGCGATGAGTCGGATAAAGACGGCCTGCGCGTGGTGATTGAGATCAAACGCGGCGAATCGGGTGATGTCGTCGTCAACAACTTGTTTGCGCAAACACAACTGCAAAATGTGTTTGGGATTAACATGGTGGCGCTGGAAAACGGCCAGCCACGCACTCTTAACCTCAAAGAGATGCTTGAGGCGTTTATTCGCCATCGCCGTGAAGTTGTTACTCGCCGTACCTTGTATGAGTTGAAAAAAGCCCGTGAACGTGGCCATTTGTTGGAAGGACTGGCAGTTGCCATCTCCAATATTGATGAAGTAATCGAGCTTATTAAGGCGTCTCCTAATGCCTCTGAAGCGCGCGAAAAATTATTAGCTAAAACGTGGCAACCTGGTCAGGTTACCGCGATGTTGGAACGCGCTGGCGCAACCTCATGCAAGCCTGAAGAGCTGGATGAAGGGTTTGGTCTAAATACCACGGCAACCGAATATCGACTGTCGCCTGCGCAGGCTCAAGCAATCCTAGAGCTTCGTCTGCATCGCCTAACGGGTCTTGAAACCGAGAAGCTGTTAGACGAATACCTGTCGATTCTTGAGAAAATCGCCGAATTTACGACCATCCTGGCGTCTCCTGATCGCCTAATGGAAGTGATCCGAGAAGAGCTGCATGCTGTGCGTGAGCAGTATGGCGATGACCGCCGTACGGAAATTCAGGCGAGCCACCTTGATTTATCGATTGAAGATCTCATCGCTGAAGAAGATATGGTGGTCACTGTTTCCCGCTCCGGCTATGCCAAGACTCAGCCGTTATCTGACTATCAGGCGCAACGCCGTGGTGGACGAGGTAAGTCAGCCACCGCGATGAAAGATGAAGACGTTATTGAACACCTGCTGGTTGCATCTACCCATGACACTGTGCTGCTGTTCTCTAACCGAGGCAAGGTGTATTGGCTGAAAGTGTACGAGATGCCGAACGCTAGTCGTGGCTCTCGAGGCAAGCCGCTGGTCAATATGCTTCCGCTTGAAGAAGGCGAAGCCGTCAACGCCATTTTACCGGTGCGTGATTACGACCCTGAGCACTACATTTTCTTTGCCACGGCGAAAGGTACCGTTAAACGTACCAGTCTTGAGCAATTCTCTCGTCCACGTAGTGTTGGCCTGATTGCCATTGATTTGGAAGAGGGCGACCGTTTGGTGGGAGCGGCTATTACCTCTGGCTCTGATCACGCTATGCTGCTTTCCTCTAACGGTAAGGCGATCCGCTTCGAAGAGGGCAATGTGCGTGCCATGGGTCGTACCGCCCGGGGTGTGCGCGGTATGCGCTTGGCAGGTGATGCTGAAGTTATTAGCTTGATCATTCCTAAGAGCCAGCAAATCGACGCTGAAGATGATGCCGATGTCGATGCGGATGCCCAGGTTGTTGGGGCCGAAAATGCTCAAACGGAAGGTCAGATCTATATTCTCACGGCCAGTGAGAATGGTTACGGCAAGCGCACTCGCCTGGAAGAGTTCCCGCTGCGTGGTCGTGGTGGGCAGGGCGTTATTGCCATGCAAACCAGCGAGCGTAACGGCGCTCTGGTGGCTGCCATGCAAGTCTATGACAGCGATGAAATGATGCTGATCACTGATCGTGGCACCTTGGTGCGTACTCGGGTTGAGGAAGTGTCAACGACCTCGCGCAATACTCAGGGGGTTATGCTGATTCGCCTGGGTAAAGAAGAAAAACTAGTGAAAACTGTCCGTGTGGATGAGCCTGCCGAAATAGATGAGCTTGAGCCAGATAGTTCAGAAACAGACGCCCTAGACACTGGTGCGAGTGATGCCGATGTCGTCGAGAGCGATGCTGTTGATCCAGGCAAGCCAGATAACGCTGACGATGGCGAACAGGAACAGGGAACCGATGACACGTCATTATAACTTTTGCGCAGGGCCTGCGGCCCTGCCTGTTGCAGTGCTTGAACGTGCGCGCAACGAACTGCTGGATTTTCAAGGGCGTGGCTTGTCTGTGATGGAGATGAGCCATCGCAGTGATGAGTTTGTCGCTATTGCTGATCGAGCAGAAGCGGACCTGCGCCATTTGCTGGGTATACCCAGTAATTACAAAGTGCTTTTCTTGCAGGGCGGAGCCAGCATGCAGTTTGCGATGCTGCCGATGAACTTGCTGGGACAAGGCGGGAGTGCCAATTTTATCCAAACTGGCATTTGGGGGAAAAAGGCGCTTAGTGAAGCTCAGCGGCTAGGGTTTGACTGTCATGTGGCGGCGAGTAGCGAAGCCAATGGCCATACGGCGGTGCCGGATGAAAATGCATTGGCGATTAGCCGCGATGCTGCCTATTTGCATTACACCTCAAATGAAACCATTGGTGGTTTAGAGTTTGACTATACGCCAAGAGTGCAGCGTGCAGATGGTGTAGATGTTCCTTTGGTTTGTGATATGTCGTCGAACATCCTATCCGGCCCTATTGATGTGGCGCAGTTTGGGGTGATTTACGCGGGAGCTCAGAAAAACATTGGCCCGGCTGGCTTAACCCTGGTCGCTATTCGTGATGACTTGCTTGGCAAAGCATCTGGCGTCATTCCGTCGCTGTTTGATTATCAAATGCTTGCGGATGCGGGCTCTATGGTCAACACGCCGCCAACGTTTGCTTGGTACTTAGCAGGCCTCGTCTTCCAGTGGTTAAAAGATGACATTGGTGGTTTAGAGGTGATGGATAGCATTAACCAGCGCAAAGCGCAGAAGCTTTACGCTGCTATTGATGCCAGTGATTTTTATACAAATCCGATTGCCAGCCGTAACCGTTCCCGCATGAATGTTCCGTTTGTGCTCGCCGATAGCAGTTTAGACAGCGTATTCCTGCAAGAAGCTGACGAGGCGGGGCTTCTTAACCTAAAGGGCCATCGTAGTGTTGGTGGCATGCGTGCGAGTTTATATAACGCGGTGCCTGAAGAGGCCGTTGACGCGCTAACCGCCTTTATGGCGGATTTTGAACAACGAAGAGGCTAACCATCATGTCCGATACGCCAATTAAATTAGACGACTTACGTCAACGTATCGACCAGTTGGATGGCGATATTCTGCGCTTGATTAGTGAGCGCGCCAACTGCGCCCAGCAAGTGGCACACGTTAAGCTTGCTCAAGATAAAGACGCTGTATTTTATCGTCCCGAGCGGGAGGCGCAGGTGCTGCGCCGCATTATGTCGTTGAATCAAGGCCCGCTAGACTCAGAAGAGATGGCAAGGCTGTTTCGCGAGATTATGTCGGCGTGCCTTGCACTGGAACAGCCTGTCAAAGTTGCTTACTTAGGCCCAGAGGGTACCTTTACTCAGCAGGCGGCGCTTAAGCACTTTGGTGAAAGTGCTGTCAGTATGCCGATGGCAGCGATTGATGAAGTCTTTCGTGAAGTGGAGGCCGGTGCTGTTCATTATGGAGTGGTGCCGGTAGAGAACTCCACCGAAGGGGTCGTCAATCACACTCTCGACACCTTTATGGACTCGTCAATCAAGATTTGCGGTGAAGTAGTACTACGCATTCACCACCACCTGCTGATTAGCGAAACCACGCGTCGGGATAAGGTCTCACGGATCTATTCCCATCCGCAGTCGTTTGGCCAGTGCCGTAAATGGCTGGATGCTCACTATCCCCATGCTGAGCGGGTGCCGGTTTCTTCTAATGCAGAAGCCGCCAAGCTAGTCAAGACAGAATGGCACAGCGCGGCGATTGCCGGCGATATGGCCGCTAAGCTATATGGCCTAGAGCGCATTGCTGAGAAAATTGAGGATCGCCCCGATAACTCCACGCGCTTTCTGATTATTGGTAATCAAGATGTGCCGATATCTGGCGAGGACAAAACCTCAATTGTTGTCGCTATGCGTAACCAGCCCGGTGCATTGCATGATCTGCTGGAACCGTTCCATCGTCACCGCATTGATTTAACGCGGATCGAAACACGGCCTTCGCGAACGGGTGTCTGGAACTACGTGTTCTTTATCGATTTCAAAGGACACCGGGATGAGCCTCAGGTAGCGGCAGTGCTCGAAGAAGTCAGGTTACGTGCTTCTGAGCTACGCGTGCTTGGCTCCTACCCCCTAGGCGTGCTGTGACGGAGTGTGTGGTGCAAGCGTTGGAATCTAGCGCCGGCGTTCGGTCATCTTGCCAAGAGTCACACCTACTAATTGTTGGCCTTGGTTTGATCGGAGGGTCGCTGGCTGCCGCGCTACGGCGCTCCGGTTTCAAAGGGCATATTTCTGCGTGTGACTTCAATGCGTCAGAGATTGCCTTGGGGATTGATTTAGGGGTGATCGATCATGGCAGTTCACAGTTAGCAGAACTGCTTGATGGCGTCTCCATGGTGGTTTTGGCCGTGCCGGTATTGGCCATGGAGAGTGTGATGGCCACCCTGGCGGGTTCGCTTCACCGTGCGTCTGAAAACGTGGTAATTACCGATGTGGGCAGCACGAAAGCGACGATCCGTGACTGTGTTGTGCGTGCCTTCGGCGAGGTGCCCCCTTCGGTAGTGCTAGGTCATCCTATTGCCGGCTCTGAAAAAAGTGGTGTTGCCGCAGCAGACTCGACCCTCTATATCAATCACAAAGTGATACTAACGCCGGAGCCGAATGTCGACGCAGGAGCGCTTGCACGGGTTGAAGCATTATGGCGTGCCACTGGCGCAGACGTACTGCAAATGAGTGTAGAGCGGCACGACCAAGTGTTGGCACGTACCAGTCATTTGCCGCATTTACTGGCATTTTCGTTGGTCGATACACTGGCACGTCAAGATGAGCGGTTAGAAATCTTTCGCTATGCAGCCGGAGGGTTTCGTGATTTTACCCGAATCGCGGGCAGCGATCCTGTTATGTGGCGAGATATCTTTATTGCCAACCGGGACGCCGTCTTGTCATCGTTAGATGATTTTGAGGCGGGGCTCGCTCGGTTGCGGAAAGCAGTGGAAAGCGGCGATAGCGATGCGCTTATTGCAACGTTTGATCGTGCCAGTCATGCACGCCATTATTTCGACACGTTATTGAATAAAACCAGCTATCAGGCGGAATATCATATGCAACCACACGGTAAAGTGACTTATCGCGTGCAGCCGGGCGGCCAGGCGCAAGGCCGTCTGCGCGTGCCGGGCGATAAATCAATGTCCCATCGCTCCATTATGCTGGGTGCTCTGGCGGAGGGAGTCACTGAGGTTAAAGGGTTTCTTGAAGGTGAAGACAGTCTTGCGACACTGCAGTCTTTTCGCGAGATGGGGGTTGCCATTGAAGGACCATATCAGGGGCGAGTGACTATTCATGGCGTAGGGATGCATGGCTTGAAAGCTCCGGCAGGCCCCCTGTATGTGGGCAATTCAGGTACTGCCATGCGCCTGTTTGCTGGACTATTGGCAGGTCAAGCGTTTGACAGTGAGCTAACCGGTGACGAATCGCTTACCAAGCGGCCAATGGGGCGTGTTGCTGACCCTCTGCGTTTGATGGGGGCGACTATCGACACCGCTGAAGGCGGGCGTCCGCCACTTAAAATTAAAGGTGGCGCCCCATTGAAGGGCATTTACTACGACATGCCCATGGCCAGTGCGCAGGTGAAATCCTGCTTGCTGCTAGCCGGCATGTACGCTGAAGGCGAGACTCGCGTGCGTGAACCCGCGCCTACTCGTGATCATACTGAGCGTATGCTTAATGGTTTTGGCTATCAGGTCTCGCGCGAGGGCGATACTTGTTGGCTTCAAGGGGGCGGTAAGCTGGCGGCAAGCCCAATTGATGTTCCTTCTGATATTTCTTCTGCCACATTCTTCCTCGTTGCTGCAGCTATTACGCCAGGGGCTGACATTACCCTTGAGCACGTAGGTATCAATCCTACGCGTGTTGGTGTGATTAACATCCTCAGCTTGATGGGGGCTGACTTAACGCTTGAAAATCAGCACGAGGTAGGCGGTGAGCCGGTGGCGGATATCCGGATTCGCTATGCGCCTTTAAAAGGGATTGATATCCCGGTTGATCAAGTACCGCTTGCCATTGATGAGTTTCCCGCACTGTTTATCGCCGCCGCTAACGCGCAAGGCAAAACACGTTTGCGTGGTGCTGAAGAGCTGCGGGTCAAGGAGTCTGATCGGATTCAGGCAATGGCCGATGGGCTGGCAATACTAGGCGTTGAACACACAGTTGTTGAAGATGGCATTGATATTGTTGGTAATGCCGACGATTCTGTGGCGAGCTACGGTGGCGGGCGTATCGACAGCTTAGGTGATCACCGTATTGCCATGGCGTTTGCAATCGCCGCTTTGCGTGCAAGCGATGAGATTATTATTGATGACTGCGCCAATGTGGCCACCTCTTTCCCTGATTTTGTGACCTTGGCGCAGCGTATCGGTATGCAGGTGAGTGTGGAGGGAGCTAATGCCGAATAAAGCCCCCGTGCTAACGATTGACGGACCAGGTGGTGCAGGTAAAGGCACCATCAGTGGGTTGGTCGCCGAACGCCTGGGGTGGCACCTATTAGATAGTGGGGCGCTTTATCGGCTTACTGCTCAAGCAGCTTTAAAGCATGACGTGGCGTTGGATGATGAGGCGTCGTTGGCGTTGCTTGCTGAGCAGCTTGATGTCGCTTTCCCGGTAAAAGGTGGGCAGTCTCAAACGCTTTTAGAAGGTGAGGACGTTTCTCGAGCGATACGCACAGAGCAGGTTGGTGAGCGTGCATCCCGTGTCGCGGCTCTTCCGCAAGTGCGCGAAGCACTGCTTCAGCGTCAGCGAGATTTTCAACAACCGCCAGGCCTAGTAGCCGACGGTCGCGATATGGGAACTGTCGTCTTTCCTAATGCTCCATTGAAAATTTTTCTAACCGCAAGTGCGCAGGAGCGAGCTAGGCGGAGGCATCTACAGTTGCAGGAAGCAGGGGTGGATGCTAGTCTATCGAGTCTTTTAAAGGAGATTCAGGCACGCGATGCACGCGATACGCAGCGCAGTGTGGCTCCTCTCAAGCCGGCAGATGATGCCATAACGCTTGATACCACATGCCTGAGCATACCGGAAGTGGTTGATCAGTTGACCGAATTACTAGACCAACGTGGCATAGTAAGCGGCAGTTGATTCTCCCTTGCGGCGTTTTTGGAAAGGTGTCACGACGTGGCAGGGCGATAACTCCATATCCGAGAGCCCGGTCAGGTCTAACCAGCGCTAACACCTCCAAAGGCTGAATGACATTAGGCCCGTACTTGCTGGTGGTACGGAGAAGGCATTTATGCCTCAACAACGTTGATCACGTAGGAAAACCATGAGCGAAAGCTTTGCTGAACTGTTTGAACAGTCCCTTAACGACATTAACATGGAGCCAGGCGCAATTGTCGCGGCTCAAGTTGTCGACATTGACGGTGACTGGGTTACCGTTAACGCTGGTCTGAAATCTGAAGGTCAGATCCCTGCGTCACAATTCCGCGATGAGAACGGTGAACTGACCATCGCTATCGGTGACGACGTGCACGTTGCACTTGAAGCTGTAGAAGATGGCTTCGGTGAAACGCGTCTGTCCCGTGAAAAAGCCAAGCGCGCAGAAGCTTGGAAGATTCTGGAAGCAGCCTTCGAGAAAGACGAAGTCGTCAAGGGCGTGATCAACGGTAAAGTCAAAGGCGGCTTCACAGTCGACGTCGACTCTATCCGTGCCTTCTTGCCGGGCTCTCTGGTTGACGTTCGTCCGGTTCGTGACACTGCGCACCTGGAAAACAAAGAGCTAGACTTCAAAGTCATCAAGCTTGACCCGAAGCGTAACAACGTCGTTGTTTCGCGTCGTGCTGTGCTGGAAGCTGAAAACAGTGCTGAGCGTGAAGCGCTGCTGGCAACCCTGCAGGAAGGTCAGCAAATCAAAGGTATCGTTAAAAACCTGACTGATTACGGTGCCTTCGTTGATCTCGGCGGCGTTGATGGTCTGCTGCACATCACTGATATGGCGTGGAAGCGCATTAAGCATCCGTCTGAAATCGTTGCTGTTGGCGACGAAATCAACGTCAAAGTGCTGAAGTTTGACCGTGAGCGTAACCGTGTATCGCTAGGTCTTAAGCAGCTGGGTGAAGATCCTTGGGTCAACATCAAAGACCGTTACCCAGAAGGCACCAAAGTACACGCAGTCGTCACTAATCTGACTGACTACGGCTGCTTTGCTGAGCTAGAAGAGGGCGTCGAAGGTCTGGTTCACGTTTCAGAAATGGACTGGACTAACAAGAATATCCATCCGTCTAAAGTTGTCCAAGTGGGCGACGATGTTGACGTTATGGTTCTTGACATCGATGAAGAGCGTCGTCGTATTTCTCTGGGTATCAAGCAGTGTACTGCTAATCCGTGGGAAACGTTCAATGCTGAATACAACAAGGGTGACCGTGTTTCAGGTACCATCAAGTCTATCACTGACTTTGGTATCTTTATCGGCCTTGAAGGCGGCATTGATGGTCTGGTTCACCTGTCTGATATTTCTTGGACAGAAACTGGCGAAGAAGCTGTTCGTAACTTCAAGAAAGGTGACGAAGCTGAAGCCGTCATTCTTTCAATCGATCCAGAGCGTGAGCGTATCTCCTTAGGTATTAAGCAAATGGATTCCGATCCAGTAGCTGAGTATCTGTCGGTTAACGACAAAGGCAGCATCGTTACAGGCCGTATCGTAGAAGTTGATGCCAAAGAAGCACACGTTGAGCTAGCGACGGATGTTATTGCTATCCTCAAGGCGTCTGAAATCAGTGCTGACCGCATTGAAGATGCCCGTAACGTGCTGAATGAAGGCGACAGCATTGAAGCGCGTATCGTAAGCGTTGATCGTAAGAGCCGTCAGATCAGTCTGTCGGTTAAGGCGAAAGAGCAAGATGATACTCGTCAAAATCTGAAGAAACTGCGTGATCAAGAGCCGGAAGTAGGTGGCCCGACCACTATCGGTGATCTGATCAAACAGCAGATGGGCCAAGACTAATTAAGTAGTTGATTGCCTAGAAAAACGCCGCCCTAATGGGCGGCGTTTTTTTATGAATATATACGATGTAGAATAGATCACTAGCCTATGTTTGACTTGAGTATAAATCTAATTTTTATAGTTTCAATTAAGCAATAAAAATCGATTAGTATTTAAGCTAAAATCAACTAAACTATTGTCAGCTAGCGCGTTTAAAGCAATAATGTACGCGCATCCTGAACTCGTACGTACGGAGTTGATCGATTGATTAACTCGCGCTGTTTAAACCTCTGCTAAAGGGAATCCCTATGTCGTTATTAAATGAGTATATTCAAAAGGAACAGCAGCTAAAGCAACTGCAAGAAGACTTACAGCGTTTGGAAGGTGATCAGCGCTTGAAAAGCGAGCTTGAATTTAAAGCTAAGCTTGAAGCGCTAATGAATGAGTTCGGTAAGCGCCCTTCTGATGTTATTGCATTGCTGGATCCTAGTGCGGATCAACGTGGGTCAAAAGGTGCTGCGGCATCCTCCACACGCCGTAAGCGTCGTCTGAAGATTTATAAGAACCCGCATACCGGTGAAGTGATTGAAACCCGAGGCGGCAATCATAAAGGCCTACGCAGCTGGAAAGATGAGCATGGTGATGAAGCCGTCGAATCTTGGCTAGAGCGTATGGAAGACTAAGTCTTTTTAAACCGGCATTTCTAACCAGAAGTGCCGGTTTTGGTTTGATGAGAGCGGATATAAAATTATCCCAACCGGCTAGGCAGATAAAGGTATTCGTAGCTCAATATGGTGTGGATGCCATAACACTTGCGGTGCATCACCGCTGATATTTAAACGTTTTTTTTCATCCATTAATGCCACTAGGGTTTCAGACATTATATAAGATAACTGTGAAATGTTATCGAAATATATTTTCGCATAGTAGCGTGAGGGAATGTCTACCCGACGGTAGTTGACAGGCAGTGCTAGGTATTTGGCAGTATTTCTATTCTCTAAATAGAGCCCGATATCAGTTCTCGTGTGGTTTGGAGTAGGTTCTTCTACAGCGGCCGTCACTTTCTCTGTTAAAAGGTCTGGCAACACCATGGTTGGGGTAGATGTTTCTAGTAGGGTTTGTAGGTGCCCTAAATGGTTGGCGTGATACTTTGTGTTGCCTAGCCCATGAATGTGGTCTGGCGCTTGGTATAAGCGCATTAAAACTACATGTGCGGGACGGTTTCTTTCAATGCTGATCGTGAGCTTTTTGTCAGGTCTGTTCAGAAGATACAGACTGCTTACCGCTTGGCGGTATTCGCGGGGTGACATTCGATAGCGGCGTTGGAATGCGCGTGAGAAAGAAGAGTGATTAGTATATCCACAACGAATAGCGATTTGCGCTATATTTTGTGAGGTGAGTGAAAGTAAGACAGCGGCTCGCTCAAGGCGCCTTTTTTCACGGTAAGCACTAGGTGAAATGTTGAAGCAGTGGCGGAACTGTCGGCGTACTTGTGATGCTGAGTATCCTAAGTGGTTAGCAAGGTCTTCGATTCCAAGCGGTTTATCGAGAGTGTCTTGCAGCCAGATCTCAGCTCGCGTCATTGCATTGAACATTATCTGGCCTCCTATGCTTAAGTCGTACAGGTCGCGTTACTCATCTCACCTGTAATGCACCATCCCGGTGCTTGCGTTGCTAGTAATCTAATAGGCGATTAACATTGCTGCTTGCCTACTAGATGAATTTGCCGCTATATGCGCCACCTTAGGTTGCTTAACTGGGCGTTTTTGCTCTGCCAGTAGGAGCATCCTGTTTTATATCGTGAGCAGCTTATTTAATACTAAGCTGTGATGCCTTTATGCTGGCAACAGAGAGCAAAGGCAAGTTTGCTCAGAGGCTTTACGCGTTTGGGCACAGTTTTGCCGGAAAAAGGTCTGTTTCAGCAGACTTGTCATTCATTTCAAGTAAGGTGTAAATGAAACATCGATGAAATATCAAAAAGTTCAAAAACAGCTAGATGAGCGTGAAAAGCTACGTAAGTTTCGTGAGCTGGATGATGCCTTCGCGCAGGCGCTGCGCCAGTTAGAAGACCCTAACAGCGATTTCAATATTCCAACGGGACCGCCAGTACGTTCAATTGCGGCGTTGGAGGCTGACGACCAAGCAGCAGACGAAGCGGCACACTCTCATGAGCAAGAGCGTTTGTTTGAGCAGCGCTTAAAAGTGCTGATTGGCGAATACGATTTGTCGGAGCAAGATGTTAGTGAAGTCGTGCACGCGCTACTGGCGTCTAAGCAGTGGAAGCTTGACGATGTGCCAGCAGCGTGAATAATGCGATTTTATGAGGTTTGGAGGCTCGCTAGCGATACCGATAGATGCGTAAGCTAGGTAAATATACCTCATCTTCTAATTTTTCGTCACTCCGCTTAGCTCTTGTGCGAGCCGTTGGAGGCGTTTCTGCTGGGGCTTTAAGATGCGGTAACCGCCCTTCATTTGCAGGCACAATTAATGGCATTGCAATATTAAGTGCTCGTCGCGTGTGTCCATCCGCAAGTGGTTCGACAAAAAATAGATTTGCTCGCATTAAGGGGGCTTGAGTTTGTACCTGTGCCAATATTTCTTCACTGGGAATGCTGGCGAGCTTGCGTAGTTGTATACGAATATGTGGAGCATCGCTGTCTAGCTGTAATAATTTTTGCTCAGCCTCTTGAACACTAACGCGTTTGATTGAGCGACCGCTGCTGTACCACGCTAGCCTAACTCTGGATACTGGCGCAGGGGCAATGGGGAGCTGCCGCCAGCACTGTTTCAAGTGGAGCCGTGCGAATCCGCTTTTACGAAGTATTTCGTTGATATGCGGGTGACGGTTCGGTAAGCGAGACTTGGCATCGTTCAACGCGTTTGGATGAGACTGCTTGATGCGTGCGAGTAAATCGCTGATATTTACTTTTGCGTGGTTAATTTGATGGCACGCTTCTAATAAGTCATCGTTAGCAGCGATGACCGCAATGTAGTTACGCGTTTCTCGTCCATCCTGTCGCTGCTGGTGCCACATGTCCAGCAGTGCTTCCCGCAGCCAAGTAGAATCATTCGCTTCTGGGTGGAATCGCCAAGTAGGTGGTGGGTTAAATTCGTATAGCGCTGCAGCCCGCTCAATGTTGGCTACCAATTGATCAAAGTGAGCATCAAGCTCATGTAGTTGATGATATAAAGGTAGCGTGGCGTCAGTCATATTGGTTGAGCCTTCAAGAAAGAGGTGCGTCTCTATCTGCTTGAGCAAGCAGGGTATCTAAGTCCGCCTCATCCATAGCAGATTCACCTGCAATACGATGCGACTCTTCTGCCCAAGCGCCCAAATCAAGCAGTTGGCAACGTTTACTGCAAAAAGGGCGATAAGTACTTTCTGGTCCCCAAATAACTTTCTTGCCACATTGCGGGCAAGCAACCTCAAGCGGTGAATCATTCGCTGGCGTAGGCATGACAAACTCCTGTTTCAAAAGTGCGTCTCTAGCACGTCGTTAAATGCACTCGGCGCGATAATAACGATCCAGCTGGATGACCTGGCGCATCATATTCGCATGGTCACCACTGTTATCGATGACATCATTGCCTTTAGCAAGGCGTTCTGCGCGCGGAAGTTGGGCGGCGAGGATAGCACGCACCTGAGATTCACTCACCCCATCGCGGGCAAGCGTACGTGCAAATTGCAGCGATTCGGGTACGTCAATGATTAACGTACGATCAACCAGTTTATCTTGGCCAGACTCAAAAAGCAGAGGAGACACTAATAACACATAAGGCGACTGCGCCTGCAGGCGGTCTAGATGCAAAAACAGGCGCTCGCGTATTCTGGGGTGAGTGACAGACTCTAACCACTGCCGTTGCGCAGGATCTTCAAAAATGATGCTACGCAGTGCTGACCTATTCAGTGTCCCGTCGAGGTTCAATACGTCGCTGCCAAAGTGTTCGGTAATAGCGGCTAGCGCGGGTTCGCCAACGGCAACGACTTCTCTCGCGACATCATCGGCATCTACCCAGCCAATCCCCAGTTCTTCAAATGCACGGGCAACGGTAGACTTTCCCGAGCCTATACCGCCTGTTAGTCCAATGATCATGCATGCTCCCCAAAAAATTGAATCAAAACCGACGTTAGGCTTAATACAGCAACGACGTATAGAGCGCCATTAACTCGTTGCCTACCAGTATGCAAATCCAGCCCGCCAGCGCAAGAAAGGGACCAAAGGGGAGAGGTTGGCCGCGCAGTTGAGGAAATAGAGCTTGAGCGGCTAATCCTATGGCTGCGCCAATTCCCGCAGATAAAATAAGCAGCAACGGTAACATGCTCCAACCTACCCAAGCGCCAAGGGCAGCGAGTAATTTGAAATCACCGAACCCCATGCCTTCTTTACCTGTTATGAGCTTAAAAGCCCAGTAGAAAGCCCATAGCACAAGATAGCCCGCCATTGCGCCGATGACAGCGCCAGAAAGCAGCTGTGGCTGAAAGAGTAATTGGTAAACTAAGCCAGCCCATAATAGCGGAAGGGTTAACATATCAGGGAGTAAATAGGTACGAAAGTCGATTACTGCCAAGGCTAGTAGCGTGACACAAGCGCCATAGATAAACATTGCGTTTAGCGTTGGGCCATGCAAGGCCACAACGACTACTGCAAGTAGTCCGCCCATCAGCTCAACGAAGGGGTACTGTACACTGATGGAGGTTTGGCAATGGGCGCATTTTCCCCTTCTTTTTAGCCAGCCTATTAAAGGTAGGTTATCGTGCCAGGCAATGGGTTGTTCGCAGCGTGGACACATTGACCTTGGCGTAGCAAGGTTAAAGCGGGGGGATGTTTCTTCGACCAGCTCAAGAGAGACGCGTGCTTCATTACGCCAACGGCGCATTAGCATAACGGGTAAACGAGTGATGACAACGTTAAGAAAACTGCCAAAGCAGAGGCCGATTAGTAAAGCAAAAAAGAGGTAACAGTTTGACGGTAAACCCATGGTATTCCAATTGTTGGGGAAGTGCTTGTTGGGGACGTGCGTATGAGCGGTTTATTTATAGTGCGGTGCCAATTTCAAAAATAGGTAAATACATGGAGACAACAACGCCGCCCACTAGCGCGCCAAGAACAATGATAATAATCGGTTCCATTAACGAGGTCAGGGCATCTACTTTATTATTTACTTCTTCTTCGTAGTAATCGGCGACTCGGTTAAGCATAGCATCCAGCGAGCCGGCTTCCTCACCAATACTCACCATTTGAACTGCCAGTGCTGGAAAACGGTTGGTCATACGCATGGCGAAATGCAGCTGTTGTCCAGTGGTCACATCTTGGCGTACGTCATGAATCGCTTTTATATATACTCGATTATCTGCTGCACCTGCGGCAGTTTCGAGTCCTTCAATGAGTGGCACGCCAGACGTAAAGGTAGTCGCTAAAGTGCGTGTAAATCGTGAGACAGCCGATTTGTGTAAAATATCGCCAATGAGGGGGAGGCGAAGCATCAGGCGGTCTAGCCGATAAGCGATGCGTGGTGAGCGCCGCACTGCCGTTTTCAGCAATACGACAATGACGGCTAGGGAACAAGTTGCTTGTAACCAGTACTTTTGGGCCACGTTCGATAGGTTAACTGTGAATTGAGTGAGTGCTGGTAGTTCTGCACCAAAACCCTGAAACATATTCTCAAATTCGGGCACGACTTTGATGAGTAGCAGTATGGTCACGGCAACACCGATGATCATCACCGCAGTGGGGTACCACAGGGCTTTTTTGACACGATTTTTGAGTGATTCGACTTTCTCTTTATAACTGGCTATCCGTTCCAGCATTTGGTCAAGCGCACCAGCCTGCTCTCCAGCGTCTACCAGGCTAACAAACAGGCGGTCAAACTGTTTGGGATGTTTGGCCATGGCGCTGGAAAGGCTATCGCCCGAAGAGACGTCTTCCATGATGTGCTGGGTTAGAGCCACCATCGCGGGTTTTTTTAGGCTTTCCGAAACGGCTTGTAACGCCTGAAGAATAGGGATGCCTGCTCGCACCATCGTGGCCATTTGCCGTGCAAAAATCATGATATCGACGTTGGTTACCTTGCTGCGCCCACCAAAGCTGCTACGTTTCTGGACTTTTGTCGCGACAATACGCTGCTTAGCCAATTGCTCAATGATTTCGGGTTTGGTGCGGCCAATCAGCTCGCCGCGCATGGCTCGGTCTTGTGGCCCTTTACCCTCCCACCTCCAGCGGTACAGCGGCGTTGGCTTTTTGCGGAGGGCTTTAGCGTTGGCCATGGCGCGTTACTCCTTACTGATGCGGTTAACTTCTGCCAAGCTAGTGCTGCCATCCAGCACACGACTTAGGCAGCGTTGATAAAGGCTAGGGTAACCTTCGCGGCGTGCTTGCTGATCGATATTCAGCGCGTCAACATCACGCATAATCAACTGGCGCATGGCATCAGTAACAGGCACCACTTCATAGATACCAATACGACCTTTATAGCCCTGGGTGCAGTGTTTACAGCCGACGGCTGAATAAATCGTGCCGTTGTGAATGTCCTGCTGGCTAAAGCCAGCCTGACGCAGTGCTTCGTCAGGAATCTGTGCGGGGGTTTTGCATAGGCTGCATAGCTTGCGTGCCAAACGTTGGGCAATGATCAAGCTAACCGAGCTGGCGATGTTATAGGAAGCGATGCCCATATTTGCTAAGCGGGTTAGTGTTTCAGCGGCGGAGTTAGTGTGTACCGTAGATAGCACTAAGTGACCCGTTTGGGCTGCTTTCACGGCAATTTCGGCAGTTTCCAAATCACGAATTTCGCCCACCATGACGACATCGGGATCTTGGCGTAAAAAGGCACGTAGAGCGCTAGCGAAGTTCAGACCTATTTTAGGAAGAACGTTGACCTGATTGACCCCCGACACCTTAATTTCTACGGGGTCTTCGGCGGTGCAAATATTACGCTCAATTTGGTTAAGAATGTTGATGCCTGTATAAAGCGTCACTGTTTTACCGCTTCCCGTAGGCCCGGTAACCAGAATCATTCCTTGAGGCTTCTTAAGCGCGTGTTCATAAACGGCCTGTTGTTCAGAGCTAAAGCCTAGTTGTTCGATAGAGAGTTGAGCAGTGGCAGGATCTAGCAAGCGCAGCACTATTTTTTCACCAAACACAGTGGGCAGCGAGTTCACTCGAAAATCAATTGAGTGAGTGCGTGAAAGCTGCAGCTTGATTGCCCCATCCTGGGGTAGGCGCCGCTCAGAGATGTCCAGCCGAGACATGATTTTTACCCGAGCCGCAATGCGGTGCCGAAGCGCAAAAGGTGGGCGGGCAATTTCAAACAGCATGCCATCAATACGAAAGCGCACCCGGTACAGGGTTTCATAAGGCTCAAAGTGAATATCGGAAGCGCCGCGGTTGATAGCATCTAAGAGTATTTTATTGACGAATTTGACGACAGGGGCATCTTCACTCTCTTTTGTTGCCTTGTCTAAGGTTGCCTCATCTTCGTCCTGCTGAACAATATTCAACGCGCTGATCGCATCATCTACGTTGTCCAATTCATCTAGCATGCTGCGCTCATTTTGCGCTAGATACTGCGTTAGAGTGCTTTTAAGTTGATCAACGGGAGCCAGTACTCCATCGATACTTAGCCCGGTAGCGAATTGCAGCTCATCTAGCTGGGTTAGCGTTGCCGGGTAGGGTACAGCTACCGTCAGTCGATGCCCATGGCGTGCCAGGGGAAGGACCTCTAGACGCTCTAATAAGTTAACGGGATAGTCGTTGGCGGGTGGCAGCGCATTTATACGAATGACATCTAGCTCAACGACCGGCAAGCCATACTCCCAGGCAGCGGCCTGCGCTGCTGCGCCTGATTCTACTAGCCCGCTATCAACTAGGTGCTGTAACAACGACACATCAAGCTCTGTTGCTGTGTTTTCCGCGACAGTCGCCTGAGCATCGGTCAGCTCGCCATTTTCAACCAGCCGTTTAGCGATACCGTGCAGACCGCTATGCATGGCTGTCTGGCTCAGCGTTGGCATGGGAGATAAATTGTTTATGGCTAAGCTCAATCATATTTATTTTTGCTTTTTTATGTTGACTATTAATTATTATTAATGGTCAACGGAAATGTAACGGTGTGATTGCTATTGTTAGTTCAATATAGCATCGAGAAGCTGTTGGTATTGTTAAACATTGTGGCATGGGTTTGTTTAATGCACTTATCGCATTCATATTGTTGAAGGGGAAGCTTAATCGCACAAAGGAGAAGTGTTATGAATAAAAAATTTTTTAAAATAACTATAATTCACAAGCAAAGTGGCTTTACTCTCATTGAACTGATGGTAGTCATCGCGATTATCGGTATCCTGGCGGCTATTGGTGTACCCAAGTATGGTAGCTACTTGGACCGCTCCGAGGCTTCAGCATGTGTTGGAGAGCTCAATTCATATCGAACACTTTCAATCGCGGAAGCGTCTCTCGGAGAGGGCGCGCCTGAATTCAGCTTTCAGTCATGTGCTGAAAATACGGATGTTGATGAGCTGTTCAATGTGTTTGCCGGCGCTGCAGATAACCAACTAGCAGAAGCTATTGAAGTTTTAACTCAGGATCGTCAGGAAACTGTGTATGTATCTGAAGGCGGGATAATTTCTCTGAATAATGAGTAATAGTGTGCATTACGTTAAAATCTAACCATTAGCTTTGGTCGTTGTGCCAGCTAATGGTTTTTTGTATCTGCAGGTTTTTGACCGTATTTTAATATTGCTCAATCTTCACACTGCCTGCGCATTTGCTCTTTATACTTAATGCTCCTGGTCACAAGGAGCCAATAATGAAATCAATTCCTATTAGCGCTTGCCTGTTAGTTTGCACCTTGCTTTGGCAAGTAGCGGCAGTCGCGCAGCCAGCACACGCACCTGCTCATGGTGCTAGAGACCACAGTCCCCACTTCGAGCGTCAGCGTGGCGGCCAGGATATAGGCCGACATGAGCGTCGCCATCGCGATGAACGCGTTGTAGACCTTCCTCGTATTAACGAAGTTGAATTGCTGCGTCTCTTGCGGCAATACGATGTGCCACGCGCTCAGCCATTGCCGCCGGGTATTCAGCGTAACTTAGAACGCGGTAAACCACTGCCTCCTGGAATTGCAAAACGCTTTGATGATCCGTTGGCATCTCAGCTTCCTCATTACCCCGGCTACGAATGGGAGCGCGTAGGGGCAGATGTCGTGTTAATTGAGGCGGCGACCCGAATCGTTGTCGATGTGCTGGTTGATGCGTTGCGTTAATGTTTTGCATGACGTCATGGTAATACCATGTGCCACCGCTTAAGCTGAGCTGACGTTTGGGTAACGTGAAATCACAAGTAAGGAACGTTAATGGCGGTCTACACTTTAGAAGAGCGGCTGGCGCTGGCGGTATGTATTGCCGAGGAAGCGGGGCAGATGATTCTCCGCGCCCGTGAACAACAAGACTTTAAACAACATTTAAAAGCTGGCATTGAGCTAGTTACTGATGTTGATGTGGCAGTTGATTCGCTGATTAGCCAGCGCTTAGAGGAGCATTTTCCTGGTGAAGCAAGGCTAAGTGAAGAGTTGAGCCCTGAGCGGGCGCTGCATGCCCCCGCTGAGCAGCTGTGGGTGGTAGATCCTATCGATGGAACCATCAATTTTGCCCAAGGCCTGCGCCATGTGGCGGTGTCGATTGGTTGGATAGAGAGTGGCATCGGTAAAGTGGGCGTTGTTCACGCGCCTTTCTTGGGTGATACCTTCAGTGCTGCGCAAGGGTTGGGTGCATACTGCAATCAGCAATCAATTAAGCCTAGCGAAACTGACACGCTTGAAAGTACCCTGGTAGCTACCGGTTTTCCCTACGATAAGCAGGCTCGTAAACAGCTTCTACCACGTTTGGAAGCCGTGTTGGTGAACTGTCAGGATGTTCGCCGCAATGGCGCTGCTGCAATTGATCTCTGCGATGTCGCCTGTGGCCGCTTAGACGCGTATTACGAAAGCGTTTCACCATGGGACTTTGTTGCCGGTTGGGTTATTGCGCGTGAAGCAGGCGCGAAGGTGGGCCACTTAACGGAGGTGCCCGACGGCGTGCCAGCTGACCTTTACCCAGAGCAACTACTCGTCACAACGCCCAAGGTATACGATGCCATGGCATCGCTACTTAAGGGTATCGATTAGCTACTAGCGGCAAGCAATTGAAAAGAAAGCGCAAAAAGAGCTTTTCATTTGGTTAAGAAAGCGATAGTATACGCACCGTCTTGAGGCAAACGATGTTGGTTAACGATTGCTGCTAATCAAGGCATCGGAGTGTGGCGCAGCTTGGTAGCGCGTTGCAATGGGGTTGCAAAGGTCGCAGGTTCGAATCCTGTCACTCCGACCAAAGAAATTCTAATGAAAACCGCCGCTTATGGGTAATTCCTAGCGGCGTTTTTTGTTTGTGTCGTAAAACTTTCGCAATATTTTAGTAAAACTTGGGGCTCCAGCTTGCCTTGAATAAGATGAATCCCCACTCCCCATAGGTTAGTCATCGCATAGCGTGCAGAAATCCAACTCCTCGACATCAACAATAAGTTTTCCAGTTCTAGCTTGGCGCAGCTTGCCAAACACCAGCATGTGCATACCTTCTAGGTCTCTATCAAATTGAAAGTCGAACTTTCTTTTGAATGACTCATATTTATCAGGTGAAATCAGGATGCTAAGGTCATCATATTTGCCAGTATTGAGCCAAAGTGACCCGTCTGAAGTCATGCCTGTATCGAAGACCAGCCCCCAATAGCCTCTAAACAGATTTGCATAGCTTTCCGTCACTGAATCGAAATTTACGAAGAACTGATTTGCTGGGAGCGCCGTATGGCGAGGTAGCTCAACTGTGACATTTGATTGACGAAATTGCTCTGATGAGATTAATGCCTTGAGTAGTGGGCGAAGTCGGCGTTGCATTGGAGAGGGGCCCCGAGGGCCTTCGCCAGTAAATCTTCCTCCCCGCGTATTTGTTTTATCTATATCAGTGGGGTCTCCATTAATTTTTTCATGGGCACCATAATTAATATCTATCCTGATATGATTCATGGGATTACGCAAAATATCTTGAACCTCATCGCTACCGAGGCCTTTTTTGCTTTGTGGTGTACCTAGGCTGCATGTCGTAGCATGTGGCCTTGCTCCGAAGCAGGCACCTTGACCACTTGTTGCTGCTCTTTTGAAATAAGCTGGCCAACCGCATTCGACACAGATTAGGTGTCGCCGTTTACCCCCAATTTCGCTTTCGCTTAGTTGCGCAAAATTAGCAACGTAATACTTGGTTTGATCCTGAGTGCAATAAGCCGTATCCATGGAATTCCCTAGTAGCGCTTGTTTGAAATATGAATTTAAATGAGCCGCGCAGGAGAATGCTAGGTATTATTTGTAAAAATTCGCTTCTGTTTACTGGTAATAACATCGGTGACTCAAGCATTCTGGTTTGTTAGTTACTGTTGCAGTAATACCTCCATTGTATAAGGGTTCCCCTTCGACTGTTGCCACCGAGTGTCATGGCCATCGAGATAGTGCTGCGTCATGCTCTCGTCAGCGTGCCCCATCAACACCTGTATGTCGTTCACTGACGTGCCTTTCAACTCGAGTAGGCGAGAGCCTAGTGACCGGATCTCGTGGAATGTTGGCTGTGCCGCGATGGGCATGTTCTTGATACTGGGTACGTGCTCTCGCAGTTTTGCAAACTCCCGTGACAAGTAGTCGCCTGATACGCGAGACCAATGCACCTTGTCTCTACGATTGGATATGCGCTCAGGCATACGATGCACGATAAAAGGAGATACGGGCGCAATGGCTCGTGACCTGCGCACAAGATCTTCAAGCGCGGGCGTTAGCTCTATTGCAACATAAGCGGTTTTGCTGCGGTCCTTCGTTTTCTGGCGCACGTAGTGCAGCCGCCCATTGCGTATATCGTCGTACCTAGCGGCGGTAACCTCGGCACGCCCAAACAGGCAGAGCAGTGATAGCTCCATGGCTATTTGCATCCAATCAGGTGCCTGGGCGTGCATCGCTTTAAATTGATCAACGGTTAGGCGTTTGCGTTGCTTTTCGTAGTGATTGCTGGTGCGTGTCGGCGTCACGGGGTCTTTATCTACCCAGCCCTTGGTTTGCGCAAACTGGAAGATCTGGGAAAGGACGGCGCGATACTGTACATAGGCGCAGCCCTGATGGTTATCATCCAGGTACTGAGCACACCAGCGCGTGGTGATATGCTCAATCAGCACATCGCCTGCGTCTTTAGTGATGCGCAAGCCGCGTCCGCGCTTTGCCTTCTTAGTCCATTCTTTCAACTTGGGATCAGCATCTACCCATTCATCAAGCCAAGCGGTTATTGCTGCTTTCAGCGTGATACCTGTCTCACCCATAACCTCTGCAACTAGATCCGCACCGGACATAAGGCGCGCATTTAGTATGCGTGCGGCGTCTTGTGCTTTGGCGCGGTCTTTCCCCATCCCATGGCGCGTACCGGTATCCGGGCGGCGGTACACGAAGTAGCCCTTGCTCTCATACAGGTTAGGCTCTAGGCCTTTGTTCTTTCTTTTCCGTGGCCTTGGCGCCATGTCACGCCTCCATCAATACGCTGTCGGCTAATTCGTTACCGGTTTGGCGGCGCTCTGCATCCAAGTCTATAAACCATGTGCCCCCCATTTTCTTAGCGGGCACCATTCCCTCCCGACACCAGCGCCGCACTGTAGTTAGAGACGGTGGGTTACCTGCGAAGCGTGCACGGCGCCACTGATCCAAGTCCATCAGTTTACCTGTTTTCATATCAGTCTCCTGTCATCCTCTGGCCGCCAGGACCGTGGCCGCGACTGTCTCGCCATTCCTGTTCCTGCCGAGCCATGCTGTCAATAACAACTTGCTGGCGCTGCTGCTCGATAAGCGCCTGAACCGCTGGGTTGTCTGCGATGCGCTGCAAGCTTTCCAGCTTTTCCCGTAGCGGGGCGATGATCGTTAAGGCGATGTCTGCAACGTCCCACTGTTCAGTTGCTTGCTCGCCGTTTCCTTTCACTTTTCCCAGCCCGTAGCAGTGGCCGCAAGGCTTGTACTTAACGCCTTTGATAGGATCGATGCCGCTACCTAGGCATAAAGGGCAGTCGTCTGGGGCGATTTCTCGCCAGTTGGCTAGCCAGTCATCCTGTGTGGTAGCGCTCTGGATGCCCTTATCAAGGTCTTCGTAGATCACGAGCCGCTGCCCAGCGAGAGGTCCTGCGCCTTCGTGCTGCTGTAGTTCGGCGTATTTACCACCGCTGGTGCGGTGGGTGTGGGTCGGTTGGCTCACGCGACCTCGCTTAGCGGCATGAACCGCTGTTCGTGTGTGAAGTTTGCATCGACGATTGCTCGAGCAAGTGGCGGGCAGACGCTGTTGCCGATCAGGCGCACTTGCTTGTGCTTCGCTAGGGGCTTGCCGTCGATGTGGGCGAACTGGTAGCTGGCGGGGAATCCTTGCGCCATGGCCAGCTCATGCGGCTGCAGCATGCGCATGCCAATATCCACGATGGCGTATTGCTCGCCGTCGATCATGACCGTAACTAGCTGAAAGCGGTCTTTCGTCGTGACTGTGGGCGCTGGCTGGCGCAGGTCTCGACCTGTTTCGCCGCTGCCACTGCCGTAATAGGGCGCTAGGAATGCCGCCGTTAGATAAGCGTGCGTGGTGCTGGCGCAGATCGTCGTCAGCGGCTCTTTTATATCGCGACAGCGGCGAGTACTGCCCTTCATGTTAATCATGAAGGCGCTGACCACGGCGTTATGGTCGGTGGTGGTGACCGTAGGTAGTGGGTCGCGGAGATCCGCGCCGACAACACCGGTGTAGTGCTTGGCCAGGAAGGCAGAGACCACCGCAAAATGACCGCCTTTCACTTGGGCACACTGAGTGCGCAGTGGCTCATCGGCTGCCATGTTGCGCTGACTGCTGGCGTTCGCGCACTCGGTGATGAAGGGCGTGACCAGCGCATAGCCCGGCGCGGTAGTGATGGTTTGTAGCGGCTGCAGTAGCGATTGCCCACGAAAGGGCGTGTAGTAGCTGGCCGTGTGATTAAGCTTCACGATGAACGGCTGCTGGTGCTCAACCACGTAGCGCATCACGCCCTTGGCGATCCGGTTAAGCGTGGCGGTGGCCAGCGGCTTCTTGCGGCCGAAAATCGAAGGGCAGGGTAGCGACCAGTCGATGCATTCGGCAGCGGTGCGCCACGGCTGCAGCTTGCCACGCTGAACGGCTGGCGCTTTCGGGTCCGCGTGTGTCGGCTTTGGCCACACGATAGGCAGGCCGTCACGGCGGGCGATGAGGAACAGCCGTTTACGTATAGTGGGTGCGCCATAATCGCAGGCGCGCAGGATCTGCCAGTCTACCTGGTACCCATGACGGCGCAGGGTGCGAACGAAGCCCCGAAACGTTTGCCCCTTGCGAGCAGGGCAAGGGCGTAGCTTGCCATCTGCGCCCTTGATCAGCGGGCCCCAGTCGAGAAACTCCTCGACGTTTTCCAGCACGATAACGCGGGGCTTCACCTTAGCCGCCCAGCGTGCTGCAACCCAAGCGAGACCGCGAACGCTTTTCGATACCGGACGCCCGCCTTTGGCTTTACTGTGATGGCGGCAGTCAGGGCTAAACCATGCCAGCCCTACGGGCATGCCGTTGGTGGCCTGCTCGGGGTCAATGTCCCATACGTCAGCAACTGAATGCTCGCTGCCAGGGTGGTTGGCAGTGTGCACCGCAATGGCCGTGGCGTCGTGATTAATGGCGAGATCTACCGAGCGGCCTAGCGCCTGCTCGATGCCCTCGCTAGCACCGCCGCCGCCGGCGAAATTATCGACCACAAGCTCATGGCCGAAGAGGTTTAGGTTGCTCATACCGCGATTACCTCCTGAATAGCGACCCGCGGCTCTGGCCGGTTAACAACGTCAAAGCACTCAATGTGCGGATCTGACGCGTGCGCGTTGCAGATCTGCGTGGCGAATACCTGCACACCGTGGCGGCTGCATTGGCCGTAGGGTGTGCGGGTTGGTTTTTCCTGAAGCCCTGAGCGCTGAAACGGACAGTGCTTATCTTCATCAAAGCCTTGGTGCTCATAGTGCTGGCAGCTAACGCACGCTTTGGGCGAGCGGATGAAGGGCTCTACGTTGCGCGGTTGGTAGTTCACACCGCACCCCCAGCCAATTTGCTGGCTTGCGCAATATGGTTCAGCGGCATCGCAAGCGGCGAGTGCTTAGCCCGCTCGATGAAGCATTTGCGGTTTTCCATCGCGATTCGCTCACGCACTGAATCGCTAATGTTGCCGGTGGTGGGCTGCTCAATAAGATCCATGCCGCGTTGGCCGCGATCGTATCGGGCACGCACCGTTGTTCTGCGCAGTCCGTAACGTTTTGCGAGCTCGTGCAGCGTGACCTTTTCGCCCGTATGCGGGTCCGCAACGATTTTGGATTGGCGGATAGATGCGCTCATGCACTTGGCTCCCGCTGGGCTTCGCCGCCCAGCCATTCAATTAGCCGCTCGACGTTCTGGCGCAGGCTGCCCGCCATCAAGATAAAGTCGGTTTCTAAGCGGGCGAGGGCGTCGTCGTCATCGCTTGAGTTGTCGGCTTCTTCGATCAGTGCATCACCGAAGCGGATGGATTTAAGCGCGAGATCATCGTGCAGCACGAATGAAAGCTCACCTTCGATGCTCAGCGCTAACTTGCTGGCTTGGCGGCCGCTTTCGAGTAGCTGCTGCATCTCGTCGCTGTCGAGATCCACCTGGCGTGCACGTACCACACCGTCATCGCCTTTGGCTTTTAGCTCGAAGTTGTCGCCTAGCTCTAAATCAGCGGGTCGGCTAGCTGTATCGCCAAGCCACTCAGTCATCGCGCGGATGGGGAGCGTTTGAGACGTGAGCGGCGTTACCTTCAAACTACCCAAGGTTTCACGCAGTAGGTCGAGCACGTCTTCAGCGCGTGAACGGCTGCTGGTATTCACACCGATTAGCTGACGCTCTACATCCCACCAGAGATCTATTTTCTGACTGCGCACAAACGCGCGGGGCAATAGCTCCTCCGTGACCTGCTCTTTGAGTGCGGTTTTCTCTTTGCGCGTTACCTTGCGCGCCTCGGTAGCTTCAATCTCTGCCACCTTGTCGGCTACTTCTTCGGCAATCACTGAGGAGGGCAGCAAACGCTCTTGGCGTAGGGCGCTGATCAGTCGGTGACTATCGCCCTGCAGGGTGTGCAGCAGTTGCCCGCCACCCATGCGACCCGCTGGCGCTGCCCATCCGATCCGGCGCGCGTCGGCATTACCTAGCGGCTTGGCAGCATGCTCGGTTAATAGCTCTGCCGTTTGTTCGGGGCTTAACAGCTGGTGACCATGTAAGCGGTAGAGGTGTAGGTTTTTGAACCACATGTTATTCGTCTCCCGGCCAGTTAACGTTTTGCGCGCCCGTAGCAGCTATGTACTCGTCTTTGGTGATTCCTAGCGCGGCAAAGAGGTGAAAAACGCTGGGCATCGTGTCGGTTTCTTCGTGGTAGAAGTCCTCCACGACGTTTTCCCAGTACGGGTCTTCTTGATCGGTGATTGAATCCAGCAAGCTGATGGCCTGCTGCCGAGTTAAGTTGTCGGGCCATTCGCTCATTTGGTGTCACCTTTGTGGTCATCGCCTTTCGCTGGCGCTGGCTGTTTGAAAATTCGGTCGAACTGTTCATCAAAGGTCATGACTGGCTCACATGCCGCCGTACATCGCGCGCTGCGCTTCATCTGCGGGGTAGTTGGGGTTGTGGTAGCACCACTCTGATTTGATCCGGTGCGGGAAGTGGTAGCCGTCGCAGTAGCACGTCAGGTGCCGCCAACCGCGGTTGTCTGCCCAGGTATCGATCCGGAGGGAGTCGACGCTGCCGCAGCTTCTGCAGCGTAGGCGGCGGACGTAATCGCTTGGGTGCTTGGCCTTCACTTGGCGCGCCCCGCATACCCGGCACCGGCAGTGGCGGCGGCGGTTGCCGACGTTCACGGCTTGGCCGAGCTTGTTGCGGACTATCACGCGGCGGCCTGCTTTGCGGCGTCGTACTGCTGGATAGCCCAGACGATGGCGTAGCAGCACCATAGGTAGTGGCTTTTCCATTGCTTGCAGTCGACTTCCCAAAAGTCTTGGAAAATCTCTTCATCGTTGAAGCTAAAATCCATAGCTGCAGTGATAGCGCAGTATTGGCTTTCCGCTTCGCTGAGCACCTCGCTCTCTACCTCTTCCCACGCTTCGGCTCTGTCTTCTTCGCTCCAATCCTCGGTGGCATCGTCGAACCACTCTTTAATCTCAAGCCGAAACTTGTCTTCCGCCCATTCCTTGCTGATGTCATCCGGCGCGATGCTCGGGCCCGATTGCAGTTTTTCTTGCCAGTAGCTGGGGTTAATGCCTAGCTCGTCATTGCGAAAGAACTTGAACATGTCCTCAATGCGCTGGAATACGTAGCACCCCATGTCACCGCTGATGCACAGGTAGCCCGGCCAGGTCGTGATAAAGAAATGACGATCGCCACATTGAGGGCGAGCGCAGCGCAGGTGGCGGTGCAGGCCGTCATCATGAATGACCGTTAGCTGGTGCTCGCTGATGGTTTCTTGGAAGCGCTCAAGGGGCGTTTTCTGAATTGCTGTCATCGTCATCACCTCAAAACTGAACAAGTTGAACGGGTGGCTGTGCGTAGTCGGGGTAGCTGTAAACAATGCGTTCACGGCTTTTCAGCGCTGGCGCTGCTGGACGCATGCCTGGGCACTGTTCCGCTACATCGATTGAGTCGTCCCAGTCGTAATGGCCAGTACGGTTTTCAAGCGGCACGCCCCGTGCTTTTTCGGCTTCGAAAACAGCCACGCCCTCGCAATAAACAAGAACGTCGCGCTCGGCATCTTCGGCTTCGCCCTCGGCTAGCATTCCCATAGCTGCTACAAGAGCGAGCAGGGCAACTGCCCATTTAGTGTTTGTGCGTTGGTTGCTCATTGGGCACCGCCTTGGGTTTCCAGTGTGTCGAGGGCCTTGTCGAGCATCGCGGCGTAGTGGTCGAGCGCGGCCGGTTCGATAGGGATGCTTTTGGTGCGTGCGGCTTCGGCGTCTTCACGCATGGCGCGCGCGGTGCCTTTGATGCGCAGCAGCGCTTGTTTGATGTGGAAATTCATGCGTACACGCTCCCTGTGTCGCGCCGCGCTAGTGTGCGGCTGGCGGTGACCTGATGGCGCGTACGGGTGGGCTGGCGGTGGCGTATCGGATCCATGTCAGGGTTGATGCCGCTGATTAGCAGTGCGATCAGTAGGGGAGCGATCCAACCGCGCTTCATGGCTTCGGCTACGGCGCCAGCGGCACGGTGTGCGTTCAGGTAGTAGAGAATGGCGGCAGAGGTCGCGCTGATCGTGCGGGGAGAGCAGCCGCGCAGCTTGGCAATCTCTTTGTGGGTCATACCCGCCGCGATGCAGGCGATGACCTGCGCTTGAACGCGGCTAGGCCATTCACTGTTACGGGGGCCAAAGCGGCACTTGAAGCCTTGGCATTCAAACTCTGTTGGTTCGATGATGTTTTGCATGGTGTTTACCCTCGCTTGCTTTATGTAAAGTAAAGCAATGCTTTCTTTTTAAGTCAAGCGTAGCTTTATTAAAATATAAAGCTGGGTAAAGTAGACGCAAAAAAGCCCGCTCAGTGGCGGGCCGTATTCAGGTAGTCATGACTCTGGTTATAAATTCACGTCAGATTTAGCGTTGGCGCATTCTCATATCTGCGATGACTACGCCTATGATCTGGCAATTGCCGTTGATCTCTATGTAAGGGTTCGTCCACGCGGGGTTGAGCGCTTTCAGCATGCGGGGGCTGCCGGGCTCTTCGATCAGGCGCTTAAACGTGGCTTCGTTGCTCTCGGTCATCACGGCCACTACGTCATCGTTGGGTAACGGCACCTGCTCAGGATCGACAAAGATAAGCCGACCGGGTGGGTAATCCGGAATCATGCTTTCGCCCACCACGCGAAGTACAAAGGTTTGCTCGCTCGCGCCAGGAGGGCGCGGATACCATTTTGTTGTTTCTGGGTCGGTGCTGATGTCGCATACCTCTGTCCAATGCCCTGCCTGTACCCAGCTAATCTCCGGACAAGAGCCACTAAATTTGGGGGGAGGAGTAAGCTCCTTTGCCATTTGGTCCAAGTAGGAGGACTTAATCACAGTGAAATCCAAGTGGTCTATGTGAAACCAATCAATAGGCTTCCCCGCCATATGAGCAAGAACTCTTAGGCTCTCATTGGATATTTTTCCTGACTTTGCCCACTGACCTACAGCCTGAGGGGACACGCAAGCCTGTTCGGCAATCTTGGCTTGTGTGAAGCCATTTTCTTTTGCCAGTTTGATCGCCTGCCTAATTTTATCTTTAAAGCGCTCGTCCTTATCCATTCCGCTGCCCTTTACAAGTTAAGCATTGCTTTAATTTTGACAGGGGTAGGCATTGGCTTGAAAGCAAGCTATGCTTTACTAATAAGTAAAGCTGCGCTTTAGGTGATAAGCATGATCGAGAAAGCGATTGACCACTTTGGTGGGTCACGCTCTGCCCTGTGCAAGGCCATTGGTATGACTCCCCAATTCCTTTCGCAGGTATGCCGTGGAAAGCGTCCGCTGCCGCCGCGCTATGCCGTCCTCATTGAGAAGAAAACACAAGGCAAAGTGAAAGCCACTGAGCTTTTGCCTGACGTTTTCTCTCCGTCCGATGAGAAACAGTCTAGCGCCACCGACGCCCCCGTCGCATCGGTACCGCAACCGTGAATTTCTGTACAGGTATTTGTGAGGTGAGGATATGAGAACAATTAGTCACTTGTCAGGCTCAGATCGCCTTGCTGCGCTTGAGGCAATGAGTAAGGCCGTTTCCGAGCGTGTTTCTAAAGCGTGTTTGGGCACTTCGGAAAGCGCACGGGTTACGGCTGAGGCCATGCTGGAGGGCGTAGCGGTGCTGGATGGGCTCTCAGGCCCAGTCGTGTTGCTACGAGCTTCCTTATCTGACTCCGATCTTGCAGATGAATTAGAAGCGCTGGCGGCGAATTACCGCCAGCGGCATGCCGAGAATGAAGCAGCAGAAGCCGATCTACGCCGTCGTCATGTCAATAATGCAGCCGACTCATCTCTTCCTGCAGAGCCTCAGAAGAGTGAGCCTGAACAAAATCAAGATCCTGATAAGTTCCTTCCCGTGCCTGTCCAAAGGCCCAGCGAGCCGCCAAATCGGGTAGATGAAAATGATTAAGTTCATCTGCCAAAGCGATGGCGAGTTGCTGATTGTCCAGCCCAGCTGCTTCTTCAATCTTCCAATGGTGGAGAGACACCACTCTCAAAACGAGAGGGTCAATGTCACGGGTGGGTATGCCAATGTACCGCTTACGTATTTCTTCGCGATATATCTCGAGCAAGTACGCCAGCAGCGTCTCTCTAATGGCTGTTTGATAGCTGTCTCGATCCATTGCGCCCGCATTCGGAATACCGTGTTTCTCTCGAATGGGCTCCCAGAGCTCGTACCACATTTTTCTGTAATCAGTTTCAGCCACGTCGTTTCCCTTCTATTAGTGGATGGTGTTGCAACTACCACCTTAGCGGGCTTCGACGTGGCTTTCTATTTTGGGGGTGCGGTATGAGCAAGTTGCTAACGGATAAGACGCTGGCGCAGCCTATGCCTGCCACGCATTTCTTTCCAGATTCGAAATCGGGCTTTCCAAGCGCTGCCCATCTACTTGATAGCCGTGTGTGGTTTGAGGAAGGCAAAGGGCAGGCGCTAGAGCTTCGCTTTGCCTGCCGCCCACAAACGGTGGAGTACCTGTGTTTTTGCATGGGAAGTGGGTATCTGCTGTTCAAGCAGATTGACGTGATCAAGGGACGATCAGTGTTTTCAGCCATTCAATGGAGCGCGGAGCCGCCTCTAGACCTAGGCGAATCAGTTGGCTGGCTAGACGCTGGTGGCCCTCTTTCGAAAGCGCCTGAAGTTGCTGGCGCAGGAGGTTTTTCTCTTGCCTAGTTGCATCCGTCATTTCGATCTGAGCAGCGACCAGCGCTTGAATCGTTTCGGCTTCAATTCGAACGGTCACAACGCCCAGCTCTGCGGTCAGTCCACCGTCTTCGCTGAGGTAGTCAAAGCCCGCGCTGGTGATAGTGACATCGTGAAAGCTGTCGAGCACAGCCATTCTCACACGCCCGGTGGCTTCCACCAGACCATGCTCTTTCAGATAGCTGACCGTCGCAGTGACTATGTCTTTGCCCAGTTCTCGGTTCCAGCTATCAACTTCAAATGGATTGGGGAAGCTGCTAGCTGCGGCCTCAAGTATTTCGTTTTTAAGCTTTTGATCCGGTTTAGCCACGTCGTTTTCCTCCTGTTAGTAGGTGGTGTCTCAACCATCACTTTAGCGGGTGACGGTGGGACATCCTATTTGTGGAGTGCACTATGAGCATGCTTAACCTGCTCGATAGGCCAATCGCCTTCAACCGCACGTTTGTAGACCTGGGGCTTGGTATTACAGGTGCGCTGATGCTTTCTCAGTGCGTGTACTGGTCTACCCGAACCAAAGATAGCGACGGCTGGTTCTATAAAACGCAGTCGGAATGGACGGAAGAAACGGGCATGACGCGTCGTGAGCAAGAGACGGCCCGCAAGAAACTGGTCAGCAAGGGTTACGTTGAGGAAGTGAGACGTGGCGTGCCTTGTAAAACCTATTACCGCCTTGACCGTGAGGCGCTTGAAGCTGCCCTTATGCAGGTTGCACAAAAGCGCCATTCCAGTATGGCGGAATCCGCCAATCAAGAATGTACGAACTCGCCACCCAGTATGGCGGAAAGCGCCAAACTAGATTGTACAGATGCGCCAATCAGTTATGGCGGAAAGCGCCAAACTATTACAGAGATTACTACAGAGACTACAGCAGAGAGTACTCAGAAAGGCGCACCGGGGGCGAGCCCCGCTGCATCAGAGGGTGATTACCTGGGCGCTGACGAACCTCAATCCTGCTCACGCCAGTCATCGCAAGAAAGCGCTGCTGATCTGCTGGCGCGAATTCCTGCCGACATGCCGGGTACCCGTGATCCAAAAGCCAAGACGTTCAAGCCCTGGGCGAACTACGCCTGCGCTTACCGTGCCCGTTACGGCACCTGGCCGGTCTGGAATCAAAAGGCTGGTGCCAACATGAGCCAACTGGTCGACCGTGTAGGTGTTGAGCGTGCGCCTGCCGTGGCCGCTTACTACCTGAAGCTCAATAGCCAGTTTTACACAGCCCGCATGCACCCAGTGGGCTTACTCCTCCAGGACTGCGAATCCATCGCTACACAGCTTGCCACTGGCCAGCAGGTCACTCAGACCCGCGCCCGCCAAGTCGACAGCACACAAACCAACCTGAACAACGCGGAGGAGGCCAAGCGCATCATGGCCGCCCGCCGCCAACAGCAGGAGTCTTCGTCATGCTAACCGCCCAAGAGTCTGACCAGGTACTCGAACTGGTGTACGCCACGGCCGAGGTGCTGGGGCATGAGCTACGCCCCGCGGCCGCTGTGCTAATGGCCGATGACCTGGCTAGCTATCCGTTTGATGAGATCCGCCGTGCGTTGTCGCGCTGCCGAGCAGAGCTACACGGCAAGCTGACCCTGGCTGCGATTATCGACCGGCTACCGAGTGCCAATGCGCACCTGTTGCCGAACGAGGCTTGGGCGTTAGCCCTGCGTAGCTTGGACGAACAGGAAACCGTTGTGTGGACTCCAGAGATTGCCCGGGCGCTGGGTGTGGCCAAGCCGGTGCTGTCCGGAGGTGACCAAATTGGTGGCCGCATGGCGTTCCTGGCGGCGTATGAGCGTGAGCTTGAGGCGGCGAAGGCAGAAGGGCGTCAGCCCCAGTGGCAAGTATCACTTGGGCATGACCAGCAGCGCCGCACGATGGTGCTCAACGAAGCCGTGTCGGCTGGCAAGCTGCCCGCCCCGAAGGTAGCCCACTTGCTGCCGCCGCCGGAAAAGCTCTTGACCCAAGAGGGGCAGCGCCAGCGTAAGCGGATGGTGAGCCAGCTGCGCGAGATCATCAATAAACCGGCGGATGCCCAAGCTCAAGCCCGCCGCGAAGCGCAGGAGCAAGAAGAATCCCGCCGTCGTGAGTTGTTAGCGCAAGCGGGCGCACCGTTGGCCGCGATGGGAGGGTATTAACCATGTTGAGTCGTGTTTATCACCGCCCAAAATGCCCGCAGTGCCACTACCGCAAAAGCGCCGCCGACTTCCGCGACCCCGGCACCGGCGCGCCACTGCCCGCCTGTAAACATTGCCTGCGCCGCCAGAAGCGAGGAGGTGTTCAGTGATCGATGGCCTGACCTGTTTCCTGTTTGGCGTGCTGGTGGGCGTTTTTCTGGTGATTGCCTGCTGGATCACTGCATTTTGCCTGGGGGCCAAGGATATCAATCAGCGAGGAGAGCAAGACGATGGCTGATCAACTGAAAGGCGGCCAAGAGGCACGCCGTGCCGCGATGCTGTGTCAGAACCCACGCTTCTGGCTTTACCTGGACCAGCGCTGGCGCGCTAAGAACGCGCTAGAGGTTCATCACTTTCCTGACGGTACCTTTAAAGCGGCTGGGGCGACTAGGTGGTTGCGCAAAGCCTGCAGTATTCAAAGCCGTGCAGAGCTAGACCACAACAATCAGGCCAGAGAGATGCTCGAACGGATTGTGGCGGATTACCAACGCTGGGAGCGCAACCAGCAGCTATTGAGCCGTAGGGGTGGGGGTAGGGTGTGACGTTACGCATTCAAAAGCCGCGCCGCCCGCGTGCCTTGACCAAGAACGGTACACCCAGAGCCAAACCAGTGGATTGGGAAGGGCAGGAGCAAGCCGTGCTGATTCGTTGGCTCTATGGCGAGAAGATGCGTGGCCAGCTGGTAGGCGAGTTATACGACGCCACCTTCCATGTGCCCAACGGTGGCCACCGCAATAAGAAAACCGCGAGTGACCTCAAGCGGCAAGGCGTGAAGGCAGGTGTTAGCGATCT
Organism: Vreelandella venusta; assembly: GCF_007989605.1. GTDB lineage: Bacteria > Pseudomonadota > Gammaproteobacteria > Pseudomonadales > Halomonadaceae > Vreelandella > Vreelandella venusta. Next base: position 61,271 of record NZ_BJUL01000006.1, on the reverse strand, counting down.
TTCTGTACGTCAGGCCCGTGGTGGCTGGTTTGGCTTGTACCTTGAGTTCAAGGCCGCCCCGCCAAAGGATGCGCCGTTAGCCGATAGCCAATTCGAGTGGCTGGAAGATAGCGAATTTGAGGGCTATTGCGCCGTGCTGGCGCTGGGACTCGAGGAGGCAAAAGCAGTGCTTAGGGAATATGTCAGTTGGCCCCGCACGCAAATAGTCGGCGAGCGGCTGGCGCTGGAAAACGGTACCGAGTGGAGAAAAGGGTGATTGCACAGCAGAAAGGGAGCCAGATGCAGTTTGATGATTGGAAGCGGGTAGCAAACCCCTGGCATGTCGTTGAGGCCGCAAAGAGTGATGAACGAGCGCGTGATGCAGCGGTGTCCCGCATCATTGACACCATGCTGGAGCTGCAGCTGGATTATCGCCACGATAACCCTGGCTTCCAACCGTTCAGTGTGACGGCTCTAGCGGGAGAGATGCCGGGCGGCGGTGGGCGTAGTGATCAGGCCATGCTGGCCGCACTTCGCTACCACCCTCAAAGCCAGTGGCATAAAGCCTGCGGCGTAATGCTCGATCAACTACCCAAACGCCAAGCCGCGGCAATGCTATTACAGGCTGCCCGGGTGCGTCCCGAGAAGATGGGCGCTAGCAAGTGGATGGTCACGGCGAGGCAGATGGTGGAACGACAGGAGGTATTGCTCAGAGCGCTGGGGATGAATGAGGGCGTTAGACATTTTGAGAGTGTTGAGGCGTTGCAGGTGGCGGGTAAGCGGGGGCGTAAGCGGTTATGGCAAGTAGTGGCGCTGGGGGAGGTCGGGCAGGAATAGAGATTAGGTTGCGTTGGCCAAAAATGATGGCCAACGCTCTGACTATCTCTATAGTCTAAACGACTATTAAAAATTTAGGCTTCACCTCCGACACTTCAATTTGATTGCGTCCATTCTTCTTAGCTCGATAGCTGGCCGCATCAGCGCGAGATAGAACATCATCGATAGTCTTATCGCCTTTGTGGAAGTGGCTCACACCTATACTTGCGGTAACTTTCCATTGGCGTCCATTAGCTTCAACTGAGCAAGCGGCAATGCTTGCGCGCAGGGACTCAGCAATCATAGGGGCACGTTCTGGTGTGCAGCCTGGCAGCAGAATGGCAAATTCATCCCCACCTTGGCGAGCTGTATAATCACTGCTTCGCACTTCGTTTTGTATAACACTAGCGATCTGTTGAAGCATTTGATCGCCGAGGGCGTGACCTCCTTGGTCGTTCACCGGTTTAAAATGATCCAGATCGAAAAGAATAACTGCTGTCGGCTTTTCCGTACCTTGCCATTGATTAAACAACTCTTTTAGGTGTCTCCTAAGCCCACGACGATTAAGCAAGCGGGTCAGAGGATCATGCTCAGCTTCCCAGTTCTTTTGAGCATAATCATTGTAATGTTGGGTAATATCTCGCACCGTGCCGACGGTCCCTATGAACTTATCGTTTACACGAATAGCGGCTGTATGCACATCTAACCAGTACAACTCTTGATTAGTACCTACAAAGCGAAATTGACGCGCAAAGCTCGATTGTTTTACAAGACTACGCAGCCAAGCCGATCTAACATCTTGGCGATCATCGCAGTGAACCCGGTCGCTCCAGTCATTTAGACTGCTAGGGGCGTCATCTCCCAATAGCTGATGTAAGGAATCATTAATAAACGTCAAGTGACCACGTTGATCCGTAACAAACATGCCCAGCGGCGAAGCGGATAGCGTCCCTCTTAGCATTGCCTCCTGCTCGGCTAGATCATTTAAGCTGACCTGACGCGCAGACTCTGTCGCGTTAATCACATCTATGACGCGTCGAAGCTCCATCGCACTGGTCGGAATATTAAGTACAGAGCGACGCCCATCTTGAAGTTCTTGAACCTGCTGAGCAAGCTGAACTAGGGAGCGTAACGTCATCCATATCACTCCCCATACTAGAGGTAAGATAAGGATGAGCACGCCCCAGGCATAAACAGTGATTTTCTTCATGCCTGCAATAAGGGGGGCTTCGGCTTGGTCTTGTGGTAGATGTACGCCAACGATCCAGTTAGCAGGCCAAATTTGTCGATAGGCTACCAGTTGAGGCTCATCTGATAGCGAGCGGCCCACACTTTCGCCTTCCCATCCATCCAGCGCCTTGTCTAAGATTGGTGAAATGGTATCGGGTAATGTCACGATAGCTTCTTGTTGACCTGGGGAGTAAATACGCAGTCCAGACGCGGTCGTAATTGTGACATAGCCGTTATCGCCCAGACGGATTTGCTCAAAATTTCTGAACAGTCGGCTTTGTTTTATATTGACTAAACCACCTAAAAAGCCTGTGTAGCGTCCCTGGTTGTCATGCATGGGAACCAGCATTAGCACCAGCGGTGTATTTGAAATACGTCCTATAAGAGGTTCGCTGACGTATGGGGTTTTAAATGCGTGCATAAAGCGTGCATATTCTCGATCGGCAAAACTATAGCCTTTGGCACCTCCGTCGGCCGGCCACTCGTCAATAATTTTGCTATTCAGATCGTAGAGTAGCAGTGCCTCAAAGAGTGGCTCCATGGTATAAGCATGCTGTTCAAGAAGAGCACCTTCCCTTGGCTGCGTAATACTCTCCGCCAAACGCTCAAGTTCTCTGACTCGTTCATTCACTTGAAATGTAATAGAGTTGCTGATGAGTTCCGCTTCATACCGCAGATGCTGGTTATTCGTCTCATTAACCAGGAGCCGTCCCGCCTTCCAGCCAAACGTTAAGACAATGAGGCAAAGCAGACTCCACAGCACTATGGCACCAATGACCAGGCGCCCACGAAGCGTAGCGAAGGGAAAGGAAATAAGACGAAAAAATAATCGTTTAACACGATGTCTTTGAGTAGATTTTCCATTTAATGTCAGTGTCATGTACAGCACCTGTCAGGAGAGGGGGGCAACGCAGTAGCGTATCGTCTATTTTTTTATTAATAAAAAGTCCGGCTATATTAGCAGTTAAAGAAATACTGTATGAAATGTTACCCCATTCTATACATGACATTAGTTCGTGTTTTGGCGGAAACCATGGTGCACCCGATGAAAGCCATTCGATTATAAAATTTGCTTTAGTGTCGGGTTTGGTGCATCCTAATCCGTAGGCTGCGAAAGCTACGCGCTTAAGCCACCCCACATCGAAGCCCTGCCGGGTAACCGGCAGGGCTTTTGCGTATCTAGGTTTTACTTTTCCAATGAAGTTAGGTTGGTTCCGCCCGGGGGTTAAGGCTGCCTATCGGTGTTTTCGCCAGGTCGGCGCTCAGTCGTATTGCGCTGATGCTGCGGTGTCTGTTTCGAAGATTTGCGATCTCTAAACTTGTTCCATGCTGATTTAGCTTTCTGCTGGTTTTCTGGCTTACGCAGCCAATTAGCAGCCGCCATCATAATCCACTTTTTCATGCGATCCTCCAGGTTCCATTTGAGAGGTGTATTTGCGTTTTAACATTAGGCTATAGCCCAGTCATCCAAGACTGGCTAGCCCTTGTAACATTATTCGGCACCGCTTACTCCTCTCTGTTCCCGTTTGTTTAATCCTTTCTGCCTGGTTACTTCACGTCTCCAGTGTCCGAGGCTGTCTATGTCTGCTCATTCTCCTACCCATTGGCTTCAGGAGGCGGAACTGCTGCGCGTTGAGCCAGAACCGCCTAAAGATACGCGCGCGGGCAACGTCTCCGCGTTCCTAGACATGCTGGCCTATGCCGAAGGTACACCGCGTTTCGGTTATGAGGACGGCTACGATGTGATTGTGGGCGGAAAGACGTTCGATAGTTACGACGATCACCCACGTCAGCTTGTATGGCTGCCTGCTTACAGGATTAAGTCTAGCGCTGCTGGGCGGTACCAGTTTTTGACGCGCACTTGGGACGATTTAGCCGAGCGTTTCAATCTCCCTGACTTCACTCCATCAAGCCAAGACATGGGTGCGGTGCATCTCATTCGACAATGTAAAGCGCTTTCATTGATCCATGACGGCCGTATCCGTGACGCCATCCACGCTTGCCGCAAGATTTGGGCGAGCCTTCCCGGCGCTGGCTATGGCCAGCGGGAACTGGCAACTGATGAGCTGCTGAGCGTTTATAAAGCGGCTGGCGGCATTTCCATCGACTAACTGACGAGGCCCGCCCGAGAGGTGCGCCATGAATTCAAGACGAAAAGAGAAACGCGCCATGCCAAATCGTGACCCTAACAACTGGCACTGGCTGCTCGAGTACATGCCAATCGCACTGGTTTCTATCGTGACGTTTGCTATGGCATTTGTGCGTGGAGTTCATGAAGGCGGCAGCTTCAAACGCTCTCTGCTAGGCGCGGTGATGTGCACGCTGCTGGCTACGCCGCTGTTCCCTGTGTTCCTGTGGGTCGCCGAGTCACAAGGCTGGCCGCCCATGATTGCGTTCCCGCCGTGCGTGTTCTTGGCATTCCTGGGCACTGACTGGATGCGGGAGAAGGCCGACGGCCTCTACGAGATCTTTCTCGGCTTTCTTCGGAAGCTGCTCAAATGATCGGCACGCTCAAGAGTCGGGCGATGGGGTGGGCGCTGGGAGGCTTAGCCCTGGTGAGTGCTTATCTCTACTGGCAGCACGTCACTACCCAGCGGGAAGCCTACCAAGCCGAAGCCGAGCGCCAGCGCGAGAGGGCCGAGATTTTACGCCGACATCAACAGTTCCAGCGCCAGCAGATCGAAACCTTAAACGATGCGCTAGCCGAGCGTGACCGAGCGCTAACCATCATTGCTGACGACATACGCGCAAGCACGGCGGCGCTTCAATCACTGGGAGAGACAGATGCTGAAGCGCGTGAATGGCTGGATAGCGATCTGCCTACTGGCATTGCTGACTGGGTGCGCGAGCTCTAGCAGCCCAGCGCCGGTGATGGCGTGCGACTGCCCAACGGTGCCCGCGCACCTAACGAGTGAGCTGCCAGCGCCAAAGCGTTTGCTGTCTAGTCAGCGTGGCTTGCTGTTGTTGCTCGCTGAGTATGAGGCGCTGAGGCGCCGGTTCAATGCAGACCGGGCGGCGGTGGTTGAGATCGTTGGAAAAAATCAAAGTGCCGACTAGCGCACCAAGTTAGTGCAAAAAATGTCGGGTCCTCCTGGGCGGCTGCATGCTGACTACGGGGGAACACAACCGCAGAATTCGGCTATTTATGAGATTTTTCTAAGGGGAGGTTGTTGTTTCGATGTCGAGCAAAAGACACCAATCTCCTGAGCCGTGTTGGCTAAACAAAAGCCAGATGGCGTCGAGTCTTGGAATTAGCGTTCAAGCCTTTGATAAATGGGGCGTTAAGCCGGTTGCAAGAATCGGCCGGAGCGTCTATTTCGATTGCCGTTCGGTGCTGGATTTGAAGCTGGCTGAGCTAGAGGCAAAGCAACAATCATCGCAACCTGGCGACGGTAATATTGATTTTGATCCATTGCTGGAACATAAGCGCGAGCAGGAAGAGTACCTGCTGACAAAAGAGCGCCGGATCGGACAGCAGCAAAAGAACGAACTGGCCGCCCGGAAGGTGGTGCCCAGTGAGTTTGCAATTTTTACCCTATCCAAAATCGCGGCAGAGATCGCCGCTATTCTCGACACGCTGCCACTGACCATGAAGCGCAAGCACCCCGATTTAGAGACACGCCACCTAGATACTCTGATGCGGGAGCTCGCGCGCGCCCGTAACCAAGCCAGCGGACTCGATAATATGTTGCCGGAGCTGCTGGATGACTACTTCGACAGTATCGACACAGCAGCTTAGAGAATGGAAGCGCTCGATACATCAAGGCCTGCTGGCGCTCTACAGGCCGGAACCACTTACTGCAGTGGAATGGGCTGACCAAAATTTCTACCTATCGTCTGAGTCGAGCTATCACGAAGGCCGCTGGACAACGCTGCCCTTTCAGATCGGCATCCTCAATGCTATGGGTAACGACGAGATCCGCACTGTTAACGTGGTGAAGTCGGCGCGCCTTGGCTACACCAAGATGCTCTTGGCGGCAGCCGGTTACCTGCTGGAGCATAAAAAGCGAAATATTCTGACGTTTAGCCCTACCGATACTGACGCTGAATCCTTCATGAAAACGCACCTAGAAACCATGGTGCGTGATGTGCCAGTGGTGCTGGAGCTAGCCCCGTGGCATGGGATTAAGCACCGAGATAACACCCTGAGCGCCAAGCGGTTTGCCAACGGCAAGCAAGTGTTCGTGCACGGCGGTAAAGCCGCGCGTAACTACCGTGAAAAATCGGTAGACGTGGTGATTTATGACGAGCTCGCCGCCTTTGATGAAGACATTGAGAAAGAGGGTTCGCCCACCACTTTGGGTGACAAACGCCTGGAAGGCTCTACCTTCCCGAAGTCGATTCGTGGTTCAACGCCCAAGGTGCGCGGCCAGTGCCAAATTGAAGCGGCTGCTGAAGAGTCGCCGCATAAGCTCAACTTTCATGTGCCGTGCCCTCATTGTGGAGAAGAACAAATTCTCAAGTGGGGCGGCCCAGAAGCTGGCTTTGGAATCAAGTGGGATGAAGGCAAGCCGGAAACCGCTTTCTACCTCTGCGAGCATAACGGCTGCGTGATCAAGCAGCATGAGCTTCAGGACGAAAGCCGAGAGAACAGCATTAAAGATGGCGTTTGGGTTTGCTCTGAAACGGGGATATGGACCCGCGATGGCATCGACTGGTTTAGCGCACTACATGAACCAATCCCAACGCCGGATAGCATTACGTTCTACCTCTGGACAGTGCTAAGCCCTTTTACCACCTGGGAGCGTATTGTGCGCGACTTCCTCAAGGCCAAAGGGTCACCCTCCAAGCTAAAAACGTTCGTCAACACCACGCTAGGCGAAACCTGGGAGGATGAGTTAGGCGAAAAGCTGGAATGGGAAGCCATCTATGGAAGGCGGGAAGTTTACCCGCAAGTTCCCGACAAGGTGGTGGCGCTAACCGGTGGTATTGATACCCAAGATGACCGCTATGAAGGTCGTGTGTGGGGGTGGGGCAAAGACGAAGAGTGCTGGCTGATAGACCGCTGGATCATCTACGGCGATCCAGCAGGCCCCGAACTTAAGCGCAAAGTGGCTCACAAGTTGCACCAAGGTTACCAGCGCACAGATGGCAACTGGATGCCTGTTATGCGTTGGTGCTGGGACTCAGGCGGCCACTACACAGATGAAGTGTACGCCATGAGTAAGCAGCAAGGGGCGTACTGGGTGATTCCCATCAAGGGGGCCAATAAGTATGGCAAGCCGATTGCCAACATGCCGCGCAAGAAGACCGCTAAGGGCGTTTTCCTCACTGAAGTGGGCACCGACAACGCCAAAGAAACCATCTACAACCGCCTAAAGTTGCAGCCCCAACCCGGCATGGCAGTACCCGGCTGCGTGCACCTGCCGTCTAACGACATCATTTGTGACGAAGATGAGATCAAGCAACTAACCGCTGAAATCAAAGTAGCCAAAATCGAAAAGGGCCGTCGCGTTTACCGCTGGGATGCAGGTGGCCGCCGTAACGAAGCGCTTGACTGTTTCGTATATGCACTGGCCGCGCTACGCATCAGCCAGCAGCGCTTTGGCCTAGATCTCAACGACCCCGCCACGCTGGCGCCACGCCCCAAGCGCAAACGATCCCGCGTTGCCACTAAGAGCAGCTTATGACAACTGAAACCTATGCCGAGCGCCTCACCAAGGTGCGTACTGCTATCGACAAGATCCTGAGTGGCTCACAGTCATGGCGCTTTGGGGATCGCTCCTACACCCGGGCAGACCTACCCACGCTGTACAAGATGGAAGAGCGTTTCGAGCGGCTAGCCGCCAAAGAGAGAACCGCTACCGTCTCAGGTGGCCGTAACCGCATTCGCTACATTGGGTTTTAATCATGAAGCTATTTGGCCGCTTAAAAGGCAATTCCGCCGAGCAAAAGCGCGAAGAGGTGATGCGCCAAGAGTTTGAACGCTTGGCGAGCGCGCAAGGCCGCACGCGGGCCAATAGCGGCAGCGAAACCCGCCATCGTGGCGCAAGCCGCATGATTCGCTCCATGCTCAGCTGGCTGCCCGGGTTAGGCAGCCCCCGCCAAGATACGCCGACAGGCGAGCGGGAAATGCTTATTAGCCGCACGCGCGATGCCTACCGAAACCACATGCTGGCGCGTGCTGCTGTCACCCGAGCAGCCACTAACGTTGTGGGAATGGGGCTAACCGTTCGCCCGAACGTCGACGGTACGGCGCTAGGGCTGAATGACGACGCCACGGATAAGCTGAACGATGAGTTAGCGCGCGGCTTTCGGTTGTGGGCAGAAGATCCTAATGAGTGCGACGTAGAAGCCGGGCTAGATTTTTACATGCTCCAACGGTTGGCGTTTATCAGTGCGCTAGTCAGCGGTGACGTGTTCGCCATGACGCCAGACGACCAGCGCCCAGGCTGCCTGTTTGGTACCAAGCTGCAGCTAATTGAAGCTGAACGCGTGGGCAACCCGCTGACGGATACGCCCACGGAAAGTGACGGTATTCGTGTTGATAGGCTCGGCAAGCCCACGCATGTGCGCGTTTGTAGCGGCTACCCCAGCGACTACACCACGCCTCAAGAGTGGGACTGGTATCCCATCTTCGGGGCACAAACCGGCCGCCGTCGCATCCTGCATCTAATGAATGAGAAAGGCCGCCCTGGGCAAGTGCGCGGCGTGCCTTTTCTGGCACCTATTTTAGAGGCGCTGCAAAAGCTGGAGCGTTTCTCGCAGGCGGAGCTTACCGCTGCCGTGATCAGCGCCATGTTTACCGTGGCTATCAAGCACACCGCGACCGACGACCCTGATATGTCGCCCGGTGGACCCATGTGGAGTGACGATAGCGACGACCCCAATAAGCCAGAGCGGCCCGTGGTCACCAGTTCAGGCGAGCAGCCCAGTGAAGGCGACAGCCTCACGCTAGGAGAGGGCGCCGTGTGGGATCTGGAGGAGGGCGCCGAGCCGGTCACGATTAACCCCAACCGACCCAACGCGCAATTTGACCCGTTCTTTGTCGCCATCGTCAAAGAGATGGGCGCGGCGCTAGAAATGCCTGCTGAAGTGCTGCTGATGCATTTTAGCACCAGTTACACCGCTGCCCGCGCTGCCTTTAATCAGCTCTGGAAGTTCATTAAGCAGCGCCGTCACCACCTCACTGTTCAGTTCTGCCAACCCGCCTATGAACTGGTGATTGATGAGCTGGTAGCGCGCGGCACCGTCAATTTGCCTGGGTACCGCGACCCCGCAAAGCGCCGTGCTTACACCAGAGCGTTATGGATCGGGGAGCCGCTCGGCTCGCTGAATGAGCAGGTAGATGCCAGAGCCGCCACCGAGCGCATCGCTAACGGCACCAGTAATGAGCACATCGAGACCATGGCGCTTCATGGCGAGGACTGGGAAGACGTACACCGTGACCGCGCCCGAGAGATCCAACGCAAACGTGCAGAGGGCGTGCCCATCTACGTGGGCGGCAAAGTCCACGAAGAAGAAACCGCCAGCACCGCTGACGAATAGACCAGGAGAGACAACATGACCCTGCCGCGTACCGCGTTTGAGCTGGCGGCCAATCACACCTGGCTGATCACTGCCGAAGCGCTGGATACCGTAATGACAGTAGCAGCGCGCGAGGGTGATTTGCAGGCGCTAGAAGCCAAGCTTGGCCGCCCGCTTGATAACACGCGCAATGTAACCATCCGCGATGGCGTTGCTGTTATTCCAGTGACAGGGCCTATTTTTCGCCACGCCAACCTGATGACGGAAATAAGCGGCGCCACGTCAACGGGCAGTCTCGCCACTGACATTCAGGCCGCGCTAGACAATTCGGCGGTTAGTGCGCTGGTGCTGGATATTGATAGCCCGGGTGGCGAAGCCACCGGCATTAATGAGCTGTCGGAAATGATCTTCAGCGCCCGAGGCAAAAAGCCCATCAAGGCGTATGTAGGTGGTATGGGCGCAAGCGCTGCGTATTGGATTGCCAGCGCCGCTGATCAAGTGGTTGTCGATGACACCGCCCAGCTAGGCAGTGTTGGCGTTGTGCTTAACCTGCGTAAGCGCGAAGACAAATCAGGCGAGAAAACCTACGAGATCGTCTCCAGCAACGCGCCCAATAAGCGACCAGACCTGGATACTGAATCTGGCCGTGCCCAACTTCAAAACCGCACCGACGAACTGGCAAACGTTTTCCTCGACAAGGTTGCCCGCAACCGCGGCATCCCTCGCGAAGAAGTGAACGACCGTTTCCGCCAGGGCGGCATCGCCACTGGTGCACTCGCCGTGGAGGCCGGAATGGCCGACCGCCTCGGCTCACTAGAGGGCCTGATTGCCGAACTGGCAGGCTCGTCAACTTCATCTTTCAGCACACAAAGGAGCGTCAAGATGACGACCGTTAAAACCACGGCAGAACTACAGGCCGCCATTGAGGCGGGTACCGATCCTAAAACCATTCAGATTGCCGAGCCGGAAGCGGTCGATACCGACAAAATCCGAGCGGAAGCGGCCGAAGCTGAGCGCGCTCGATGTAAAGGCATTATGGACCTCGCTTCGGCAGGCTTCGAGAAAGAAGTAGCCACCGCTATTGATGAAGGCGCAAGCGTTGAGGCCACCGGTCTAGCGCTCTTCAAGGCCGCTCAGGATCGCGGCATTAACCTACAGACCCTACAGGCAGATGGCCAAGGCGCGCCCACCGCTACACCGCCTAAAGATGACACCGAAGCCTCAGAGCGTGCCCAAGGCGTGAATGCCATCACTGCACGCTGGAAAAACGGTTAACTCGCACCACTCACGCCACTCTGCGCCACCCTGATACGCCACTCTTTACGAGGTTTTCGTCATGTCTGGAATGACCACTACACCACACCCCGAAGCTGCTGCGCTGCTCGCGGGCGATTTTCCACGCCGTTTTATGACCATCACCGTTGCGTCTGGCCAAGTTCAGCCCGCTGGCGCAGTGATGGGGGAAGTCACTGATGATAAGAAATACATTCTCTCGGCTTCCGCCGCGACCGATGGCAGCCAAACGCCCAGCGTCATCCTCTGGGAAGCCGTCAACGCCACCGACGGCGATGTGGAGGCCGAAGCACTGATCTGTGGCGACGTGCGCGGCGAAAAACTCACGTTAGGCACTGGTCACACTATTACGTCGGTGCGTAAAGCGCTGCGCTCGCTCTCTCTTTTCGTTCGCTAATACCGCCGCCAGGGGCTAAGCCCTAAACCGCTGGTAATCACTTTCAGGAGAACCCCCATGCCCATGGATCTGTTTGAACCACGCACGATGCTGGAGGCGGTCGAGCAGATGAAGCGCGCACGCCGCTTCCTCGGCACCACCTTCTTTGGCGCTAACCCGGTGAATTTCGTCACCAAGTATGTCGACATCGACATCATGAAAGGGCAACGCAAGATGGCGCCGTTTGTTCGCCCTAATCGCCCCGGCCAAGTCGTGGACCGCACAGGTAGCGTGATGCGCAGCTATACGCCGCCCTACGTTAAGCCAAAGCTAGAAACTAATGCAGGCCTGCTGTTGAACCATCGCCAGCCAGGGGAGCACATCTACTCTGGTCGCACGCCGCTTCAGCGCGCGGGCGAACAGCTTGCGCGTGATATGGAGGATCTGGACGACCAGATCAATCGCCGTGAAGAGTGGATGGCCGCCCAAGCGCTCACCAGCGGGCAAGTACACGTTGTGGGCGATGGCGTTGACGACATCATCGATTACCAGATGGCTTCGACGCACCAAGTCACAGAGGCAGTGCTTTGGTCAGAAACCACCGCAGACCCGATTGCTGATCTGCGCAAGTACAAGCGCCGCATCGCTAAGGACAGCGGCCGCACTGCAAATGCAGTGGTAATGAGCGCCGAAGCGGCCGACGCCTTCCTGGATAACGAATCGGTTATCAAGAAGCTGAACACGCGCCGCATCGATCTCGGCATGATTCGCCCAGAAGAGTTGCCGGACGGCGTGACTTACCTGGGTTATCTCAACGACCCCGGCCTGGATCTCTACTCCTACGAAGAGTGGTACCTAGACCCGGCGGGCGATGAAAAGCCGATGATTCCCGCCGGTGGGCTGGTCATGGGCCCCACCACCAGCCGTTGCGGCATGCTGTACGGCGCAATTCAAGACATGGAAGCCATCGAAGGCGGCATGTTCGATGTAGCCCGCTACCCGAAAAGCTGGATTGAGAAAGACCCCAGCGTGCGCTGGCTGATGATGCAAGCCGCACCGCTGCCCGGCTTCCATGAGCCGGACGCTTTCGTTTACGCCAAGGTGGCGTAAACCAGCGCTAACTGACAATCCCCGCCAATAGCGCGGGGCTTGGTCTTAAGGTAGACGGGAGTATTTGTTATGTCTCAGCAATTTGTAGTGGTGCGTGGCCAAATCGAGGAAGGAAAAAAGGTGCTTGCCAAGCAGGGCTCACCCTTCACGCCTCGCAATAAGGAAGAGCAAGAGCGCCTGCTGGCCTCTGGCGTGATTGCTCCGGTGATCGAGGCAGAGGAAGAGCTGTTTGATGATGACGGCGACGACGATCAAGGCAGCGATGATGACCAAAGTGGCGATGATGAACAGCAGCAAACGTTCGCTCAGCCGGATGGCGATGCCTCGCCAGCCAAGCCCGCGCCCACCAAGCGGCCAAGAAAGTAATGAGCGCGTTTGATGAGGAAGTGATGGGCGATATGCCTGACATTTTCGCAGACGCAGGTGTCGCAGTTGACTACCAGGGGGCAGGGTTTGCAGCGAATGGTGTGCAGGCGATCAAAGATGATAGCCATGAGGTGTACGACCAAGACCAAGTGGCCATGCGCGTGACAACGATCAGCGTCCAGTGTGCCGACGTTCCCAGCTCCAAACAAGGTGACCAGATTGTGATGCCATCACGAACCTGGACAGTTCAACAGACCCTTGAAGATGACGGACACGTAAGGCGCCTCTGGGTCTCATAACGAGGGAGGGCAGTATGCCGGAACTCGAATTTGACGTTCGCGACATTAATAAGTTGAAGCAACAGTTTGACCCGCGTGACGTAGAAAAAGCACTCAGGTGGGCAGTAAATGCCACCAGCCGCAAGGCGACCACTCGCATTAGCAAAGAAACCCGCAAGCGTTACACCGTGAGTGCGGGCGATATTCGCAAGCGCATGAGCATTGAGCGCTACCGTGACGATGTTTCCCGCGCGGTGCTGTACACCGGCCGGCGGTTACCGCTGGCGCAATTCAAACCGCGTGAAAAATGGGTGAGCGTTTCCAGCGGCCGGAAGCTGAAAAGCGGACCAAGGAAAGGGCGAGTGGCTCGACGTCGGGGCGTGACGGTGCAGGTGCGTAAAGGCAAAAGCCGCAAGTTGGTGCAAGGCGGATGGGTGGCAAAAGGCCAGCTCTGGCGTCGTGAGAAACGCACCGACAACAAGAGCGATCCGCAGCGCCTGTTTGGCCCGTCTATCCCCGAAATGGTCGATAACCCCCAAGTGATTGCAGAGGCTCAGAAGCTGGTTCGTGAAGACTTGCCAGAGCAGTTCAATGGGCGTCTCGATTACATCCTCAATAAGAAGGCAGGGCTGGTATGACGGACCCCGACATCATTGCAGCGCTGATTCAACGCATCACGGACGAATGCCCAGGGCTGGCGCTGGTAGATGAAGCCTGGTTCGCCGAACCGCTGGACAACTTCAACACCCAAACGCCCGCCGTGCTGGTGTATCTCGCCAAGGATGACGCCAAGGCCGATTCCGATACGTTGCGCCCGGTGCAGCCATTGCGCGTTACATATGGCCTCTGGCTGGTGTGCAAGCGCGACCAGTTCCGCCCGCAGCGTCAGGCCCTGCGTGAAGCGCTCATGGGGGCAATGTTCAATGAAGAGCACAACCCCATGCAGTACAGGGGCGGCGAAACCAACGACATTCGCGGCGAGCTGATCTGGTGGCGAGAGTTCTGGACGATCGACACCTGGCTGCGCTAACCACCCCAACCCCCACCACCCGCCTTGAGCGGGTTTTTTATTCCTGGAGGAAACCCCATGGCCCGACAAGGCGGCAGTTACGTCATGCGTAACGGCAAAGCAGAGCTGGTTCATCGGACAAAACCCGGCGCGGCTGCCGAGAAATCAGCGGCAGCACCGGCATCTGAGTCTACCCAAGCCCCGGCTACGCCGGAGAAACCCCAGAAAACCGGCAAAGTGAAGGAGGCCGACAATGGCTAAGAAATGGCGGAAACGCTACGTCGTTGCGAAGATTGAAGATGCTTACGGGGGCGACGTAACCGACATGACCGGCGCTACCATTCTTGAGGTAGTGATGCTCGATGGGGGCAACCCCTACGCGGGGAACACCGTTAGTCGTGAACGCATGCGTGATGGATACGGCGCGTTCGAGCAGGTCAATACTGGCCCTTATGTGGAGCGTCAGGTGCGTGTTCCTCTGGCGGGCAGCGGGACGGCCGGAACGCCACCTGATTATGGCATGCTGTTGCGCGCCTGTGGAATGTCTGAAGTGACGAACCCAACGTCAGTAGTCTATCAACCCGCGTCTGACTCTGAAGACTCTGTGATTCTCTGGTGGGTGGAAGACGGCCAGACCCAGCGCATCAGGGGGACGCGCGGCACGCTTTCTATTTCTACAGATGCAGGCTCACTGCCCTACATTCAGTTCAACCTTACCGGCCTTTACGAAAAAACTGCAGCGGGCGCTGACGCATCGTTAGCGACTCAAGCAGTGCAGGCAAAAGAACTGCCAGTTAACAAGCAGAACACGGTGGCTAATATCGACGGTCACGCTGCCTGCATGTCCTCGCTCTCACTGGATCTTGGTAACCAGGTAGGCCACCGCAACCTGATCAACTGTGAATCGGTGCCTATTACTGACCGTCAGGTAACTGGGTCTACCAACATTGAGGCCCCAGACATCGCTACAGTGGACTACTTCAAGAAAGTGGAGAGCCACAACGGCGTTACCTTGGTGCCTATCGCCCTGACTCATAAAGATGCGGCGGGTGCAGACATCACGATAGGCACTCAGCGAGGGCAGCTAACTAGCATCTCGCCAACCGATAACGAAGGCTTTATGCACTACGATCTCGGTATAAGTTTTGTGCCGTCAGAGAATGGTAGTGACGACGACTTTACACTCACTTTCGAGCAAGTCGACTAACTCCCCAGTAGCACGCCTGCATCAACACCCAGAGCAGGCGCTCTGTTTTCCACCTGAAAATTTAGTAGCACCCACATAGGAATTAACACCATGTTCGTACTCGCTAAAACTCCGACCGTTACTGTTGATGTACCCGTTCAAGTGCCAGGTGCCGACAAGCCCAGCACCATTAAAGCCACCTGGAAGCTTCATGCGTGGGACAACTACCGCGAAATCATGGAACAGCAGCAGAAGGGCGATAAAGGCGATGAAGATCTGCTGGGCGATTTGGTCAAGCTGGACGGCATCAAAGATGAAGGCGGCAATCTGGTCGAACACACCAAAGAGCTGGTCGAGCAACTGATGCAGATCACCTACGTTCGCCGCCCGCTGATTCTCTCATGGTTCGCTGCGCAAGAAGGTCGCACGCAGGCCGCCGCAAAAAACTAACCGGCGCGGGCCGGTTCTGGGCAGGTGACCGGGTAGAAGATGCCCGGGCTGCGGATGCGGCAGTGCTCGGCATTGCCGCCCCCGTAGATGACACGCCGACCACCTACGCCATCTGGTACGAGCACTGGCCCGCGCTCGAACTGTTTCTGGCGCTACGCACCCAATGGCGCATCATCGCGGGCATGGCTGGGGCCCAACACCTGGGGCTGGATTACACCGCCCTCTATGGCCACCCCAAATATGCACGGCTGGATTATGACGAGCAGGAGAAATTGCTGGCGCAGATTCAGCACATCGAATCTGGTGCGGTAGCCGCGTTGAACGAGCAAAACAATCACGCTAACCAAGAGGATGAAGAGCGCAAGCAGGTAACGCAGTACATCGAGCAGTGTACGGAGCAGGCCTACCAGTTAGAGCACCAACAGCGCATTAATGCGCAAGAGCTAATGAACGTGGTGGATCTACCGCATAGCTTCGGTGATGGGGCGTTTGTGGCATAATTTTTTTTGACGAGGAAATATATTTCATCCACTATGCTGTTTCTGTTCTCTATCTGTATCGATATGTCTAAGCAGCCTAAAACCGTAGCTCAGAAACTAAATGAAGCATTTGATTACTCAGTGCGCCTAGAGGCGCGCAGGGCAAGTCTGAGTGATTTTGAGATACTTCGTCTTAAAAGGCTTTTGACAGGCTTTGAGGGTAACGCTCTGTTATCTAGTGTTGCAGATATGCTTGTGGCTGAAATTGAAAGGGATTTTGAAAAGTTCGATAGCGCTCTATCAGTGTTTTTATCGAACAATCCTAGCTTCGACTTGATGTGCAGTATTGCGTCAACCTCACAATTTGCGTTTCATCCGCGAGCGGCTTCTGATCTTATGCGTAATTGCTTTGAAATTGCGCCTGATGATCTAGAATTTCATTATGGCTTTACCCGTGTAGCCTGGTTCTCAGGCAATTTGCAGCTTTGCGCCGAAATGATTGAGAGGCGCCTCAAGCTAGGAGGTCTTCTCATGCCATTGGATACGGTGGCTAGAAAAGCATCATCGGTGCTAGAAAACTTTCAGGTGCCTGCTTCTCTCTTTGAGCAAATGGTGCATGAGGTGCACAGCAAGATACGCTACAGCGTATCCCACAAAAGGGACGTTAGCATTGAGCTTAATCTTGATGTTGAAGAGCATGAAGATGGCTCAAACAACATAGTGCTAGAAATTTTTTCTGATCAAGATGAAGATAGCCTCGATCTACTTGATGAGGAAATGTCCGGATTGATCTCAGACGTCGAGAAATGGGGCTACGATCTACCTAGAATCATGTCAATTCTTGTTAGAGACGCCATTCCTGACTTGGCAGATGAGGGAGGCGAGCTTGCCTGATCGTCTAATCGAAATTGCAGATCACATCGAGAGCGCACATTTAGCTTCAACCGATATTGAACAACATCGAATTCGCAGCGCCATTAATAGAGCCTACTACGCTGCCTTTTTAACTGCGCGCGGCGTATGTGAAGAGAAAGGGTTCGAAGGAAGTGGTAGCTCACATGAGAAGATCGTTGATGCTCTTATTCGTCAGCCTGGGCTGGTTCCCCTGGGCAATAAGCTGAAAGATATTAAGACGCTGAGGCATGCCGCGGATTATAAATGGGGGCGCAATATGTCGCATAGAGATATGAAAAAAGTGATCAGACATAGTCGAGAGCTCATTTCTTCGTTGCAAGCAATCTAACCCCGCCACCGCGGGGTTTTTTGTGCCTGCTGCACCGCATGCGGTGCATTTATACTTAGGAAATTAATTTAGCAATAGTCACCGAGAGCCCCTTTAAGGGGTTTCTAGCGGCTCCCCGAAAATGACGAAGTAGCAACATACTGAGCCCTGGCATTCGCCGGGGTTTTTTTATACCCAAAAACGGCGAAACCCCGCTGAGGGGCAACTCAGCGGGGCTTCTAATCAATTCCCCATGAAACAGCATGGAGACGATGTATGAACGATTATAAGCGCAGTGGTGGTAAAACGCGACTGCGTGTAGGAGGGCGTATGTCTGAGAAAGGTGCAGATCGAGCAGGAATGTTATTAGCCGTGGGTGGGCTACTGGTGGGTGTGGCGGCGGTGATTGCGGCGGGGGCAGCGCTGGCGCATGCGCTACTGTAGTTCCAAGCAGGCCAATCCGCTCCGAAGGACAGGCCTACAATACGAACACCATCAACCGGGGGTTGACAATGGAAGAGCTACTCATTGAAACGCGTAAGATTAGGAAGCTGTTAGAAGTGCTGGTCAACCAGCATAGTGCGGTTGCAGTTAATGTAGGCATCATTGATGAAACGGCGGACAACGCCCGCCGATTTGGGATTGATCGAAGCAATGCCTGCAACGCTATGCCAGATCAAGATCAATCAGGAGAGTGCATTTGCGCTCTTCAGAGAAGTCATAATGGCGGCCTATACATACAAACTTCACAGGATCTTTACCAGGCGCAACCCGAAAGGTCACCGTCTCATTCAGCATGAGCTGATGCCCCTGAGGAAAGCGAAACTCAACGATGCCCTCTTTGTCGCTCATGTACTTTTCAGCGTCACCTTTGAAGATATACTGGCTGTCGTATTCCATTTTTCACCTTAGCTGGTCTAAATGAAACTTGAGCTTACACGGCTAGGTGGTCAGCACAATCTGTGAAAATCCACAGCATGGAAACAAAACCATGGGCGATTTCCTAAAAGCGCTGATGATGCAAACAGAAAGCCTGGTAGCCTCGTTGGCGAAAACGACCAACTGCATGCAGAGTGCGCTGGCGCGGTAACCGTTAAGTAACCACCACAAGGCCGCTACGCGGGCCATCCTATGGCTGGGTCAATGCTGCCCAGGCATAGCCCGTGGGCGGTAATAAAAATTAGAAAATACGCCGCTGCTCGTTTATGGTTCTTTGCGGGAGCTATAAAAAGGGGCGGGGGATGGATTGGTCATTGTATGAGGATGAAGCGGGGCGATTTAGGCCCAAAAAACTATCGATAACGAAAGGGTCTATCAAGATAAAGGACGAAACAGATCTTCAGGATATGCGGGAAGATCTGAAAGGCTTGCCCATGGAAAAGGCCAAGCAACATTTTGAGAAGTTTTTTAACGATGAATACACTTATGAGCTTGAGGTCGAGCCGGTAGAAAGCGCGTTTAACCGAGCTCCAAAAGGTGTGTTGGGTAAGCTGTATTGTTTTAAAGGTCATTTCTCAGCATTAGACGAACTGCTAGACATGCAGCCAGGTATCGAATCTATTCGGTTGCCGTTGTCTGAAGCTCAGACACACCAGGCATTAAAAGCGGATCTTATTAAGCGTTGTCTTCCCAGTAATCAGGAGGAATGGGAGTCCCTGCTTTTTCATAGCCATAAGGTCACTGAGCTAAAAGCATTGATGGCAGAAAATGGGCTAGAGCCGAAAGGCAGAAAGGCGGAGCTAGCGAAAGACTTAGCCGCCTTTGCAGTTGAGCATCCTGAAAAGTTGCCACCCGGCTATGAGTTCGTACCAAGCGAAAAACTACTGCCCGCCTTAAAAACAGTTGTTTCTGGGATGGTTTCTGAGTTAGCTGTCGCCATCCAAGGCCACCCTTATTACTACCAATACAACGCATGGCAAGAGCTAATGAGGGAATGGCCTGCTTACGAATGGCCTTGGCTAGCGGACATAGTAAAGAGTAACGGCGATGCACCTGGTGCGGCGGCGATCAAAGAGATAAAACAGCCAGAAAAAGTAAGCAGTCATAGTTCGTATGACGACGATGAATGGACGGGGTACGGCAAATCAACTCCAAGCCTAAAGGTTGAAATTACACCGCCGCCAATTAAGCCGACTGACACCCCTAAACCAGAAAAGCCAGTGCCCCCAGTCAATGCCCAAAGCCCTTCAAAAGGCGAGCCTGCATGGGCTTCAAGCGATTTTGAAAAGCCTGTTGAGGTGCGATTTAAGTACCAGGGGGAGAGAGACCAAAAGCCCAAAGAGCGGCATGTTCAAATAGAGCGAGTATCGTCCAAGGGTGGCAGGATCTTCCTAAAAGGGATGTGCCTAGAGAGCATGGGTATGAAAATGTTTATGGTCGACCGCATGCTGGGCGAGATCGTCAGCCCCGTTACAGGTGAGCTACTTAACCCGCATGAATACACGAGAGTAGACGACCTACGAAAAGCGATTGCCTTGTTAGGCCGTAAGCCAGAGAGCAAGACAGTTGAGCCACCCGCTGATGAAGGAGGCGTAGAAACGACACACTTGGTGAAGGCGGAGGAAGCCACAAGCAATATCGTTCCAGAAAAGCAAGGTATCATACGTCGCATTCTCAGCATGCTAGGTGTTAAGTGATAAGCCTTAAATTGAGAGTTTTTGGCTTAAGAAAAAGGATGATCGGATGAAAAAAATGCCTGATAGAGAGCGCTGGATTGGCTGGGTTGCGCTGGCTTGGATACTGGCAGCGGTTGCCATTATAGGGGGGATAGCAGCCATTAGCATGGCGGGCTTTATTGAAGTGGCTCGCCCAAACAGCTTTGGTCGTATGGAAACGGTTAGAGAGCCAAACGTATTCATCTGGGCAATTGCGATTGGTCAGGCAGTGAGTGCTGCAATGCTGGCCGCGATCTTCAGCATGATCAATAGCATTTACCAGAATTCGTGCGATCAGTTATCGGGAGAGAATTTTGGCGAGTCGGAGCCAGATCTGGGTCAATATTCTGACGCAGCTGAAGGTGAAGTTGAGCCCTCTAATACTGAAAGCAGTTATAAAGGGTTAAAGGTGATAAGTGTACATAGGGCTTCACCACTTTCAGGTTTGATAAAAGAAGGGTTTGTTCTAATCAGCGTCAATAAAAAGCCAGTGCTGACAGAATTAGATGCCGCAAAAGCTGTAGTGAAGGGCAAGAACATCATAGAATTCTTGAATTCTGAAAGTGTTCGGCAAGCATACGCTATCCGAATGGAGCCAGGTCCTCTGCATATAAAATTTGAAACGTAATAACTAAAGATCATAAAACCCGCTATGGCGGGTTTTTTAATGCCTGATAGTTAACCAGCCTGCCTCGAGCGGGCTTTTTTGTACCCGTAATTTGAGGCGTGCCACCCATGGCTAAGCAATATAAAACCGGCTTGATCATTACTGGTGATGCTAGTGGTGGTATTCAGGCCATTAAGGCTACGGATAACGAACTGGGTAAGTTAAACCAGGGGTTCGACCAGGGCTCACGCCGTAGCCGTCAGTTCAATCAGGATGTTAACGCCACTAGCCAAGGGCTAACCGTTCTCAAGCGCGCAGCGGCGCCGATTGCAGGCGCGATTGCTGGCATGTTTGCGGCCAATACCCTCCAAAATCAAATCGATTGGGGCGACCAATTACAGAAAACCAACCTGCGCATTGGGGCGAGTACCGAAGCCCTTAGCCAGTACAACTATGTGGCCAAGCTTTCCGGCGTTGAGTTTGGGCAGCTAACAACGGCATGGCAGCGACAAACCCGCCGCATAGCGGAGGCAGCCGCAGGCACGGGCGTCGCTTCGAAAGCGTTAGACCGCCTCGGGCTTAGCGCTAAAGACCTCAACCAGTTAGCGCCTGAAGAGCAGTTCGAGCGTATCGCTGCCGCCATGCAGAACGTGGAAAGCAGCAGTGAACGTGTGGCGCTGGCGCAAAAGCTGTGGGATAGCGAAGGCGTTAAGCTGGTGCAGATCGTCAACCAGGGCACCGATGCCATTGCCGCTATGCGCGCTGAAGCGGATGCGCTGGGCCTAACGATCTCTCAAGATACCGCCAATGCGATGGCCACCTATAACGACGAGGTGGATCGTCTCAAGTTTGCGGCGCAAGGGTTAAGCCAAACGCTGGCGGGGGAGTTAGTGCCGACGATGACGTCGGGGCTGCAAGCAACCAGTGCGTTTATTCAAGAAATTGGTGGCGCGGAGGTGATTCTAAACGCGCTAACAGATGTTGTAGGTATAACTGCCGCATTGCTGGCGGGGCGCTATGCAGCCGCAGTTGCCGCTTCTACGCAGAAAATGATAGCGCGCGAGCTTTCGTTACGCGCCCAAATAAAAGCAGAAGTGGCAGCAACCGCCGCATCAACCCGCCGAACAGCAGCAGAGCGTCAGTCTGCAATGGCGCTGCTGAGTACGGCGCGAATTGAAGAGCAAGCCACCCGAGGCACGGCCGCACATGCCTTTGCATTACAGCAGCTATCTGTCGCTCGTGTTCGTGCCGCTGAGGCAGCAGGTGCCCATACGGCGGCCACCAACATAGCCACGGCTGCAACACAGCGTGGTACGGTTGCCGCGAGAGGGCTGGCGTTAGCATATGCGCTAGTGGGTGGGCCACTCGGATTGCTGGTAGGTGGTGCGGGCCTGCTCTACGTCTTCCGCGACGAGCTAAACCTTACCGGCCAGCGTGCTGGTTTAACTGAGGATCAAATACACGACCTTCGGGACGAAATGAAAGGCATGTCGCAAGATGATCTAAGCGGCTCGCTGTCGTCTCTGAATGCAGAGCTGGACACAGCCACTATCAAAGCCGCAACCGCACGCGAGGAACTGGCTAAGCTGCGTAGCGAGAGCCGTGGTAGTGGCGCGCTAGGCTTTGGTGGTGGTGAGCTGGGCTCTGAAATATCAGGCATGCAGGCAGTAGCTGAGGCTCAAGAGCGCATCGCTGAGCTGAACGACAGGATCAACGTGGCTCGTGGCGAAACTGCTAGCCGTATTGAGCAGAATGCCAACGCTTTTGTCGTCTACGCGGATCGAATCGAGGAGGCTAACGAAGAGACACGACGCGCCGAAGAGTTAAATAAAACGCTGTCTACGTCAGCCGCCGACGCAGCCGACAAAACCACCACCCTAGCCAACAGCTACGAAGATCTACTCGACCGCATCCAGCCCAACCGCCGCGCCGCGCGCCAATATGCCCAAGATGTGGGCGTTTTAAACCTGGCGTTGGCGACGGGCCGCATGACCACCGTGCAGTACATGCAGTCAATGGGCATGCTGCAAGAGTCGTTTCAAGCAGCGCAGCGGGAAACCGACAAAACCGCTAAAGCGTCTGAAGACGCCAGTCAGCGCATTGCTAACAGCTTTATCAGTTGGGAAACCGTCGCAGATAATACCCTGCGCAACGTCGACGACTCGGGCCGCGATGCCTGGCTAGGCCTCATCGATGGTTCTACCAGCGCGCTGGATACCGTCGAGCGCGCCTTTCAGCAGACGTTCGCCAACATTGCCCACATGCTCACCACCCAAAAGCTGACGTTCAAGGTGGCGGGCATGATGGGGTTAGACACCATCGGCATGCCGGGTGGTGGCGGTTTTGGCGGCTTAGGAAACCTAATCAGCGGCGGCAAGTCGTTACTTGGTTTGGGCAGCACCGCCGCCCCCTCGCTAGCGATGCAGGGCGGTCTATCGTCTGCCGCATTAGCAAGCGCTGGCCAAGTGGCGGGTGGTGCTGCTTACGGCGGCTGGGCGGGCAGTGCAGCGTCTGGCGCGGCGCTGGGTAATTCCGCTGGCCTCGCTAGCAGCATTGCGTCAGGCATTAGCACTGCGATGCCGTGGATCGCGGGCGGCCTCGCTATCGACTCGCTGTTGGGCGGTGGCATTACTAAGGCGATTGGCGGTCTATTTGGCAGCAAGTCACGCGGTCCTAGCTTTGATTTAATGACTACCGATCAAGATCCTAACAGGGTGTTTGAGGACGTTCAGCACGGCGTAAAGGCGCGCAGTTCGTTTGGGAATATCGGTTTCCACGGTGCCAATACAAATAGATTGCAAGAAACATTCGGTTCGTTCGGACAAGCGACTGAATTTCTTGAAGCTATTGCCGCTAGCGATGACTTGCTCGCTAGTCTTGCGCGCTCGCCCGAAGAGCTAAATGCTATGAGCGCGGCAGTTAAGGATGTCCGGCTGCAGGCGTCTGATGCGGCAGGCATAACTGAGCAGCTCGGGCGCAGAACTGCCGCCGCGATCGGTGCAATGAACAGCGACTTCGGTGCGCTGATTGACTCGGCTATTACTCAGATCGCCGACCCGGACAAGATGACGAATGCTCTTCTTGCCGTACTCAACATCGAAGGCTTAATCCAGTCGCTAAATGGCCAGATTCAGAGCGACGTTGCCACTCACCTGGAGGCCAACACCCAAGATATTCAAGGAACTGCCAATAGCCTGACTCAGGCTATTAACGCCACAGTGTTTCTTGGGAACAGCGCTGAGCGGCTAAACCTGCAATTCGACGATACCGCAGGCGGTGCAATTCATTACGCCTGGGCGATGCAGGAAGCTGTTGGTGGCATGGATGCGCTCAACAACAAGAGTGCTAGCTACTATCAGAACTACTTTACCCAGGCTGAGCGAGAGGCAGAGCTGCGCGAGCAGATCAGCGAGACAATGCGTGAACTAGGGCTTGAAATGCCCAAGACACGAGACGGTTTCCGCGCTCTGGTTGAAGCGCAAAGCCTCAATACTGATGCGGGAACGGCTAATGTCGCCGCGTTACTACAGCTAGAAAGCGCCTTTGCCCAGCTTGTGCCTGCAACGCAGGATGCGACCAATGCCATCGATGACAACGCCACTGCCCAACGTAGTGCTGCCGACATCGCGCGTGAAAAGGCGCAACTTGAACGTGAGCTACTGCAAGCGCAAGGCAACACTACTGCCCTCCGCCAACTGGAGTTGGATGCTCTGTATGAATCCAATCGTGGCATTCAGAAACAGATCTACGCGATTAAGGATGCAGAACAGGCGGAACAGGAGCGTGTCCGCGCCCAGGCAGAACGCCAGCGTGAGCTGGATCGTCAAGCACAGGAAGCAGCGCGCGCGGCAGAAGAGGCCGCGCGAGCTTATCAAGACGCAGTAAGCGCCGCTCAACAAGGGGTTGATCAGGCAAAGCAGCAAGTTCAGCAGGCTTACCACACGTTTGATCAGCAGTCGTTTGATCTGCAAATCAGCTATCTGGGTCTGGTGGGTGACGCTGAGCAAGCACTGACAATGCAGCGCGAACGCGAGTTAAAAGCCATTGATGAAAGCCTCCGTCCGTTTCAGGAGCGCTTGTGGGCACTGGAAGATGAAGCAGCAGCACAGGAGAAAGCCAAGCAAGCAAGCCGAGATTATGCATCTGAGCTAGCCAGCATTCAGAACCAGCTTGGCAGCACGTTTAACAGCATTAGTCAGTGGATTGATCAGCGCAACGCCACTAGTGGCACGCCCAATATGAACCTGGGTGAAGCGGGGGATCAGTTCGCTCGTCAGTTGGAGCTGGCCAAGTCAGGCGACAGAGATGCACTGCAGGGCATCACGGAGTATGCAGACCGCTACCTGAAAGCCGGTGAAGAAATGTACGCCAGCGGCAGCGGCTTCCAGCGCATCCAGGAAGACGTGCTGAAGTCCTTGCAAGATCTGCCCGACCAGATCAGCGCTGAAGAGTATCTGGCGACAGAGATAACCAACAAGCTTGGCGAGGTCATCACGTCATTCGATGACATGATCAAGCTATCACTCGCTAATGAGATTGAACGTGCCGTTTTTGCTAGCCAATACACGATCGGTACTTTGATCGATTTTGCCGTTGGCAGTAACGATTTGCCCGACGATCTGCGTACTGTGCTGGGCAATCAAGCTCACCGGCTAGATTCCACAATCAACTACCTGATCGGTACTAGCGAGCTGAGTGAAGACGACCGGGCGCTGGCACTGAACGTGTCTAACAACCTGGTCAGTACGGTTGACCAGTTGCTGGGTAGCGAACTGGGGTGGGATGACAAGCGTTTGGCGTTAAACACCACCAACACGCTCAGCAGCACAGTAGATCTAACGCTGGGCGCAGATGTCTCTAAAGAGACTCGACAGCTCGCATTGCTCAACAGCAATACGCTGCTTGCTACTATCAATGCGGCCCAAGCCGATGGCATTACTGATGAAACCCGGGCGTTGGCACTCAATAGTGCAAACTCAATCGCCACAGATGTTAATGCTGTGCTTGGCTCCAATGTCAGCGATGCGGCAAAGCAGCTGGCGATCAGTACCAGCAACAACATTACATCGGCCGTCCATGCGATTCTGACCAGCGACAGTTCGGACGCGGCCATGAATTTGGCGCTGAATGGCACGAACACTATTCGTACCTTTGTGCGTGGTCTCGATCACCGCCTGACAGACCCGGATGCTAAAGCACTGGCGCTGGAAAGCAGCAACTACCTGACTTCAACCATTCGCGGCGTGATCGATTCGCGCATGCCGGAAGCCGCCAAAAAACTGGCGCTGAAAGAAACCAACACGCTGACCACTACCATCAAAGCTGCGTTGGCGGATGGAAAACTGACTCGTGATGAGCGGCGGCTAATTGATGCCCGCTCAGAGAGCATTGTTAAGCGCCTGCAGACAGGCGGCAATCTCAATCTGACTCGAGACGAATGGGCCGTTATTAATGCGGCCGGCGGAACTCAACGGCTTAACATGCTGGCCGATGTGGCATTCAAAGACGCTGATCTAAAGCACCTTGATGACGTTGCAAAAAACACGGCGGAGGGCGGCAAGAGTATAGCTGAGCGTGCCAGGGAGCAGCTTGAGAGCCTTAACACGC
The DNA here is from genome assembly GCF_007989605.1 of Vreelandella venusta. GTDB lineage: Bacteria > Pseudomonadota > Gammaproteobacteria > Pseudomonadales > Halomonadaceae > Vreelandella > Vreelandella venusta. The sequence goes on along the minus strand of NZ_BJUL01000006.1, from coordinate 35,142 downwards.
TGGGCGAAGCGATGAACGGCAATGTTGCCGCGTTGATTGGCCTTGATAAGTCTGTTCTATCCCTTTCCGGTGCCATTAATAAGCTGCTTAATGCAAACGAAAATCTGCTGAAGCTATCAATGCCGGACAAGCCCGGTGGATTTGGTGGCTCTGGTAGACCGACGATGCCCGGAGCCCCTGATGGAAGCATCGCCGACCCAAACGCTGATCCCGACACGGTCGCAGGTGGTTTGGGTCTTATGTATCAGCGCTTCCAGAGCGAGTGGAGCCGACTGAGTAGGAACTCTCAGGTCGCTAACAACACGCCTGACGACATCGTTAATCGGGCGTATCGCGGTGTCGGTGGCAGTGCTGTTGCCGAGATGGCTCAACTTATACGCGAAATACGAACTGCCGGAGGTGATGTCTCGGGTGGTTATATACGCGACATCAATCCTCTCCACTTTTTTGCTCAAGGTGGAGTATTCACAAATCAGGTCGTATCGTCGCCAGCACTCTTCAACATGGGCCTGATGGGAGAAGCGGGTCCAGAAGCCATCATGCCGCTAACGCGGGGCTCTGGTGGTGTGCTTGGTGTGCGCGCTGAAATACCCCCAATGCCGCAGCTCCCACTGCTCGATCAGAACGATGTCACCCAGGTGCTCCGCGACCTGGTCAACGAAAACCGTATGCTCAACCAGCGGCTGGAAAAAATCGAGCGACACACCGGCGCGGCGGTGCAGGTGCAGCAGGCAGGCTTTAGCCGCCAGATCAATGAGCAGCAGCGAAGCAATAAGGCGCTGGGCGACCTGGCGAGCAAGGCCCGACTGGAGGCGGCACGATGATCTGGCTACTTAGCATCGAAGCCTTGGACGAGGCAGGGAAGGCGGTAACGCTGCGCTTTGCATCCGGTGCCTACCGCGACCCTGACGGCCATGCATGGCAGCCTGGTATTCAGAATGCTGGGCTCTACCGCGCGGGGCTGTATGCCGGCGACCTAATCCGCACCGCCAGTCGCTCAGGCTACGGCGAGACAACGTTGATCAACACCAATGGCTCGCTGAACTATTTGGCGGACTACGCCACCGATGGCCGCGAGGCTGTGTTGTATCTGGCGGATGCCGCCGGCAAGGCCGAGGTACTACGTGGAACCGTGGCACGTATCGGCTTTGAACGACGGATTGTCTCGATCAAGCTGCGCGATCCGGAAGAGATGCTGCAGATCCCGCACCCGCATACCCGCTATGCAGGTACCAACGTGGCACCTGATGGGCTTGAAGGGACTGATGACGACATTGGCGGCACGGTCAAACCACGGCTTTACGGTCAGGCTCGGGAGGCTCGGCCGGTGGTCGTTAACTCACACAAGCTGATCTACCAGATCAGCGACATCGACTGCACGGTAACTGCTGTGTACGACCGCGGCGTACCCCTGACCTTTGATGGTGACTACGCAGATACCACAGAGCTGGAAGCTATCGGGCCAACCCAACAGCAGTGGCAAGACTGGGAACCGCCGGCAGGAACATGGAGGCGCTACCAAGGTTACATCCGGCTAGGTGCAGCGCCCATTGGTCAGATCACCCTGGATGCCAATGGCGCTCAAACCGCCGCGGGCGATGTGATGGCCGCCATTGTCAATGATGCCGGGCACAACATGGCTAGTGCCGATATATCCCCACTGAATGCCATTGGGGACATACGCTTGCTGATTACCGATGAAATTACAACCGGCGACTTGCTAGACCGCATCGCGCTCAGCGTTGGCGGTTACCGACGCATTGATGCCAGCGGCACTATTCGTGCTGGCGTGATAGAGGCTCCCGGCGAACCGGTGTTGACGCTACGGGATCACCAGATTCTGCAGATCACACGGGATGCCACCGGCGCAGGCAGTAACGGCCTTCCGGTAGCGGAAGTGGTCGTGGAGACAGACCCCATCGAAACCACACAGGCCGATCTGGCGGGCAGCGTCAGCGAGGCTAGGCGCGCGCGGCTAGAAAAGTCTGTTCGCGAAGCCGTGGCCGCCGATGCTGCGACCCGTAACCGCCACCCACTGGCGGATGACCTGCGAATTTCTACCCGACTGGCAACTAGGGCGCAAGGGCAGGGCGTAGCTGACCGTGTGCTGGCGCTGCTCTCACCTCGGCGGGATAGCGTCACCGTTGAGGCCCGCGTGGCTCAGGCCCCAACGTTGCGCATTAACGACACCATCCGGTTGGAAACCTCGCGGCTGGGCTACGCCACTGGCCGTGACATGCGGGTAGTCGGGCGTGAAATAGATGCCTCCAAAAACCGTTTAACCCTAACCCTGTGGGGGTGATATGAAAGACAACTGGGCCACGCTCTGCTGGCCGAATTACCTCAACGAGGCGACGTTAAGCGGGGGCAGCTGGCGCACGGACCTTCCCCGGGAAAACCTGCAGCAGCCGATATTTGACGACATCGCGGAAACCATGGGGCTGGGGGCCGTTAACACTCAGTTTGATGTGATCCTCCCTCGTTTCCGTACCGTGGCATTGGTTGCCCTGGCTAAGCATAACTTGACAGTAGCGGCTCGGTGGCGTGTACGCCTATTCCGTGACGAAATGGCAACGAGCGAAATGTGGGATAGCGGCTGGCGCGATGTCTGGCCATCAGTCTACTCCAGCTCAGAACTCAACTGGGAAGACCCGAATTTTTGGTCGGGCGGGTTGTTTGAAGAAGATCGGCAGGATTTTACCTCACTGGCCTGGATGTTTGCCGATGCCCCCCAGGTATGCCGCCGGGTACGGGTTGAAATCGACAACCCGACCAACCCGGAAGGCGCGGTGCGCATAGGCCGCGCCTTTATCGCCAACTACTGGCAACCGACATACAACGCTAGCTGGGGCATTCAGTACGGCCTCGACATCGGCACCGAATTCGAAAACGCCGATAACCAGGACATGACCGAATACGCTGACGCCAAAACCCCGCGCCGTACGGTGTCGTTCGAGCTGGCGCACATTACCCGGGATGAAAGCTTCGCGCAGATCCACGCCATGCTTAGGCGGCAAGGGCTTCATCAGGAAATACTGTACACCGAAAGCCGCGCACCCGGCCCTCAGACGTTTGCCAAAACCTTCATCGGTAGGCTGGCCAGTGTCGACCCGCTAACCAACCCTTATTTCGCCAACTTTACGAATAGCATCACGCTCAGGGAGATATTGTAATGGCACAAGTGACATTCCCAACTTACCTTGGGGGTAGCGGTAACACCTACTCAGATGACGACAACCCTAATACTGGCCTAGCCAACGACGGCCACCGCGTCCGTTTTGTGCCGTTATGCGCCGAAGTGCTGGCTATGGGGCTATACGTCTATCAGTATGCCGCCAAAATCGACAATGCTGCCGCCAATGCCGATCGCGCCGAGGATGCGCGTGGGTATGTAGAAGCGGTGGCAGATCAGTACCAGATTAATATTCTTGAACAGTTTCGCTACAAAGCTACTTTCGATCTAGACTTTGATCGTGGGATCTATCGGATTGATAGTGGGCAGTCGGTTGCTTCAACCAATATCGGTGAAATTTTAGCAGTATCGCGGACGACGCCAAAGTGGGTTGAGGGAGCGGACGGGCTGCTGCGAGAGGTACCGCCTAACGAACTTGCGCGTGAATGGCGAAACGGTAAGCCGCTCGGCATCCGCGCAGAAGGCCCGCGTACTAACCGGTTACTCAGAAATGAAACGTTTGACGGCATTCCATGGGGGCTGTTTTCAAGTGCATCGGTTCAAACTGAAATCGGTGTCGGTAATCCTAAAAGTTTAAATGGTGATTGCGTTCTTTTCTCAAGTGACGGCTCTGGTATTAATAATCGCATACAGCAGAACGTTAGTGGTCTTACGGTCGGTAATGTATTTTCTGCAGGGGTATACGCAAAGAAAAAAGAGGGTGGCGCTGGCGGTAGGTTCCGTATGTCGGTGGTAAGTGAAGCTGAAACAAATCTCGACGGAAATAAAACTTTTGAAGCTGATGATGAGTGGAGGTTTTACCCGTTTAGCGGGGTTTCATCCGAAAGTGATGTTAATTTTATGATTCGCGAGCTAGATTCCGCCTGTGATATATATATCGGGCAATGCTTGTTGAGTCTGGGGCAGTTGGTTCTACTATCCCGACAGGTGCATCACCAGTTGCTGTCGGTGGGGATTTTATCACCTCGGCTATGAGTGCTCCTGTTTTCAGCATGACCGCAGGAACTTTTATCATTAAAGCAAAGGATTTTATAAAGCCGGCTAAAACCTCTCACTTGTTTGCATTCGGCGGATCAATTGTGCCCGGACGAATTTCAATACAATCACATCGAGGTAGGCTTTTTGTTTTGGGTAGTCCGTACAATATTACATCTTTAACAAATGGTTTAGACGGATTGGCAGCAATTACATATAACACAAGTAAAAGAGAGGTAAAGTTCTCTTATAATGGCGCAACTTCGACATTGTCTGGTTTAGACTTTTCGTCTTTTAACGGAGATGGCGGGATTGGCATAGGTGTCTATAACACTATTCAAGACGGCTACGATTCATCATTATCGTTAATTTCATATTGTCCGAGAGAGTTAACTACGCTCGAACTTAACGCAATCACATCACAGTAAGCGATGGGAGCTATATCATGATCGACGCTATCTTACACCTCGCCGCTACTGCCCAGCTGCACGACGCGCTCACCGACGAAGACGGCAAGCCGCTACTCACTGACCCCCAGGCTAGCAACGCCGCAAGCGGCCGCCTGCACTACGTGCGCATGCCGCCCGCCCAGCTTGATGAGTGGCGCCCCCACGTCACGGTTCTTGCCGAAGCGCAATATACAGGCACAGGTACGGCTGACCGTGTTTTTGAACAGATCCAAAGTAACGGTGACAAACTGGCGCTTTACAGCAGCGTCTACAATCTCGATCCAGTAACGCGTATAGATGAGCATGGCGAAGAATACGTGACGCATCCCCCGTTTAAATTCGGCATGCTCGCAGAAAGCGTGCTGCCAGTGCCCGAATCAGTCTCTAGCCGCCAAGGCATGCAGCAGTTAATCATTGCGGGCCTAGACGAATTGGTCGAATCCGCTATCGATGGTATAGGCGATGTTACCCAGCGCAAGCTGACCCGGGCGTGGTTTTTGCGAGCAACCGAATGGGAGCGAGACAATCCTCAATTTATCGGCCTGATGCAGGAATTGGGGTTAACCGATCAGCAAGCTGATGATCACATGCGGGCGGCGGCGCTGCTATGAACGAGTTCCAGCAATTCGTCGGATTGCGAATCAGTACGCAGCCCGGCGCGGTGCCCACGGATCAACAGATCAGCGGGGGCGAGCTCGCGTTCAACCTCGCAGATGGCAAAATATTTGCCCTGCTGGCGGGCACTGTTACTGACATCACTGACCGCTATAGTCAGTCCCAGATTGACAGCTTTCTATCAGGCAAAGCCAACGTTGACGAACTGGCGGAAATCGCCATCTCAGGCAGCTATAACGATCTCAGCGACACGCCCATCTTGGGTACTGCCGCTGCACAAGACGCGGATGCTTTCGACCCAGCAGGCACCGCAACCAAAACCGTTGATGCCCACACTGCCGACGCTGACCCACACCCGCAATACCAGAGAGCGACAGACGTCGGCACCATTGCCAGCCGAGATATCTACATCAGCGACCAACCGCCGGATGACACCATTGGCAATGACGGCGATATATGGCTGCAACACTGGAGCACCTGACCCATGTTTTTGCACCTGAACCAGCGGTGGGTATACGCTGAGGAATGCGTCAAGGTGAACGGCCAATGGCGTGGCACTAGCCGCTGGGAGAAGGAACGCGGCCAGTGGGTACTCCGCCGCGATGCTAGAAATTGGGCGCTACAGGAACTCAAATGGGAAGCCTCCCATTTTTGGGAAGGACTGGAAGGCAAACTCTGACCGCTGCGAAAGCGGATTTTTTATTTGAAAAGAGGGTTGCGGCATAACTTACCAATAGTATACTTACTATTGGTAGGTTTGCGGCTGAGTTCATATCGCAAACCACCAAATTCTATTAAAGAACAGGCTTTGCCCTGCCATTTTTTGTTGAATGAGGTGAACGATGAAACCGGTGAGTCTTGAAACGGCCGATGATCTGGCCACGCCTATTCTGAAAGAGTTCCAGGAGCGCTATGGGATGGTCCCGAACTTCTACGGAGCCTTGGGTATTGATGGGGCGAGCCTTAAAGGCTACCTGGCATTCGAGGCGGCGATTGAGGAACGCTGTCTGTTGAGTGAGCAGCAGCGAGAGTTGATCTCCCTAGCGGTGGCTAACCGAAACGGCTGTCATTACTGTGTCAGTGGGCATACCTTTTCGGCCCGAAAGCTGGGCATGAGTAAGGAGGAGTGCCGTGCTGCCCAGGTAGGTGAGGCCAGTGATGCTTTGGATCAGGCAATGCTCGACCTAGCTCTTGACGTGATGAAACATAATGGAGCTTGCTCCCCTGAGCAGAAAGATCGCTGCAGGGCTCTAGGCATGAGTGATGCTCTGATCGTGCAGATAGTGTCATGGACAGGAATTAACAATTTCAGTAACTGGATCAATAATCTGGTGCAACCAAAGATTGACTTCCCGAAAGTTGAGCTGATTCCGAATCCTAAGTAAGTGAGGCGTTAATGCGAAAAAGGCTTTCCAAGGACGAGCGACGACAGCAACTGCTGGATCTGTCTCTGGTGATTCTTGAGCGAGATGGAGCGGACGCTCTTACTCTGGCCACACTCGCCCAGGAAGCGGGCGTGACCAAGCCCGTGGCCTATGATCACTTCCAGAGTCGAGCCAATCTGCTTTATCAGCTATATGCTCGATTTGACCAGCAACTGGTCGATGTGACCCGGCGACAGGTTGCTGGCAAGGCCTGCTCACTGCAGGAGAAGGTGCATCATGTCGTGGCGCTTTATTTTGATTGTGTCAGGCTGTGTGGCCCTCAATACGAAGCTATCGTCTCGGCTTTAATGGCCTATCCCGAATATAAGAATATTCGCACCAACATTCGAAATTCCTTCGTGTATGTCTATCGGGAGATTTTCTCGGACTATGACACCGATGGGTGCCTTGACTATCGGCTGGTGGCGATATTTGGGGCGATCGAGGAAATGGCGAAAGCTACGATGGAGGATCAGGTTCCCTATGATCAGGCTGTCGTGACCTTGGAGTGTTTGATCGTCTCGGCTCTCCAGCGAGACTGACGGGGAAGGGCACGACCTTTTGCTTGTAGATTGCTGAATATACCCAGTATGGATCGATAACCTTGCTATAGAGGTGAGTGCACTCATAATCCCATGTGAAGGTGAGAATTTAGCAGCTGAAAACTAACGTGTAACCTGCTGATATTTATAGAGCAAATTGGCTGTATTGGCTGGCACTTAAACGAGTGTGTATCTATTTATAATCAATGGCTTACTTTGATAGCCGCGTGAAAATGGGGTTGCAAAGGTCGCAGGTTCGAATCCTGTCACTCCGACCAAACAGATAAAACGGTCACCTAGCTACTACAGCGGTGGCCGTTTTTTAGTTTTTAAGCTTAATTCTGGATTAGCAATCATTAGCATAAGTTGTGAAGCCTTCTGATCCCACGATGCTTAGCTAACTAAGCACGTCTGTTCTGCTAGGTTTAGCCTGCTAATAGACTCTGCGCGAGAGAGCCTGTCGCAAAAGCAAGTCCTGCCGCGGCGGTACCCATGGAAAGGGTGCGTATGCCTGAGCGCCAGGCCGGTAGGCCGTAGACGGCGCTCTTAAGCATGCCAATAGCAAGGAATATGCCGCAAGCCAGCCCTAGACTGGCTAGAAACTGTGTCGTGATAGTGATGCTAGGTATTGTATACGGAAGTAACGGTAGAGCACCCACGAGCAAAAAAGCACTAAAGGTAACTAACGCTGCCCGAAGAGGGTTAAGGCCAGCAGATGAAAGCCCATGCTCTTCTTGTAGCATGGTAGCCACCCATCTATCTGGTTCACGGCATATCGTTTCTACTACTTGTTCAAGTAGTTCTCCTTCAAAACCTTTGGCGTGGAAAAGTTGACGAATCTCTTCGCGTTCGCCCTCAGGCACCAGGTCGATATGTTGTCGTTCGATACGCTCAGTGCTGGCGATTTGAGCTAGCTGTGCCTGACCGGCTTCGTAATTGCTTACTGCCATACTGAAACCGTCAGCGATTAAGTTGGCGAAACCTAATACAAGCGCCACCTGTGGTGAAAAGCCTGCGCCAAATGCCCCCGATACGACCGCAAAAGTCGTCACGCAGCCATCGATAGCGCCGAGCACAGCATCGGGTAGCGTTGATGCTTTTACTGGAGCTGCCAGCCGCTTATGCACTGCATCCGGGTGATGATCATTGAGAAGGCTTTCACGGTTTGGGGTTGGCATATAGAGGCCTCATACTTCTCCAGGCTAAAAGCAGCATTGAATAATTGCTCTCCGCCTTCAAGTTAGCTTAGCCATGACTCAGAGCTCACTCCATATCTGCTCACGTAAGTCTTCGCTGAGTTCTGATACCTTGCGTATGCGGTTAAACGTTGCTTCTGCCATCTCTTCTGCAGTGTTGTGGTAGCAAACTGCCATTGACGAAAGGGTTTGAGGCCCTTCAAAACCGAGCATGCAGTAGGTTAGCTTGCTGTAGATCGGAGCCACCGATGAGATGAAATCCAGTTCATGACGAAGCGCTTGATTTGCTGCTTCGAGCCAGATCCGTTGTAGCTTGGTGGCAGAATGTGTGGTTTCCACCCAAGGCTGATACCAGAACACCAGCATTAGTTCGTCGCTGGCAGGCTTTGCTGTCAGGCTGGGAAACAGTATCGTTGTCATTGTGTTGGTTCCTCTTAGACAGATATAAATAGTATAGCCACCCTTAATAGATTGACTGTAATTAATCACTGTTTATTTGATAAGGGTCATATTTTATGGTCATGATGGTTTTTGTTTTTTTGTAATTTTTAAAGTATGACAAGCATATTTGAATAGTGTGATATTAATATTGTATTTTTCATTTGTAGTAAAAATATAATATAAAAACAAAGGCTTGTGCTTATGGTAGCCGGTAGCTATAGCTATGTGACGTATTCCTGGTGATGTTTTATCGGTGCACTTAGTCTTTATTGTGAGAGTTTTTTTGCGTTGCATCATTTCCTTGTTAGTTTATAAGTACTATCGGTATTGCGGTGCAGCAAGTTGCGGTAAGCTGACCGTATAGTTAACAAGGGAGCTTATGGATGAAAAACCCTCAAACACCAACGAATTCTTCTCAAGAGTGGCATGGTGCTTCGGTAGACCAAGCGCTTACGCGGCTGGCCACTACTGCCGATGGCCTATCCACCGTTGAGGCTCAAGCGCGCTTAGAGCGCTACGGGCTGAATCGTCTTCAGCAAACTCAAGAGCGGCCTTGGTATCGGCGTTTATTGGATCAGCTCAATAATATTTTAATTCTTATACTGCTGTTTGCTGCTGTTGCCAGCTTCCTACTTGGGCATAACATCGATGCGGCGGCCATTGTGGGAGTGGTGGTCGTGATTGCGCTGATTGGTTTTATCCAGGAAGGAAAAGCAGAGCAGGCGCTTGATAGCATCCGCAGCATGCTCTCTCCTCAGGCAAATGTCTTACGTGACGGGAAGCGCACTACTATTCCTGCCGACGAGTTAGTGCCTGGGGACATTGTGCTAGTGGAGAGTGGAGACCGAATACCTGCGGACGTGCGGCTTATTGAGGCGCGGCGTTTTCGTACCGACGAGGCGGCTTTAACTGGGGAATCTGTTCCTGTGGAGAAGCAGGCACACCCAGTGAGCGCAGATGTGGAGTTGGCGGAGCGAAGCAGTATGGCGTTTGCGGGCACGATTGTGGTGCAAGGCAATGCCCGTGGTTTGGTCGTTGAGACGGGGCGCTACACTGAAATAGGCAAAATTTCTGAGCTTCTGCGCCGTGTGGAAAAAATTAAAACGCCGCTGCTTCAGCAGCTTGATCGCGCAGGCAGGGTGCTGGCAGTTTTTATCTTGGGTGCAGCGGCTATTACCGCGTTGTTAGGCATGTTCCTTCATGGCCAGCCTGCTGCGGATATGTTTATGGCTGCTGTTGGTCTCGCGGTAGCCGCGATTCCTGAAGGTCTGCCCGCTATTGTCACCATTGGGCTCGCGCTTGGCGTGCAAAGTATGGCGAAGCGCAATGCTATTATTCGCCGGCTTCCCGCAGTTGAAACGTTGGGCTCCATCTCAACTATTTTTTCGGATAAAACGGGCACATTGACGCGCAATGAAATGACCGCGCAAGCGGTATGGCTGGGTGACGAGCAGTTTCTAATCGAAGGTATTGGTTTCTCGCCTAAGGGGGATTTTTATCGACTGTGTGCCAGCGGTGAACAAGAAACTGAATGTGTTGATATGGACAGTACCCAACCGTTAAGCGACTTTTTATGTGCTGGCGTACTGTGTAATGACACTGAGCTACAACAGCAGGCAGGGCAGTATCAGATTTACGGCGACCCGACAGAGGGCGCGTTAGTGGTTGCCGGCGAAAAAGCAGGTATCAAAACCTCAGAGATGCGCCAACAGTTTCCGCGGGTAGATGCGATTCCTTTCGAGTCAGACTATAAGTACATGGCCACTTTGCATGCACAAGCCGATGGCCAGCGTATCATCGTAAAGGGAGCGCCTGATCGTTTGATAGAAATGTGCGATAGCGTTGCTACTACAAAAGGCACCGCCGCTATTGATCGTAAGGAGTGGGAAAACCGCATTCACGAACTTTCCTCACGAGGTTTACGCGTTCTGGCCATCGCCGATAAATCCGCCGCTACGATTGATGAGCTTGACCATCACCATATTGAAGGTGGCTTGCGCTTATTGGGAATTATTGGCTTGCTGGATCCTCCTCGAGAGGAGGCAATCGAGGCGGTTAAGCGTTGCCAACAAGCGGGTATACGCCCCGTTATGATTACCGGTGATCATGCTTCGACAGCGCTGGCTATTGCTAAACAACTGGGTTTTGCGCAAACCCAGAAAGCGCTTACCGGGCGAGAAATTGAAGCGATGTCCGACCAAGCATTAGAGAATATCATTCTAGAGATCGATGTCTTTGCTCGGGCATCCCCAGAGCATAAGCTGCGTTTAGTAAAGGCGATGCAGGCACGGGGCGGAGTTTGCTCCATGACTGGGGATGGCGTTAATGATGGGCCAGCCTTAAAGCGTGCTGATGTCGGCGTTGCTATGGGAATACAGGGGACTGAGGCGGCGAAAGATGCCTCTGAAGTGGTGTTGGCAGACGATAACTTTGCCACCATTGTCAGTGCAATTGAAGAAGGTCGCAAAGTTTACGATAACATTCGTAAAACGATCACTTTTATTCTGCCTACCAACGTTGCTCAGGGCTTGGCGATTATGCTTGCTGTGTTATCAGGCTCGGTACTACCGGTAACACCGTTGCAGGCATTATGGGTAAATATGGTGGTTGCGATTACGCTAGGCTTGGCATTAGCGTTTGAGAGTGGGGAGAAAGACTTAATGACGCGCCAGCCAAGAGATCCTAAAGCACCGATGCTGGATCTGTTTTTATTATGGCGAGTGGTTTTTGTGTCTGTGCTGTTGCTTGTTGGCGTCTTCGGCATGTTCTCTTGGATACTTAACCAGGGTGGAAGCGAAGCGTTAGCGCGGGCAGGGGCGGTCAATATGCTAGTTACTGGCAGTGCCGCTTATTTGATTAACAGTCGTTTTTTAATTAATAGTACCTTGTCGTTTGCTGGCATTTTTGGCAGTCGCCCGGTATGGGTCGCTATTGTGATGGTGATGCTGCTGCAAATGGCGTTTACCTATCTACCCTTTATGCAGCTTATCTTTGATAGCGAAGGGTTAAATATGGCGCATTGGCTAGCTATTGTTGTCAGCAGTGGAATGATATATGTGTTAATTGAAGCTGAGAAGGCAGGTTGGCGAATGCTCGATGGCAAATAGACATAGACATAGGCTGAGGACGGGCTAATTGTCATTCTGTTTAAAGCCGAAAGCGCCACTAGGGGGTAACAACCCCGGGTGGCGCTCATCCTGCTCAGGTTAGCATAGGCAATCTATCTAGCCTTGTGAGCGGTGATCCGCAAGGGCGGCTGCAACGGCTTCTTCCCATTGGCCGGCGGTAATTTCCCAGTGCGCCATTTCATCCTGATCCGGCGCGCCTTCTGAGGCTGCATTGAGTTCCTCAGGGGAGTAGCGTTCAAAGCAGTGCTTGGCGAATGCTTTGGTTTTTCCATCCCGAAGCTGATCAATCATTTCCATGCTATTTATCCTTTCCTTGGTGGTGGTTCCTACCTTGCCATGAGTGGTTTAGGCAAGGTGTTATGACTGCGTCATTAGTGTAGCGGTTTGGCCCCCTTTCTGCCCAGTATGCCGCTCGCTAGGCGTTAAAGTGCAGCATCCACAATAATTTTCACTGCAATGCCTGCCAGCAACAGCATGATGAGATTATCAAACCAACGGTGCGGTAAGCGTTTACCGAGCTGTGCGCCAATGGGCATGGCGGCGAGAATGACGAATAGCGCTATAAAGCTGTAAAGCGTGCGTTCCCGTGTGAGTATTTCCGCACTCAGCAGCGCCGGTATTTGCACGCAGGTGATAGCAACAAAAAACACAGAAATAGAGCCAATGAATACGCGGCGCTCCAATTGCATGGCGTTCAAAAATGTCACAGAGGCGGGGGCAGACATACCTGCAGCACCCTGAAGAACGCCGGCCAATAAGCCGACAGGCAGTACGATGCGGTTAGCAGTAGCGAAGGGAAGAGCGAGCGTTCGCCTAGCTATTTTGATCACTAAATAGAGCACGATCGATGCCGCCACCCCGAGCGATAAAAGCGTGGGGGATAGCGCAACTAGTCCCCATGTGCCCAGCACAATGCCTAATCCACCTGATAGTGAGAAGGCGGCGAGAAATCGCAGCGGTAACAAATGGTGGCGATATTGCCATACTTGTAACATGTTACTAAACAAGTTGGGGGCAATTAACACGGCAATCGCCAGCTTCACGTCGTAAAGCATGGTGAGTACAGGGACTACAATGACCGGCACACCAGAACCAATAGCACCTTTGATGATGCCTGCTGCGATCAGCGTTAAAAGAGCAATAATCACGGTGAGTTTCCTGGGGGATCAGGCGCAGCGCGGTTGGACTGCACCTGATGAAATCGATATTCACTAAATTAGTTACTTTAGAACATAGCAGGGTGTATATGCTTGTCCATCAAGTTTCATGCGTCCTTGGGCGACAAATGAGGTTAATAGCTCGTCTAAGCGTTGCATGAGTTCTGGTTCCGCGGTTAACTCAAAAGGCCCATGGGCTTCAATTGCTCGAATCCCTGGTTCTTTAACGTTACCCGCCACAATGCCCGAAAAAGCACGCCGTAAGTTGGCCGCTAGTTCATGGGTAGGCTGCTGACGATGAAGCGCTAGACCACGCATAGCTTCATGGGTGGGTTCGAAGGGGGCCTGAAAGTCGCGGGCAATGGTAAGACGCCAGTTGTAGTAAAAAGCATCCTGATGCTTACGGCGGAAGTCGGCAATCGCGTCAATCTCTTCACGCATTTTACGTGCGACGGCCACGGGGTTGCCGGTAATAATCGTGTAGTAGCGGCGGATATCCTCGCCCAGCGTATAGACTAAAAATTCATCGATTTTCTGAAAGTACTCAGCGGAATCGGCAGGGCCGGTAAACACGAGCGGGTAAGGAATATCGTGATTGCTTGGATGAAGCAGAATTCCCAGCAGGTAAAGAATTTCTTCTGCAGTACCTACGCCTCCGGGAAAAACAATAATACCGTGCCCTAAGCGCACGAATGCTTCGAGCCGTTTCTCGATGTCTGGCATGACAACCAGCTCGTTAACGATAGGGTTGGGCGCTTCGGCTGCAATAATGCCTGGTTCAGAAATGCCCAAATAGCGGCCATCTTTACGACGCTGTTTTGCATGGGCAACGTTAGCGCCTTTCATGGGGCCTTTCATGGCGCCAGGGCCGCAGCCGGTACAGATGTCTAAATCACGCAAGCCAAGGTGATAACCAACGTCCTTGGTATATTCATACTCTTCTCTGGAAATCGAGTGGCCACCCCAGCACACCACCAAACTTGGATCGCGTCCGGGCTTTAGCGTGCCCGCCTTGCGCAGGATATGAAACACGGCGTTAGTTGTGCCTTCGCCCGTGGTTAAGTCAAACCGCTTGTGGTGTTGGATTTCGTTGTAAACATAAACTATGTCGCGAAGAATTGATGATAAGTGTTCACGTATACCACGAATCATTCGTCCGTCGACAAAGGCTTCGGCGGGCGCATTGGTTAGCTTAAGACGTATGCCTCGGTCTTGCTGTAAAACTTCAATATCAAAGTCTTTGTAGGCTTCCATAATGGCCAAACTATCATCCGTTGGGCTGCCGCAGTTAAGCACCGCAAGTGCACAGCGGCGTAGCAGATCATGCAAGCCACTTTTAGAGGTGCTTTTTAAGCGGTTGACCTCATGCTGGGAAAGCACTTCGAGGCTGCCTTCCGGGGAAATAATGCTGGAAATGGTGGCACGCGGCACTGGAGGTTGCGTCATTAGTCTGGCTGTCCCTAATCATATTGTTAACGAAACCACATACTATCATGGCCTTTACTAACTGAATTAAAACAATAAGGGTAGTGTGCTCCTTAGCGTCCGTTAAACGGCGGATTGTGCTACCCTGTGCTTTCGTTGAGAGCACACGGTGGCTAGTCAAGATGGCGCTTTATTATGTTTAATGCCCAGTATTTTCGGACGTTTATAACGTTAGTGGAAACGGGGAGTTTCACACGAACTGCGCGCCGTCTGGAGATGACGCAGCCTGGCGTCAGCCAGCATATCCGCAAGTTAGAAAGCTATTTGGATAAACCGCTGATAGAGAGAAAGGGCAGAAGTTTTACGCTAACGGAGTCTGGACGAAGGGCTTATGATTATGCGCTGAAGCTATTTGCCGAGCATGAGCAGTTTCGCCATGGTTTAGATGACGACTCACTGGATAGCGGCGAATGCCGGATTGCTTCTCCAGGCAGTGTTGGGTTGATGTTTTACCCTTTTATTCTTGGCCAGCAGCAGATGCATCCTAACTTAACGGTCAACTACAGTTTTGCTTTTAATCACGAAATCGTTAATGACCTGCTTGAAGGCCGCTACGATATTGGCATCGTAACTGAGCAGGTCAACCATACCGAACTGACCTGCACGGTATGGCACAAAGAGCCATTATGCTTAGTCGTACCTGCTGATTTCGCTGGTAGCACGCTTTCCGACCTAATGGGCATAGGCTTTCTTAATTATTACGACGGTATTAATCACGCCAATGCACTGCTGCGCGCTAATTATCCAGACGAATTTCGTTCAATGACGCATTTTCGGCATCAGGGATTTACTAACGAAGTGAGCATGGTGCTGGATGCAGTCGCTCGAGGGTTGGGATTTACCGTGGTGTCACGTTTGGTGTTAGAGACCTCTCCTTGGCAGCGCCAAGTAAAAGCCTTGGCGCTGCCTCAAGGGATTAATGAAGTGCTCTATCTGCTGCGTCGGCGCGATTCAGTCTTGCCGAAACGTTATGAAAAGCTGCTGGAGGGCTTTCATCACCAACGCCTGCAAGAAAAAACGCCCCTGGTGCCCGAATAACGGGCGCCAAGGGCGTTTAAGTGTGTTGGCTTAAGAGCGTATGCGGTGAGTATTAACGGCGATATTCGTCAATGCTAGGGCAAGTACAGATGAGTTGCCGATCGCCGAATACGTTATCAACGCGGTTAACCGCAGGCCAGTATTTTGACGCAGCAACCGCCTCTGTTGGGAAAGCGCCTAGCTTACGGTCATAAGGGCGCTGCCACTCGCTATCCATCAAATCTGCTTGGGTATGAGGGGCGTTCACCAGCGGGTTATTATCCAGCGGCCATTCGCCCTTTTCGACACGCGCAATCTCTTCTCGAATCGCGATCATAGCATCACAGAAGCGATCAATTTCATAGAGTGACTCAGACTCAGTGGGCTCGATCATCAGTGTGCCTGGCACAGGGAATGACATGGTCGGGGCATGGAAGCCGTAGTCCATCAGCCGCTTGGCAATATCTTCTTCACTGATACCGGAAGCACTCTTAAGCGGGCGAATATCGATGATACACTCGTGGGCGACATTGCCGTTCTGGCCACGGTAGAGAATCGGATAAGCACTCTCTAATCGCTTGGCAATATAATTGGCATTAAGAATAGCCAGCTCAGTGGCTTCGCGAAGCCCACGTGCGCCCATCATCTTAATGTATGCCCAAGAGATCGGCAGAATTGACGCGCTGCCAAATGCTGCAGCGGAAACCGCACTATTTTCTGGATTAACACCATTAATAGGCGTAACCACGTGATTGGAAACGAAGGGGGCAAGGTGAGCTTTGACACCGATCGGGCCCATGCCCGGACCACCGCCACCGTGGGGTATGCAAAATGTTTTGTGCAGATTAAGGTGTGAGACATCACCACCGAAGTCACCAGGCCGCGTCAACCCTACCTGAGCGTTCATATTGGCACCATCCACATACACTTGGCCGCCATGCTGATGTACTACCTCGCAAACCTGGCGAACATGGGACTCAAATACACCGTGAGTGGAGGGATACGTGATCATTACGGCAGATAGCCGATCACTGTGCTGCTCGGCTTTACGCGTTAGGTCATCCAGGTCAATGTTGCCATTGGCGTCACACTCAACCACGACAACGTCCATGCTAAGCATGGCGGCCGACGCTGGGTTGGTGCCGTGGGCAGAGCTGGGGATTAAGCACACATTACGATGAGCTTCTCCTTGTGCTGCCTGATAGCGACGAATGGCCAGCAGACCCGCATATTCACCCTGGGCACCCGAGTTGGGTTGCATAGAGATATGGTCATACCCCGTCACTTCCACTAAGAAGGCGGCTAGCTCATCAATCATTTGATGATAGCCGGCCACTTGATCGCGAGGGGCGAACGGATGGAGGTGCGCAAACGCAGGCCAGGAGATCGGAATCATTTCACTGGTAGCGTTTAGCTTCATCGTGCACGAACCCAGCGGGATCATGGCGTGAGCTAAGGAAAGGTCTTTATTTTCGAGACGTTTCAAATAACGCAGCATCTCGGTTTCACTGCGATAACGGGTAAACGTAGGATGTTCCAAAAAGCTGCTTTCACGCCGATACAGCGCAGGAATGCCGCTGAGCTCGTCATTAATGACCTGTCCATCAAGCGCTGCGACGGACAAGCCGTGCTCATCGCCTAACAGCACATCAAACAGCGTCGCGACGTCATGAGCCGTTGTCGTTTCATCCAGGCTAATGCCCACATCGCCATTGGCGAAGTAATGAAGGTTGATATCATGCGTCATGGCGCGGCCATGAATTTTACCCGCATCTACCTGGGTCAGGCGGAGCGTATCAAACCAGCTGTCGTTTGCTAACGTGACCCCACCTTGCTTAAGGCCTTCCGCTAGCAAGGTAGTGAGGCGATGTACGCGGCCTGCAATTTTGCGAAGACCTTCTGCACCATGGTAAGTGGCGTAGAAGCCAGCAATATTCGCCAGTAGTGCCTGGGCAGTACAGATATTCGAGGTCGCTTTCTCGCGGCGGATATGCTGTTCGCGGGTTTGCATGGCCATGCGCAATGCAGTGTTACCGCGGCTATCTTTGGAGACACCAATAATGCGCCCTGGAATGGAGCGTTTCAGCTTGTCGGATGTAGCAAAGAAGGCAGCGTGTGGTCCACCAAAGCCCATGGGGACACCAAAACGCTGAGAGTTACCGACAACGATATCAGCGCCCATTGCGCCTGGTTCTTTAAGCAGCACGAGGCTCAATAGATCCGTGGCGATGCACGTCATGATGCCGCGTTCTTTGGCAGCGCTTAGTAGCGGAGAAAGGTTCGTGATGTTGCCACTGGCGGAAGGGTATTGCACCAGGGCACCAAATACATCGTGTTCTGCCAGCGTTTCAGCAGGACCACTGATTAGCTTAAAGCCAAAAAACTCCGCGCGAGTTTTAATAACGTCTATTGTTTGCGGAAATAGGTCATCGGCAATAAAGAAAGCCGTTGACTTACTCTTCTTGTTACTGCGCTTGCAAAGCGCCATCGCTTCCGCAGCGGCAGTCGCTTCGTCCAGCAATGAAGCATTGGCAAGCTCCATGCCGGTTAAATCCATAATGACCTGCTGGAAGTTCAGCAAGCCTTCTAGTCGGCCTTGAGAGATCTCAGGCTGATAAGGCGTATAAGCGGTATACCAACCCGGGTTTTCCAGCACATTACGCTGTATGACCGCTGGCATGTGGGTACCGTAGTAACCTTGGCCGATGTAGCTTTTAGCCACACGGTTTTGGCGCGCCAGCTGGCTTAGGTAGTCTAATGCTTCGGCTTCGCTGCGTGGGACATCCAGGGCTAATTCACGGTCAAGGCGAATGTCGCTTGGCACGGTTTGCTCAATCAGATCTTCCATGCGCTGCAAATTGAGCGCTTTTAACATGGTGTCGACATCAGCGGGACTAGGCCCATTGTGGCGTTTGATAAAAGCATCATGGTCGGCCAGTTCGGCCAAACGGCGTGTTTCAAATGGCATGGGAGGGTTCCGAACGTAATGAGAAAACCGCGCAGGGTGAAACTAGAAAGCCTGCGGTACGCAGGCTTTCCGACTAATTAATCGTCTGAGCTTAGTGTTGCCTGGTATGCATCTGCGTCTAACAACCCTTCAAAGGCCGTGTCTGTCAGGCGCACTTTCATGATCCAACCACCTTCATAAGGCGCTTCATTGACTGTCTCAGGCGAATCTTCCAGTGCTTCATTCACTTCGATAACTTCACCGTTAACCGGTGAGTAAAGGTCAGAAGCCGCCTTAACAGACTCGATAACGCCAAACTCTTGGCCTTTGCTGAGTGCCTGACCAACTTCTGGCAGCTCAACGAAAACAACGTCACCCAACGCTTCTTGGGCATGATCAGTAATGCCGATCGTGACGGTACCGTCTTGGTGGTCAAGTACCCATTCGTGGCTTTCGGCATAACGAAGATTGGCAGGAAGATTGCTCATGATGATTCCCTTTATGAAACAGTTGTCTGGACAGGAGCATACTAACGCCTGTCGTTCGCCTTGGCGACTATTGGCCAGTTCTATGTCAGGCGATCTGCGCCCTATGTTAACGTGTTTCCAATCGGAAACAAATTTCTTCAGCGCCCCATGATGGCAAAAAAAGCGCGGCGAGTTTCCTGATATTTTATATCTGCTAGTTTTTTTGAAAACAGATGCATTCTCTACTGAGTTGCGACATGACAATGGATGCGCACTAGGAAAATGGTGTAAAACATGCAAATTATGCGTTTTTTCAAAGCGTGAGACGCGCTATGGTGGAAACGTTTGATAACCTCAGCAGCAAAAACAAGGCAGCTTGACTGCCCGGTACCCATAATAAACGAGCTAACGAACAGGGTAAGGAGAAACACGTGGAAATATTAACTAACCTCCTAGGGGCAATTAACGGTGTCGTTTGGGGCCCGATAATGTTGGTCCTACTGCTAGGCGTAGGGATTTACTTACAGATTGGCTTGAAACTAATGCCGGTTAGAAAGCTCGGTGTGGGTTTCAAGCTTATGTGGAAGGGCCGCGACTCTAAGCCTAGTAAAGCAGATGCTGGCCAGACATCTGCTGACAAAGATGGTGAAATTTCACCTTTTGATGCACTGATGACGGCGCTATCTGCGACGATTGGCACGGGTAATATCGCGGGCGTGGCAACGGCTATTGCGCTGGGTGGCCCAGGCGCGGTGTTCTGGATGTGGATCACTGCATTAGTGGGGATGGCCACTAAATTTTCCGAAGCGGTTCTTGCTGTACGCTATCGTGAGACCGATAGCACTGGCTACCACGTGGGTGGCCCGATGTTCTATATAAAGAATGGTCTCGGTAAGAAATGGCTCTGGCTGGGTGGGCTGTTCTCTTTCTTTGGTGCGGTAGCGGCTTTCGGAATCGGTAATACCGTACAGTCAAACTCTGTAGCGGATGCTATGGAATCTACCTTTGGTGTTCCGCATTGGCTAACTGGCGTAGTGATCATGGTGCTGGCGGGGGCTGTTATCCTTGGCGGCATTAAGCGCATTGCAAAAGTAGCCGGTAAACTAGTGCCCATCATGGGGATTGCTTATGTGATTGCTGGTTTGCTGGTATTGATCGTCAATGCAAGCCAAATTGGTGAAGCATTTGGTTTGATTTTCTATTATGCCTTTAATCCGATGGCAGCAGCGGGTGGCTTTGCTGGTGCAGCGGTAATGGCGGCTATCCGGTTTGGTGTGGCGCGCGGTATTTTCTCGAACGAAGCAGGTTTAGGTAGTGCGCCTATTGCACACGCAGCCGCGCAAACCAAAAACCCAGTTCGCCAAGGTCTCATCGCCATGCTGGGTACCTTTATTGATACCATCATCGTTTGTACCATTACGGCACTGGTTATTTTGACCTCTACGGTATGGACTGAAGGTGAGGCGGGCGCATCGCTAACGGCGCTTTCGTTCGACGCCGCCTTGCCCGGTTTTGGTAATCAGATTGTTGCGGTTGCCCTGGCTGTGTTTGCCTTTACTACGATTCTTGGCTGGTCGTTCTACGGCGAGAAGTGCTGTCAGTTCCTGTTCGGTACACGTTCAATTATGCTGTATCGCGTGCTGTTCGTTCTGGCAATTCCGTTGGGCGCTGTCGCACAACTTGGCTTTATTTGGCTGATGGCGGATACCTTTAACGCTATGATGGCCATTCCGAACTTGATCGCGCTGGCGCTACTTTCGCCAGTGGTATTCAAGCTTACCCGTGATTACTTTGCAGGCAAAGACGTGCTGCCTGGTGAAGCGTTGGATCACGATAAGTAACCCCTATTCAACGTAATACGGGCCGATAAGATGTAATAGAGCCGGGAAGCCAGTCATGGCTTCCCGTTTCTCTTTCTCGACCGAGGAAATCCCATGACCGACCTTAAACAGACGCCACTCCATGAATTGCATCTTTCGCTAGGAGCCAAGATGGTTCCCTTTGCGGGTTATGACATGCCGGTGCAATACCCATTAGGTGTTAAGAAAGAGCATGAGCACACACGTCAGCAATGTGGGCTGTTTGATGTTTCTCACATGGGCCAAATAACGGTTTCTGGGGATAATGTTGCCGAGGCGCTTGAGTCACTGATCCCCGCGGACCTAGTGGGACTAAGCAAAGGTGAACAGCGCTACGGGCTATTTACCGGAACTGATGGCGGTATTATCGATGATCTCATGGCCGTCAATGCAGGCGATCATTTTTATTTGGTCGTCAATGCTGCTTGTAAAGAGCAGGATATTGCCCATCTGCGCACCAATCTTGCTGCTACTCATCACATTGAGGTACTCGACCGAGGGCTACTGGCTCTGCAAGGCCCACAAGCACGCGATGTTATGAAGCGACTGTGCCCCGAGGCGTGTGAGCTGACGTTTATGCAGCATGGCCGCTTCACAATGGCTGGGCAGGAAGTCTGGATTAGTCGAAGTGGTTATACGGGTGAAGATGGCTTTGAAATATCAGTTGCTGCTGATGCATGTCAGGCATTGGCAGAGCAACTGTTAGCTGAACCCGAAGTTGAAGCGATTGGCTTGGGAGCGCGTGACTCGCTGCGCCTAGAAGCAGGGCTGTGTTTGTACGGTCACGATATGGATATGACGACAACGCCAGTAGAAGCTGGGCTTATTTGGGCGATTGGTAAGCCTCGCCGACACGGTGGAGAGCGTCCGGCAGGTTTCCCTGGAGCGGATCTTATTCTGCACCAAGTAACCGCGAAAGATCACACGCGTAAGCGGGTAGGCTTAGTGGCAGAAGGGCGGGCACCAGTAAGGGAGGGGGCGCTCTTAGTTGATGCGCAAGGTAATGAAATCGGTGTTGTCACTTCCGGTGGCTTTGGACCAAGCGTTGGTAAGCCAATTGCCATGGGGTACGTAGGGCGTGAATGGGAAGCGCCTGAGACCACCGTTTATGCGCTGGTGAGAGGTAAACAGCTGCCGATGGTGGTGACACCTACCCCGTTTGTGAAGCCAGGCTATTATCGCGGTTAAATTACTGCGGTTAATACAGCCACCGTTCATGAAAAAAGCCCCTGATGTTAGGGGCTTTTTTAGGTCATCTTAATACTTGTCGGGGGTCGATCGGCTTACCACCTTGGCGCAGGTCGAAAAGCAGATCGTAGCGCTGCGTTGTGCTGCTTTGGCCGACGTCGCATAGCGGGTCGCCTGCGCTTACTTGCTGGCCGACACGGACTAAAATACGCTCGCACAGTGCGTAGACGGTCTGCAAGTTGTCTGCATGGTGAATAATGACAACATCACCAAGCTGGCGCATTCCATCGGCAAAACGCACTTCACCTGGCGCAACTGCTTGGGCTTTGGCTCCCGCCTGGGTGGCCAGTAGCATAGGCTGTAGCGTACCACGGCTATCGGCACCAAAGCGGCGCACAATCCGGTAGTCCTCTAAGGGCCAAGGCCAGCGACGTGCAGAGGCCGGTAGGCTTGTGCTTGGCGTCGGTGCTGCCACTGCTGGCCGACTTGTGCTGGAGCTGCGGGAAGTGCCGCTACTAAGCGGTACACTGACAATTTGGCCAACCCTGAGCGCTGTGGGCGAACTGCCTGGATTGGCGCTCTGTATACGCCCAGCTGTGGTGCCAAAATGACGCGCGATGCTTGAGTAAGTATCGCCAGGCCGGATCTGGTAGCGATAGGGTCCACCAGAGGGCGCTCGCTCTTGCTGGGTAGGTATTAATAAGCGTTGTCCAACGTTTAAGCGTTGAGCATTGACTCCTGGATTGAAGCGTTCCAAGCGCTCAAGTGGAACGTTTGCTCGGTTGGCAAGTTTTCCCAACGTATCGCCGCGCTGTACCTCTACCCATTCACCGTTTATTTGACCGGCAGTGCTGCTGGACACAGGATTATTTTGATCATTTGAGGAGGGAGAGCCTGCACATCCCGCTAACATCGTTGCTAGCGCACAGGCTGCTAGCCACCAAACTAATCGTGGTTGGTTTGCTTGGCTAGCAAGGCGTCTTTTTCCTGCCAGAGTGAATTGATCCATGCGTGGAAACGTTCCTTGTGCTGCTGTTCTTCGTGATAGTTGGCTTCGTTCATCCATTGGGGAATGGCGAGTTGCCTTGCGTTAAGTGTAATGCAAGCTTCTTTTCCACATAGAAAACCCCAGAAAGTGGGCGTTGGATTTTCATAGCTGATGGTGACATCCAAAATTCCATCCAGTTTGTCGCCAAGCAGGCTAAGTACCTGTGAGACACCGCCAGCCTTGGGTCTCAGTAAATGGCGATACGGGCTTTGTTGCTTTTCCCGTTTTGCTACGGTAAAGCGTGTTCCCTCGACAAAGTTAAATATTGCAATGGGTGCATTTCTAGCTTGTCGGCAAACGCGCTCAGTTGATTCACGGTCGATAGTCGCGAGTTTAGGGTTCTTGGCAAGTTGCTCACGACTGAAGCGTCGCATAAAAGGGAATTCTAACGCCCAAAATGCCAGTCCGACGATAGGAATCCAAATTAACTGATGTTTCAAAAAGAACCGGGGCATTGGAATGCGGCGATGCAATGCCATAAACAGAATGAAGATATCTGTCCAACTGCGGTGGTTTGAAATAACCAGCCACCATTGCTGTGGAGTGAGTGAGTCCGGAATGCTGATAGTGACATCAGGTTTGATCCACCGACGCATCCACCACAGGTTTGCGCCAATCCAATTGAGCGCCACGCTGCACAGGCCATCAAGAATTCTCTGTTTTTGACGTCGACCTGGGGTGATGACCTTTAGCAGCGTTAACAAGATGAGTGGTACGCCCCAAAACAGCGTCGTTAGCGTCAGCAGCAGTAGGCTGATGACTCCTTTGGCAGTAGACATACCACGGTTCCTTTTACGTATGATGACACTAGTGGTGCAATTCCAGCGATAGGTGGCCAATCTATAGCAACCCCGCGTAAATGCTAAAGGATCACGCCCACGCTGCCCAGTATATTACGAAACCTTAGCATGCTTAATGAGCGTGTTTGGGCGTTAGTGTTGGCGTGTTGATGCCTTCGATTAGCACTTTGCTTAGTGCTTGTGCGGCGACCGATAATTCATGATGCGTCAGTATGCCAACTCGGCAGGCAATGCCTGGTGAGGTTAAGGGAACACAGTGGGCGCCGAGTTGGTGCATTTGCTGAATACACATTGACGGTACGGCACTTACACCTAAGCCATCTGCCACCATTCTACCAACGGTTGAGAGCTGATGGCTTTCAAAAGCGACCGGTAAGTCAATACGTTGTTTGGCAAGCCCCTGCTCTAGCAATCTGCGCACCATTGATGGGCGTTGCAGAGTAATAAAATCCTGTTGCAGCAGTGTGGCCCAGCTCAGTGTGTTGGCCTGGGCCAAGCCTGATTGGGGTGGTACAACAGCGATAAATTGATCTTCAAAGAGCGGCGTAAACGTCAAACTGCCGGTTCCTTCGGGTAAAAAGGCAATGCCTATTTCCACTTGGCGAGAGCGCACCATGTCGATGACTTCTTCGTTGATAACATCATGGACAGTAATATTGATTTTTGGATATTGCCGACGGAAGGTAACCAAAGCGCTAGGCAGTAGATTACAGGCAAAAGAGGGCATGGCTGCTACGCTTAAACGGCCAAGCTGGAGAGTGAAGCGCTGGCGCAGTCGCTCCTCAGTATTATCCCACTGAGCAAGTAAATGCTTCGCCAGCGGGATAAGCGTTTCACCCTCAGGTGTGAGTCGGACGCTACGGGTACTGCGTATCAACAGTTTTCCCCCTAGTGAATCTTCAAGCCCTTTGATGGCCAAGCTGAGCGCTGGCTGAGACAAATGCAGACGCTCACAGGCTTGGGTAAAGCTCAGAGTTTGGGCTACCGCAAGAAAAGCGCGAAGTTGCTTAACGGTCATACTGGCCCTTTGATGAGTTTTTTATATAAATTGATAAGAAAAACAAACTTAACAAATATATCATCTGGTACAACACTGGCTATACAGATCCAATCGCATCATACCGACGCGTGCAACGTACCACTGATAATAATGCGAGGCATAACAATGGCAGGATTTGATAAGCGTGTATCTTCCTATGAGGAAGCGATGGAAGGTATCGAAAGTGGCATGACCGTTATTGCTGGCGGTTTTGGCCTTTGCGGCATTCCTGAAAATTTAATCGCTGAGATTAAACGTCGGGCTGTTACTGACCTCACGGTAGTGTCTAACAATTGCGGTGTTGATGGTTTCGGGCTAGGTGTGCTGCTCGAAGATCGCCAGATTAGCAAAATTCTCGCTTCTTATGTTGGCGAGAACGCAATGTTTGAACAACAAATGCTTAACAACGAAATTGAAGTTGTGCTGACACCCCAAGGCACCTTGGCCGAGAAGATGCGCGCCGGTGGCGCAGGTATTCCCGCATTTTATACGGCTACTGGTTACGGAACGCCTATTGGTGAAGGTAAAGAGGTGCGTGAATTTAATGGTCGCCACTATATTTTAGAGGAAGCTATTACCGGTGACTTTGCGATTGTTAAGGGCTGGAAAGCAGATCGCTACGGTAATGTCGTATATCGACATACGGCACAGAACTTCAATCCTATGGCAGCCACCGCAGGCAAGATAACGGTTGTAGAAGTTGAGGAAATTGTTGAACCAGGCGAGCTGGAGCCAAGCCAGATCCATACCCCCGGTATCTATGTGGATCGCATTATTCAAGGCTCATTCGAGAAGCGCATCGAAAAACGCACGGTACGTAGCTGATCGCTCTCTGGTTTAGACATTTTTACTCAATAAGAGGTATACACCATGGCTTTAACACGTGAGCAAATGGCGCAGCGCGTTGCACGCGAACTTGAAGATGGTTTTTACGTTAATTTAGGTATCGGCATACCTACGTTGGTTGCCAACTATGTGCCTGACGGTATTGATGTCATGTTGCAGTCCGAAAATGGACTGCTGGGCATGGGGCGTTTTCCCACCGAAGAAGAAGTTGATGCTGATATGATCAACGCCGGTAAGCAGACGGTCACCGCTCGCCCCGGGGCTGCTATTTTCTCTTCAGCAGAATCATTTGCCATGATTCGTGGTGGCCATGTAGACCTGACCGTGCTGGGGGCTTTTGAAGTGGACCAAGAGGGAAATATTGCGTCATGGATGGTGCCAGGTAAGCTCATCAAAGGGATGGGCGGCGCAATGGATTTGGTTGCTGGCGCAGAAAACATTATCTGTACCATGACGCACGCTTCGAAACACGGTGAGTCCAAATTGCTGGAAAAGTGCACGCTTCCTTTAACAGGGGCAGGGTGCATTAACCGCGTATTGACCGACCTCGCTTATCTGGAAATTAAAGACGGTGCTTTTATTCTCAAAGAGCGCGCACCGGGGGTCAGTGTTGAAGAAATTATAGAAAAAACAGCTGGCAAACTGATTGTGCCCGATCATGTTCCAGAAATGACGTTTGATGCTGAATAACCCTTAGTCGACTACGCGAGGCGTGAGCTAACCCGCTCACGCCATTTCGCAGCGCGTGTGGTAAGGCAGTAGGATTTCAGCAGTGCGCTCATGGCCGTCGCCGACATGTTTTTGCACGAGTGCTAGCCCCCCCAGGCAAAGGCGATGCTCATCACCTGAGTGGAAAACAGTTTTTTGTGGCATTGCAGGATAAAATCGATGCTCAAGTAGCGATGACACGGAAAATACGCCGTTTTGCTGCCCCTCGAAACTGGGCATACCGCACGCTTCAAGCTGGCTATGCAAAGTGTCTAGAGGCTCACCAATCGTTGAGCAGTCGAAACCTGCGTGATGCAGTCTAGGGCCCATGATCGATAGCCAGGCGGCGAGGGGGTGAGCCTGTTGTAGCTGTTGATAGAGTGCCCAAGAGGGCATTGGCCATGGGCGTCCTCGGCATAGCAAATTTTGCCCTTGGCAATCGGCTGGATGGCTTTGTAGTACGAGCTGCGTGAGTGCTTCGCGGGGGGCTTTTGAAAGCGTTCCCAGCTGCAACTCTGCTAATACTAGCCAACTGCTATTGTCATTAGGTGCAAGTAAATGCACTAAAAGGCCTTTATCAGCCATAGCGTAATGGCCAACTGAACGATAGCCCATATGGGCAAGGCTGGGGTTGAGCTCGCTAGCAGCAAAGGGACCATAGTTTAGTGTTACTAAGGTTAAATACTCGGCTGTCGTGCTGAGTGGCCATAATCTTAGGCCGCCAAGGTCTGGGTGCGTATGCATGTAGTCCAGCCAAAGCTGTTGAACAAACTCCTCTCGCTGCATTGGGGTACCCTCGCCGCCTAATCGAACATCACATGAGTTGTCACATGGCTGTGATACTTCATTATAGGCAAGCGAAGATTTGGTTGTTCAACGGGTGTTAACGTCAGTTTTAACGCCAGGGTTAAGAAGCCAGCAGCTGCTGTTGACGGACAAATTGGTCGAACTCAGTAAAACCACCTATGTGTTGTTGGTCAATAAACACCTGAGGAACGGTATGGATAGGCTTGCCAGCTGTTTTTGCAATATCTTCCTTGGTAACGCCTTCTGAGGGCATATCAACGTAGCGGTAGCCTTCTATCTTTCCGTTACTCTCTAAATGCTCTGCGAGAAGTTTTGCGCGTACGCAGAAAGGGCATGACATGCGGCCAAAAATTACCACAAACATCGTAGAAACTCCTTTAGGATAAAAATGGGTTGCCTATTGTGGCGTAGCGCATGCAGTTTGGCTAATAGCGCTACACTACATGCTTCATTAAGCCGTGTTATGGGTGAATGTTTAATAATTGGAAGAGCGTATGCGAACCTTAGCTGCCCAAGAATATCCGCGCTTAGCTGAATTAGCGCTGCATTATCGAGATACGCATCTGCGTTCAATGAAGCAGTCGAGTCATTATAACCCTTGCCTTGGTGTCGATGCATTGTGCTTCCAGCCCTGGGAAGAAGGGCATGCGTCGCTACTGGTAGGTGCGTTAATAACACCTTGTGCAATGTGGTTAGTGGTTGTGCCAAGTCTGGATCAGCATGATTCCTTGGGGGATGTATTACGTCTCACCCTGCCTTCTGGCCACTATTCGCTTTCATATGAACAGTTGCCCAATGGCAGCGAGCTCTATAAACGCGTCATTCTGGAGGATCTAAATGATCTAGCAAGTATGCAGGAAGCTGCGCGATTGGCCCAGCGCATGATGACGCAGCTAATGGTGTCTGATGGGCCTTCTCCAGAGGGTGGTTAGGCAGCAAAGTCTACTTCTATCTAGGCTGTCTGTTTTTACATTTTTACTCTGAATAATCTCGGCAAAAGGAACGTTTATGTCTTCTGAAAAAGCTGTTATACCCCGTGTTGCTGTGGTCACTGGTACCAGTAGCGGTATTGGTGAAGCGGTGGTGAAGCATTTCTGCAAACAAGGCTTTCAAGTGTTAGCCGTGGACTTTAACCCGGCTGGAAAAGAAGTCGCTGAGGCGGCTGGCGCCGCATTTTACCAAGGGGACTTAACCGACCCCGATGCGTGCCGCGGAGCAATTGCTGAGGCGGTTAAGCGCTTTGGTGGCGTCGATATCTTGGTTAATAATGCAGGTATTCAGCACGTCGCTTCCATTGAAACGTTCCCTGAAGAGAAGTGGCGCCAAATCATTGATTTAATGCTGACGGCTCCGTTTTTGCTTACCCAGGCAGCATGGCCGCATATGCGTAAAAAGGGCTGGGGGCGTGTGATTAATATTGCGTCTGTGCATGCGCAGGTAGCTTCACCTGGCAAAGCCGCTTATATCAGTGCCAAGCATGGCATGATTGGACTAACAAAAACCGCTGCTTTAGAAGGAGGTGAGCAGGGGATTACCGCTAATACGATCTGTCCTGCCTATGTAAAAACACCACTGGTCGATAATCAGATCGCCGACCAAGCCAAGCTTCATGGCATGGGTGAGCAAGAAGTGATTGAAAAAGTCATGCTAAAAAACGCAGCGGTTAAGCGGTTGATTGAGCCATCCGAGGTTGCTGAGTTAGTTGCTTATTTAGCTTCCGATGCGGCAGGCGCAGTAACGGGAGCTAGTTGGAACATTGATCTAGGCTGGACCGCCCAATAACAGTACGTTGATGTCCACTCTTTGCGTCGTTGTTGCGCAAAGAGTGGACGAATTACCTGCGTACCGGGCGCTTCTGTAATTTACGTTGTAATGTGCGCCGATGCATACCGAGTGCCCTAGCCGTGGCTGAAATGTTGCCATCGTGCTCTTGCAACACCTTTTGAATGTGCTCCCACGTTATACGATTGATAGAGGGAGGGTTGTCGGCTAGCTCAATATTTGGGTCGCCATCCTGATGGTCAAAAGCTGCAATAACATCGTCAGCATCTGCTGGTTTACACAGATAGTTAACGGCACCGAGTTTGATGGCTTCTACTGCTGTGGCGATGCTCGAATACCCCGTTAATACCACAATGCGGCAATTCGGTGCGCTTGCCAGCATGTCAGGCAGTAACTTAAGCCCCGAACTATGCTCAAGTTTTAGATCAAGTGTCGCCATTGTGGGCATGAACTGCGTGATCAGTGTCATTGCTTGATCAGCATCATGGGCAACTTGCACCTCAAAACCACGACGCGTAAGCGCTCTGCTTAGCACGTGACAAAACATTTCATCATCGTCGACGATTAAAAGGCGTTGGTCTTGCGTCTGCATGATGTCCTCGATTTTCTGGCGAATGCTCTGCGTCGCTGTTACTTATCAGGGGCGGAACAAAGAGGCAAAGTTACTTCCGTTAACGTGCCTCCTTCCGGATGATTGTACAGGCTTACTCCACCACCGAAACGATTAATGGTGGCATGGGTTAAAAACAGCCCGATCCCCATGCCTTTGCTTTTGGTGGAAATAAACGTGTCGCCTAGCTGATCAGCAATCGACATTGCGATGCCGGGTCCATGGTCGCGAATATCAATGACAACGCTTTCATCTTGCCAATCCAGTCGAATAGCAATTTGCTCTGGGTTAGCGTCGGCGGCGTTATTCAGCAAATTGGTTAGCGCTTGATCTAATGTGGCATCGACGGCCAACCAGGGGCGGCCGCGTCTTTCGGCAACATCAAAAAAGTGGCTAACATCTGGCCTGATAACGAGCCAGCGTTGCACAACGGCAGCTAGCCACAGTTCAGCATCTAGTATCTCGGGTTCTGCCATGCGCCGACGGTCAGCCGTTGCAACAAGGTGTTGTAAGCGCGATTTGCACACTTCTACCTGCTGACGAAGAATGGCTATATCTTGTTGTAAGACAGAGTCATGAGGCGCATCTTGGTGCATTTCATTTAGTAGCACGGCCATGGTTGAAAGCGGCGTGCCAAGCTCATGAGCCGTGCCAGCGGCTTGGGTAGCAACAGCTAACACTTGCTCGTTGCGCAGCGCCGCCTCACGCGTGCGAGAGAGTGCTTTATCGCGATTACGTAGGGCGTGAGCCATTTTGTAGATGAAGAACGTGACCAGCCCGGCTGATAAGCCGAAATTAAGCCACATACCCAATACATGAAGGCTTAGTGGGCCGTCGCTGTTGATGTGACCCAGCTGAGGTATCGGGTGATAAAAGAACATCAGGTAGGTGTAACCTGCCATTGAACAGCCGGCGATGATCCAGGCATGCCGCCAGGGAAGGGTTGCAGCGGCGATAGTGACTGGCACTAAGTAGTAAGTAATAAAGGGATTTGTTGAACCGCCTGAAAAATAAAAGAGTAGCGTTAAGCCTGCAATATCGGCCAGTAAATGGGCAAGATATTCAAAATGATTAACCGCTTTTGGTCTGCCTAAGCGCCACCATGTGACGATATTCAGTATCCCCATTGCAATTACAACGCTGACGACTGCGGTCACTGGCAAGTCGAAAGCGAGCAACTCAATGCCAACGATAATGGCCAGTAAGAAACCGGTCCAAGTAATCCCCCTGACGATCGTTAATCGAACAAGGTTACGGTTAGGCGTCGAGAGCGGAAGAGGCAGGGCGGTAGGCATAGCGGAGTTATTTGCTCGATGTTTTCACGTTGTGAATCACATATTTTATAAATAACGTCATAACGAACGTCAGCCATCCCGCTGAGGCAAGCAGGTTGAATAGCAGCATTTTAGGCGGTAGCCAGGCACTGCCCAGTACAGCCTCTAACATGATATGGAAAAACATAGCGAGCAAGAGTGGTAGCGCTAGTGTATGTATCCACATGTCAGTGCGGCGCTTACGTACGTGGTAGCGTTTCAACAAGTAGCGCATTGGACGGTGCGCCCAGCCGAATAACACGAGCGCGCCAACAACGAACAAGACAGCCAGTGTCGGTTCGGTACTCCCATAATACATCGAAAAGGATATTGACCAGGCAAGGCCAAGCCATAGTAATCCTTCAATACTAGCGATTATGTCCGCATAGCGACGCACATTCTGCATAAAAAACTGAGTCCTTGACCTTACAAAGTGCCGCCATGATACGACACTTGGGAACGGCTGTGGGATGGATAGGGGAGATTTATCCGTTACCCGTATTGGGTATACTGTCCTGACTCTTTGACTAAATTCATTTCTGCACAGGACTTGCCGTGGACGCTATTACGTTAACTCGCCCCGATGATTGGCATCTTCATTTACGTGATGATGAGGCGCTAAGCGCTGTGGTAGGTCATACCGCCGCCCAAATGGGGCGTGCGATTATAATGCCTAATTTAACGCCGCCGATCACCACGACTGCTCAAGCAATAGCGTATCGGCAGAGAATTTTAGCCGCGCTGCCCGAGGGCAGTGCGTTTGAGCCATTGATGACGCTCTATTTGACCGACACGACGCCGCCTGAAGAAATCGAGCGTGCTGCTGAAAGTGGTATCGTAAAAGCCGTGAAGCTGTATCCCGCGGGTGCAACCACTAACTCTGCATCAGGTGTCACGGACATTGCACACTGCGACGACACCATTGCGATGCTAGCCAGCGTTGGTATGCCGCTGTTAGTGCATGGTGAGGTGACCGATCATGAGATTGATATTTTTGATCGAGAGGCGGTGTTTATTGAGCGGGTGATGAAACCGCTTTTGGCTAAACACCCTAAGCTTAAGGTAGTGTTTGAGCATATTACGACCCAGCAGGCTGCTGAGTTTGTTGCAGCGGCACCTGATAACATTGCCGCTACGATTACGGCTCATCACCTGCTGTTTAACCGCAACAAAATGCTGGCGGGTGGTATTCGACCGCACTATTACTGCTTGCCGATATTGAAGCGTGAGCAGCATCGCCAAGCGTTGTTAAAAGCAGCGACCAGTGGCAGTCCTAAATTCTTTTTGGGGACCGATAGTGCGCCTCATGCCCAAGGCGATAAAGAGTCTAGCTGCGGCTGCGCAGGAGCATATACCGCGCCTGCTGCCATTGAACTCTATGCAGCAGCCTTCGAAGAAATGGATGCCTTGGACAAGCTAGAAGCGTTTGCCAGTCTAAACGGACCGCGCTTTTATGGATTGCCAGTTAATGCTGATAGCGTGACGTTGGAGCGTCGTTCATGGAACCTGCCAGCGCATTATCCCTATACAGCTGGTCAGCATATCATTCCGTTAATGGCGGGTGAGAGCCTGGCATGGAAGCTGAAAGCGTAGCGCTTGATGGCAGGCCAAAAAAACGGAGCCAACGGCTCCGTTTTGTTAACGCTTGAGGCACTTTTTCTGAGCTCTATTGCTTCATCTTACCAAGCGCGACCAGCATTTGATCTACCATCCGTGAGGAATGGTCAGCCGCGATGTCCAAAAATTGCTCGAATGACAGGTGATTGTCACCACTGCCGGGTATATCTGAAAGCGCGCGAATGACCACAAATGGGCAGTTATAGAGATGACATGCTTGTGCAATAGCGGCGCCTTCCATTTCAACGGCTAGCATGGTTGGAAACTGGGCGCGGGTAGTAGCGACACGCTCAGGGTCGGCCATAAAGGCATCCCCTGTGGCAACCAATCCCTCACGCACATTAACCTCACCTAATTCGGCAATGGCGTTACGGGCAATATCCCGAAGTTGCTTATCTGCTTGGTAGGCTGCAGGCATACCAGGGACTTGACCAATCTCATAGCCAAAGACCACGGCATCAACATCATGGTGGCGAACTTCATCTGAAATAATCACATCACCAATAGCAAGATCGCTCGCGAAGCCGCCTGCGGAGCCGGTGTTAATGATCGCATCAGGTTGGTGGCGCTCAAGTAAAATCGCGGTGCCTACCGCCGCATTGACCTTACCTATCCCTGACTGCAGCACAATAATTTCCAGGCCGTGGCGTGTGCCCGTATAAAAAACGAAGCCAGCATGCTCGTAGCGTTCAGCGTCTTCTAGCTGTTCTGCCAGTATATTCACTTCCTGCGCCATCGCGCCGATGATTCCGATTCGTTGCACTTGTGATTACTCCTTAAGAAATCGTTAACGGCAGTGGTGTTTGTATCACTACTGGTCTAGGCCTTTGTCGTGCCGTTCAGCGGCTTCTAGCGTGTTTTCAAGCAGCGTGGCAACGGTCATCGGCCCAACGCCGCCAGGCACGGGAGTAATGAAGCTGGCGCGCTCTGCCGCGGCTTTAAAGTCAACGTCACCAGTGAGCGTGCCGTCGTCTTGGCGATTAATGCCAACGTCAATCACGATAGCGCCCGGTTTGATCCATTCCCCTTTAACGATGCCAGGTTTGCCAACAGCGACAACAACCAAGTCAGCGCGGCGCACATGAGATTCAAGCTGCAAAGTGAAGCGGTGACATACCGTTGTGGTGCAGCCTGCCAGCATCAATTCCAACGCCATTGGCCGACCAACAATGTTGGACGCGCCTACAACAGTGGCATCTAATCCTCGCACGGCAATGCCGCTGTGGGCGAGCATGGTCATAATACCTTTAGGCGTGCAGGGCCTGAGCGAAGGCATACGTTGCGCCAGACGACCAATGTTGTATGGGTGAAAACCATCGACGTCCTTGTCTGGACGAATCCGCTCAAGAATAGGGCGAGAGTCTAAATGCTCTGGCAATGGCAGTTGAACAAGAATGCCGTCAACCGTTGCATCGTTATTTAACTGATCGACCAGCGCTTCCAGTTCATGCTGCTGCGTATCAGCGGGTAGCGCATGTTGAAAAGACAGAATACCTGCCTGCTCACAGGCACGGTGTTTGTTGCTGACATAAACATGGGAAGCTGGGTCTTCCCCGACCACAACAACAGCTAGTCCAGGTGCCCGATCGCCAGCTTGCTGGCGCGCGCTGATTTTCTCGGCAACTTGCTGGCGGACATTAGCGGCGATGGCCTTGCCATCGATAAGTTGGGCGGTCATGTAATAGAATCCCTGTGAAGGTTAGAAACGAAGCTGGGTGACTATGTCTAGGCCGTGGCGTTTAAAGTATGGGAAGGGCGGCGGGTGGGCATCGTACCCGAACCTGTGTACCTGAACACCGATACTTAAACCCCGCTATCTATCACTCAGCACTTGAAATTACGTGGCTGAGCGCAGGAGGTCACGGGCTTTCGATAAGGTCTGATTTTCGCATGCTAGGGCGACGAGGCAAAGCTTCTAACGAATCAATCACTTTAGGTGTTGACTTTAATCTCAGAAATAGTAATATATGCCTCGCTTGAGACGGGACATGCAGCAGCGTCTAAGGTAAGAAATCGGGATGTAGCGCAGTCTGGTAGCGCGCCTGCTTTGGGAGCAGGATGTCGGGGGTTCGAATCCCTCCATCCCGACCACATACCTAGCGCGGAAGGTGGTAACTTGCTTTTCCGAACATTGGTTGTGGTCAAGTGCTCATCAGTATTCAGTCTCTTAGAATGCTTTATGTGCGCCCATAGCTCAACCGGATAGAGCAACGGCCTTCTAAGCCGTAGGTTGCGGGTTCGAGTCCTGCTGGGCGTGCCATTAAAGCTTTTGATGGACGCATTCGGTAAGACATGTAAGTCAGTACCTCATCAATGGTGGATGTAGCTCAGTGGTAGAGCCCCGGATTGTGGCTCCGGTGGTCGTGGGTTCGATCCCCATCATCCACCCCATTTGATGACGCATATTAATTATATGCAATTCCAGTTTTAGGTTGTGGTGGATGTAGCTCAGTGGTAGAGCCCCGGATTGTGGCTCCGGTGGTCGTGGG
>NZ_BJUL01000005.1 GCF_007989605.1 Vreelandella venusta | reverse complement strand
AGATTCCTCGCTTGGCTTGTGATGGAAGCCGTTAGCTTGTCTCAGCATCGTACCAACTGATGCCTCTAAAAATAGCGGCGACGTGTATTTAAATACGCCACCTTAAAAAATTCATGCAAGCGTTTGATAGGTCTGTAAATGAAAAACCCTATCAATTTGCCACAACCTAGTGACTAGCGACAACACTGATTAACTACGGCCTTGGTCGTAGCAGCGATGTAAACTTCATGGATAAATGGTGCTTTTGCCATCGTAGGGGTGACCTTACAGGGGTATTATGCCTATCATGGAGCATAACCAGAAGCAAACGACCGTTTAAAATTAAGGCCATCTTTTTATAAGTTAGTTCTCATAACGCTCATTTTACGTTTGGACAGGCTAGCTTTGGTAAATAATGGTTCTTATGAGAATAAGGAGAAGCCGGGTGGAAAATGTTGAACGCGATGTCATGGACTTCGATGTAGTCATTGTCGGGGCTGGCCCCTCTGGTCTAGCTTCCGCTTGCCGCCTGATGCAACAGGCAAATCAAGCGGAACAAGAGTTGACGGTTTGTGTCGTCGAAAAAGGCTCCGAAGTCGGCGCCCATATTCTTTCTGGTGCTGTCTTTGAGCCCCGCGCACTGGCAGAGCTATTTCCTGATTGGGAAGAGCGCGGCGCACCGCTCAACACACCTGCCGTTCGTGACGATGTTTATCTATTAAAAGATGCTCAAAAAGCGCAAAAAATCCCTAATGCGCTAGTGCCCAAAAGCATGCATAACACTGGCGGCGAGCTTACCCGCTATGTGATTAGCGCAGGCAACCTATGCCGCTGGTTGGCAGAGCAAGCCGAGTCTCTTGGGGTGGAAATATTCCCTGGCTTTGCTGCCCAGGACGTGATTATCGAAGATGATGCAGTACGTGGCATCCTCATTGGTGATATGGGTGTTAGCGCAGATGGCACGCCCAAAGATGGCCATATGCCAGGCATGGAGTTGCGCGCGAAATACACGCTATTTGCTGAAGGCGCTCGCGGCCACTTGGGTAAACGGTTAATCAAAGAGTTCTCACTAGATGCTGGTCGTGACCCGCAGCACTATGGAATTGGCTTGAAAGAACTGTGGGATGTTCCCGCCGACAAACATGAACCCGGTCTTGTGCTCCACGGCTCGGGCTGGCCGCTTGAAAAAGACACTCACGGCGGCTGGTTCCTTTATCACGCAGAAAATCAGCAGGTCGTCGTGGGCCTCATTATGGATCTTGGTTATAAGAACCCCTGGCTGTCACCTTTTGATGAATTCCAGCGCATGAAGCATCACCCGGTGCTTAGCCAATATTTAGAAGGCGGCAAACGGGTTGCCTATGGTGCGCGCGCCATTACCAAAGGCGGTTTTAATTGCCTACCGAAAATGACGTTCCCGGGTGGTCTGTTGATTGGCTGCGATGCAGGCACGCTGAATTTTGCCAAAATAAAGGGCCTGCACACAGCGATGAAATCCGGCATGGTCGCTGCAGAAAGTGTCTTTGAAGCCATCAAAGGGGGTGATGAAGGTGCTCAGGAGCTAAGTAGCTTCACTGAGAAATGGCAAGCCAGCTGGGCCTATGAAGAGCTGAAAGAGAGCGCAAGCTTTGGCCCTGCTATCCATAAATATGGCACGGTAGGTGGCGGTGCTTACAATTTCGCCAATCAACTACTGGGCAATAAGCTACCCAATGTTCATGACACTACCACCGACTACGGCGCACTGAAGCCTGCTGCTGAGTTCGAAAAAATCACTTATCCGAAGCCCGATGGCAAGTTGTCGTTTGATAAATCGACCTCAGTGTTCTTGTCTAACACTAACCACGAAGAAGACCAGCCCTGCCATCTGCGCTTAGCAGACCCTGAGCTGCCGATTCGTGACAACCTGCCAACCTATGCAGAACCGGCTCAACGCTACTGCCCTGCAGGGGTTTATGAAGTGGTGGAAGATGATCAAGGCAAGCCACGCTTCCAGATCAACTTCCAGAACTGTGTCCACTGCAAAACCTGCGATATTAAAGACCCTGCCCAAAATATTACCTGGGTAGCACCAGAAGGCGGCGGCGGGCCTAACTACCCCAATATGTAATCATCCATAGGTACTAGCAGGATCATACGACGCAGCCAGTTACGCTGGCTGCGCCGGTGGCTCTAGGCACTCAATCGGCGCGCGTCGAGCAATAAGACGACGCCGACCGGCCTGTGCAAAGCGCACATCGATGACAGGATCGGAGGGGTTACCTTCTACCGAGGCCACCTCACCTTCCCCAAACACGGCATGTATTAAGCGCTGCCCAGGGTAGAAGTGTGCATCAGCCCGATAACCTGCCGCTGCCTCATTGACTTGCGGCGCTGCCAGCTCAATATTCGTTCGCCCTAACCGCTCAAGATAGCGCTTCACCAAACTTGGCGATGTTACCTGCACAGCCGTGGCAGGCGCCTCTTGACGCGACAAACATGACGCCACCCGCAAACTATCCTGCCAAGCGCTTTCCGCAATAAAGCGACTAGGCCGGTGAACACCACCATCGTGCAACACCAGCAGTTGCTCTTGAGCCCGCGTAATCGCTACGTAAAACAGCCGTCGCTCTTCTTCTAGCCTCTCGTCATTGAGCGGATTGTCGCGACTGTAGTGCGGAAAGTCCTCTTCATTCACTCCAGCAACGGCGACCAACGGCCACTCTAGACCTTTCGCTCCGTGTACCGTGCTAATCAGAACACCGCCAGCTTGGTTCTCTACTGGGCGCTCGAGCAGTTCAATAAACGCATCTGGATCTTTCACGCTATCGGCCTGTTCGATAAGCACATCCAATAGACGAACGTCCTCCTCGCCCTTGTCGCGTCTTGCCGCTGCCCGCTTTAAGGTTTTTTCAGCTTCAATCGTTTCCACCACATGACTCAGCAGCTTTGCAGGCGGCCAATCACTTAATTTAGGCAGCTCACATAGCAGCGCCCAGCGTTTTTTGAGCGTGCGGCGCTGCAGCGGCTTTAAAGAGGTTAGTACCGGCTCGTGGCGCTCAGGCCAGAGCTGGGTGCTGGCCAGCTGATAGGCAAGCTGCTGAAGCCGCTCACGGGCAACAAAAGGCGTTGGCTGAGAGAGCAAAAGCAAGAGTTGCTCGGGGTCGTGCAGCAGCTCTGGCTGGCGAGACAGTTTCA
This sequence comes from Vreelandella venusta, assembly GCF_007989605.1. Lineage (GTDB taxonomy): Bacteria > Pseudomonadota > Gammaproteobacteria > Pseudomonadales > Halomonadaceae > Vreelandella > Vreelandella venusta. The sequence goes on along the minus strand of NZ_BJUL01000005.1, from coordinate 265,883 downwards.
AATAGCCAGCTAAGGCTTGCACGAGAGGGAGTCTGAAAACGAAACGATCTTCTCGTTGAAGACGAAATGGAATACCCGCCTGTAGTAACGCCAACTGAAAAGGCACCGACAGCGCCCAACTACGCACCAGCAGACTCACATCGCTCAACGCGCGCCCCTGCGCTTGCCAGTCGACTAAGGCATCGAGCAGCAGTCGACTGCCCTGGCCAACGGATATATGGGTTTCAGGGTTATTAGCATCCGCCAAACAGAGCTGGTCTGGTCGGCGTTGATTAGCCATGATGGCATGGTTTGCGGTTAGCGCCAGCGCGTGGCCATGACGAAACGTGATCGAGAGCGGGTAGTCTGTGGCGCTGCCAAACGTGGCAGTAAAGTTCTCCAGCATGGTGTCCGGACGTGCGCCCCGCCATTCGTAGATGCACTGATTTGCATCACCTACCGCCATTACACTGGCGCTGGAACCCGCCAATACCGCCAGCAACCGCTGCTGGGCAGTATTAATATCCTGGTATTCATCAATGATCACATGGTCAAGAAAACCTTCCACACGACTGCGCAAGGTCTGTTCAGCTTCTAACACTTGCAGGGGCCGATAAAGCAAATCAGCGTAGGTCATGACGCCTTCAACGTGCAGCAGCCGTTCAGCTTCATCAAATGCGCTAGGAAAGTAGTCAGTATCCGGCTCGTAATTAAGACGCTTATAAAGCACATCAGCCGATAGCATTTCGGCTTTTACCAGCCCACAAAAGTGAGCAAGCGCTTCTAATCGGTCACCTTCGATAGCCGCATCGCGACGCTCAACGGCATCGTGAAGCACATTCAAACTCGCCTGGCGTAAAAGGCGCTCTAGCTGCCAATCAGCAGACAGCAGGCGTCTCGGCGCAAGCGCCCCCCAGCGACATAGGCTCTGCGTCAACCGATGACCAAGTGAGTGAAAGGTCCGCACATCTGGCAACGCTTGCCCCTGAGGTGCCATGCTGATCAGGCGGCGTTGAAAGTCGTCTCGCGCTGAGCGGTTAAACATCAGCACCAGCATACGCTTCGGCGACACACCCGACGCCAGCAGGTGGAGCACTCTTGCCGCCATAGTGGTGGTCTTGCCCGCTCCTGCGACAGCCGCTACGCGGGCATGCCCCTCGCGATGATGGACAACGGCTTGCTGTTCAGCGGTTAACTTCACGTCACCTCGCCTGGCATCGCATCATTGGCATTAAACTGACCTAAGACATGCCAAGACCCTGCGCTATACAGTCGGCACTGGCATTCACCGTCGTCTGCTTCGCTCAGCGTGGCCTGCTCTACCAACCGATAATACACATTACGATGCAAGCGAGCCGCCAGCCCAAAACGCATGGCACACTCAGGGGCAAAGACACCCTCAGGCGTTTTGGAGAGACTAAGCGGATGCTCTGCATCCACACGCACAACGTCATTGAACTGGGTCGTCAGCCACCAAGCATCATCGTAAAAATCTGCTTCAACCGCCACAAACGGACAGTCAACCACGGTGACACGCCAACGCTCAACAGGCGTTACCAGACAATAGCCATCGGCATCGCGGCGTAAGAGACTCGCTAACAACCGTGGTATGGCAAGGCGCTCAAACGGCTTTCCTTCATGCAGCCACGTGCCATCAGCCTGAATAACGATATCGATATCGCCGCTTAGGGCTGGCTGCCACTGATCAACGGGGGGAATCGCCGCCGCGCCGTCAAATTGCTGCATAAGCCGATCAATATTCATCGCTTACCTCCCAGGCTGTGCTTGCAGCACTTATACCACTAAACCAGACTGCGCCAACGCTTGCTTTACGTTATCAGGTGCATCGGGCACGGCAGCGCGGAACAGATGATAAAAATTGGCAGTGGTTTGCATCGCCACTTCATCAACGCTGATTCCTCGCTCTTTAGCGATACACTCTGCCACCTCAACTACCCAAGCGGGTTCGTTGGGTTTGCCACGATAAGGAACAGGCGCCAAATAAGGGCTATCGGTTTCAATTAGCAGCCGATCAAGCGGCAGTTTTCTGGCCAGCTCCCTAAGCGATCCCGCATTACGGAAGGTAATAATACCCGATAGCGAGATATAGAACCCAAGCCGCACCGCTTCACGCGCCATATCTAAATCTTCAGTGAAGCAGTGCAATACGCCACCTACCTCTGGATTAGTGTGCTCACGCAGCAATGCTAAGGTGTCTTCTTTCGCTTCACGGGTATGAATAATTACCGGCAGCTCTAGCTCATTGGCCGCAATTAAATGGCGCTTAAATCGCTCGCTCTGAACCTCTACGGGCACGCTGTCCTGATAGTGATAATCCAGCCCTGTTTCACCGATGGCGACGGCACCGTACTGCTCAGCAGCATCAACAATATCGCTGACGCTTGGCTCTTTCGGAGCCTGATGAAGTGGATGCAGTCCCGCCGAAATAACCACGTCGTGGTGCTCACGAGCGATTGCCGCCAATCCCGGCATCTCCTCAAGCGTCACCGCAACAGCTAAGAACTGGCTCACATTAGCAGCACGAGCAGCCGCCAGCGTTGCGGCAATATCACCGTCGTGGGTTAGCTCAGATAAACGGTCTAAATGGCAGTGGGAATCAACAAACATGCAACTCTCTTAAATTCTCGTCAACAGGTGAAGGGCAGGCTTTGTACAGTGTTATTGCGGTGCTAACTCGCGGCTATCAAAGCGTAAAGGACGGAGGTGCTTTATCTAACTGGCCGGCCAACAACGTTTCAATGCGATCACGTGCGGAGTAGTCCTGCTGGCTAAAATGCACCCCAATACCGGGCATTCGCTGTCCACTCACGCCCTCAGGAGAAACCCACACAACATGGCCGGAGATAGCAAGAGGTTCACTCTCTCCCGGTAGGGTCAGCAATAGATAAACCTGCTGCCCAAGCCGATAGAGCGTTTTAGTCGGAACAAAAATACCGCCTCTATCTAGAAAAGGCATATACGCGGAAAGCAACGTCGGCATATCAGGGATTGTCAAAGAAAGTGCTTTTTGAACCGTCATAATAGCCTCGTTGGCAATCCCTGTTTAGCAACCATCCTAGGAGCGTAACAGCGCCGACCAGCGCACCAGCCACGCTTCAAGCACTAGCTGAGGGTTAGGATTAGCACCGACTGCGAATAAACGGCGCTGCTCTCGAGCATAATCCAGTAACCGGAACCAATCCTGCACCCGACCATTTTTCATCGCTTGACGGTATAACGGCTCTAAATCGGGGTTATGCAGCACCGAGGTTTCGCCAGACAAACCCAGCCGGATCAAGTCTTCAAGCCAAGCAATACCGTACCACAAGATGCCATCAATGGCCTGACGATCAAGCCTAGCAGCTTCTGAAACAGGCTCAGCACCGCGCACCAACTGTTCGAAGCTGTCATGAATTTGATGGCGAAGAGCGCGTTCCTGCGGCGTTGCTAACTCCACAGCAAGCAGCGGCAAGCCACCCGACACTCGCCACCAAAAGTACGCTTCGTCGCTGCCAAGTTTTTCAGTCAGCCAGCCCTGGCAATTATTAAAGGACACGCTGGCTAATGGCCATTGCTGACAGCGGGAGCGAATCGTCGGCAGCGTGCGCGAAGGGACATCTGATAGCAAAATAAATAGCGTTTTATCACCAGGCTCTTCAAGACTTTTGAGCAGTGCGTTTGCCGCCGCAATATTCATTGCTTCCGCGGGAGAGATCACGATCACTCGATAACCGCCCTGCTGCGCGGTTTGCGAAACAAAGCGATTTACATCACGTATGGGGTCAATGCGAATCTGACGCTTACCCTCTTCTGGAGAAATGCGCATCAAGTCGGGGTGATAGCCTGAAGCCAGCATGGCACAGCTATGACAGTGACCACAGGCTAGCTCGCCAGGCTGGGCGCATAACGTCCGAGCAACCAACGCTTCCGCCAACTGCTGCTTGCCAACGCCGTGGGCACCACTGATCAGCAGGGCGTGCGGTAAACGCCCTTCATTGGCGAGACGAACCAACTGCTGCCACGTCGACTGATGCCAAGGCAGCACTCCCGTTATTGCCATATAGCTATTCGCTCTTCTAGCGCTTGAGCTAGAGACGCCTGGACTTGATCAAGCGCTTGCCCCGCATCAACAATGGCAAAACGCTGGGGGGCGGCAGCGGCACGCTCTAAGTAAGCCCGCCGCACTGCTTCGAAAAAGGTTACTTGCTCTTGTTCAAAGCGATCACGCTGCGTTTGCTGGTCTCTTAAACGCCCTTCAAGACGCTCTTTCGCAGCCTCAGGTGACATATCTAGTAACAGGGTTAGATCTGGGGAGAGACCTTTTTGCACGAACTGTTCCAGTTGCGCAATCCGATCTGTTTCAATACCGCGGCCACCACCTTGGTAAGCAAAGGTTGCGTCGGTAAAACGATCACAGATCACCCAAGCACCGCGTTCAAGGGCTGGCACTATTTTTTGCGCTAAATGCTGGGCTCGCGCGGCAAACATTAATAGCAATTCGGCATCGCTGTGCAAGTGCTCATCGAAAGAGGGATCAAGCAGCAATCCTCGAATCGCTTCAGCGCGTGGCGTCCCCCCGGGCTCACGGGTTCGCACAACCTCTATCCCGCGCTCTTGTAGCCATGCCTCTACAAACGCCACGTTAGTAGATTTTCCGACTCCCTCACCACCTTCAAGGGTGATGAAGCGTCCGCGCTTGCTCATTGAAGCCCCTTACTCAGTAAATTCGAAAAAAACACATCGCAGTTAAACAATGACTCAACCTAATTAGCGATTACGAATATAGCGATTAACCGCATTATTGTGCTCACGTAACGTACGTGAAAAATGGTGGGTACCATCACCGCGCGAGACGAAGTAAAGCGTTTCTCCGGGCAGTGGACTCACAGCCGCCTCAAGGGAGGCACGCCCGGGTAAGGCAATCGGCGTTGGTGGCATACCGTCAATCACATAAGTGTTATAGGGAGTCGCCTCACGTAAATCCGCACGCGTAATTCTGCCTTCATAGCGCTCGCCCATGCCATAAATGACGGTGGGATCTGTCTGCAAGCGCATCCCCTTCTCCATACGACGTTTAAAGACGCCTGCAATCTCCCGACGCTCTTCCGGCGCACCTGTTTCACGCTCAATGAGCGATGCCATGATAAGCGCTTCATAAGGTGTCTCGATGGTCAGGTCATCATCACGCTCGTCCCAGACCTCTTCTAGAATCTGCTCCATGCGGGAAAGCGCCTGACGTAGAATATCAACGTCACTCATGCCCAGGTGATAGCGGTAGGTATCAGGGAAAAACCAGCCCTCAGGAAAAGTCCCCTCTCGATCCAACAATGACATAATCTCGTCGTCACTTAACGCTGCCGTCCGATTCTCAAGTTTTGGCGCACTGTCCAACAGCTCGCGCATCTGGCGGAACGTCCATCCTTCGGGAATCGTTAACGGATAAGTGACAACGTTATTGCTGCCCAATAGGGCAATTAGTTCAAGGCCACTCATGCCTGGGGTTAACTGATACTCGCCCACCCGTAAGCGTGGTACGCGCTCAGGCTCAACACGCGCCAATAGTTGAAATGCCCAAGCATCTTTAATAAAGCCCTGGCTTTCCAGCTCTCGAACGACCTGATTGAACCCAGCCCCTGCAGGAACCTGATAAAGCGCAGGCTCCTCGAGTGTGACCGGTGCCGATAGGCGCTGCTGCCAGTAAACATAGCCGCCCGCAACGGCTGCTAATCCAACCACGACCACGACACCTGCAGCAGCTAAAAACCGTTTCACCATGACACCTCAATAATGTTGATAAAATTCTGCCTAACGGGATGTCGGCGAATAGCCAAGCAAGCCATGGCCTATTGCTTGCAGCTTATCTTGACCTCGCGGCGGCCAGGACTGCAGGACTTCACCTGCTTCGCTTAACAGCTTATTCACTGGCCACACACCTTGTACCGAGTTAGCTACCCAAAGACGCTCAACCTCATGGATAGCGTTCAACGCAATAGGAGCTTCCTGCACGACGCCATAATCCAATAATGCGGCTCGCAGCGTACCCGCCACGCCGCACTGCGACAATAGAGGTGTGAAGAGCACCCCCGCTTGCTGCCAAAAGACATTCATACTGGTGGCCTCCACCAGCCAACCATCAGTATCGCCAAGCAACCCCTCAGCGATGGCCGGGTCACTCCACTCCTGGCGCGCGAGTACATTTTCCAAGCGATTCAGGTGTTTAATGCCTGCTAAAAGCGGCTGATGCCCCAAACGCAACTGACAAATCCGTACGTTAACTCCCTCATGCCAACGGTCGCTATTTACCACAAAAGGTGTTCGACGGCTAAGCAAACGAGGCTGAGGGGTATCCGGCGTCGCGTAACCCCTCCCACCACTTCCTCGGGTTAGGATTAGTTTGAGTATTTCAAGCTCGGCGTTAGACGGAGATTGCCAAGTGGCGACCAACTGCTCCATGGAGGGCAACGGAATATTTAAACGCTGACAGCCCAGCCGTAAACGCGCGTAATGATACTCCCACAATACAGGGGCACCAGCGCGCAGCAGCACTGTTTCAAATACTCCGTCACCATACGCAAGCCCTCGGTCGTCAAACGGCACCTGGGGCATTGGCATCGCGTATTATACCTTTTTAAACAGCAGTGAGCCGTTGGTACCACCGAACCCAAACGAGTTTGAGAGCGCTATTTCAATCGACATCTTCCGCGCAGTGTGTGGCACATAATCAAGATTACAGCCTTCCTGAGGGTTATCCAGGTTAATGGTCGGCGGCGCAATCTGGTCGCGAATAGCCAGGATACTGAACACCGCCTCAACGGCTCCTGCAGCACCTAATAGGTGGCCAATCATTGATTTGGTAGAGCTCACAGCCACTTGCTGAGCTGCGCTACCAAGCACTTTTTCAATCGCCCGGCTTTCGGCTAAGTCACCCGCTGCGGTAGACGTGCCATGCGCATTAATATAATGCACATCCGCTGGGTCAATACGCGCATCTTTAATGGCATTGCTCATGGAAAGTGCAGCGCCACGCCCATCTTCCGGCGGCGCCGTCATATGATAGGCATCATCACTCATACCAAAGCCGGCAAGCTCTGCGTAGATATTGGCACCACGCGCTTTCGCATGCTCGTACTCTTCCAAGACAAGCACACCCGCACCGTCTGACAACACAAAGCCATCACGATCAGCATCCCACGGGCGACTCGCCGCCTGAGGGTCTTCATTACGAGTAGAGAGCGCTCGCGCGGCCGAAAACCCGCCCAACCCTAATGGGGTAGTAGCCATTTCCGCACCGCCACAGATCATCACATCGGCATCGCCGTATGCAATCGTGCGAGCACTGTAGCCAATATTATGGGTACCCGTTGTGCACGCTGTGGTGATCGCGATATTCGGGCCTTTGAAGCCATGCTGAATCGCCATGTTGCCAGAAATCATATTAATGATTGAACCTGGCACAAAAAACGGCGAGACGCGGCGTGCGCCCCCTTTATTCAGCGCATTATGGTTATGTTCAATCATCGGCAAACCACCAATGCCTGAACCAATAGCCACCCCAATGCGTTCAGCATTCTCTTCGCTACATTCAAGCCCCGAATCCTGAATGGCTTGGGCTCCCGCCGCCATACCGTACTGGATAAACAAATCCATCTTGCGTGCGTCTTTAGGATTTAAATAAGGGCTAATATCAAAATTTTTAACCGATCCTCCAAAACGCGTGTTGAAGCCACTTGTGTCAAAGTGCTCAATCGGTGCTATGCCACTTTTGCCGGCGACAATATTTGCCCACGACTCATCAACACTGTTACCCACTGGGGTCACCAGGCCTAACCCAGTTACCACTACCCTTCTTCGCGCCATTAGCTTTCCTCCAGGCATCCATGGTGACACGACCCATCTGGGTCATTTGCTGCAGAGATTTGGTGACTAGTATAACGGAGATTGAACGTTATATTCATTGTGACAACAAAGCAAAAAAGCCGCCCTTACTCAGGACGGCTTTTTATACGGGTGGGTAAGCACCCCACCCTGGCTCACTGCTTCGACTCAACCCTTACTGATGGGCGTTTACGTAGTCGATAGCTTCTTGAACCGTGGTGATTTTTTCAGCTTCTTCGTCAGGAATTTCAGTATCAAATTCCTCTTCAAGCGCCATCACCAACTCAACGGTGTCAAGAGAATCAGCACCCAGGTCTTCAGTAAAAGAAGAGCTGTTCTGGATATCTTCTTCTTTAACGTTCAGGCGCTCTGCCACAACTTTCTTAACGCGCTCTTCAATAGTACTCATCAACGTACTCCAGTCGTTCACATTAGCCGTTTTTGATAACCAGCCATTTGGAAACCGCAAGCCAAAAGCTGCGGGGTAGTTTATAGACGCCCTTAAGCTGACGCAACCGCCAAGCTCAAGGCCATCAACGCATATTCATGCCGCCGTTCACGTGTAGCGTTTCGCCAGTGATATAACCTGCAGCATCACTTGTCAAAAATCCAACGGCAGCGGCAATTTCCTCAGGCCCGCCTAAACGCGAAAGAGGAATTTGCTTAAGCAGCATTTCATGCTGCGCTTCAGGCAACGCTTCCGTCATATCCGTTGCAATAAACCCAGGCGCAACCGCATTAACCGTAATAGCACGGGAAGCAACTTCACGCGCCAAAGCACGACTAAAGCCTTCCATGCCTGCTTTAGCGGCGGCGTAGTTAGTTTGGCCTAGGTTACCCATCGTCGCCACTACAGAGCTTATCGACACGATACGCCCAAAGCGCGCCTTTGTCATACCGCGCAGACACGCCTTGCTAACGCGATAAACAGATTTGAGATTGGTATCCATCACGGAGTCCCACTCATCTTCTTTCATACGCATTAACAAATTATCGCGGGTGATGCCGGCATTATTGACCAAAATCGTGGGCGCACCAAAACGTTCGCCAATTGTTTTGAGCACCTGATCAATACTCTGCTGATCAGTAACATTAAGGCACATACCTGCACCCTCAATGCCATGCTCTTTTAGGTCAGCATCAATTTTTTCAGCGCCTGATTCGCTAGTGGCAGTTCCCACTACAATGCGCCCTTGGCGCCCAAGCTCATGAGCAATGGCTCGCCCAATACCTCGGCTAGCACCAGTGACTAGTGCAACTCTTCGTTCTTGAGTCATAACGTTCTTCCTTCAACCTAACTAAGCAAGGGTAGCGGAAAATAGCGACTTAACACGCACCATTTTTCACGCACCACCCGCCGACGCCTCACGGGCTAACTCAAGGGCCGCATCCAAGCTATCAGGATCATTTACCGCCAACCCTTTGGCACTGCGCACAATGCGCTTATTCAATCCGGTAAGCACTTTACCAGGCCCACATTCAATGAACACATTAGCACCCTGCTCGACCATCGCTTCAACGCAAGATGACCAACGAACGGGCTGATAAAGCTGTTCGATGAGGCGCGTACGCAATGTCTCAATATCAGCATGGGCTTGCGCATCAACGTTTTGAACAACCGCATAACGAGGAGCACGCAGCTCAATTTTCTGCATCGCTTCGGAAAGCCGTTCAGCAGCTGGCCGCATCAAGGCACAATGGGAAGGCACTGACACCGGTAGCGGAAGCGCTCGCTTGGCTCCCGCCTCCTGGCAGGCAGTGATAGCGCGCTCTACGGCGCTTTTGCTGCCCGCGATAACAACCTGTCCAGGCGAGTTGTAATTAACAGCAGATACAACTTCGCCTTCAGCCGCTTGGGCACAGGCCGCTTCAACTGCGCTGTCGGCAAGCCCAAGGATCGCCGCCATACCACCTTCTCCCGCCGGGACAGCTTCCTGCATAGCCTCACCACGCAGACGAACAAGGCGCACACCTTCAGCGAACCCCATCACTCCCGCGCAAACCATGGCACTATACTCGCCAAGACTATGCCCAGCCATGACACTTGGGCGAGGCCCTTCCAACTCTTGCCAGATACGCCAGATAGCTACACTGGAGGCAAGTAGTGCCGGCTGAGTGCATGCCGTCGCATTCAACGCTTCTTCTGGACCTTCCTGGACGACTTTCCACAAATCGTAGCCCAGAGCGTCTGACGCTTCCTCAAATGTAGTTCCCACCACACTGTAGCGCTCGGCTAGCTCTCGCAGCATTCCAAGCTGCTGAGAGCCTTGCCCGGGAAAAATGAGGGCAAGGGGTTGAGACATGTCGTTCACCTTTGCTCTTGTAGGCATTTGCTCAGTTGAGCGATAAGCGTGCTATTGGCGCCGTTGCTAAAACAACTTTGGCACATTCAGCTACCACCAATAGCCCGCAAAAATATATAACGTCTTATTATCTATTGCGCTGATAGCGCTCAAGAACGCGACCAGCGTGCTGCAATTCGTACAGGCAAATCATGCTCCACTTCTTGTAATGCACGCTGAATAGCATAATAAAAACCATCCGCCTGGGTGCTGCCGTGGCTTTTCACCACAATACCCTGCAATCCCAGGAGGCTGGCTCCATTATAACGTACGGGGTCTAACTCCCGCTTAAGCCTCTTTAGTACAGGCCTGGCCAGTATACTTGCCAAACGCCCACTCAGGCGTGATTCAAACGCCATTTGCACACGCTCCACCAACATACGAGTCAACCCTTCACTGGCTTTCAACGTGACATTACCAACAAAGCCATCGCAAACCACAACATCAAGATCGCCCTGAAAAATATCCCCACCTTCAGCATAACCAAGGTAATCAAAGCTTAAGTCGCTAGCGCTCTCACGCAGCAAACGATCCGCTTCGCGCACATTAGCACTACCTTTCGTGGCTTCAGACCCTACATTCAACAAGGCAACGCGGGGCCGCCTAATGCGATCCATACACTGAGCCATGGCGGCGCCCATCATGGCAAAATCAAACAGCCTGGATGCAGGCGAGTCGACATTCGCCCCCAAATCAAGCAAATAACAGCGCCGTCCTCCACGCGCGGGGATTGCGGTACTTATTGCAGGCCTTGAGATGCCAGGCAACATACCAAGTTCACGCCGCGCTAGCGCGACTAACGCTCCGGTATTCCCCGCACTCACGCCTGCTGCCGCTTCACCTGAAGACAGGCTACGCAGCATACACGCCATGCTAGTAGCGCCTCCACGTCGCATTGCCCAGGCGGCAGTAGCCGCTTGAGAGATGCTTTCGGGAGCATCAGCTGCCACCAAACGTGACGTTGCCGCAGCCAAAGGCTGCGGCAAACGCGAAAGTTCAGCATCAATCTGCTGACGCGGACCAAACAGAGTTAATGCTAGGTCGGGGCGTTCAATAACCGCCCTTGCGGAGCCTTCGATAATGGCACGGGGGCCTTGGTCACCCCCCATTACATCAATCGCTAGGCGCACACAGCACCCACCCTGTTTTGCCGCTCATATAAGCGCTTAGGCTTAAACTTCGACCACTTTACGACCGCGGTAGAAACCGTCGGGAGAAACGTGGTGACGCAGGTGAGTAGTACCGGTTTCTTTGTCCTGAGACAGAGTCGGTGCGCTCAGCGCATCGTGGCTACGACGCATACCGCGCTTGGAACGAGTTTTACGGTTCTGTTGAACTGCCATGGGTGTTTACTCCAAGGTAATTAAGGTAAGTGATGCTTACTTTTTGCCTTTCAAAGCGCCACTGCTTTTCAAAGCACTAAGCACTGCGAAAGGGTTCTTGGCCGGAGCGGAGTCTTCCGCCGTGCCTTCGGTCTTGCTGACCAGCTGCTCCGCCGAGACATGGCATTCGGTCTCATCGTGATAGACCACCTGCGGCAAGCTAAGGATAAGCTCATCCTCTATTACCGTCAGCAAGTCCAGCTGTTCATTTTCCACCAGCACCGGTTCATGACTAGCAGGTAGCTCGGCAGCCAAAGCTTCGTCGGCAATAATTCCTAATAAGAAATCACTGGAAACGTCTTGGCTTAGCGGCACTAGACAACGGCGACAAGGCAACGCCAGGGTCGCTTGCAAATGGCCACGAATTTCACGACGACCTTGGGCATCAACGCCAAACTCAAGTACGACATGACAGTCGCCGGTTTGGTCACCTGCTTCTTCAGCTAGGCGTGGCAGCTTATTCAGCGCCACAATGCCTTCTAGTCGTTCGCGGCGGGCTACAAGCTTATAAGGCTCAACCCGGCTGGGGATTTGTGAGGTCAACATAGGCGCGCAATGATAGGCACTCGCCCCCCCGCTGTCAAAGCTGTCGGCGTAATTCTTATGAGATTATCTCGCAAAACCACATAAATAGGCAGGCTAACAAGGTTTCGTTACACTCGTTTGAACGCCAATTAATCCTCAACCAGGCCTATTAAAGGAGAACACTGTGCCTCAAACCGATAACGCGCCACTTGTCCTGGCATCAAGCTCTCGTTTCCGCCAAGCACTACTGGACAAGCTATTACTGCCCTATCAGTGCTGCTCCCCAGACATCGACGAAACGCCCTATCCTAATGAAACGCCTAACGCCTTAGTGCACCGCCTGGCGCTCAGCAAAGCCAACGCTGTTGCTGAGCATTTCCCCAATCATTGCATCATTGGCTCTGATCAAATAGCCCTGTTTGAGGGTGACATTTTAGGCAAACCTCATACGGAACAGCGCGCCCGGGAGAATCTGGCACGCTTTTCTGGCCATAAAGTGACTTTTTTGACGGGCTTAGCATTAGTTGATACCCGCCACCAACGGCATCACGTCCATACTGAGCCGTTTGAGGTGTTTTTTCGCTCACTGAGCGAGCGCGAAATAGCCCGCTACGTTGCCCTTGAGCAACCTTTAGATAGCGCTGGCAGCTTCCGCATGGAAGGGCTTGGAATTAGCTTGTTTGAAAAACTCGCAGGCCGAGACCCAAATGCACTTATTGGACTGCCACTCATCGCACTATGCGATATGCTTCGCCAAGCAGGCATGAACCCACTCGGCGAACGTTAGTATTTACTGAGCCTGAAAGCGTAAAGGAGCATGTGCGTGCTGAAGCCCCAGCACTTCAGCAGCTGTTTGCGTAAAGCGACGCGTCAAACGCTCGAAAGGGTCCAAGCTAGGCGTATAGTTCTCCCATTCAGCCTCGCCTACCTGCTCACGGGCGACTTGCTCAAGGCTGGCCAGCTCATCTATCAAACCTAGCTCCAGCGCTTGCTCACCGCTCCAGATAAGCCCTGAGAAAATTTCAGGGCTGTTGCTCAAACGATCACCACGCCCCGCCTTCACATCGCCTATAAACTGCTCATGGGTTTGAGTCAGAACGCCCTGCCAGAAATCGGCAGCCTCCTCACCCAGCGGCTGAAAAGGATCCAAAAAGGCTTTGTTTTCACCGGCAGTCATTACGCGACGCTCTACGCCAATCTGGTTGATCGCTTCTTGGAAGCCAAAGCCAGCATAGATAACACCAATAGAGCCAACCAAGCTTGCACGGGACGCCACGATGCTATCGGCAGCAGAAGCAACGTAGTAAGCACCGCTCGCACCAATATCCTCTATCACGGCAATAATGGGCTTGTCGCCCTGGTCACGCAGCCGCATAATTTCATCGTAAACACGCTGCGATTGCACAGGGCTTCCACCAGGACTATCAATGTGCAACACAACAGCTGCAGCGCTCTCTGATGACCATGCCCGATTCAACCCCTTAATGATGCGTTCAGCATTTGCTGGCGCATCACTGGCAATCACACCATGCACTTCCACCAGTGCTACGTGGCTCTCGGTGGGCAATGAAGCCGTTGGCTCAGCGAGAAACACGCGGTATAGCATTGTTGTTAACGATATCAACACAATCGCCAACAGCATCAAACGAAAGAACAACTTCCAGCGTCGTGTTCGGCGCTGTTCCGCTAACACACCGCCAACCCACCGATCCATCATTTCCAACTGGGCTAACCGTTGGCGCTCGCGTAGCGTTTCGGCATCATCACTCTCCGCCCCCGGGAGCGGTGGCTTTTTATCCTGCTGGACAACCTCCGGCCCATCGGTCCAACGATCACCGCTCTCCTGACCAGGAAAACTATCCCCCGACTGAGAGCCCCTACCATCATTACTTCCATCGCGCTGCTGCTCATCACTCATATACAATTTCCTAGTATTGCTTCGCACAACGACTACTCACAGTAACGACCGCTAACAGTAACGACTACCCACAGCGGCTGTGAGCGCCGCTAACCGTGAAGCCAATCGAACAGGCTCTCTACATCATCCGCCAGCCATAGCGGCTGGCTAGCCGCTAACCGAGCGGGGGTATGCACCCCGTAAGTAACGCCCACACGATCCATATTAATAGACCTTGCCATTTCAAGATCATACTCGGTGTCTCCGACCATCACAGCGCGCTCAACGGGCACTTTCAGCTCTTCAAGCAGTTCAAGGAGCATCTGCGGATGAGGCTTAGAGCGCGTTTCATCTGCCGTTCGGCTGGCATTAAACCAATCACCAGACGCTGTTTCGGCAAACACCCGATCTAGGCCACGACGGCTCTTCCCCGTCGCCACCGCTAGACGCTGACAAGGGCGTTCACGCAGTCGGGCGACTTGCTCTTTAACGCCTTCAAAAAAAGGCATGGGTGTCGAATCACCTTGAACGAAATGATAGGCATAGCGTTGACGCAAGCGCTCAGCCTGAACTGCATCCATACCAGGGCATAATGTTGCTATCGCTTCAGGCAGCCCCAAACCAATAATATTCTCGATAGCACTGACGTCTAACTCATCCCACTCGACATCAGAAGCTGCTGCCTGCATGCAGGCAACAATTTTCGGCACAGAGTTCATCAATGTGCCATCCCAATCAAAGATAATTAGCTCATAGCGCATATCGCTTTATCTCCGAGCGCGCTTTAACGTTTCTTCCAATGCCTCAGGCAGCGGCGCCTTTACCGTAACGGGTCGACCATTGCCAGGCTCAGGAAATGTTAAGGCACAGGCATGGAGAAATAGACGCCCCAAACCAAGGCGTTGCGTCATATGATTACTTTCGCGGGTAGCGTATTTATCGTCGCCCAGTAAGGCGTGCCCAGCATGAGCGGCATGGACACGAATTTGGTGGGTGCGGCCTGTTACAGGCTCCGCCTCTATCAGCGTGACCTTTTCAAAGGTTTCCACTACCGAAAAGTGAGTCCGTGAGACCTTGCCATTTGGGTCTACCCGCACCCGCCTTTCACCGTTACCCGCATCAAAGCGATCTAAGCGAGCACTCACATAGGTCTTCCGAGCAGGCCAGCGCCCGCTGACTAACGCTAAGTAGCGTTTGTCCATTGCATGCTTTTTCAGCGACTCATTCAGTGTGACCAGCGCATCACGAGACTTCGCCAACAGTAAGCAGCCCGATGTATCACGGTCCAATCGGTGGACAAGCTCTAAAAAAGTAAGGTCGTCGCGCACTTGTCGAAGCGCTTCAATGAGGCCAATTTTAACGCCGCTTCCGCCATGGACAGCCAATCCCGATGGCTTGTTAATCACCATCCAGTCTGGCCCTTCCATGATGACGCTACCAATTAACAAATCACGTAAGTTGTCACTCACCTCTTTAACCGCTTCTTTCGGGGCTAATCGCAGCGGCGGCACACGCACTAGATCGCCCGCTTGAAGTCGGTAATCTACTTTGACGCGTTTTTTATTAACCCTTACTTCACCTTTACGCACAATGCGGTAAATCAATGCACGAGGAGCACCTTTTAAACGCGTCATCAGAAAATTATCGATTCGCTGACCTGCTTGTTCCGGGGCGATATCCACCCACTGTACTTCCCGCCCTTCGGACATTAACGCTCACTCCTGGTGTGATCTAATAGCGACAGGCTAAAAACGGCATTCTAGCGTAGACCAATGCGCATTGCGTCAATTGCTGGTAGTTGTCTTTACTGTTATATTCCAAAACGTTCAGCGGCCAAGTGTGGCTTACCCGTAAACAGACACGTCGTAACGGGAGCACTACCACGCTTGCCAAGCGCCTGCCCGACAAACACGCAGGCCAGAGCACAGGCAAAATGGCGTAGTGTACGCATTACCCACACGCCTTACGTACTGGATATACAGTTACTCTGTCGCATGCTTTTTGACGGCAGAGACACTTTTGCTTCGCCCGCAATGGCAGGCAATTGAATTAACAAACGTCACGCCCCAAGCAGCCCATCCTGTTCGTCACAAGGTACTGCTTGACTTGGGGCGCCAAGTTCAACGCTGTGCCGATGACCGGCGTTGACGAATCGATGAATGCCAGGTGTTGGCGGTGTCAGCAGAGCCGGATGGACGTGACAGCCACCGAAACATGTTCTGCCTCCGCCACGTACTCAACGCCCTTTCGGCCGGGTCGGCATGATTGCCTTCCCGGCTTAATGCGTCAGCATAGCAATGCGCCGAGCACAAGCACGCAGCACCCAGCGATTCGTCTACGCCACGCCTAGACGGCTCGTCGGCTCGCAATGCTATGTGAGACAACATGAAACGGATGCTGATTAACGCAACCCAGCCAGAAGAGCTGCGGGTTGCGCTGGTAGACGGGCAACGCCTTTACGATTTAGACATCGAATCTGGCGCTCGAGAACAGAAAAAAGCCAATATTTACCGGGGAAAAATCACCCGGGTAGAACCATCCCTTGAAGCCGCTTTTGTTGATTTTGGTGCCGAACGCCACGGTTTCCTGCCATTAAAAGAAATCTCCCGCGAATATTTTATCAAAGATGTGTCTGGTCGCCCCAGTATCAAAGAAGTACTGAAAGAGGGCCAGGAAGTCATCGTCCAAGTTGATAAAGAAGAGCGAGGCAACAAAGGGGCAGCACTGACGACTTTTATTAGTTTAGCGGGCCGCTTTCTGGTTCTGATGCCGAACAATCCCCGTGCAGGCGGTATTTCACGCCGCATTGAAGGTGATGACCGCAGCCAGCTAAAAGACGCCATGGGCCAACTGACAGTGCCAGACAAAATGGGCCTGATCGTTCGAACCGCCGGTATTGGCCGTAGCCCAGAAGAGCTGCAGTGGGACTTGGATTACCTCGTCCAAGTGTGGGAGTCGATCACCACTGAAGCAGGCAAGCGCTCAGCCCCATTCCTGATTTACCGCGAATCTAATGTCATTATCCGCGCCATGCGCGATTACCTGCGCCAAGACATTGGCGAGGTGTTAATTGATAGCCCCGAGATTCATGCAGAAGCACTGGGCTTTATCCGTCAGGTAATGCCCTCTTATCAGCAGAAAATTAAACTTTACGCCGATGAAGTCCCTCTTTTCTCGCGCTTCCAAATTGAATCGCAGATCGAAACTGCTTACCAGCGCGAAGTAAAGCTTCCCTCTGGTGGCTCTATTGTTATCGATCATACCGAAGCGCTAGTCTCGATTGATATTAACTCTGCCCGAGCCACACGCGGCAGCGATATTGAAGAAACCGCCCTGCAAACCAACTCTGAAGCAGCCGATGAGATTGCTCGACAGTTGCGCCTGCGTGATATCGGTGGTCTCGTCGTTATCGACTTTATCGATATGGGCCCTGCGCGCAATCAGCGTGAGGTTGAAAACCGCATGCGCGATGCCCTGAAGCTGGATCGTGCACGCGTTCAGATTGGTCGGATTTCTCGCTTTGGTCTGATGGAAATGTCACGCCAGCGGCTACGCCCCTCGCTAGGCGAAACCAGCGGCGTTGTTTGCCCACGCTGTAACGGCCAAGGCACTATCCGTGATGTTCGCTCTCTGTCACTCTCTATCATGCGCTTGATTGAAGAAGAAGCCATGAAAGAGCGCAGCGCTCAAATCCGCGCCATTCTTCCAGTCCCTGTTGCCACCTACTTGCTGAATGAAAAGCGCAGCGTTCTGGCGGACATCGAATCACGCCAAGGCGTACGTGTGGTTCTCCTGCCAAACCCAGAAATGGATACACCACATTATGACGTTCAACGGCTGCGTGATGACCACTTAGACGATGATGAAAGCCTGACGCTATCCAGCTTCGAGCTTTCAACCGATACTGAAGTAGGCAAAGAGCCTGACCCTAGCTTCACTCCTCCCGCCATGCGCGCTGAAGCTGCGGTTAAAAGCGTTGTACATAATGCACCAGCGCCGGCCTCCCTGCTGACTGAAGAGAAGGCAGAGAGAGCTGCCAAGGCAGATAAAGCCGTTACCAAGACGACTCCTGCCACTGAAGAACAGCCCAGTGTCATTGGCCGCTTCATCAGAGGCTTTGCCAAACTGCTAGGCGGAGAAGATACCAACACGAGCCAACCCGAACCTGAGGCTCCTGTTGCCCGTAAGCAACCGGAGAGAACGAGCAAAAATCGCTCGCAGCGCAGCGACAGTAAGTCAAAGCCTGCCCGCGAACGTGGCGAAAATGCCAGCAAAAACGAGCAGCGCAGCCAGCAGCAATCGAGCAACCAACAGCCGAGCAGCCAGCAGCCTAGCCAATCGCGCAACGCTGATAGTAACGACGACGCTAACGATAAACGTAGCGGCCCTAGCCGTACTCGCAATCGTCGACGCCACCCGCAGCAAGACGATGCCAAGCTCCAGGACAATGAACAGAAGAGCAATCGTCAAAAAGAGCAGCAGGCAAACCTAGCGGCGAAAGAGTCATCAAAAGATGAGGCGGCTAAATCTACTGCTCAAACAGACAATCGTCGCGATAAACCACGTGATGCTAAGCCGAAAAATGAAGTTACCCGTGAGCCCGCATCACCAGCGGACGATAAACAAGATGACGGCAAGCCGAAACGCACGCGTAACAATCCGCGCAACCGCACGCGTAAACAGGCCGTGAATCCTCAAGCTGAAGCGGAGCAGCTGAAACTGCAAGCCGCAGCGGCTGAAGCTCCCTCTGTAGACGCTCCTTCTGTTGAAGCTGCTGCTGAAACGCCTGCTGCTGAAGGGAACAGCCGCAAAGCAGCGCCGGCAAGGCCCACTTCACAAGATGAGGCCAGCACTACCGCCGCACCCAGCGCTGAAGCAACCCTTGAAGCGTCTGAGCAAACGGCAGATGAATCAGCAACTGCCGATGAAACAACGACGGCTGAGCGCCCTGCCGACAAGGCGGAGAAACCACGCAAGACTACGCGCCAACGCCGCCAATCTCAGCAAGCGGCAGAAAAAGCTGAACCTGAAGCAGAAACACGTTTAGAGAAGAGCGCTGAGGACAAACCTCAACTGCCAACTCATGATGCAACCGCGACTCAAGAAGCGCCCCAAGAGACGAGCAGCCATTCGGCTGAGGTCGCAAATAGTGAGCCTTCGTCAGTTACGGAAGTGGAGCCGCAAAAAGCGCCTGATGCAAACGTGAAAGAGCTTGATACCACCGACAGCGAATCAGCAAGCTCGCCTGGTGAAGAGGCTGCAAAAGAGGCTGATAAACCTCAGCAGCCGGTATCTTCTCAAGCTTCTGAGCCTCAAGAATCTTCTGAGCCTCAAGAGACTTCTGAGCCTCAAGAGACTTCTGAGCCTCAAGAGACTTCTGAGCCTCAAGAGACTTCTGAGTCTCAAGAGCCTGCTAAGTCTCAAGAGCCTTCTGAGCCCCAAGAGACTTCTGAGCCCCAAGAGACTTCTGAGCCTCAAGAGCCTGCTAAGTCTCAAGAACCTTCTGAGCCTCAAGAACGTGTGCATCAGGAACCAGTGTTGTCTGACGAGCCTCAAGAAGCAGCACAAGAGACATCCGTAGCTGTTGATACCCACTCAGAAGCACCGAAAGCGCTTGAGACGGTTGACGGTAGCGCTAGCACCCAGGCGTCACCGCAACGTGTGGCGGCGAGCGCTGAAGCAAACTCTCCGGAGAGCACTGAGCAGCCAGAAGCAGCTTCTTTAGACAGCGACGCAGTGAGCAATACCGCTGCTTCAGACACCACAACTGCTTCAGAAACGGTTTCAAACACCACTTCAGAAACTGCCAGCGCTGACGCTCAAGAAGACAAAGAGCCACCGTCAACATTGGCAACGAATGAAGAGGCTCAAACGCCGTCAGCTAAAGCCAACGTTGCAACTGCAACATCCGAAGAAGCAAAGCAAGCGCCTACTGCTGCTCAAGACACGGCACCTAAGCCTCGCCGCCGCCGTCGCGCTCACAATGATCCTCGTGAACTGCGCAAACAAGCACAGAAAACGCCTAATGAGTGATCGCTAGTCGCACTAAAAACCCCGCTTAGCGGGGTTTTTTTATGCTTGTACCAAGCGTGGCTCAGGCTCTAACTCAACACCAAATTGGTCATAGACCTTGTGGGCAATATGCTCTGCAAACTGCAGCAGCTCACACCTATCGCCACCACCAAAATGCACCAGCACCAAGGCCTGGCGCGCGTGAACACCGAAAGCTCCCTGCCGAATCCCTTTCAGCCCGCATTGATCAATTAACCACCCCGCTGCCAGTTTGCTTTGGCCGTTAACCTGCGGGAAATATGGCATATCAGGATATGCTTGTAGCAAGCGCGATAACTGATCGCTGCTAACTAGCGGGTTTTTAAAGAAGCTACCCGCATTTGCGAGCACCTGAGGGTCCGGCAGTTTTTCCTGGCGAATAGCACACACTGCTTGAGCCACCGCCAAGCAATTCGCCGTGCCAGCTACTCGGGCAGCTAAGTCTCCATAACCCAGTCTTGGCTGCGGCGTTTTCGATAGCCGAAGCGTCAATTGAGTAATGACGACTTTATCCGCGAGCGATTTTTTGAAGATGCTGTCTCGGTAACCAAATTGG
Source organism: Vreelandella venusta (assembly GCF_007989605.1). Classification (GTDB taxonomy): domain Bacteria; phylum Pseudomonadota; class Gammaproteobacteria; order Pseudomonadales; family Halomonadaceae; genus Vreelandella; species Vreelandella venusta. Next base: position 245,276 of record NZ_BJUL01000005.1, on the reverse strand, counting down.
CAAGCATCGGCGCTTAACCAACGCACATTGCCCGACGCCAACTCGACTACCTGCACCCCTACCAGAACGTCTTTAAGCTCGACACCGTAGGCACCAATGTTCTGTACTGGTGCTGCGCCGCAATCACCGGGAATCAGCGCTAAGTTTTCAATACCCCACAGGCCGCGAGCCGATAGCGTCATTACTAACGAATGCCAATTAACGCCAGCTCCCACATGAGCAACAACAGACTCTCCGCAACGTTCTAACCACCACTGCTGCATGCCCGGTCGAATCGCAATGCCTTTTAGCTGTGCGGGAAGCAGCACATTACTGCCACCTCCCATAAGCGTAATATGCCACTGTTTATCAGCAGCCTCACGAAGCACACGCTGGAGCGCGCTTAGCGTTTTAGGCACCACATAACGCTCAGCTAAGCATGGTAAACGCAGCGTGTTCGCAGAGGTTAAATCGACTGACAGGCAACGACTAAGCAGCTCATTATGGCTTTTTTCACAACTCGTGATTTCACAACCTGTCATTTCTCAGCCCGTCATGTCTCAGCTGAGCAATTAGCCCTGCAGAAGCCGCCTCAATTAAATTCAGGACATGCTCAAAGCCCTCATCACCACCGTAATAAGGGTCGGGCACTTCCGCATCAGGCATATCGGCAAAATCTAGCAAGAGCCCGACATGGGCACGACTGGCACCTGGCTGTAGCGCTCGCATGGCCTTGAGATTATCGCGATCCATGCCCAGCACATAGTCGAATTCAAGAAAGTCACTGGCGCTTAGCTGGCGAGCGCGCAAATGGCTAATATCGATACCACGCCTTAATGCGGCTACCTGGGCACGGCTGTCTGGCGCTTTTCCAACATGCCAACCACCTACACCACAAGAGTCAATGCTGATATGACGATTTAAGCCAGCCTCTTCAACAGCGTGCCTAAAGACGCCTTCGGCCGTTGGTGAACGACAAATATTGCCCAAACAAACAAATAGGACGCGCTTCATTAGCTTTCACCTTCACTTTTACTCGCCAAAAGCGCTCTCACTCTGGCTAAGTCTTCAGGCGTATCCACACCAGCAGGATTGATAGTGCTGGCCAGCGCAACTTGAATCGCATAGCCATGCTGTAGCGCACGCAACTGCTCTAGTTGCTCCAACTGTTCAAGGCTCGACGGCGCCAGCTCACGATAAGCGGTAAGAAAACTGGCACGGTAGGCGTATATACCAATATGGCGCAACCACGCATCAGTGGCTAAAAGTGCGGGCTGGACTTTAAATTGCTCTCGATCCCAAGGAATGGGGGCACGAGAAAAGTACAGCGCGCGCCCCTGCAAGGAGCGAACAACTTTGACGACGTTAGCGTTAAATAACGTTTCAACATCAGTAATGGGCTCAGCAAGCGTCGCAATGGCCGCTTCTCGATCTTCGGCTAAACGCATCGCCACTTGGTCAATTAAGGCCGGTGGGATAAGCGGCTCATCGCCTTGCACATTCACCACTAAAGTGTCGTCGCTTAACCCGAGCTGCTCTGCCACCTCAGCCAATCGGTCGGTACCAGAAGGATGATCCGCGCGCGTCATGACGACATCCGCACCGTAGGGTAGCATCGCGTCGCGGATGCGAAGATCGTCAGTGGCTACCACGACTCGGCTGGCTTGGCTTTGGCAGGCTCTCCGCCAGACATGGGCAACCATTGGCTCACCCGCGATATCCAGCAGCGGTTTACCCAGCAACCGGGACGAACCAAAACGCGCGGGAACAACGGCAATAAATTCGGTCTTAGCGACTGACATTACACCTCTCCGGTACGGCCAGGCGAGATAGGTAATTTTTCATCGGCACCCATCGCGCGCGCTTCTTCAGGAAGCATCACAGGGATGCCTTCTTGAATAGGGTACGCCAAACCGTCGTAGTGGCAGCAAAGCTCCTGGGCTTCACGGTTATACTTGAGCTTGCCATTGCACAGCGGGCAAACCAGCATTGCCAGTAATTCTTTATCCATTGGTGTATCCCTTTTCAGAAAGCGCTGACAATTTAGCTGCCAGCCAGTGTTCAAACTCTGGCGGAAGCACGGCTTCTACCTCGAGCACCCAGCTATCGGGTGGCGCCAACGCTTGGCACTTCACTGCGTCTTTGGCGGTCATTACAACGGGGCGTTGATGACTAAAACGGAAAGTCTGGTCATCAAAGCGCTGATGATCTGCTAGCGGACGCATTTCGCCGTCCACTCCCAGACTGCGCAGCGTATTAAAAAAACGCTCAGGATGGCCAATGCCTGCTACGGCATTCACAGGTAGCGTAAATGGTAGGGGGGTAAGCGGCATGCGTTGGCCATCCCGCATTCGCCGCCAGCTTAGCGGCGCTAGTTGCATCGCCACTCCTTCTATGGGCAAGGAGCGACACGCGTCACCATTAATAATCACCGCATCAACCTCAGCTAATCTTCTGGGTGATTCTCTCAGCGGCCCAGCAGGTAAGCAGCGCCCATTACCCAGCCCTCGCCCGCCATCAACAACGACTAATTCAATATCACGCCCTAACGCCAGGTGCTGTAATCCATCGTCACTGACAATAATGTCGCACCCCATATCAACCAAGGCTTGAACGCCACGTGGACGACGCGGATCAGCCACGACCGGGCAACCCGTTTGCTGCGCCAACATTAATGGCTCATCGCCGCTTTGCGCGGGCTCGGTGATTGCAGTTACCAATAACGGGTAGTGCGATGCTTTACCACCGTAACCACGGGTAATAATACCTGGCGACCACCCTTGCCTTGCTAGCCAGTTGACCAGCCACGCCACTAACGGCGACTTGCCGGTTCCACCAAGGGTGATATTACCCACCACAATAACGGGTATGGATGCTTTAACAACTAGCTTTTTACCAGAATGATAGTGGCGATTACGCCGCGCCATAAGATAACGGTATAAAGCACCCAGCGGATAAAGTGGCGTCAGCCATCGGCTTCCTTGGTAAGCCGCCTTAAGCCAGCGTTGTTCCAGGCTCATTCACTCTCCTGAAACTGAAGCTGATGCAGCGCTGCGTAGGCACCTCCCGCTTCTAGCAACGCTTGGTGGGTACCCTGCTCAATAATGCGCCCTTGGTCCATCACCAAAATACGGTCAGCCCGTTCAATCGTCGATAGACGGTGGGCAATGACCAGGGTGGTACGCCCTTTACACACATGCTCCAGCGCTTTCTGGATATAGCGTTCGGATTCGGTATCTAGTGCCGATGTCGCTTCATCCAAGATAAGAATAGGTGCATCTTTAAAAATTGCCCGAGCAATTGCTAGGCGCTGGCGCTGCCCACCGGATAGCATCACGCCGTTTTCACCCACTAGCGTGGCATAGCCCTGAGGCAGCTTTTCAATAAACTCACTGGCGTAAGCCGCCTGAGCGGCCGCTTCAATGGCGGCTGGGTCTGGGTTGGTAACGCCATAGCCAATGTTGTCAGCAATGGTTGCATTAAATAGCGTGACTTGTTGCGACACTAATGCAATTTGCTGACGCAAAGGGCCCAATGCATAATCATCGGCATTTACCCCATCAATCAAAATGCGCCCTTCACTAGGACGATAAAAGCGCGGCAGCAGGCTGACCAATGTTGATTTACCGCTACCAGAGCGCCCAACAATCGCCACTAACTCACCTGGTGCCACACTAATATTAATACCGTGCAATACATTAGGCTGGTCATCAGCGTAGCGGAAACTGACATTATCAATCACTACGCTGCCGGTTAGCTGGCGTGGAGTGGTCTTACCTTCATCTTGCTCAGGGGTCAAATCAAGCAAGCCAAATAGCTCAGACGCCGCCGCAATACCCTTTTGAATCTCGCTATTCACTTCGGTGAGCTGGCGCACTGGCTTGATCATTAGCGCTGCTGCGGTAATAAAAGCAACAAACTCCCCCGGCGTCATGTTTTCCATAAGCGCAGGCGCCATGGCAAGCCAAACCAGAATTGCCATGGAAATCGCTACCAGCATCAAGATCACTGGTGAACTCACAGCGCGCGTCATCGCCTCTTTCATACTTTGACGACGATTTTCTTCACTTACCCGCTCAAAGCGCTGTTTTTCATACTCTTCAGCGCCATGCGTACGCACAACGCGGTAGCCAGATAGCGCTTCAGAAGCGACGTGCGTCACATCCCCCATGGAGTGCTGAATACGCTTAGAGATACGCCGAAAACGTTTGCTGGCATAGCTCACCACAACAGCAATCACCGGCGTTACGCCCAGAAATAGCAGCGTTAGCATCCAATTGGTCCAGAATAGATAACCGATCAGCCCGATAACGAACAGACCTTCGCGTAAAATAATAGTGACCGCTTTCGTGGCAGCACCCGCGACCTGCTCTACGTGATACGTTACTCGAGATACCAAATGGCCACTGGAGTGGTGGTCGAAGAAACGCCCTGGCAAATGTAGCAAGTGCGCAAATACATCGCAGCGCAGCGTGTGGATCACATAGCGTCCCACATAAGACATAAAGTAAGTGCTTAAAAATGTCCCCAGCCCACGTGAAGCGAACATAATCACCACAAACAGAGGGAGTAATAAACGGAAGGCAGCATCAGGGTTTTGAATGCCATCAATCAGTTGTTTCATCATTTCAGCTAGTGCCGTACTGGAGGCGGCGTAAATGATAAAACCAACGATCGCTAACGCGAATGCGCGCCAGTGAGGTTTGACGTAAGTTAATAATCGTTTGTAGAGAACCCAACCTGAATCAGTCACACGCGCTCCCGGCCATAGTGTGCAGTTGCGAGAATTCTACCTTATGGCGACGCGCATCAACACCGCTTACGAACGCCCTGCTGCTTTCGCATGGGAATGATCTGAATTGGCTGAGTCTCGGTGAGCCTGAGTTCGAGCGCACCATCCTGGGCGGTACTCCATAAGCAGCTCTGCTGTTGTCGAAAGCGGCGCACTATCGCGTCGGCCGGATGGGCAAAGGGATTATCTTCCCCGGCACTAAAAATGACATGCCGAGGACGACTTACTTGAACGAACTGAACACCCGAGCTTGTATTACTGCCATGATGCCCAGCTACTAATACGCTAATCGGCGTCACAATATTCGCTAAGATTCTCCTTTCAACGTCCTTACCAACGTCACCGGTAATCAACAAACGCTGGCCACCCACGCTTACTTGAAGTACGCAAGAGCGATCATTTGAGGAGAGCATGTTTTCCCCTTTCGGGGGCCATAGTATCTGATAGTCAATGCCGTCACGTCGCCACCGCTGCCCTTGAGCACACTCCGAACTAGCAACTGGTAGAAGCTCTCCGTTGGGAACCCACCATTGCGTTACCTGATGGTCATTTAAAAGCGCGCTAATCCCTCCCGCATGGTCGGTATCGGCATGACTGACAATAACGTGTTCGAACGACTGGCCTGGAGGCCAGAGAGTTTGCAGTGGCATAAACCCACTGCGAAAGCGAGGTCCTGTGTCGTACAACAACCGATAGTTAGCGCTACGTAACTCAATCAGCTGGCCCTGCCCGACATCATAAACAATAACATGTAGCTCACCTGGGTTAGACTGCTCGTCCGCAGACCACCACGGAAAGCTTAATAGCAGTAATGTCGCGCCAACACGCAGCCACCCAGGGACATTGGGAAGACCCCAACACAGCGACATCAATATCAGTGCACCTGCTAGCGGAAACACCAAGCTTGACGGTGGCTGCAAAAGCGGTGCCCATTGCACGGCAATAACGAGTAACTGATGAAAAATCTGCAGTGCCTGCTCAAAACACCACCACACCAACAGCCCTAGTCCAGGCAGTGGCGACAGCAACCACCCCAATAGCGCACTGGGCACCATAACGGAGCTTACCCATGGTACTGCAACAAGATTAACCAACGGAGCCGCAGGAGCCACTCTTCCAAATGCCAATAGCACAGCCGCCGCCATCAACGGTGCAATAAGGAGTTGAGAGCGCAATAGCGCCCAGCACCAGCCTTTTAGGCCCTGCGGACGGGGGCGACCTTGCCAAATAATAATCAACCAGCCTACCGCAATAAACGATAGCCACAGGCCGGGTCTCCACAGTGCAAGCGGATCAACTACTAACACTATCCCGAGAGCAAGCCACCAAGCTTGCCAAGCCCCTGGCGCATGACGCCCGCTAAGCACCCACAAGCCTAACAGCGTCATGATCATGGCGCGCATGGCAGGGGGTGCTAGTCCGGCTAACATGGCGTATCCCACCGCTGCCACTCCTGCTAACCACCAGGGCCAGGCACGCAGGCGCCAATTGGTTGGCGTTATCAGCCTGGCAGTAAAGCGTGCCAACAGCAGTACAAATGAAGCGACCAGCCCGACATGTAAGCCAGAAATGACCACTAAATGCGTCGTACCCGTTGCGTTGAGCAAGCTCCAATCATCTTGGCTCAACTGCTCGCTATCACCCAGCGTCAGCGCCGCAAGCCAGCGCCGGGTCTGCTCTTGCAGCGGTTGGTTAGCCAACGTCGCAATTGCTCGCTGACGAAGTGTCGGCACTGCTCCCGACAAGCGTTCAGGCTTAGGTTCTTGCCGCACATAGCCTGTCGCATGTATGCCTTCGCGCCATAACCATTGCTGATAATTGAACGTATGCGGGTTAGAAAAGCCGCTAGGCGGGCGAAGTCGCAGCGTCATCCGCCAGCGCTCCCCAACAAGATAGCGTTGACTGCCATAAGCACTTACTCGCACGCTTCGCAGTGCGCTACAGCTGGGCAGCCCCTCGGGAGAGCGGCAAGACTCAACTGCCAAGCGCACTCGTGACGACTCAGCTTGTGCTTGAACATTGATTACTCGAGCCTGCAGAGTGACATCTTCTCCACTAAGCCCAGCTGGCAAGCGGTACCCCCACTCCTGCTGCACGCTGATAAAAACCCAGCCTGAAATAACTACCCAAATTAATAGGCGACGCCGGCTTACAACCAAGCACAGCAGCACTACAAGCACACCCGGCAGCAAACTCTGCAGGTGCGCTTGGGGGCCGCTTATCCACGCCGCTAGCGCCCCCATCAATACTGCCAAGGCAGCAGGTAGTGCAGCGCCTAATTGCATATCCCCTCCTTGGTGCTGGGTCATTCATACCCACGCCATAGCCGAAGCACGCTGCTATATGGATAATAGGATGTACCAATTGAAAGAGTACCTGACATGCCGCGCCGTTTCCTGCAGCGCTACATGCCCAAACCCGACACATTAAGGCAACAGCGCTCTTTACGCTTTATTGCGCCGTTAATTGCGGATCCTGGGTTATGGCTTTTAACACGCCGAAGCGTTGCAAACGCGTTCAGCGTGGGGCTTTTTTGCGCCATGCTACCCATTCCGTTTCAAATGGTAGTGGCAGCATTGGGGGCAAAGTTTAGCCGTTGCAACCTGGCTCTTTCGGTAGGATTAGTGTGGATTACCAATCCACTTACCATGCCGGTTATTTTTTATTTTAATTATCGAATTGGCACGTTTCTGTTAGAAGCACCAGTGAGAGAGGCGCCATCGCGTATCTCTACGCGCTGGATTGCAGAACAAATGCACGACATTCTGCCACCGCTAATGCTTGGATCGTTAATTTCTGCCTTACTATTAGCCATGCTTGCCAATATCGTTATACGGCTAATTTGGCGCTGGCATGTTTCCCATCATTGGAAGCGCCGCCGCCTAAAGAGACGGCAGCGCCGAGCTTGTGTTGAATCAGAATTCGACGACTAGCCCCTAGGGTATTAGACGTTATTCTGCTCAACTAACCGCCCGCTATCCAGCCTTAATACCCGATCCTGGTGGGCCGCCAAACTAACATCATGAGTGACAATAACAAACGCGCAGGCACTCTCTTTAGCCAATTCATCCATCAGCGCTAAAATGGTACTGGCCGTGCTCTGATCAAGGTTCCCGGTTGGCTCATCCATTAGCACAAGACGGGGGTCCGTCACTAATGCACGGGCGATGGCCACCCGCTGACGCTCCCCTCCCGAAAGCTCGCCCGGTTTATGATCTGCTCGCGCCTTCATGCCCACTCGCTCAAGCAACAGCATAGCCCGCTGCTCAGCTGCCTTTTTAGACTGGCCGCGAATAATTAACGGCAGCGCGGCGTTCTCTAGCGCAGTGAACTCAGCGAGCAAGTGATGAAACTGATAGACAAAGCCGATATAGCGGTTCCGAAAACGACCTAGTGCCGCTTCATTAAGGCCGGCTAATGGCTCGCCAGCAATCACGACGCTACCAGCGCTAGGCCGATCAAGCCCTCCCAGCAGGTTTAACAGCGTTGTCTTACCCGAGCCTGAGCTGCCTACAATGGCAACACGCTCTCCAGCATGTACCTGAAGCTCAAGCTGATCTAGTACGGTAAGATCTTGAGGGCCTTCGCTATATACCCGTGTCAGGCTGTTACATTCCAGCATAACTGTGGTTGAGCGTTGTGTAGTTGAGGTCATCGTTGCTTCCTTATTCATAACGCAGTACATCGGCCGGCTGAACCCGAGCAGCCCGCCAAGCAGGATACAGCGTCGAGAGGAAGGTCAGACCAAAGGCAGCGATGACAATATTACGCACATCACCCCACTGCAGTTGAGAGGGCAAATCACTAATAAAGTAAACCCCGGCATCCAAGAACTGAATACCGAAAGTTGCTTCAAACCAACTGATCAAATCAGAGACAGTCAGTGCCAGAAGAACGCCCACAGCAACGCCAATCGCAATACCTATCAGGCCGATAGCCAGCCCTTGCACGATAAAAATCCCCATGATCGAACGTGGGGTGGCCCCTATGGTGCGTAAAATGGCAATATCCGCTCGCTTATCGGTCACCACCATGACTAACGTCGATACTATATTAAATGCGGCAACGGCAATAATGACCGTCAACAGCAATGCAATCATACGCTTTTCCATCTGAATCGCTTGAAACAGATTGCCATGGGAAGCAGTCCAATCCGTACCGCGGTACCCTGCACCAAGTTCGTTAACGATCGCTTGCGTTTCACTGCCAGCCACGAACAGGTCATCCAGCTCTAGCCGCAGGCCACCCACCGCATCGCCTAGGCGCGCTAACGTTTGCATATCTTCAATATTGGCATAGGCCAGATTAGCGTCTAAATCAGCGCCTACACTAAAAATACCGCTAACCGTAAACCGCTTGAGCCTTGGAAAAACCCCGGCCGGTGTAATCGATGCCTCTGGAACAAGTAGCGTGACGCGATCACCGACCCCAACCCCCAAGCGACGTGCCAACATAGATCCCAACACTACGTTCCACTCACCAGGCACAAGATCAGAGAGCTGGCCCTGGCGCATATGCCCACCAATAATCGACACTTGATCTTCCCAGTCCGGGTGGATGCCATTCACCATAGCCCCTTGATTTCTTCCACCCGCTGAAAACATACCTTGCTGTTCAACATAAGGCGCTGCACCAATAACTCGCTCACGCTGAACAAGCTGCTCTGCTAACGCTTGCCACTCAACTAACCCTGCTTGAGACTCAATTTTAGTGTGAGGCACCATGCCCAAAATTCGAGTACGCAGCTCGTGATCAAACCCATTCATCACCGACAGCACAAGAATCAGCACTGCCACGCCAAGCATTAATCCCAGCATTGAAGTTAGCGAAATAAACGAAATAAAGTGGTTCCGGCGTTTAGCGCGCACGTAGCGCAGCCCCACCAGAAAAGGCAAACGATCAAGCATGGCATCATTCCTTAGTAATAAGCGTCCATGGTACGGTTTTTTTAGCATGGGTGCATGTACGAACGCTGCGTTAGAGTAACAAGTCAGCCTAGCGTTCCCTCAAGCACGGTAACGCTTGCATGTTGCTAAGCAAGCCCCTAAATTGCGCCCATTCTGCTTGTCTTTAGGACAAGGATTTTTTCGACTATTAAGAGCGTTCGTGACGTTGGCTAACAAGACTTACCGTTTATTGCCCGAGTGGTCCCCCCAGGACGGCTTGCAACTGACTTGGCCCCGCCCAGACGGCGACTGGTCACCGCTGCTATCGCGCATCGAAGCAACACTTGAGCGCATCGTGATTGCCACGACACGCTATCAGCGCGTGTTAATCAGCGTTCCTGATAGCGCCACTCAGCGCCGTTTGGCTGCGACGTTTGAGGCCTATGGCATTGCTCCACAACAGCTGATGCTCATTGTCGCTCCTACGGATGACACTTGGGCCAGAGATCATGGGCCGATCACCGTGGTGGACGAAACACAGCAGCCCCTTATGCTGGATTACACGTTTACTGGCTGGGGCGGTAAATTTCCTGCCGAGCATGACAATCGCCTTACTCAGTGGCTGGACAATGCCGGGGTGTGGGCCTGCCCCATCACGCCACGCAGCATGGTGCTAGAAGGCGGCGCGATTGAAACCGACGGAGAGGGCACGCTGCTAACCACTGAGGCCTGCCTACTAAATCCCAACCGCAATCCGTCACTCTCGCGTATGGATGTTGAAGCCCAGTTAGCGGAAGATTTTGGCGTCGATCGAGTCCTATGGTTAGCCAATGGGCACCTTGAAGGTGACGATACTGACAGTCATGTTGATACGCTTGCGCGCTTTTGCAATCCCTCTACCATTGCCTATGTGCGTTGCGATGATCCAAGTGACCCTCATTACTCAGCGCTAAACGCAATGGAGCAAGAGCTTATGGCGTTTCGTCAGCGCAACGGCGAGCCCTACCAATTAATCGCCTTGCCGTGGCCACAGGCATGCTTTGATCCTGAAGATGGTCATCGCCTCCCAGCTACCTACGCGAATTTTTTAATTATCAATCATGCCGTACTGGTGCCCACTTACGGCGATCCCGCCGACCTGGTCGCGCTACAAGCGTTGAGTGTTGCCTTTCCAGAACACACTCTGATTCCAATCGAATGTAATAGCGTCATTCGTCAGCATGGCAGCCTTCACTGTTTAACCATGCAGCTACCGAAAGGCACCCTTGCCCCTACGCTTAGTCAACCCTAAGGAGCCACCATGTCTAACAACTTAACCGTCGGTGTTGTTCAACAGCCCGCGTGGCCAGATAAAGCACGTAGTCTTGCTGCCAGCGAAGCAGGCATACGCTCAGTTGCTAGCCAAGGCGCACAGTTAGTGTTGCTGCAGGAGCTGCATGCCACACATTACTTTTGCCAATACGAAGACCCTGCACTATTTGACTTGGCTGAACCACTAGACGGCCCTACTGGCCAGCACCTGGCCGCACTAGCCAAGGAACTGAATATTGTGCTGGTGGGGTCGTTGTTTGAAAAGCGCGCGGCGGGGCTTTACCACAACACAGCCGTCGTTTATGACCGTGCTAAAGGACGTGTAGGACAGTACCGTAAAATGCACATCCCGGATGATCCGGCCTTTTACGAAAAATTTTACTTTACCCCTGGCGATGTTGACGACGGACGCAGCCAAGGCTTCACGCCCATTGACACCTCTGTTGGGCGACTAGGCGTGCTAGTTTGTTGGGATCAATGGTACCCGGAAGCGGCACGCTTAATGGCACTAAGTGGGGCGGAGCTGCTGCTCTACCCCACGGCCATCGGCTGGGACCCAAGTGATGATGACGCTGAAAAAGCCCGTCAGAAAGATGCTTGGACAATTATACAGCGCTCCCATGGCGTTGCTAACGGGCTGCCCGTGCTGGTCGCTAACCGAGTCGGCTTTGAACCCGACCACTCTGGCGTTGGTAACGGCATTGCGTTTTGGGGAGGAAGTTTTGTATGCGGCCCACAGGGAGAAATGCTAGCGCATGCAGGTGAAGAGACGCAGCAACTAGTGGTCAACATCGATATGGCGCGTAGCGAGAACACTCGGCGCATTTGGCCTTATTTGCGCGACCGCCGCATTGATGCTTACGGTGATTTAACACGCCGCTATCGCGATTGATAACCCACTCGCAGGATACCCAATAACCAATCTCGACTGATAAAAACATAGGCTGATAAAAACATAGATTGGTAAAACATAGGTTGGTAAAACACAGATTGGTAAAACACAGACGCCTGCTCTCATCGAGAGCAGGCGCAGCATTCAAAAAACTAACGTGTGGCGGTTGGCTTTATTTCCAAAAATCACGAATAGACGCAATTCCCTGAGCGCCAACAGCGCGTGCATGGTTAGCATCAAAACGTGTCATACCACCCAGTGCAAACACCGGCATACCAGCACGTTCCACTAGCTGCTGGAAGTCATGCCAGCCCAGCGGAGCCACCTCAGGATGCGAAGGCGTAGTGCGCAACGGCGACAGCGTGACAAAATCACAACCTAAAACCGCAGCCTGAGAAAGTTGCTTTTGATCGTGAGTCGACGCCGAGAGCCATTTATTTTCTGCAATCGGGCGACGCTCAAGGTCCATTAACCGTGCGCTGGTCAAATGAATACCGTCAGCATCAACAGCGTCAAGCAATGCAGGCTCGCCATTCAGCAGCAGCTTTGCATCGTACTGACGGCAAAGGCGCAGGGCGCGCTCAGCGCGGGCAATGTATGCCGCTTCATCAAGATTTTTTGCCCGCAGCTGTACGAGTCTGACACCGTCTTCACTAAGCGCTCTTTCTAACAAGCTATCGAAACGCTCTTCGTTAGCTTCTTCGCCGGTAATCAGATAATCGGTGGGCAACATTACCGCACGCAAAATAGGCAAGTTAGCAGCAGGGAAAGGATAGTTCACCAACTCTTCCATAGGCACCCAGCGCACAGCCTGCCCTTCGCGGCCAAACGGCTCACCGGCAAACTCCTGAACTTGCCAAACATCTAGCAAGATGTGCTTATCAGGATACTCATGGTGAACGCGGATAAGTGGCCGAGCCCGTACAATCTCGACGCCAAGCTCTTCATGAAGCTCACGCTTGAGACCTTCCAAGCCTGTTTCGTAGGGCGCCAGCTTGCCTCCTGGAAACTCCCATAGGCCGCCTTGATCAACATTAGAGGGCCGACGCGCAATCAGCACCCGCTTCTGATCGGCGCTGATCATTGCAGCCGCCGCGACATGAACTCGTCGTTTTACCATTACACTCATTACGTCTTTACCCACTTTTTGCGCGCCGCCTTAACCAAAGACGACGCTATCTCGCTGCATTAGCACGTCACTGCAACTGTTTTTGGCTACTTTTCAGTGCACTTCAGCTACGGTAATCCGCGTTGATAGTCACATAGTCATGAGACAGGTCCGAGGTCCACACAGTGGCACTCTCTTCACCACGGCCCAAATTAATGCGAATGATGATCTCTTCCTGCGCCATGACGGCACTGCCCGCCGCTTCTGTATAACTGTCAGCACGACCGCCCTTTTCAACCAAGCGAACGTCACCCAAATCAATCACAATTTGATTAACATCGAATTCCTCAACCGGCGCGCGCCCAACTGCGGCTAAAATACGCCCCCAGTTAGCATCGGAAGCGTAGAGCGCGGTCTTCACCAGCGGCGAGTGAGCAACGGTAAAAGCAACATCCAAAGCTTCCTGCCGAGTGGCTGCTGCATCCACTTGGAGCGTCACAAACTTCGTTGCCCCTTCGCCATCACGAATAATCGCTTGGGCGAGTTCGGTCATCACGCGCTGCAGCGCATCCCGAAAAATGGCCACCTGTGCTTCGTTTTCGATGCAAGCGCCGGTACCTGTCGCTGCCAGCATGCATGCATCGTTGGTTGATGTATCGCTATCGACAGTGATGCAATTAAAGGAGCGATCCACCGTTTCTCGTAACAAGCTCGCTAACAACGGCTGCGCAATCGCCGCATCGGTTACTACAAAGCCCAACATGGTCGCCATATTAGGCTTAATCATGCCTGAACCTTTGGTAATACCGTTGATCGTGACCTGCTGATCGCCAATTGAAACAGTTGCCGTTGCGCCCTTTGCACGGGTATCCGTGGTTAGAATTCCCTCACCCGCTTGCTGCCAAGCAAGGCTAGTATCCGTTAAGGAATTTAGCGCATGAGGTATACCGGCAAGCAGGCGTGTCATGGGCAGAGGTTCGCCAATCACGCCGGTTGAAAAGGGCAAGACCTGGCTTTTATCAACCCCCATTTGCTCGGCAAGCGCGCTACAGCTGGCATAAGCATCTTGCAGGCCCGATGCACCAGTACCCGCATTGGCATTGCCAGTATTTACCAACCAGTAGCGAGGCACACGCTCTGCGCTGGCACACGCTTCAAGATGCGCTTTCGCAACGACCACAGGGGCAGCACAAAACGCATTGCGAGTAAAAACGCCAGCTACCGTGGCAGTTTCAGGTAGCTCAATCACCACCACATCACGGCGATTTGGCTTTTTAATACCTGCCATAGCACTGCCCAAGCGCACCCCGTTAAGGGGTGGCAATTCCGGAAAAGCAAGATCTCCCACCGCCATGTTTTTCTCCTTTACGCTCAATTTCGCCACGCGTGATTAGCTTAGTTTTCCGCAACACTGCTTATATTTTTTACCAGACCCACATGAGCACGGATCATTGCGCCCTACTTTTGGTCCTTCGCGACGCAACGGACGACCATCCGCCCCAGGCGCTTCCGGAGCAACATCGCCCTGCGGGGCGTTAGGGTCATCGTGGCGGCTTGCTGCTGCGGCACGTTCACGCACCGACTCTTCGCGGCGCTTTTGCTCTAACGCATCAACCTCTTCAGGCTGACGAACCTGAACATGGCTTAAAATACGCGTAACGTCGGCCTTGATGTTGGTTAACAGATGCTGGAATAACTCGAAGGACTCCCGCTTGTACTCCTGCTTAGGATTCTTCTGGGCATAGCCACGCAAGTGAATGCCGCGACGCAGGTGATCCATCGACTGAAGATGCTCTTTCCAGCGGGTATCCAACACCTGGAGCATGACTTGTTTTTCAAACCGGCGAATCAACGTGGCGCCAGCAGCCTCAATTTTGGCTTGATACGCATCACGGTGCATCGCTTGTAAACGCTCACGCAGCTTCTCTTCACTGAAACGTTCATCCTCTGCCGCCCACTGCGTAACAGGAGCGTCAAGATTGAATTCAGTTTTAAGATGCGCCTCTAACCCAGGTAAATCCCACTGTTCCGCCAGACTCTGAGGGGGTACAAAATCACTGATGGCATCTTCCATGACTTCTTCGCGAATACCGATAACGGCGTCAGAAACCTCATCAGCGGAAAGAATTTCATTACGCTGTTCGTAGATAACTCGACGCTGGTCATTAGCGACATCATCGTATTCGAGCAGCTGCTTGCGGATATCAAAGTTGCGCCCCTCTACTTTTTTCTGGGCGCGTTCGACAGCGTTCGACACCATCTTGTGCTCAATCGCCTCGCCTCGCTCTAGCCCGAGAGCTAGCATCAAGCGCTTCACTCGGTCAGAGCCAAACAAACGCATCAAACTATCTTCTAGCGAGAGGAAGAAGCGTGTTGAGCCTGGGTCACCTTGGCGTCCCGCACGCCCCCGCAACTGATTATCAATACGGCGGGACTCATGACGCTCAGAACCAATCACATGCAAACCACCCGCTTCTAAAACACCGTCATGGCGCTTCTGCCATTCCGCCTTTAGCGCATCAAGCTGTTCTTGGGTGGGATTTTGTAACTTAGCTGCTTCTGCTTCCCAGTTCCCCCCCAGGACGATATCGGTACCACGGCCTGCCATATTGGTTGCAATAGTAATCGCGCCAGGGCGACCTGCTTGAGCGATGATTTCTGCTTCGCTTTGGTGCTGCTTAGCATTCAACACGCTAAACGTCAGGCCAGCTTCGCGCATAAGGCGCGCTAGGTACTCTGAGGTTTCAATCGACGCGGTGCCCACTAGAACAGGGCGTCCAGCTTCGGTTTCGGCCTTCACATCTTTAATAATCGCTTCGTATTTCTCTTCCGCGCTCAGATAAACCAAATCGTTCAGATCTTTACGTGCCAACGGTCGATTCGTTGGAATAACGACCACATCCAGGCCATAAATTTGCCGAAATTCGAACGCTTCGGTATCAGCGGTACCCGTCATACCTGCGAGCTTTTCATACAAACGGAAATAGTTTTGGAAAGTAGTCGATGCCAGTGTCTGGCTCTCTCGCTGAACCGTCACCCCTTCTTTCGCTTCAACCGCTTGATGCAGCCCCTCTGACCAACGGCGCCCCGGCATACTACGCCCGGTATGCTCGTCAACAATGACGACCTGGCCTTCAGACACGATGTAATCAACATCTAAATGATAAAGATGTCGTGCGCGCAGCGCGGAATGCATATGCTGAAGCAAGTTTAGGTTTTGTGCTGCATAAAGCGACTCTCCCTCGCCCAACAACCCTTCGGCACGCATTAACTCTTCAACTTTGTTGTGCCCCTGCTCGGTAAGCTCTACCTGCTTTTGTTTTTCATCAAGCAGGAAATCCCCCGTAACCGGCGCATCGCTGTCTTCAGAGGCTTCACCCTGCTCTAACTGTTGGGCCAGACGATTCACAATGCCATACAGATCAGTGTTTTCATCCACTGCGCCGGAGATAATTAACGGCGTACGGGCCTCATCAATTAAAATAGAGTCAACTTCATCGACAATGGCGTAATGCAGACCACGCTGCACTTTATCTTCAAGCGAGAACGCCATGTTGTCGCGCAGATAGTCGAAACCAAACTCATTGTTAGTGCCGTAAGTGATGTCACACTGATAGGCATGGCGCTTCTCTTCACCCGTTTGACCAGCAAAGATAACGCCTACCGATAGTCCAAGAAACTCATACAACGGCCGCATCCACTCAGCATCGCGGCGAGCAAGATAGTCGTTAACGGTGACAACATGCACGCCCTTGCCTGGCAGCGCATTTAAATAGACCGCAAGCGTGGCCACTAGGGTTTTACCCTCGCCGGTTTTCATTTCCGCAATCCGGCCACGATGTAACGTCATGCCACCGACCATTTGGACGTCAAAGTGGCGCATATTCATTACCCGCTTGCTAGCCTCGCGCACGACGGCAAACGCCTCGGGTAATAAGCTATCAACAGAGGCGCCTTCTGCTAACTTTTGTCGTAGCAGCTCTGTTTTTGCCTGCAACTCAGCGTCACTCACCCCTTCAAGCGTTTTCTCTAAAACGTTAATACTGAGCACACTTTTTTGCATGCGTTTAACGTCGCGATCATTTTTAGAGCCAACGACTTTACGTAACAAATTATTAATCATGAAAGTTCCAAATCTTCACGAGCGCCCCATTCAGGCGCGCCCTTTTATATAAGGCAAATAAGGGTAAATTTAGTAAATGGACAGCTAAGCTGGCGGGCCACGAGGGGTCAGCACATCAATCGCGGCAACCAATCGACGTGGGATATGAAGAAAGTAGCGGGAACAGTGCAAAACAGCAGGATAAACATGCGCTTTTTTGCGTACCCAGCGGCGCAGCGCGCAGCGCTTCTTAGCAATCCACTCAGATTGGGCACGCAGCATCGCTGGCACCCAAAAACAGATGATGACGCCGCGTTCACCACTACGAAATGCATCTGAAGGATGTAAACTAGCAGGTAACAAACAGCTCACTAAGAGGCCTGCCAGCCACCAACGCGCTAAGCCATTTCGGCGTTGCCGCCGCGGCGAAGCAGACAAAACATCTGGCGTTGATGGCATGCTGTGGACTGGCTCCCGAGCGTGTTAGGCTCTATCAATTAAAAGACAATACAGAACGCTGGTGGCAGCCGTGAGTGTGGCGTAGCCAGCAACGTTCCAGGAATCAAGTTAATGAGTATAAAGGTTAAGCGATCCCGCGCACAGCCCATTACCCAACTGCTGACCAAGTCTGGCAGCGCTGGACAGCTTATGCGACAGTCCCGCTTAATTGATCAGGCTCAGCGTCATTTACGCGCTCACCTTCCTGAAGCAATGCGTGAGCATATTTTCGTCGGGGGCTTTCGAGAAGGACGTTTGACATTAATAAGTGGTCAAGCAAGCTGGCTAACATGGCTACGCTATGAACAGCCGCAATTGCTAGCCCTACTGCATCAGTTACCAGGATTTGAAAGCGTTACCGGCTTTACCCTGAAAGTACGCCCCATTCGACCAATTGAAAGCCCCAAGCGTTACACGCGCACCCTCTCAGAGAATGCAGGCAAAACGCTAACCGAATGTGCCAAAGGTACCGACAACCCCTCGCTTAAAAACGCCCTGGAGCGCCTTGCGGCACATGCACCCAATCATTCAGACGACAAACATTCGTAACCTCGTATTGCCAACGCCAATATGCAAAAAGCACCGCCAAAGCGGTGCTTTTTTACTATTGCCACATGCCATTCCACCGCCTAACAGGCGATCAAGCTATGCCATTGCAGGTGCCGAGTAAGAGATAGGCGCAATCGCTTTGTCTTCTTCAAAAGTGACGATTTCATAGGCGTCGGGCTGCGCTAATAACTCACGACACAAGCGATTGTTGAGCGCATGGCCTGACTTAACACCCTGAAACTCACCAATCAAGCTATGACCAAGCTGGTATAAATCACCGATAGCATCCAGCACCTTATGCTTGACAAACTCGTCGTCATAGCGCAAACCGCCTTCGTTAACGATGCGGTAATCGTCTACAACGATGGCGTTATCCAAGCTACCACCAAGCGCAAGATTATTGGATCGCAAAAATTCCAGATCGCGCATAAACCCGAAAGTACGTGCGCGAGAAACCTCTTTCACAAACGACGTTGTTGAAAAATCGATTAACGCGGTTTGTTTTTGCTGCTCGAACACAGGGTGGTTAAAGTCGATTGAAAACGAGACCTTAAACCCCTGATGAGGCAAAAAGACGGCTTCTTTGTCGCCATCACTGACGGCAACACGGCGCTTGATTCGGATAAATTGCTTAGGTGCGTCTTGCTCTAGAATGCCCGCCGACTGAATTAAGAACACAAAAGGACTGGCGCTACCGTCCATGATAGGCACCTCAGGTGCACTTACATCGACATAGGCATTATCAATGCCTAACCCTGCAAATGCCGACATCAAATGCTCGACCGTCGCGACTTTCACACCCTTGTAAGAAAGAGCAGTGCACAATGTGGTGTCTTCCACCAATTCAGCACGAGCCGGTACGTGAACCACAGGTTCCAGGTCGGTCCGGATAAATACAATTCCGGTGTTAGCTGGCGCCGGGCGCAAAGCCAAGTGAACTTTTTTACCAGAGTGCAGACCCACTCCGGTGGCGCGAATGACGTTTTGTAATGTGCGTTGTCTGATCATGGGCAGTGGTCGAACTCTAATGACGGCGGTTACCGGCAAAAGTGCCGACAAGTACCGCTAGGGGAAAGAAAGTTAAGAAACAGTGTTCACTTTAACAGCAAACGAGTGTTTTAACCAATAAAACTCTCGCTTGCTGTTTCAATGACCCCGATAGCGTCAGTTAATCTGCCTGACGGCGCAAGAACGCGGGAATATCCAAATAGTCATCGGCATCAGGCGCGCGACGCTTCTCGGCACGTGGTTTTGCAGTTGGCTCAGGCGCTTCTTTACGCGCCGTTGCCTGCTGACGCATGACAGTTGGCTGTTGCAACTTGCGGTAATCTGAGGAGGCTTCAGCAGCAGACCGGCGTACTGGCTCACGAGAGGCTACTTTACCCTTACTCCCATCCAGACCAGCGGCTACCACGGTAACACGCAGCTCATCGGACATTTCCATGTCGATAGAGGTACCCACCACAATCGTTGCCTCCTGAGAAGCAAACTCTTGAACAGTGGCACCTACATCATTGAATTCACCGATCGACAAATCGGGGCCGGCGGTAATATTAACCAAAATACCGCGAGCGCCGTGCAGATCAATATCTTCAAGCAGCGGGCTACGAATGGCTTTTTCAGCCGCTTCGCGAGCACGATTTTCGCCAGTTGCCCCACCCGTGCCCATCATCGCCATGCCCATTTCTGACATAACGGTGCGTACGTCGGCAAAATCGACGTTAATAATGCCCGGGCTGGTAATCAACTCTGCGATACCTTGAACGGCGCCCAACAGCACATCATTAGCAGCGCTAAAGGCGGTTAGCAGCGTGGCGTTTTTGCCTAGCACAGAAAGCAGTTTTTCGTTGGGAATAGTGATCAACGAATCAACGTGCTCAGAAAGCTCTTTCATGCCCTCTTCAGCGGCGCGCATACGTTTCGGCCCTTCAAACGGGAAGGGCCGAGTTACTACTGCAACCGTCAAGATACCTAACTCTTTGGCAACCTGGGCAACGACAGGTGCACCACCGGTACCTGTACCACCACCCATGCCCGCCGTGATGAATACCATATCTGCACCGGTTAATAACTCAGCGATGCGATCACGGTCTTCCATGGCGGCTTGACGACCGACTTCAGGATTGGCGCCGGCTCCAAGCCCCTTGGTGATTTCACCACCAAGCTGCAGGACTGTCTTTGCAGACACCCGCTTAAGCGCTTGAGCATCGGTGTTAGCGCAAATAAATTCAACGCCTTCGATATTACTTTCGACCATGTGGTTGACCGCGTTACCGCCGCCGCCGCCAACACCGACCACTTTGATGACCGCACTGCTCGAGGGTGCGTTATCTACCAATTCGAACATAAGCCCCGTCTCCTGAACCGCGCTTGCGGCCCTGTCAGAAATTTCCTTTGAACCAGCCTTTAATTCTTACCAGCGCCGATTGACCTTCCTTGATATCACGCCGAACGACTTCGTTGCGCCCTTTGTGCGCAGCAACGACTTCACCGTGGCTTTCTAGGCCTTGCCCATGTCGCGCTTCTTGCAATGCATAATGCAGCAAACCCACGCCTGTCGCATAAATTGGATTGCGTACCACATCAGCCAACCCTTTGACATTTTGTGGACAAGCAATACGAACAGGCATATGAAATATCTCTTCTGCCAATTCGCTTACCCCTTCCATACGCGAGGTGCCACCAGTGAGCACCACACCAGCAGCCACCATATCTTCATAGCCACTACGGCGTAATTCGTCTCTCACCAACGTAAATAGTTCCTCGTAACGCGGCTCAACCACTTCAGCAAGTGCCTGTCGCGATAAATCACGAGCCGGACGATCTCCTACGCTGGGGACTTTAATCATTTCATCGCTTGCCGCTAGCTGTGTCAGTGCGCAAGCGTATTTAACTTTAATCTCTTCGGCATGCTGGGTTGGTGTACGCAATGCCATCGCTATGTCATTAGTGACTTGGTCGCCTGCTATCGGTATAACGGCAGTATGGCGAATGGCACCTTCACTAAAAATGGCCATATCAGTGGTTCCACCACCAATATCGACCATACAAACGCCCAATTCTCGCTCGTCTTCGGTAAGCACCGCCATACTAGAAGCTAGCTGTTCAAGAATAATTGCGTCAACGTCCAGCCCACATCGCCGAACACATTTCTCAATATTTTGAACGGCGTTCAACGCTGCTGTCACCAGGTGAACCTGTGCCTCTAAGCGAACACCTGACATTCCTAACGGTTCGCGGATACCGCCTTGGGCATCAATTGAGAACTCTTGGGGCAATACATGTAAAACACGCTGCCCTTCCGAGACCGCGCGTGCACGGGCTGAGTCAATAACGCGCTCGATATCAGATGGCGTGACTTCCCTTTCTTTAATTGCAACCACCCCATCTGAGTTCATTGAACTGATATGACTACCAGCAACGCCGACATAGACAGAGTGAATATCGCAACCAGCCATTAACTCAGCCTCTTCAACAGCGCGCTGAATAGACTGCACTGTTGATTCGATATTAATCACCACACCACGCTTCATGCCACGTGATGGATGAGAGCCGATACCCGCTATCTCAATCCCGCCGTCATCGGTGGGTTGACCGACTATCGCGACGACTTTGGACGTTCCAATGTCCAGCCCGACAACCATATTGGATGCGTTGGGTGAGCCTGCCATGAGTCGGATAATCTCCTAGAAAAAATTGTAAAAGAAACTTGTTATTCGTAACTGCGCCAACAGTGTTAAAACGGCGATACAAAATCATCCCGAATAACATTGACGCCTACCGTAATATCAAGCCAAATGCTGACCGTAATTAAATAAAACAGCCCATAAAAAAACATCAGCTATAACATAGTATAGAAACAATACTCACAATACGACTAGCGCATGCCTACGATAATCGCCTTTGTCCGCGATTTAAACCCTATTCATGGCTTTTCGCAGTTGGCAACCACTTACATTTACCTACTTCTTGCACATTGTAAGTCGCTTACTCCTCATCTTCTTCTGCAAAGTCGCTTTCTCCGTGCCAGGCAACTGCCACACCATTCGGATAACGCAAGTCAATATAGCGAATATGATCGCCAACTTGCGCCAGTTCACGCTGCCACGACGCTGATAGGCGCGCTAGGCGAATTTCATGCTGACGCCTGCCTAGCATTACCCAAGCACCATTGCTCAACTGAAGCCGCCATGCACCACGCGGCTCTAAGCGTAATTGAGAAAGTGACAACGATAACCCCTGGAAATGAGGTGTTAAGCGGCGATAATAGGTAAGCACCTCTTCGCCACTTCCCGTCGGCCCGGCTAAATCAGGAAGCCCCTGAGGAACAGCAAGCGGTGCAAACGCAAACGATTCACCTTGCGGGTTAAGTAGAAAGTCATCGTTCCAACGGGCCACTGGCGTTTGCTCTACCAACTCAAAAACAAGCGCATTAGGCCACTCTCTGGAAATTCTAACTTCACTTAACCAGCCAATTCTTAACGCACGCTGCCGCAGCTCACCTAGATCAGCCGAGAGCCAAGTTGCCTCTTGAACGAGGGGCGCTAGCTGAGTACGGAGGTAATCAGCACTCACATATTCCCACTCGCCACGAATAGATACACGCTCGATAGGCCTATCTAACCATAGCCATAAGGCACGCCCGCCAGCGCCTAGCAACAGTGCCAACAATATGAGGCCTAACCACGCATTACGCTTCTTCATGAGCAGCTGCGTTGAACCGCAGTATTCAATATACGCATCACCAACTGATCAAACGCTATGCCCGCATGCGCTGCCGCTTGAGGAACTAAACTATGATCTGTCATTCCTGGCACTGTATTAACCTCAATCAGCCAAAACTTGCCCATCGCGTCGCGCATCACATCGACACGCCCCCAGCCTTCGCCACCTACCGCATCAAAGGCTTGCTTGCATAGCTCTGCCAAAGACTGCTCGTCATTGGATGTTAAGCCGCAAGGAAGGTGGTACTGGGTTGTGTTAGCAATATATTTCGCTTGGTAATCATAAAAGCCGCCTGGGACTTCAACACGAATAGCCGGCAATACATCATCGTCAAGCAGCGCAACGGTATACTCTTCGCCCACAATGAACCGCTCAGCCATGACACGGGCGTCATAGCCCGCCGCCTCATGGTAGGCAGCTTCCAATGCCTCCTGGCTTTTAACGATGCTAATACCCAGCGTGGAGCCTTCGTGAACAGGTTTTACCATCATTGGTAAACCTAGTTGTGAAACCACCATAGACCAATCAGATGTCTCGCTGAGCATGATGCTTTGAGGAGTAGGCAGCCCTACGGCTTGCCAAATCTGCTTCGTACGCTGCTTATCCATTGCTAACGCTGACGCCAGCACCCCGCTACCGGTGTAAGGCAGCCCTAAAAGCTCAAGCGCGCCCTGTAGCGTACCATCTTCACCACCACGACCATGAAGAGCCACAAAAACAGCCGTCGGGGCAAGGCGTTCTAGCCCCACCAATCCCTCTTCTTTTGGATCATAGCCAATGGCATCGATACCTTGACGCTTTAACGCACCAAGCACAGCCGCACCGCTTTTAAGCGATACTTCACGCTCTGCTGAAGTACCACCATAAACAACAACAACGCGTGCCAAGGGGTCATTCAATGACATTGTTGTACTCATAGCTCTACCTTATCTAGCGATAATTTGGCTTGCGCGAAACGTAACGAAATGCCGCCCACATCACCAGCGCCTTGAGTAATGAAAATATCCCCAGGGCGAAGCAGTTTGCTTAACAGTGCCGGTAGCTCCTGCTTATGTTCAACAAACACGGGATCAACTTCTCCTCGCTGGCGAATCGAGCCAGCAAGGGTGCGTCCTTCCGCACCTGGAATCACGGCTTCCCCAGCGCTATAAACGTCCAATAGAACGAGCGTATCCACTTGAGAAAGCACACGCACGAAATCTTCATAAAGATCACGGGTGCGACTGTAGCGGTGTGGTTGATACAACATGACCAGTCGACGATCCGGCCAACCGGCACGAACCGCCTGGATAACCATGTCAACCTCACGGGGGTGATGCCCGTAATCGTCTACTAACATGATCTCGCCATCAGCCATGGGGGCACTGAAGTGGCCATGCACTTGAAAGCGGCGCCCTACACCAGCAAAACTTGCCAGCCCACGAAGAATGGCCTCGTCACTTACCCCGGCATCCGTTGCGACAACAATCGCCGCCATCGCGTTTAACGCATTATGGCGACCAGGCATTGCTAGCCGAACCGCTAATGGAGCCGCATCCCCAGGACGCACTGCAGTGAACGAAACTTCACCGCCTTGCTGGGTAAAGTCTACAATACGGTAATCAGCATCTTCATCGAAACCGTAGGTAACAAACTGGCGCTTCACCTGATCACGTAGCGACCGAATGTTAGCATCGTCAATACACAGCACTGCCAACCCGTAAAACGGCAAATTATGCAGAAACTCGATGAACGTGCTTTTTAAGCGCTCAAAGTCTCCACCATAAGTCGCCATATGGTCTGCATCGATGTTCGTTACAATAGAGACCATTGGCTGAAGATGAAGAAACGACGCATCCGACTCATCAGCCTCAGCGACTAAATAATCTCCCTCACCCAACCGAGCGTTAGCGCCAGCGCTGGTGAGTTTCCCACCAATCACAAAGGTGGGGTCTAACCCACCTTCCGCCAGTAGCGTTGCCGTCAAACTGGTTGTGGTCGTCTTGCCATGGGTTCCTGCGACCGCAATGCCATGGCGAAAGCGCATCAGTTCGGCTAGCATTTCGGCACGCCTAACCACGGGCACACGATGCTCATGAGCCCAGCGAATTTCAGGATTTGTTTCATCAATGGCACTGGAGACAACCACGACATCAGCGCCTACCACGTTCTCTTCAGCATGGCCGATAGCAACGCTAACACCACACTGGCGAAGGCGCTCAACAACATTCGATGCCTTCATATCGCTACCACTCACGCTGTAACCCTGATTCGCGAGTACTTCAGCGATTCCACACATACCTGCGCCACCGATACCAACAAAGTGCAAACGCTTAATGCGGCGCATACCAGAGCCGCTTGGGCGGACACCTGAGTGCAACGCATTATTAATAGAGTCGGTCACGCAGTCTCTCCTTGTTTAACCAGCGCTAAACATCCCTTTGTAAGGCGCTCAGTCGCTTCTAAGTAGGCCGTCTGACGGGCTTTAGAAGCCATATCTGACAAAACGCTCGGGACTAATAGCTCATCTAAATAGTGTGTTAATCGCTCGGGGGTAAGCTCAGACTGGGTAACACAAAGCGCCGCCCCGGCCTTTACCAAAACGTCAGCATTGACCCGCTGATGATCATCAACAGCAAATGGAAACGGCACTAACAAGGCAGGCTTTGCCGCGGCGGCAAGCTCTGCCACGGTTAGCGCTCCGGCGCGGCAAACGACTAAATCTGCCCACTCATACGCAGCCGCCATATCATCAATAAAAGGCGTAACATCTGCCACAATGCCATGTTCAACATAGGCGCTTGCCGTCGCCACATCTCGGTCTTTGCCCGCTTGATGGCGAACATCAGGGCGTCGTTCTGGCGGCAAACCCGCCAGCCCGAGCGGTAAACGCTCATTCAATGCGACCGCGCCTAGCGAACCACCAACAACTAATAAGCGCAGCGGACGAACGGTCAGTTCAGACGCACTTCTTGGATGCTCACCCAGTGCGGCAATATCTTCTCGCACCGGATTGCCAATCACTTCCGCCTTGTCACCAAAAGCCTCGGCAAACGCCGCATATGTGCGGGTCGCTAATTTTGAGAGCACCTTATTGGTCAGCCCAGCAATAGCATTTTGCTCATGTATCACCAATGGCACCCTGGAAAGCCACGCTGCCAACCCACCGGGGCCACTGGCAAATCCACCTAACCCAACCACCACATCAGGATTGAAGCGACGAATCACCTTTCGCGCCTGCAGTACGGCTTGGGAAAGGTTCAGCGGCGCTCTAAGCCACCCAGCAACTCCTTTGCCACGCAGACCGCTTATATCGATGGTATGAAGCGTAATACCTGCTTCTGGTACTAGGCGATTTTCGATCCCTCTTGGGCTTCCCAGCCATTCAACGTCGACATTGTGGGCTTTGAGTGAACGTGCTAATGAAAGCGCCGGAATAACATGACCTCCGGTACCTCCTGCCATAATCAAAATGCGTCGACGTGTGTTCGTCGTCACAAACAACTCCTTGAGTAGTTACGATAACCGAGGTTCATGGCGAGACTTGTTGGCTGTCGACAGGCGACGCGGACGGTGACGCGTCTCTGCATCTACGCGCAGCAGCAAGCCAATCATCATACCGGTTACCAATAAACTTGAACCGCCATAGCTAATCAGCGGCAATGTTAGTCCTTTCGTTGGCAATAGCCCCGAGCTTACCGCCATATTGATAAATGCCTGAGCAGCGATAACGAAGCCAATACCATAGCCGACATAGGCACCAAATAAATGGCCTGCCAGCTCGGCACGACGGCCAATCAACATCGCTCTGGTAATGAGTAACGTAAATAGCAGTACCACAAGAATGGCCCCAATCATGCCAAGTTCTTCTGCGATGACAGCAAAAATAAAGTCGGTGTGAGCTTCAGGCAGGTAGTGAAGCTTTTGAACACTATTACCTAAACCAGTACCGGTCACATGCCCACGACCGAAAGCAATCAGCGCCTGAGTAAGCTGGTAGCCAGTGGCAAACTGATCAGCCCAGGGGTCCAAGAAGCTCGTCCACCGCGCTAATCGGTAAGGTTCCATAACGACCATCATGACGGCACCAACAGCCAATACGCCACCACTACCAAATAGCAAGGTAAGTGAGGCGCCGCTCATCATTAACATACCAATAACGCACACGGTATATACCACCATGCCGCCAAAATCAGGAGCAAGAAAAAGCAACCCCGCCGGAACGGCAAGCACCGCTAAAGGTCGCCACATACTGAATGCCCGTTGGCGCAGGTCATAGGTAAAACGGGACATGAAGGCTGCCATGTAAAAAATCAAACCGATTTTTCCAAGCTCCGAAACTTGCAGGCTAGGTAAGGGGCCAGGCAGTGAAATCCAGCGTTTACTGCCGTTAACTTCCTGGCCAACCACTAGCACTAGCACCAGCATGATGATGCTCACTAGCAAAATGAGCGCTGCGTTTTGCCGCCATGCTTCCAAAGGAACACACAGCATAAAAAAACAAGCCAATATAGCCAGGATTAGAAAAATGCCATGCTGCCGGGAGTAGTGATAGGTATTTTCAAGCAGACCTACCGAGGCGGAACTTACCATCACCCAGCCTAATCCGGCTAACGCTACGGCGGCGACGATCAACCACACATCGGAGGGTAAATGTCGCGTAGTCAAAGCATCACGGATACGCTGTACTCGACTCATAACCTCTCTCCTGAGTGATTATGCTGTTTATGCTTTTGCTCAACCCAAGCCCGAAAGGCATCGCCTCGCGCTTGGTAATTGGCAAACTGGTCTAGGCTTGCACAGGCGGGTGACAGCAATACACAGTCGCCGGGCTCAGCTAATCCCCAGGCCACTTCCATAGCTTGGGTTAAATCGCTGACTAGGTGCACTGGAACAGCAGATGAGATAGCGGCCTCAAGACGGTGTGCGTCAGCACCAAATAGCACCGCAGTTTTAGCGCTCTCTGCCAGAGGCATCGCCAGAGGGGTAAAGTCAGCACCTTTGCCGACACCACCGGCCAATAAGATTATTTTCCCTGTCAGAGACGCGCTAATGCCTTGAATCGCGGCCAGCGTAGCGCCAACGTTAGTACCTTTTGAATCATTCACCCACATAACGCCATTAATTCGAGCGATTACTTCACTACGATGAGGCAACCCCTTAAAAGCAGCTAACGCCTGACACATTGGCGCTTTTGCGAAGCCTAACGCCTTACCCATGGCCAATGCTGCTAGTGCATTGGCATAGTTATGTCGCCCTGCCATCGTTAAGTCGTCTGCATTAAGCCAAGCTTCATCACCATGGGCTAGCGTTAATCTACCGGCTTTTTCAACCACCCCCCAGTCATTACCTGCGGGGACGAAAGCCGTGAAACGCTCTACATGACCAATAGGCGACTCTGGCCAAGTGAGCGCATCGTCCGCGTTGACAATGACTGATTGCGCACCGCGAAAAATACGCTGCTTAGCGCGGCGGTAACCCACCATATCTCCATGACGATCTAAATGATCTTCACAGAGGTTTAAAAAAGCAGTCGCTTTAGCACCCAAATGAGGCGTTGTTTCCAGCTGAAAACTAGAGAGTTCAAGGATGTAAAGCTCGGCATCTGGGCATTCAACTAATAAATCCAATGCAGCCGTACCCAAATTGCCACCCACCGCAGCTTTAACACCAGCCGCTCTAGCCATCTCGCCGAGTAATGTCGTAACAGTTGACTTGGCATTAGAACCAGTAATAGCAGCAATCGGTGCATTCACCGCGCGGACAAACAAGGCAATTTCGCCTATCAGCACGGGCTCCCCCGTTGCTGGATTATAACGCTCTAGTAAGCCATCGAGGCCTGGCGAATGAGGATCGACACCAGGGCTGACAACCACTTCGTAGGCATCTGTAAAATCAAGCGCTGTTAACGGGCCACAATAAACCTCAACACCAGGATTCTCATTCTGAAAAGCGTCTAACCCCGGAGGCTCGGCTCGCGTATCTGCCACCATAAATGGCACGCCTTGGCGCGCCAAATGCCGACAAATAGCTCTCCCGGAGATTCCCAGGCCAATAACAACGGTGACTCCATTTGCGACTCGCACGATGACCGGCTCCTTTGTGCATCACGCTAATAGTGGCAACACTGCCGCTATTACTACTTTGCTAATCATCGAACTTTAAGCGTAGCCAACCCTAACAGCACCAGTACGACGGTAATAATCCAGAAACGCACAATGACCCGCGGCTCTGGCCAACCTTTCAACTCATAATGGTGATGCAAAGGTGCCATACGGAAAATACGCCGACCGGTAAGCTTATAAGAGCCAACCTGAAGAATCACCGAGACCGTTTCAAGCACAAAGATACCGCCCATAATAAACAGCACAATTTCTTGACGCACAATAACGGCCACAACGCCTAGCGCGGCCCCTAGCGCCAGCGCACCCACATCGCCCATAAACACCTGAGCGGGATAAGTATTGAACCACAAGAAGCCCAGGCCAGCCCCTGCAATAGTGGCACAGAAAACAGCCAGCTCGCCGGTACCATGAATGAAAGGAATATGCAGATAGTTGGCAAACACAGCATTCCCACTGGCATAGGCAAATACGGACAATCCCATTGCCACTAGCACGGTGGGCATGATCGCCAAACCATCAAGACCATCTGTAAGATTGACTGCATTAGAGCTGCCAACGATCACAAAATAGGTCAACACGATGTAGAACACGCCAAGCGGTAAAGCGACATCTTTAAACATCGGGATCAATAAGCTAGTTTCAGCCGGTGTAGCAGCCGTGATATAGAGCACCAAAGCAGCGCCAATCCCCACCACCGACTGCCAGAAATACTTCCAACGAGCGGGCAATCCACGCGGATTCTTTTCGACAACTTTGCGATAATCGTCGACCCACCCAATAGCGCCAAAGCCTAATGTGACCAGTAGCACCACCCAAACGTAATGATTGGTTAAATCGCCCCAGACCAGCGTACTGATAGCAATAGCCAACAATATCATTGCCCCACCCATTGTGGGCGTACCCGCCTTAGACAAATGAGATTGAGGGCCATCATCACGAACCGCTTGGCCAATCTGACCTTCCACTAACCGGCGTATAACCCAGGGTCCCAGCCACAGGCATAGCATAAGGGCGGTTAGCGCGGCGAGAATGACACGTAAGGTTAAATAGTTAAAAACTTGGAAAGCAGACTGATATTGGGCTAGAAAATTCGCCAGGTGAAGTAACATAAACGGCGCTTACCTTGTTTCATCCGCACGTAGCGCAGTAATGACATTTTCCATGCCTGCACTACGCGACCCTTTCACCAGTAGCGTGGTGTTAGGCGGCAGAGTATTAATAACATGACGCACTAGCGTCTCGTGGTCGTCAAAATGTTGCCCGCGACCGAAGGCTTCACTTGCTGAACGGGCGGCATCACCATAAGTCAGCAATGTGTCGATACCCAGTGACGCAGCGTAATGACCGATATCAGCATGCAGGGCATGAGACTCGCTGCCCAACTCCCCCATTGCGCCAAGCGCACACCAACGAGGAGCAGGAAAGTTCGCTAACGCATCCAATGCCGCTTTCACAGCACCGGGGTTTGCGTTGTACGTGTCGTCTAACAGCGTTGTATTGCGCACGCCGGGCACGATGCTTAACCGACCAGATAACGAGGATAACTCGCACAGCCCTGCCACTACTTGCTGTGGGGTAACGCCTAACGCAAGAGCCGCCGCAGCAGCCGCCAAAGCATTACTCACATTATGCTTACCAATCAAGGGCAGCTGCACATCACCCAGCACCCGGCCTCGCTCAATAAGCGTAAAAGCATACCGCCCCAAAGAGTCGCATGACAGTGCGGACGCGTGAACATCCGCATCGCTATGTAAGCCGTAGCTTACAACTTGCTTATTTCCCGCACAGGCTGACCAAAATTCAAAGTAGCCGTCATCGCGATTTATCACCGCAATACCATCTTCAACTAACCCGGCTAATATTTCACTTTTGGCTTGGGCAATTTGCCCCATGCCGCCAAACTCTCCAACATGTGCGCCTGTTACATTGGTAATGATGGCAACATTCGGGGAGGTCAGCTGGCTGGTCCAGGCAATTTCGCCCAAATGATTAGCCCCGAGCTCAATCACGCCTGCTTGGTGGTGCGTTGCTAAACGCAGTAACGTCAGCGGCGCACCAATATCATTGTTTAAGTTGCCCTCGGTAGCAAGCACACCGCCCAAAGGGGAGAGCAGCGCAGCCGTCATCTCTTTAACGGTTGTTTTACCGCTGTTGCCGGTGACAGCCACCAGTGGCAATGTGCAGCGCTGACGCCATGCTCGCGCCAGCAGGCCGAGGCTTAAACGCGTGTCAGCGCATACCAGTTGAGGAAGCAAACTATCCACCGGGTGCTCAACCAGAGCAGCTGCAGCGCCTTTATCAAGTGCCTGCTCAATAAAATCATGACCATCAAAACGCGGCCCCTTCAAGGCCACAAATAGACACCCAGGCACAATATGGCGCGTATCGGTAATGACCGCAGTCACCGACAACTGACATAAAGCCTGCGGGACAGGAAGCTTTAACGCTGAGGCAATGCTCGCTAACGACCAGTTCATCACATGGCAGCCCTAAGTTTGAAGGCTTTTATCACTTGTTCGCTATCTTGGTAGTCATGGCGTACGTTACCGATGTGCTGATAAGCCTCATGACCTTTCCCAGCCACTAAGATAACGTCCTGGCTACCAGCATGCTGAACCGCATGACAAATCGCCTGACTACGATCACCTATTTCAGTAAAGGCACCCGTAGCAGAAAAACCCGAAATAATTTGTTGACGAATTTGCTCGGCAGACTCCGTGCGCGGATTATCGTCAGTAACGATCACATGGTCCGCTCGCCGCTCCGCCACAGCAGCCATTTCTGCCCGCTTTCCCGTATCACGCTCTCCGCCACAACCGAACAGGCACCATAGCTTTCCAGCACTTCCCAAATGCTCTTTCAGCGCCTCGAGAGCATTTGCTAATGCATCCGGCGTGTGGGCATAGTCGATAACAACGCTGGGCGCATTAACCTCGCGGTATAACGCCATTCGCCCAGGCACTGGGCCCAACTCAGCTGCCAGCTCAAACAACTGCTCTAAAGATTCGCCCAACCCATAAAGCACACTAATGGCTAACAGCACATTGTCTAGATTAAACCGCCCCATTAAGCCGAGATTAAGCGTTTTCTCACCTTCCGGTGTAGCAACAAGAGCCTGTTGACCATGCTCATGGGGATGCCAACCAATCACGCGCAGCGTCACTGCTTCATCGTCGCCTACTGCCAAAACACGCACACGGCTATCACAGCCTGCCAACATTAGTCGCGCAAGAGGATCATTTGCATTGACGACCGCAAGCACAAGCTCAGAACGCCGGAACAACTTTGCTTTTGCAGCGGCATAAGCCGCCATACTGCCATGGTAATCAAGGTGATCTCGCGTCAGGTTGGTGAATACTCCTGCGGAGACGTTCACTGCGTCTAAACGGCGTTGCTCAAGGGCATGTGAAGAAACTTCAAGCGCCACACGCTTGACGCCTTGATGCGCTAAATCAGCTAAGGTTTCTTGCATTGCCAATGAACCAGGCGTAGTCAGGCCTGTATCGACCAATTGGCCAAGGCGACCAACACCTAATGTGCCGATCACTCCAGCAGGCTTGCCAAGTAGTTCACTTAACGCTGCTATGTAATGGGTAACAGAGCTTTTCCCATTGGTGCCGGTCACTCCAATCACCTGAAGATCGCTCGGAACAGCAAACAGCGTGCGGCCTAGCTCGCCGAGCCGCATAGACAGATGAGGTAAATAAAGTATCTCCCCGTCCAGTGAAACCCCACCCTCTTTAGTGTGCGCCAAAACGAGTGATGCACCTGCTGCCAATGCTTGGTCAACAAACTCACAACCATCACGCTGACTGCCAGGGACAGCCACAAATACATCGCCTACCGCTAACTTGCGCGTGTCCGTCACTAAGCGAAGCTGCTCTGGCAATTTAGGCAGCTCCTCAGGTAACACTGCGTTAGGCCAAACCTGCTTTAGTGCTACCCATAAACTCTCTGGGGACAACCTCATGCAATCTCCTTATGCTACTCGACCTCATGATCGGGCGGCACGTCCAGCAAACGTAGGGCATTACCTGTCACGCTAGAAAACACCGGAGCAGCCACTGCGCCACCATAAAATTGACCAGCACGGGGGTGGTCAATCATAACGACGGTAACAATACGCGGATCGGAAATAGGTGCAATTCCCGCAAAAACACTGCGGTAAGCATCAGTGGTATAGCCTTGCTGCCCTATTTTACGCACCGTGCCTGTTTTCCCCCCCACACGATAGCCTTCAACCTGCGCTCGGCGCCCACCGGTATAGGCGGCAACCGACGTTTCTAAAATATTCAGCAAATCATTAGCCACTGTGGGCGATATAGCAGGAATCCCTTGAGGAGGCTCAGAAAGCCTCAACAGCGAGGGCGGCAAGCGTACGCCTTCATTGGCTAGCGCTGTGAAAGCACTGGCCAATTGAACGGCCGAAACAGAGAGACCGTAGCCATAGGAGAGCGTCGCTCGCTCACTTCGAGACCAGCGAACCGGTGCCGGCAAGCTACCTGCCGCCTCACCAGGAAAGCCAGTACCTGGTGCTTGCCCAAGGCCTAGCTGATTGTATTTTTCCCAAATTGCCGTATCGCTTAGCTGCAGCGCTAAACGAGACATACCAACGTTTGAAGACTTTTGTAGAATCCCCGCCAAATCTAAATCGCCGTAATTACGGAAGTCGCGGATAGTAAACTGATCCAGGCGCATCCAGCCGGGCGAGGTATCAACGACAGCATCGCGATCTACAACACCACTTTCCAGTATCGCAGCCATTGCCAAAGGCTTCATAACAGACCCAGGTTCAAATACATCAACCAGCGCCTGGTTGCGTAAACCTCGCGGGTCCAAACCAGCGCGGTTATTTGGGTTGTAAGATGGCAAGTTAGCCATTGCTAACACTTCCCCTGTGCGCGCATCAAGCATTACCAACACCCCACCGTCCGCCTCATGCTCGGCGACAGCAGCACGCAACTCACGGTAGGCCATATATTGAATGCGCTGATCAATTGACAGCGTTAACTCACCACCCGGTTGCGCTTCACGAATAACACCCAGCTCACGGACTAGCCGACCTCGTCGATCTTTTATGACTCGGCGCTGCCCAGGGTGCCCCGCCAAATAGGGTTGATAAGAGAGTTCAAGCCCCTCTTGGCCCACATCATCCACATTGGTAACACCCAGCAACTGCGCCGCCACTTCGCCAGCGGGATAATAACGTTTGTATTCACGCTGCTGATAAACCCCCGGCGTACGTAAATCCAGTATGCGTTGGGCCGCATCTGGCGTCATTTGACGACGAAGATACATAAACTCTCGACTGCTATAGCGAGAAACACGCGATTCAAAGTCATCGAGCGACATGCCCAAAGCTTGGGCCAGCATTACACGCTGAATAGCATCGGTAGGTAGCTCTTGGGGGTTTGCCCAAAGCGTCACAACAGGCGTAGAAATAGCCAGAGGTTCACCATTACGATCAGTGATCATACCGCGGTGTGCGGGTATTGCCTCATGGCGAAGCGTCCGTGCATCGCCTTGGCTCTGCAAAAACGGGCGATCAATTACCTGAAGCAGCGTAATCCTGCCGACTAGAATAACCGACGCCACCATTACAACAATGAGAATAAACAAAAAGCGTCCGCCAGCTAATGGCGGCGCAATAGGCATTTGACGGGATATCCCTCCCCGACTTTCACGCTTCATGGTCGAATCACCTCGACATCATTCACATCGGGAATGCGCATTTCAAGCCGTTCCGTCGCAATTTGCTCCACACGGGCCGGAGTAGACCACGCTCCCTCTTCCAATAACAGCTGCCCCCACTCGGTTTGCAGCTGATTTTTTTCCTGCTCTAACTGCTGTAACTGCGCATACTGCACTCGCGTCATATGCGTGGTGGCAATCACTAAACCGCCAGTAGCGACACACGCTAAAAACAGCGCAACAAGGATAGCCGGCCAAGCTCGAAAGCGTAGCTTGAAGGGCCATTCGGTGCGCAGCGTTGACGCCCAACGCTCTATCCGATCCATGCTCATGATCACACTCGTTTACGGGCGGCTCGCATGACGGCACTGCGCGCCCGGGGGTTAGCGTCTACCTCTTCGTCACTTGGGCGCACTCCTTTACCCAAAGCTTCAAGACGGCGATTTAGCTGATCATCGCGAATCGGCACGCCCCTTGGCAAGTGCGTATCACCCCGCACATGGTGGCGAATGAAGCGTTTCACACGACGATCTTCAAGCGAGTGGAAGCTAATCACTACTAGATGCCCACCTGGAGCTAGCACTTCCAAGGCTCCCTCAAGCGCTGCATCCAGTTGATCGAGCTCACCATTCAAATAAATACGCAACCCCTGAAACGCTTTGGTCGCTGGGTGACGCCCTTTTTCCCAAGCAGGATGGGCAGCCTTTAATACTTCGGCCAAATCAACAGTGTGCGTAAAAGGCTTTTCCACGCGCCGCGTAACAACGGCACGCGCCAAGCGCTTTGCGTAGCGCTCTTCACCATAGGTTTTGAACACAGTGGCAATCTCAGCTTCGCTAGCGCGGGCCAGAAACGCTGCCGCACTCTCCCCTTGAGTAGGATCCATACGCATATCAAGGGGACCGTTGCGCATAAAGCTAAAGCCACGCTCCGGATCATCTAACTGCGGGGAAGAAACACCAATATCTAGCAATACCCCTGAAAGCTTTCCGTAAACCCCTTGCTCTTGCGCATATTCAACTAACCGAGCGAACTCTCGCTGCGTTATATCAAATCGAGGATCATCGATAGCTTTAGCGGCTGCTATTGCTTGAGGATCACGATCCATGGCCATTAACCGACCTTGATCGCTCAGGCGCGAAAGAATAACGCGGGAATGCCCGCCTCGTCCAAACGTGCCGTCTAAATAAATACCATCTGAATTATGAACAAGTGTATCTACCGCCCCTTCCAATAAGACGCTAGTGTGGCGAAAATGGTTAGTAACCTGGTTAGCGTCAGGAGAAGGCATGTTAATCTCGCACAGTGTTAAGAAAGGTGCGAACGGCGCACCTTTTTATGGAAATGGGGAGTCGGCCGATAAGCCGGGTTCTGTCGTGGACAGTCATTCCTCTAGGCGCTGCGTCACCGCAGCGCTCAAGCAACCTACCCGGATCCAGCGCGGGCCACGCCATTGGATCCCTATTTGGTCTTGCTCCGAGTGGGGTTTACCTTGCCACGCACTGTTGCCAGGCGCGCGGTGCGCTCTTACCGCACCCTTTCACCCTTACCAGCCTCGAAAGGCTTAGGCGGTCTACTCTCTGCTGCACTTTCCGTCGGCTTACGCCGCCCAGGCGTTACCTGGCACTCTGCCCTATGGAGCCCGGACTTTCCTCCCCTAAGCAGCCATTACTGGCATATTAGCGGCGACTGTCTGGCCAACTCCGGCGGCAAGCATACCAGCGCCCTGCCGTCGCCTCAATGCCCACCTTTCAATGCTTGCAATCTTGCGTACCACTCCTGCTTTCGACCGCCCAGCATTTTTGCAGCTACGGCCGCACCCTGCTTGACGCCAACACCTTCGGCCAGCATTGTCTTAAGCAGCTCATCAGCAGCAATTGATTGCTCATCGCTTTGAACAGCAGGCGGCGCCCCGGCGATCATTACGACAAATTCTCCGCGACCTTGGTTAGGGTCTTGCCTAAGCTGATCAAGTAATGACGCGGGCGAGCCCTGCAAAAAAGTCTCATACGTTTTGGTCAATTCTCGCGCCAGAACAACTGCCCGCTCGGGCAGTTGTTCACATAGCGATTCGAGCGTGTGCTCAATACGGTGAGGTGATTCGTAAAAAACCAACGTTTCTTCTCGAGATTGCCATTTTTCAAGCGCTTGCCGTCGCGCACTCGGCTTAGACGGCAAAAAACCGCCAAATGTAAATTTATCAGTCGGCAATCCAGCCGCCGAAAGCGCACTGACTAACGCGCAAGGCCCTGGAAGCGGCACCACTTGCCTACCCCGCAATCGTAACTCTCTTACCAGCACGAATCCCGGATCACATATCAGCGGCGTCCCTGCATCGCTAATTAGGGCAATACTCTCCCCCGCCATCAAGTAACTATCCAGCGTATCGACCCGCCGTGCTTCATTATGCTCATGCAGCGAGAGCATCGGCTTATTAATACCTAAATGCGCTAACAAGCGGCCACTGTGGCGTGTATCCTCCGCAGCAATGCGTGATACCTCTGCTAATACCCGAGCCGCGCGTGGTGACAAGTCTTCCAAATTCCCAATTGGTGTTGCAACCACGTACAATATACCCGGATGCTGGTGTGTCATTGTGACTCCCGATTTGTTAATAGCCTGCACTGACGGTGCGCCATGCTTGTACAATGGTAAATTTATCTGCTCATTGAGCCACGGCAGCGCAAATGGAAACTAAGGAAGGATACATGAAACAGTCAATACGTGGATTACTAGCCACTGCCTTCATGGCGCTTCTGATTACAGGGTGCGCCATGCAATCCCCAAGCGTGGTTGATCGCGTCCCTGACCAGGATGCCGGCCAATTGCTTAGTCAAGCAGAGCAGCAGGCGCCTGAGCAAGCCGCCAAGACACGACTCGAAGCGGCCAATATCCTCGCCAGACAAGGGCAACGCGAAAATGCTTTTGACGCAGCCGATGCGGTTGATGAAACAATGCTTTCAGAATCGGATCGGGTGCGCTGGGCAATGCTTTTCTCTGAACTTGCTCGTGGCCTGGACAACCCGCGCGCGGTCCTCCGTGCGACCCAGGTACTTGACGACGAGCTCCCCATGCGAGCAAACCAACAAAAAACCCTAACAGAACGGCAGCAGTGGGCACGTCAAGCCTTGGATCAAGCCGAATACACCAATGTATCCATACCTGAATTAGCGGGTGTCGAAATACGCCGCATAGCTGTGGCATTACCAGAATCCGGCCCACTAAGCAGCGTTGCTAACGCTATCGCTTCCGCCATGCGCCGCCATCACGAGCTGCACGGAGATAACGTACAACTCAACTTCATCAATGCATCTCAATATTCATTAGATGAGATTTACCAACGTGCAGAGCAAATGAATGCTCAGCTTTTGATTGGACCCATTGACAAAAGTCAAGTCACTCAACTTGAGCAACGCGACAGTGTACCACTACCGACGCTGGCTCTGAACTATGGTAATAGTGCAAGCAATCAGGCACCGCAACTCCTTCAGTATGGTTTATCTGCTGAAGATGAAGCCCGCCAAGCTGCTCGCCGAGCCTTTCAGGACGGCCATCGTCAAATGTCTATTATGGTGCCCGACAACGCCTGGGGACGGCGCGTCGGTGAAGCCTTTTGGAATGAGTGGCAAAGCCAAGGCGGCGAAATCACCAATGCTGTTCGCTACAACCCTAGCAACGCCGTAGCCAACGCAGTCAAAACAGCCCTAAATGTCAGCGGCGATCGCGCCCGCCTAGGCAATATTGATGCACTATTCTTACTGGCACTTCCTGAGTATGCACGCCAAGTACCGCCCACTTTGGACTACTACTACGCCCCTAACCTGCCTGTTTACGCCACATCTCACCTCCATGAAGGGCGCCTACAGACACGCCTAGATCAAGACCTAAACGATGTGATGTTTATCGACATTCCCTGGCAAATCCCTGATGCAGCGGTTGGCGGGGAAGAAGCGCTGCCCTTCTATTCGACGTATGCCGAGCTTCGCAACGAGTCAGATGCGTCAATGTTCCGCCTGATGGCAATGGGCGTGGATGCTTACGAGCTTGGCATTCGCTTATCAGACCTATCAGCCCTTGACGGCATGAATGGAAGCACTGGCACTCTTCACCTATCAGACGATGGCAGGATTCACCGGGAATTACCGTGGGCGAAATTCCAAAATGGCGTGCCTTCGCCCATTTTGATTCCCGGCCTGCTGAACGATGACCAATAGCCACCAGCCCCCCAATACACCGCAAACAGCACGGACTCGGGGCGCAGCCATTGAGCAATTAGCCGCTCAATGGCTGCAGCAGCATGGTTTAACGCTTGTCACTAGTAATCATCACGTTAAAGGTGGCGAGCTTGATCTTGTGATGAAAGACCAGGACACCCTGGTCTTTATCGAAGTAAAACATCGCACCACTACCCGTTATGGCCACCCCTTAGAGACCGTCACTGCACAGAAGCGACATCGTCTAATACGAGCAGCCAAGCTCTATATCGCTCAACATGCTGTTTTAAGTCCGTGTCGCTTTGATATCCTAGCTATCACGGGCACGCCTCCCGCGCTTGAATTTCAGTGGGAAAAAGCGGCTTTTGATGCTTACTGATACTTTTACCTAGGAAGCCCTAATGGACTTTCAATCACGCATACTTAATCACTTTAACGCCAGCATAGACACGAAAACATATGCCAGCGAAGTGCTGCCGCCGTTTATCGAAGTCGCCAGCCAAATGATGGTTCAGTGCTTAATTAATGAAGGCAAAGTCCTCGCCTGCGGCAATGGCGGCAGCGCAGGCGATAGCCAGCACTTTTCGTCCGAGCTATTGAATCGCTTTGAACGTGAGCGCCCAAGCTTACCCGCACTAGCACTGACAACCGACACTTCAACGCTTACCTCGATCGCTAACGACTACACTTATAATGAAGTGTTTTCCAAGCAGATCAGAGCGCTAGGACAGCCCGGCGATGTCTTGTTAGCTATTTCCACCAGTGGCAACTCAGCCAATATCGTTCAAGCCATTCAGGCGGCCCATGACCGCGATATGACGGTAGTCGCGCTTACTGGCAGAGATGGGGGCGATATGGCGTCACTGCTAGGCCAAGATGACTGCGAGATCCGCGTGCCAGCGACATCTACTGCACGCATTCAAGAGGTTCACCTACTCGTCATCCACTGCTTATGTGATTTAATTGACGAACAGCTCTTTGGCGGAATCGACTAAATAGTCAGCATAAAACTCATTAACCTGAGCAGATCAAACTGCAAAAACACAATCAAACAGGTAGATTAACACCTACTGACTTTACACTTCACAAGGAGTTATCGCCATGGTCCTGCGCTATCCTTTATACAAACTAATTGCCGTTGCGACACTTAGCGTTATTTTACTGGCTGGATGCGCGAATAACGCGGCATCTAACCCCTCCAACTATGGTCAGCGCAGCAGTGATGTCGAAGCCATTGATACAACCATCGAACGTGAAGCACCACGTGCGCTGGAGCGTGCAGACGCTCGCCTGAGAGATGCTCGCATAAGGGCACAGAGCTATAACGGCTCACTCCTACTGATTGGACAAGTACCAAGCGAGGAACTGCGCAATAAAGCAGCTGAAGTCGCCAGCTCTCTACGCGGCGTAGACCAAGTTCACAACGAACTCAGTATTGCTGCAAATCTACCCGCCAGCCAACGCCTAAACGACACTTGGATAACCACCAATGTGATGAGCCAACTTGCCACCAATGACCGTATCGACTCATCAAAACTAAAAGTCACCACAGAAAACGCGACGGTTTATCTGATGGGCATGGTGACTCGCGATGAAGGCAACCGAATTGCCAATGCGGTATCAGCGGTTGGCGGTATTCAGCGAATCGTCAAAGTCTTTGACTATATCGACTGATTAATACATCGGTAGAAAAAACCTCGTTTCAGCTTTTCACCGAGACGAGGTTTTTTTTATTCACCCACCAGCTTACTCAGCAAAATCGTCGCTAAGAAGCACAGGCTAATATCTTAGCTAAGCCACCGAGCTATTTAACCACACGTAACGTTGGCTTTTTCTTAGCCTTTTTAGACGGCAGAGCAGAAACATCACCCTCTTTTTCAGACACAGGCTCTGTAACCGTTAACTCAGGCTTCGACGACTCATCGCAAGAGTCTGAAAAATCGCCACCCAATTCCGCATCATCAAATTCTGCTGCATCCAACTCTGGCTCATGACCAAACACCATACCAGCACCATTTTCGCGAGCGTAAATTGCGATAAGCGCAGGTGTAGGAATCATTACCTGCATAGGCTGGCCACCAAAGCGAGCATTAAACCCTATGGCCTGATTTTCCATAAACAGGTCACGCACAGCAGTTGGCGCTACATTCAACACAATTTGTCCATTCTGAACAAACTGACGCGGCACCTCTACGCCTGGCTGAGTAGCATCTACTACCACATAAGGCGTCAACTCATTATCCAGCAACCACTCATAGAGAGCTCGGGCGAGATAGGGACGGCTCGATTTCATAAGGCTCCCTCCTCCTGAAAAATATGCCCCTTACCTAATTAAGGAAAAGAGGCAGCATGAATTCAAGCGCGCATCTCTTTTTCACGCTCGTTTAAAGATGCCTTAAACGCTTCACGTTCGAATACCCGCGACATATAGCCCAACAGAGGCTTTACCTGCTTCTCAGGCAACTCAATATTCAGCTCAGGCAAACGCCATAAAATCGGCGCTAAACAGCAGTCGACAAGCGTAAACTCCTCACTCATAAAGTAAGGCATATCTTCAAAGATGGGCGAAATCCCAATGAGACTTTCGCGCAGCTCTTTACGCGCCTTTTCCGCTTCCTTTTTACCACCAGTGCGTATTTGCTCCAGCATTGGGCACCACTCGCGCTCAATACGATGCATCCACAAACGGCTTTGCGCCCGCGCCACCGGATAAACAGGCAGCAAAGGAGGATGAGGGAAACGCTCATCCAGATACTCCATCATGACCTTAGACTCATAGAGCACCAAGTCACGATCTAGCAGCGTAGGCACGCTGTTGTACGGGTTGAGGTCTGCTAACTCTTCAGGCGGACGCTCGTCGCTGACATCAACGATATCAACCGCCACCCCCTTTTCAGCCAGAACAATGCGTACACGATGACTAAAATGATCATCATTACCAGAGTAAAAGATCATCGACGACCGCTTGGCCACAACACCCATGAAAGCATCCTCGCATCAAAACAATCTTTGATAATAACACGCCAGCGCTAGCTTATGGGATGGTAACCCGCTTTGCATTACGACTGACTAGATAAACAAAGGGCGCACGGCTTCCGCCGTGCGCCCGACATGCCGCTCATCACTTAATAATTAGTGAACATCTCGCCAATACTCACGCTTAAGCAAGTAGGCAATTACACCAAAAATGAAAATGAAGATCAGCACTTTAGGTGCTAATGCCTGAGCTTGAAGCTTGGAGGGCTCGCCCACATAAGCTAGGAAGTTAGTAAGATCATACACTGCTTCCTCAAACTCAGCAGGCTCCATGGAACCTGGCTGGGTTACTTGCAGCACATCACAAGACTGGTACTTACCCGACAAAGGATCGGGTGACTGACCCGCCACCGGATGATCCGTTTCCGCACACACCAGCTCTTGTACACCCTGCAGTGGCTCCAACACGTTAGGCATCGCAACTAAATCGAATACCGTGTTGTTAACACCAGTGGGGCGGCTCGGATCTTTGTAGAAACCAAGCAGATAAGAGTAGATCCAGTCCGTTCCACGCACACGCGCTTTAAGCGATAGATCTGGCGGCGGCGCACCGAACCAAGACTCAGCATCACCACTATTCATTGCAATGTGCATCTGATCATTGAACCCCAAATCAGATGAGAAAATCAGATTTTCTTCAACCAAATCCTGGGGCATCCCCAGATCTTCAGCCGCACGAGCAAAGCGTTGATACTGAAGCGAGTGACAGCCCATGCAGTAGTTAACATAGAGCTTCATGCCATTTTGCAGCGAGGCTTGATCATGCAGATCAGGATCCATCGAGTGAGGCACACTCGCACCACCGGCAGCCATCGCAGTTACTGGCACTAACGCGAAAAGGAGTCCAAGTAGATACTTTTTCATTAGCCAGTCACCCTTTCCGGAACGGGTTTAGTCTTCTCCAGCTTGGTGTAGAACGGCATCAAGACAAAGAAGGCGAAATAAATCACGGTGCAGGCCTGGGCTAGTAGCGTCCTGCCCTCTGTAGATGGCAACACACCCAAAACACCAAGGATGACAAAGCTGATAGCAAACAGCGTCAGCATAGTTTTCGACATCCAGCCTTTGTAGCGCATTGAGCGCACTGGACTACGATCCAGCCAGGGCAGAACAAACAATATCGCAATCGCAGCGCCCATAAAGATAACACCGAGGAACTTAGCGTCTAAGCCGAACACGGAGAAAGTGATAGCGCGAAGAATGGCATAGAAAGGCGTCATATACCAAACAGGTGCGATGTGATCAGGCGTTTTTAGCGGGTTCGCTTGATCAAAGTTTGGCTTCTCAATAAAGTAGCCGCCGCCCTCTGGGAAGTAGAACACCACTACGCAGAAAACAAACAGGAAGACCGCAATACCTACCAGGTCTTTTACCGTGTAGTAAGGGTGGAAAGGAATTCCATCCAACGGTACACCCGCTTCATCCTTCTTCTGCTTAATATCAATGCCGTCAGGGTTATTTGAACCCACTTCGTGTAGCGCAATAATATGCAACACGACGAGCGCTAAAATAACGATTGGCAGAGCCACCACATGCAGTGCAAAGAAACGGTTAAGGGTAATGCCTGAGATCAGGAAGTCACCACGCACCCACTGCGCTAGGTCGGGACCAATACCAGGAATCGCTGAGAACAACGAAATAATAACCTGAGCACCCCAGTAAGACATCTGGCCCCATGGCAACAAATAGCCCATGAAGGCTTCGGCCATCAACACCAGATAAATCGTCATACCAAACACCCACACCAATTCACGAGGCGCTTTGTAGGAACCATACAAGAGGCCACGGAACATATGTAGATAGACGACAAGGAAGAAGGCAGAAGCGCCGGTGGTGTGCATATAGCGAATCAGCCACCCCCACTCCACATCACGCATAATGTATTCGACAGAATCGAATGCACCTTCAGCAGAGGGGTTAAAGCTCATGGTTAACCAAACCCCGGTCAAGATTTGGTTAACCAGCGCCAGCAGCGCTAATGAGCCAAAGAAA
Organism: Vreelandella venusta; assembly: GCF_007989605.1. Taxonomy (GTDB): domain Bacteria; phylum Pseudomonadota; class Gammaproteobacteria; order Pseudomonadales; family Halomonadaceae; genus Vreelandella; species Vreelandella venusta. The sequence continues at coordinate 201,397 of NZ_BJUL01000005.1, read as the reverse complement.
TACCAAAAGTTGAAATTTTTAGGCGCGTAGTATTTGGAAAGATGCTCCTGCCACATCTGAGTAGCGGGGAAGCGATCATCTACCCAACGCATGAGGCCCTTTTCCGCCTTGGCTTTATTCGGATTACCCATCAGGCAGCCTCCTCATCTTCGCCGACGACAATAATGTCATCATTTTCAAAGCGGTAGGGTGGAACCTCAAGATTAGTCGGCGCAGGTACGTTATTAAATACGCGACCAGCCAAGTCAAAGCGAGAGCCATGGCATGGGCAGAAGAAACCACCCGGCCAGTTCTCCACCCCAACCCCTTCGGCATTCGGCTCAGGTCGGAACAAGGGTGAACAGCCCAAATGCGTGCAAATACCAATCAACACGCCTATTTCTGGCTTAATAGAGCGCAGACCACCTTGGATATATGCTGGCTGCTGCGGCACCTCTGAATTAGGATCCGCTAAGCTGTCGGCACCTAACGCTTCCGTTCGCTCGATCATTTCCGGCGTACGGTTAATAATCCAAATCGGCCGACCACGCCATTCGACGGTCATACGCTGCCCAGGCTCAAGCTTCGATATATCAGCTTGAACAGGCGCGCCTGCCGCTCTTGCCTTGGCACTAGGCTGCCAAGAAGCCACAAAGGGGACCGCAACCCCGACAGCGCCCACCGCCCCCACAACGGAGGTGGCGCCTACAAGGAAACGGCGCCGACCTTTGTTTACGCCGTTATCTGCCATTTCTGGTTTCTCCCATCAGCTTACCCGTTCCGCCGCAAAGGCGTCTTGCGACGACGAATATCAAATACGCTCTATGTTAAAAAAACAAAGCGCTCTGCACAAGAACAACCGCCCGTGACCATGGTGGTATAAGCGTTATAATTTTTTGATATTCCAATAAAAAGCGCCCAGGTCTTTGACCCGGGCGCTTTTGCCGCATAGCGTAAAATTAACGCTTAGAGAACTGCGGACGACGACGTGCTTTACGCAGACCGACTTTCTTACGCTCAACCTGACGGGCATCGCGGGTTACATAACCGGCAGCGCGCAATGCTGGACGCAGATCTTCATTATAGTTCATCAGGGCGCGAGTGATGCCGTGACGAATGGCGCCTGCTTGAGAGGAACCACCACCGCCAGCAACAGTGACGAACACGTCAAACTGGTTCAGTGTTTCAGTCAACTCAAGCGGCTGACGAACAACCATACGACCAGTTACTCGACCAAAATACAGGTCAAGATCTTTATCATTGACAGTAATTTTGCCAGAGCCCGGCTTCATAAACACGCGAGCGGTGGAAGTCTTGCGGCGCCCGGTACCGTAATACTGCTGTGTCATGGCGAAGATTTCCTCAGATGTTCAGTTCAAGCGGCTGTTGGGCAGCATGCGGATGCTCGGCACCGGCGTACACTTTCAATTTTGAGTACATGGCGCGACCCAAAGGACCTTTCGGCAACATGCCTTTAACGGCAGACTCAATAATGCGCTCAGGGGCATGATCAAGCATTTTGTCGAATGTCATAGAGCGCAGACCGCCCGGGTAACCCGTGTGGCGATAGTAGGTTTTAGCCTTCGCCTTATTGCCGGTTACATGGACTTTTTCAGCGTTGATAACAACGATGTAATCGCCAGTATCAACGTGAGGAGTAAATTCGGGTTTATGCTTGCCACGCAGGCGGCGAGCAATCTCGGTTGCCAGACGACCGAGCGTTTTGTCCGTAGCGTCGACTACGTACCAGTCGCGCTGGACGGACTGCGGCTTAGCACTGAACGTCTTCATGGATAAAATCACCAGATTAAGTGTGTTGGGTAGCTCACACCGCTATATAAGCAATGAAGCACCATCCCTATTTTTTTTGGTTGCCAGAAAAAAACCAGCAACGTGCAGCGAGGCGGCATTCTACAGCAAGTATCACCGCAAGTTAAGTACCGCCACTCTTTTTTATTAATATCGCTCTTATTGATATTATTCTTGCTTGCAGCGTATTTATCGGCGTACCCGATACTAGGGCTTATGAGGTAGCGCTAAATACTCTTTAGACTGCATTTCCTGCAGGCGTGACAGCGTCCGCTGAAATTCAAAGGTCAGCTTGCCATCGCGATACAGTGCTTCAACTGGCGCCTCTGCCGACATCAACAGCTTGACCCCGCGATCGTAAAACTCATCAACCATATTAATAAAGCGGCGAGCCTGATCGTCAGTTTTTGCATTCATCTGAGTGACGTTAGACACCAAAACCGTATGAAACTCCCTGGCCAGCTCAATATAATCATTCTGGCTACGCGGCCCATCACAGAGTTCGACAAATTCAAACCATGCCACATCGTCGTGGAGTCGACGTGTCTTTAAAACGCGATGATTAACCTCAAGAGGCGCCCCCTCCTCGCCCTCATGGCCAGCTATTTCTCTGAAACTCCTGCTCAGCTCCTGCTCTGCCGCCTCATCAAGCGGCGCATGAAAAATTTCAGCTCGCTCCAGGGCACGCAAACGGTAGTCAACACCAGAATCGACGTTGACGATCTCGCAGTGACGATTCACTAGCTCAATGGCGGGAACAAACCGTGCGCGCTGCAGCCCATCCTTGTAAAGGTCGTCCGGCACTATATTTGATGTCGCCACCAACACCACACCACGCTCAAATAGCGCCTCAAGCAAATTTGCCAAGATCATCGCGTCGGTAATATCTTTGACAAAAAATTCATCAAAGCAAATAACGCGCGCTTCGCTAGCAAACTTGCCAGCAATCAGCGTCAACGGGTTCTTTTCGCCTTTATAGTGCGTCAACTCATTATGAACGCGCTGCATAAAACGATGAAAGTGGGTGCGCATTTTTTCAGGAAACGGCAGCGCTTCGTAGAAAGTGTCGACTAGATACGTTTTCCCACGCCCCACACCTCCCCAAAAGTAGAGCCCCTTAACGTCAGGCAGCACCGGCTCGCTGGCACTGGCTTTTTTACCCAGCAATCCGGCAACTTTTGCCTTTAATCCTTTGTTGGCAATGACCGCCTTAGGAGCACTAGCCGGAGTGACTAGCAGCTCATCATAAAGGCGTTGCAGGTGTTTAACCGCCTGCTCTTGAGCAGGGTCATACTGGAAATCGTCACGCTTTAAGTCTTCCTGATACCGCGCAAAAGGCGTTAATCGGCTCGCCTGCTCGCTGTCTTTACGTGCAGATAATGATGACATCAACTCGCTCCCACAGCCCACATCGTGAACGAAACTGTGACGTTGTAAGAACACAGTCTGCCCAAATAAAAAAACAGTATTATACGCTGCATAATAACTAAGCGCATGAGCGGATTGACCCAACCAACGGATACGCGCCTATAATAGTCACGCTTTGTTAAGCTGTTTGTTAAGCTGTTTGTCAAACCCCGCCATGCGTTTGGTGGCGTGCATCATCTCTAGGGAGAATACTGTGGAAGCAAGCTCGCCATTCACTGTTGCGATTATCGGTGTCGTTATTGGATTTGTTATCGGCTTAGCGTGCTATCGCCTGTTCAGCAAAAGCCAACGTGACCACGCCACACTAAAGCAGTCTTTGCTTGAGCGTGAGCATCAAATAGCCGAGCTTAAGAAAGGCATGGGAAGCCACCTTTCCGGTATTCAGCAGCATATTGTTAATATTCGCCAGGAAGCTGATCGACTAGAGCAACAAATAGACAGCGAAGCTGCTGAATGGAGACTGGAAACAGCCACAACGCCTCCCACAAGCAAACTCGCGCCTGGCACAGAGGAGGAAAGCGACGTTAACACTCCTCGTGATTATGCGGATGGCAAAAGCGGGACGCTGTCTGAAGACTTTGGCCTAAAAGACAGCTTGAAAGAGCATGATGAGCCTGCTCCACAACCTCCTCGTTATTAGTAATTAACAAGGTCAAAGCATCCGCATAGCAAATCGATGCGGATGCTTTGCACAAGCGAGTACTAAGCGGGATTATCGATATCGATAAACCGATGCTCCACACCATACTCACTTGCCAACCACTCACCCAGCGCCTGAACACCAAAACGCTCTGTAGCATGGTGGCCAGCAGCGATGTAATGAATCCCCATCTCTCTAGCCAGGTGCGTCGTGCGCTCTGATATTTCCCCAGACACGAAAACTTGCGCGCCTGCATCGTAAGCCGCCGTAATCATATCTTGAGCACCTCCGGTGCACCATGCAACCCGCTCCACAGAGCCAACCAAAGGCGACTCAACCACCAAAGGCTCTCGATGGAGCACTGCAGCCAATTGACCACCCAACTCTGCAACGCTTAGCGGCTCAGCCAATCGCCCGGACCATAACAGCCCTTCACCAAGCTCACCATCAATGCATCCCTCGACCTTCCACCCCAGACGCTTGGCCAGCTCGGCATTATTGCCAAACGCGGCATGCGCATCTAATGGTAAATGGTAAGCCAGCAAGCTCATTTCGTTATCCAAGAGCGTTTTAATTCGCTTCTGTTTCATGCCGGTAATGGCCACCGGTTCGTTTTTCCAGAAATAACCATGGTGCACCAACACCATGTCCGCTCGCCAAGCGACTGCCTCCTCTAATAACGCCTGGCATGCCGTCACGCCCGACACCACGCGTGTTACCGTGTCACGCCCCTCTACTTGAAGGCCGTTAACGGTAAAATCTTTGAATTGCGATGACCGCAATTGATGGTCGCATGCAGCTACTAGTTGGTCACGATGGATCACACTGACTCCTTAACCGATTAACAAGCTATCGTGAGGAACATCTCAATAAAGTGTTACGATGGGACTATTGTAAATATCGCTTCGCGTTATCGCGAACCTCGCGAACCTCGCGAACCTCGCGACCATTTAGACTATCACCCGCTGAGGAAATTTCGCATGCACCGCTCTGTGCTGCCCTATATATGGCCAATTATCACCGGGCTATTGCTCGCCGCCTTGGTGCTACTTGCTTTCCCAGAGTATTTGCCTAATCCTTTTCGGCAAACGCCACCCGCAACGGTCGAGCCTCCTCCTTCGCTAGTACCCACTAGCGGAGAGTCAGCAGCAAATCGACCTGCCCCTGAGATTCGCCAAGCAGAACCGCTCAACCGCAATCAAGGGCCTGCAAGTTACTCCAATGCCGTTAATCAAGCGGCGCCAGCCGTCGTCAACATCTATTCATCACGTATTGTTGAACGCGACCAGCATCCGCTGATGTCTGACCCTTTTTTCCAGCAGTTCTTCAGCGGCGACGATGCAACCACTCACCAGCGAATGCTGTCGAGCCTTGGTTCAGGCGTTATCGTCAGCCATGACGGCTATGTGCTAACCAATCACCATGTCATTAATGGCGCCGATCAAATACAGGTGGCACTCCGCGATGGCCGGGAAACACTGGCTGAAGTAATTGGCACTGATCCAGAAAGCGACCTTGCCGTTTTACGCATTGCCCTTGATGACTTGCCGGTAATTGAGCTTGCTGACTCAGAGCAGGTGGCGGTGGGCGATGTAGCACTCGCTATTGGCAATCCTTTCGGCGTTGGACAAACCGTTACCATGGGCATTATCAGCGCGACGGGGCGCAGCCACCTAGGTTTAAATGCTTATGAAGACTTCATTCAAACAGACGCAGCGATAAATCCAGGCAATTCTGGGGGGGCGCTAGTCAACCCTGACGGCGCTTTAGTGGGTATTAATACGGCCATTTTCTCACGATCGGGAGGATCACAAGGAATTGGGTTTGCGATTCCAGCCAACCTTGCCCATAGCATCTTGAATGAACTGGTTACCCGCGGTCGCGTTATACGCGGCTGGCTAGGCATAGAAGCACAAGCCCTCTCCCGCGAGCTGGCCGCATCATTTGGATTAAGAACCCCTCAAGGCGTGATTGTGGCTGGCGTTGTGAAGGACGGGCCAGCCGCTAAAGCAGGCTTACAGCCCGGCGATGTTTTGCTGTCTATTGACGGTCAAGTGATTTTAGATGCTCGGGTAACAATGAGCGCGATTGCCTCCATCCCCCCCGGCACAAAATTACCGCTGACGATCGTACGAAGCGGTGAGCGCATGGATATGACACTGGAGGTCGGTGAACGGCCAGTACCCATCAATGCTACGTCAGGCGAGCATCAGAGCGACTCGTAAGTCGCTCTGATGGCTATCGACGCTTGTTCAGACGGCGCTTTTTCAAGCGGCGTTTTTTTTCAAACAAGACTCAATCGTTAATACGATACTCCGCTGAACGCGCATGGGCCGTCAGCGACTCACCCCGGGCAAGCACAGAGGCTATTTTACCAAGCTCAGACGCACCGTCAGGCGAGCAGTGAATAATGGAGGAGCGCTTTTGGAAATCATAAACCCCCAGCGGCGATGAAAAACGAGCGGTTCCAGACGTGGGCAGCACATGGTTCGGCCCTGCACAATAATCACCCAGAGCTTCCGACGTATGCCGCCCCATAAAGATTGCTCCAGCGTGACGCACGTCATCGAGCCAGTCGCCAGGCGTCTCAACAGAAAGCTCCAGGTGCTCCGGCGCGATACGATTGATCAACTCAATGGCTTCGGCTTGATCTTGGCAAAGAATCAATGCACCACGACGTTGCAGTGAAGCGCGGGCAATATCTTCCCGCTCAAGCGTCGGCAATAATCGCTCAATTGAAGCCTCAACGGCATCCAGGTGATCAGCCTTCCAACTAACAAAAATCGCCTGGGCATCCTCATCGTGCTCAGCCTGAGAGAATAAGTCCATTGCCAACCAATCTGGGTCTGTTTGGCCGTCAGACACCACCATGATTTCAGAGGGACCGGCAATCATATCAATACCAACTTGACCAAATACCGCGCGTTTAGCAGTTGCTACGTAGATATTTCCAGGCCCTACGATTTTGTCTACCCGCGGAATGCTTTCCGTACCATAGGCAAGCGCCGCGATTGCCTGGGCGCCGCCAATCGTGAACACATAGTCGACGCCCGCCAAATGCGCAGCTGCCAGCACAAGATCATTCAGCACACCGTCCGGAGTCGGCACAACCATCACAATCTCACGCACACCAGCCACATGGGCAGGGATAGCATTCATTAACACCGATGAAGGATAAGCAGCTTTACCACCCGGCACATAAATACCTGCGCGGTCCAGCGGGGTGACCTTTTGGCCAAGCACTGTTCCATCAGCCTCTTCGTATTGCCACGAGCTTGGCTTTTGGCGCTCATGATAACGCTTAATACGCTCAGCGGCGGCCGACAGCGCATTACGCTGCTCAGTAGGCAGGCCGTCAAAGGCCTTTTTCAGTTGCTCAGGAGATAGGCATAGCTGCTCCATACTCTCGACAGACAGGCGATCAAAGCGATTGGTCGCCTCAACCACCGCGCTGTCACCTCGCCGCTTAACATCTGCCAATATCTCTTCAACACGAGCCTGCACTGCCTTATCAGACACCCCTTCCCAATCCAGCAGCGCGTCTAAATGCTGATGGAATGCCCCATCAACAGTCGAGAGACGGGCAATGGTGGCTGTGGACTTATCGCTCATGGTAAACCTCGTGTCATTCAATAGGCTGAGTCTGGCGCTTTTTAACCGCACTTTCCAGGCGGGCTAATAGTGGCTTGATACGGTCATGCTTCATGGTCATAGCTGCTTTATTAACCACTAAGCGGGTACTGATGTGGGCAATAAGTTCACGAGGCTCCATGCCATTGGCGCGTAGCGTATTGCCGGTATCCACGATATCAACAATTTCATCGGCCAAATTCATCAGAGGAGCAAGCTCCATCGCCCCATAGAGCTTGATCACTTCGGCTTGAATACCCTGCTCTGCGTAGTAACGCCTCGCCACGTTTACAAACTTAGTAGCTACACGACGACGCGCTTCAGCAGGCAACTGACCTGTCACACCAGCCGTCATCAGCTTGCAACGAGCGATATCCAGGTCTAGGGGTTCGTATAGCCCTTCAGCACCATGCTCAAGCAGAACATCTTTACCCGCAATCCCCACATCCGCGGCACCCAGCTGTACATAGGTCGGCACATCGGTTGCCCGTATAATTACTAATTTCACATCTGGCAAATTAGTATCAAACAACAGCTTACGACTTTTACCCAAATCTTCTACTGGGGTAATTCCCGCATCCGCCAACAGCGGCAGCGTCTCTTCCAGAATACGCCCTTTTGAAAGGGCTAAAATAAGTTGCTTACTCATTGTTTAGGCCAATGGTTAATAACATGGCTTAGCCAGGAATACGGCGAATGCGCGCACCCAGCAGCTGTAGTTTTTCCTCAATGCACTCATAACCACGATCGATGTGATAAATACGATCTACAAGCGTTTCGCCTTCAGCCATCATTGCCGCGATTACCAGTGATGCTGACGCACGAAGGTCGGTAGCCATTACCGGCGCACCCGAAAGCTTTTCTACGCCTTCAATCAGTGCCGTATTTCCTTCAAGGGCAATATTCGCCCCCATCCGGTTTAGCTCTTGCACGTGCATAAAACGGTTTTCAAAGATGGTTTCCACCACCCGGGAATTCCCCTCAGCGACAGCATTCATCGCCACAAACTGGGCCTGCATATCGGTAGGGAATGCAGGATAAGGTGCCGTGCGAATATTCACCGCTTTTGGGCGCTTACCGTGCATATCCAAAGCGATCCAATCATCGCCACTGGTAATCTCAGCGCCCGCTTCTTCAAGCTTCGCAAGCACTGCTTCTAAAATATCGGCACGGGTGCGCTTAACTTTCACGCGGCCGCCTGTCATGGCAGCAGCCACCAGGAAAGTACCCGTTTCAATGCGATCTGGCATGACATCGTGCTCGCAGCCGTGCAGCGTCGCAACGCCCTCAATCACGATAGTGTCAGTACCATGCCCGCGAATATCAGCCCCCATCTTGATCAAACACTCGGCGAGATCGACAATTTCCGGCTCGCGCGCAGCATTTTCAAGAATAGTGGTGCCCTCCGCGAGCGTGGCCGCCATCAGCAGATTTTCAGTACCCGTTACCGTCACTGTATCAAAGAAGATAGTCGCCCCTTTCAAGCGACCATCAACTCGAGCACGAATGTAACCCGCTTCTACGCGGATCTCTGCGCCCATCGCCTCAAGACCACGGATATGCAAGTCCACAGGACGCGAACCAATGGCACACCCTCCTGGCAGAGAAACATCTGCCTTACCGAAATGTGCTAGCAACGGACCTAACACTAGAATGGAGGCGCGCATCTTCTTGACTAGCTCGTAGGGGGCATGACACTGCGTTACCTGAGAGCCGTCAAGCTGAATACTGAGTTTCTCTCCCATCACCGGCTCAACGCCCATGCGCCCTAGCAACTCTAGCGTCGTAGTGATGTCCTGCAAATGTGGCAAATTACCAATAATGACCGGGCCATCTGCCAAAAGGCTGGCACACAAAATTGGCAACGCCGCATTTTTAGCGCCACTCACCCACACTTCGCCATCTACCGACCCATTGCCGGTAATGATTAATTTGTCCATAGAGAAGCCACTACTATGCGTTCTCCGGTGCAGTTTGCCACTGCGCCGGAGTAAACGTTTTAATACTAATGGCGTGCAGAGCGCCGGATGCAATTTCATCACTTAGCGCCGCATAAACCAGCTGCTGACGCTTTACGGCAGAAAGACCTTCAAAAGCTTCGCCAACCGCGATCACCTGAAAATTGCAGCCTTCACCCTGAATATGAAAATCACATCCATCGATGCGGGACTCAAGCAGTGCTTTTACCTCATGGGGTTGCATAGGACAGGGAACTCCTTTGGGTCATTGAAATAGGTAGGGACGTTGAATTAGTGAGGAATCAAGAAACATGATAAAGAAAAGCGGCACGCTTGGCGATGCCAGACGAGCACTCACGCTTCAGCGTTGGGCGAACCTATTAGTGCATCAAGCTCAGCGAGCGACGTTAAACGCTCCAGCGGAGTAGACAAGGCAATCGACGTAACGACAATGCCTAGCGAGTGACAGGCCCGCAGCCATTCAAACAGCACGCTAATCGCCGCACTACTTGCCTTCGTAACCCCTGAAAAATCGAGAACGACATCAGCTAACCGAGAACTTTCAAGCCATTTAACGCCTGCAGCGGCCAGTTCGGCCGCTGCATTGACATTGAGATCACCCTGAACCACCAACGCGCAAGGCTGCGCAATCAGCGAAACATGGGGCATAGATAACAGCGTCGTCACGCGTTGCCCCCTTGCTCTAGCTCGTCGACACCAATTTCGGGTGACCAGCTACGAATAACAGCATCGTAGTCTCGATTATTTTCGCGCATCGACTGATCAAACTGATTGCGGAAGGTCAGTCCTAAATTGATGCCATTAACAATGACATTGACTACTTTCCACTCACCATTTGAAAGTCGCAGGCTATAGCTAACCGGGTAAACCTGACCATTAGTAGCCACCACTTCCATATCAACACTGGCTTGATCTTCATAGCGCTGACCGCGCTGGTCGGTTAACACTCTCAACTCATCATAATCAAAGGTTACGAGACCACGCGTGTAGGTGTCGATCAGGGTTTGACGAAAGACATCGGCGAAGCGGCTACGCTGCTCTGGCGTTGCGTTGCGAAAGTAGCTGCCCATCACGCTAGCGCCAATATAGCGAAAATCCGCCACATCATTCAGGCTATCGTTGACTAACGCTTTAAGCTCATCAAGATTATTGGCGTAATAATCCTCTCTACCCTTAATCTGCTCCATGAAGCCATTAACGTTGTCACGAACCAACGCTTCTGGTGATTGCGACTGGGCCTGAGCAGCAAAAGGCAGCAGAAAAACCGCTAGCAACAACAAAAAGAGCCAACGACGGACCAACATTACGCTATTTTCTTTCATCAAAGTCACCTCATAACAACTGACAGCACTCACGGTGCCTAGTTAGTAACCATATTGGATACAAATTGCTGGATAAGTTCTTCAAGCACTAAGGCAGACTGGGTATCTCGAATAACATCCCCCTCTTCCAGTACGTCAGGAGCGCCGCCAACACTCAAGCCAATATACTGCTCACCGAGCAGCCCAGCCGTCAAAATAGCCGCGGTAGTATCTTGCGAAAGCTGGCCTTTAAGGTCGCTATCGAGGCTTAACACCACCCGCGCATCATACCACTCGGTATCAAGTTCAATGCTCTCTACCCGCCCTACAGTGACACCGGCCATAGTGACCCGCGCACGTGGCTTCAGACTACCAATATTGGAAAAGCTAGCCTCAAGACGAAACGTGTCAGAAGATGTTGAAAACGTCATGCCACTTACGCGCAAGCCTAAAAAAATAAGCCCCAGAATGCCCGCAAACATAAACAGGCCAACGCCAAACTCCATGGTTTTACTGCGCTTCATGTTATTGCTCCACCCATTAAAGGCCGCCAAACATCACGGCGGTCAATACAAAATCCAGCCCCAAAACAGCAAGCGATGAATACACCACCGTGCGTGTTGTCGCACGTGAAATACCTTCAGAGGTAGGCACCAAGTCATACCCTTGGAACACCGCAATCCAGGTAACGACCACTGCAAACACAAGGCTCTTGATGATTCCATTACCAATATCATCAATAAACGAAACGCTAGCCTGCATATTGCTCCAGTAAGAACCTTCAAATACTCCCAGCCATTCCACACCAACCAGATAGCCCCCCCAAATCCCCACCACGCTAAAGCCAACGGTCAGAATGGGAAGCGCAATAAAACCTGCCCACAGCCGTGGAGCCACAACCCGACGCAGTGGATCAACGCCAATCATTTCCATACTTGTTAACTGCTCAGTCGCCTTCATAAGGCCAATTTCCGCCGTTAACGCAGAGCCCGCGCGCCCGGCAAACAATAACGCAGCGACCACCGGCGCCAGCTCTCGGAGAAGTGAAAGAGCAACCATCTGGCCGAGCGCCTGCTCTGCCCCAAAATCAACCAAAATGGTGAACCCCTGCAGCGCAAGCACCATGCCTATAAACAGCCCTGACACCAGCACAATAGCCAGAGACAGCACACCGACAAAGTGTACTTGGCGTAGCCACAGCGACCACCCTTCCCGAGAAGGCAGCCCTACTGCTGACTGGGCAAGAAAAACACCTGCACGCCCTAGCGACTCTATGGCATCACAGCCTTTTTGCCCCAGCCGAGCAACATGCGAAATAGCATGTTTAATGTTTGATTGCATTTAACGCACCTTCCCTGCAGAGGCTTGGCCTAGAATATCGCGATAAAGTGTCTCAGCGGGATAGTGAAACGGCACCGGCCCGTCTGGCTCACCATGGATAAACTGGCTCACCCGGGGATCTTGGTTTGTATCTAAGGTGCTTGGCGTGCCAGAGGCGACTACCTGCCCATCGGAAATAAGGTATAGATAATCCGCAATGCTGAGAGTCTCTTTGATATCGTGCGAAACGATCACTGACGTAAGCGACAGCGCCTGATTCAGCCGTTTAATTAGCTGTACAAGCACCCCCATAGAAATGGGGTCTTGTCCGACAAAAGGCTCATCATAAAGGATTAACTCTGGGTCAAGCGCTACCGCCCGAGCCAGCGCCACACGCCTTGCCATCCCCCCCGAAAGCTCAGCAGGCGACAAGTGCCTAGCCCCGCGCAAACCCACTGCCTGCAGCTTAAGAAGTACTAGATCGCGTATCATCGGATCAGGCAAGTCAGTGTGCACCCGAAGCGGAAACGCTACGTTTTCAAATACATCAAGATCCGAAAACAGGGCACCGCTCTGAAACAACATACCCATGCGCTTACGCAACGTAAACAGGGCCTTGCGCGACAAGCGATGGACATCTTGACCGTCGATTAGCACTCGCCCTCGGTCAGGCGTTAATTGCCCACCAATGAGCTTTAAAAGTGTCGTCTTGCCGGTACCGCTTGGCCCCATGATGGCCGTTACTTGGCCACGCGAAATCGTCATATTGATTCCACGAAAAATATCATGATCACCCCGCGAGAAGTACAAATCTTCAATTTCGATGAAGGGAGCATCGGTCATGGGCTGGCTGGCCTTGATGGTCGTCTTGCCGCAACAGCATTAATGTATGCTGGCTACGCATGAGTTAGTTAAAAACAAATAATTCAAAAAAACGGCTAGTTTAAAAGCACAGGCAGTTTAAAAAACACTGTTTTCGAAATATTATCGAACATCGTAACTGAACGCTACTCACAGTAACAGATACGCTCACTGCTACTGCAGTAAGGAGTAGGGTACGCGCCTTACCTACAAACCGCGCCAAGATGTTATTCTTAGCGACCTACTTTTGACCGCTTATGAAAAGAGATGTCCTCATGCGCCAGCCACTATCGACACCTAGCCCACTGCGTGAAAGTGCGCTGCGCACACTGCAAATTGAGCAGGCCGCTATCGGTGGGCTTCAGGCAAAGCTTGATGAGAGCTTTGACCACGCCTGTGAACTTATCCTTGCCTGCCAGGGCCGCGTAGTAGTGACCGGCATGGGTAAGTCCGGGCATATTGCGGGCAAGCTGGCTGCAACATTGGCAAGCACCGGCACACCTGCTTTTTTTGTACACCCCGGTGAAGCCAGCCATGGCGATCTCGGCATGATCACCCGCGCAGATGTTGTGCTGGCCCTCTCGAACTCTGGCGAAACCGCAGAGGTCACCGCCCTGCTTCCGCTATTGAAACGCTTAGGAACCCCGCTTGTCAGCATGACGGGGCGCCCAGGATCCACATTAGCTAAGCACGCCGATGCTCACCTTAACAGCGGTGTTGAGCGCGAAGCCTGCCCTCTCGACTTAGCGCCGACTAGCTCAACCACAGCGGCTCTCGCCTTGGGTGATGCCTTAGCCGTGGCATTATTAGAAGCGCGCGGCTTCACCGCGGAAGATTTTGCCCTTTCACACCCGGGTGGAAGCCTCGGCAAACGCCTGCTTTTGCGTGTCAAGGATTTAATGCACAACGGCTCGCGCCTCCCCCAAGTAGCATTAGGTAGCCCGCTACGGGACGCCCTGTTGGAAATCACTCGCCAAGGATTGGGCTTTACCTGCGTCGTCGATAGCGAAGGACGCCTTGCTGGCGTTTATACCGACGGTGACTTACGCCGAACGCTGGATCAGTTTCATGACCTACGTGACGTCCTCGTTGATGATGTTATGACACGCCCTGGAAAACGTATCGGCCCCGAGGTGTTAGCGGCTGAAGCGGTACGCATCATGGAAGACAGTCGAATCACCGCACTGGCGGTCGTGGATGATCAACAGCGCCCCATTGGCGCCCTGCATATGCATGACTTACTTGCCAGCGGTGTCATTTAATCGCTCTTTTTCAACATTAATAATACGGAGGCTTCATGGCCTTACCTGACGCTCTACAAGACCGCATTCGCCGTGTAAAATTGCTTGCCATTGACGTTGACGGCGTACTTACCGATGGCCGCCTCTATTTCCAAGCCGACGGTATCGAAATCAAAGCATTCCATACTCAAGATGGCCACGGCCTCAAACTTTTGAAGCGCGTCGGAATCCATGTTGCCTTAATTACTGGGCGTGACTCTCCGATGGTTAGTCAACGCGCTGCGTCGCTGGGCATTACCCATGTTTATCAAGGATGTGAAGATAAACTCACTACGTTACGCGCGCTTTGCCAACGCCTAGATATCACGCTTGAGCAGGTTGCTTATTGTGGTGACGATCTACCAGACCTTGCTCCTATTAAACGCTCTGGCGTAGGCATTACCGTGCCTAATGCTCCTGATTACATGCATACCCATGCCGACTGGATCACCGACCGGCTTGGTGGCCACGGTGCCGTACGTGAAATCTGCGACACCTTATTGATGTCTCAAGGCCATTGGGATGCTGTTTTAGATACGTACCTACACGGCCAATCGTAATGCGCTTTTGGGCTAAAAAACGCGTTTGGATAACCACCATGGTATTTGCCCTAGGTGGTGTGCTGGCGTGGCTAGACCCGCGCGGCCCTCAAGACCAATTAATCGATCCTGAGGCTCGCGCTCAAGAGCCCGGCCATGTACTGGAAAATGCAGAAATCACTCTGTTTGGTGACACCGGTGCCATCCAACAGTCGCTGGCGACGCCACGCTTAGTCCATACCCCTCAAACAGCGATGACAGAGGTTACCTCTCCCAGGGCGACACTGTTCGATAGAGAGGAGCGTCAATGGCTAGCGACGGCCCAGAGCGGCACTCTAAATACTGACACGCAAGCACTCACGCTAGCTGGCTCAGCCCAATTACTTGCACCTGATGAGGGCTGGCAGTTGAATACAGAGTTATTACATTACAATGGCATCACCCGCCATGCTTGGAGCGATGCCGAAACCATACTTCAGCAGCCGCCTCAACGCATTAGCGCTTCACGTATGGATGTATGGCTGGATGATAGCCAGATCCGCTTAACCAATAACGTGCGCGGCGTTCACCCGCCTGCCACTCGTTCTCAGTAGGAGTCGCGATGAACGCTCTTATTCGCACGGCACTCTTCGTCATTACACTACCTATTTCTGCGGCAGCGCTACCGGTCATGGCACAAAGCCAAGCCCCTGTAGAAGTAGAGGCTGATCGTTTAGATCTAGATCAACGCGCAGGCACTGCAGTGTATTCGGGCAACGTCGATATTCGTCAGGGCAATATGCAGCTACGCGGAGATCGCGTTGAGATTCAGCGCAACGATGCTGGCGAGCTATCGCGCGCCGTTGCAACCGGTGGACGAGCCTATATACGCAACCAGCTCGAAGACCAAGCTAGTCCAATGGAAGGCTGGGCAAAGCGCATCATTTATCATGTTGCCGAGCGTCGGGTAGAGCTAATCGACCAAGCGGAGCTGACCCAGCAAGCTGACCGCTTCGAAGGTGGGCGCTTAGAGTATTTTATCGACCAAGGTGTAGTTCAGGCGCGTTCTGATGTTAGCGGCAGTGAACCACAACGTATCCGCATGACTCTTCAGCCGGAACAATAGGAGTGACCAGTGGCGACAAAACATGCAGAGTCTGCACCTCACACAACTTTAGAATCAGCATCAGAAACAGCGCCGATAAAAACACTTTATGCCCACCACTTAGCCAAAAGCTATAAACGCCGCCGTGTCGTTAAGGATATTAACCTAGAGATATCTCAAGGCAGCGTGGTAGGACTGCTAGGCCCCAATGGCGCGGGCAAAACGACATCATTCTATATGATTGTCGGTTTGGTAAAGTCTGATGCTGGAAAGGTAGGCATCGACGGGCTTGATTTAACCCATGCCCCTATGCACGAACGTGCACTGGCAGGTATTGGGTACTTGCCCCAGGAAGCCTCTATTTTTCGCAAACTGACCGTCGCCGACAACATAATGGCAATTCTGGAGACTCGCAAAGAACTCGATCGCAGCGCTCGGGAGCAGCGCCTTGAGTCGCTACTGGAAGATTTTCACATCACTCACATTCGTGACAACTTCGGCATGAGTCTTTCAGGCGGGGAGCGTAGACGTGTTGAAATTGCACGCTCACTCGCGACAGAGCCTGCCTTTATTCTGCTTGATGAGCCGTTTGCCGGCGTTGATCCGATCTCAGTAGGCGATATTAAAACGATCATTCGAGCACTCAAAAAACGCCATATCGGCGTACTGATCACCGACCATAACGTCAGAGAAACACTAGATATTTGCGATATTGCCTACATTGTAGGTGACGGCCATATCATCGCCAGCGGCCCCCCTCAGGAAATTCTCAACAACCAACGGGTAAGAGACGTTTATTTGGGGGCTGATTTCCGCCTGTAAACAGCCACCTGCAGAAAAAATAGTATGGGTGGCATACTTATTGCACTTGCACCAAGCCATAACTCGCACTAGGGTGGAGCTTTCTGATTAACGAGTGGTTCTCAGATGGTCATGAAAGCTTCTCTTCAATTGCGTATCGGTACACAGCTGACCATGACACCTCAGCTGCAGCAGGCCATCGCCCTGTTACAGCTATCAACGCTGGACCTCCGTCAAGAAATTCAGCAAGCGCTTGATGCCAACCCCATGCTTGAGCAGGAAGACGAGTTCGGCGAGCAGGCCGTTAGCGAGCCCCAGGAAGCTGAGTGGTCCGAAAGCATTCCTAACGAGCTCTCTACTGACAGTGACTGGTCAGACACTTATCAAGACTTGGGTAGCCATGGTGCCAGTAGCGAGGGGCCAGACTTTGAGCGTCAAGCCGCTGGTCAAAGTTTACATGGCCACTTACTTTGGCAACTCGCCATGACAGATTTTTCACCACGCGATCATGCCATTGCTGAAAGCCTCATCGATGCCCTGGATGCCAACGGCTACCTCACACAGCCGCTCAATGACATTCGCGAAGGACTTAAAGCCCAGGGGCATGAAGGCCTTAGCCAGCGTGAAGTTGAAACAACCCTGCTGCGCCTTCAACAGTTTGAACCCACCGGTGTATTTGCTCGCGACCTGCGAGAATGCTTAATGCTGCAGCTCGCCTCACTCCCCGAAGATACACCGCTGTTGATGCCTGCCAAGCGGCTAGTGCGTCAATTTCTTGAAGCGCTCGGTAAAGATGATGCGCGCCTGCTAAAGCGACGGTTAAGTCTGGATGATGAGCAGCTTGATGATGTCATTCGCTTGATCCGCAGCCTTGATCCCCGCCCTGGGAGTGCCTTTGGCGACACAGATGACAGCTACGTAACGCCAGATTTAGTCGTCCGCCATGACCACGAAGGATGGCACCTGGAGCTAAACCCAGAGGCGCTGCCGCGCTTGCGCATTCAACCTGACTACGCAAGCCTCATCAAACGGGCTGACAAGAGCCAAGATAACCAATTTTTAAAAGAGCATCTTCAGGAAGCTCGCTGGCTCATCAAGAGCCTTTCAAGCCGAAATGATACGCTGCTGCGGGTGGGTCGAGAAATCATCGCTCGCCAGATAGGCTTTCTGGAACACGGTGAAGAAGCCATGAAACCGCTGATCTTAGCCGATATCGCAGATGCCGTGGAAATGCATGAATCTACTATTTCCAGGGTCACCACCCAGAAATATATTCATACTCCGCGTGGCGTGTTCGAGCTCAAATACTTCTTCTCAAGCCAAGTAAGTGGCCAGGATGGCGGCGACAATCACTCCAGCACTGCCATCCGAGCGCGAATCAAAAAGCTGGTACAAGATGAGCCGCCCGGAAAACCCCTCTCAGACAGCCGCCTCGTGGCGCTATTGGAAGAGGGTGGCATTCAAGTAGCAAGGCGAACGGTGGCCAAATATCGTGAATCAATGGGTATTCCCTCTTCAAGCGAGCGCCGCCGTTTACGCTAATAAAACAGTGCTAACGAGACAAAGTCCGTCTAGGGGCTTTGCAATAGCGCAAAAAGGGTTACAATCGAAGAACAGTCCGATGGATAAGGAGCACGTCAATGCAAGTAAATATCACTGGTCATCACGTAGATCTGACTGACGCCTTGCGTGACTATGTAAATGAGAAGCTGGAACGCGTTGAGCGCCATTATGACAACATCACCACCGTACAAGTAACCTTATCTGTTGAGAAGGAGCGTCAACAGGCTGCCTGCACCCTGCATGCTGCCGGAGCCGATCTACACGCAGAAGCATTAGACAATGATATGTACGCTGCAATTGATGCACTAGCGGACAAAATTGACCGTCAACTCGTTAAACACAAGGAAAAAGCACAAGCTCGCGCCCAAGGCGCCGGCGTGCGTTAACTCAATGACGTTGGAAACCATTCTTCCCCCGGAGCGCGTGCTGTATGACGTCCCCGGGGGTAGCAAAAAAAGGGTGCTGGAATTTTTCAGCACCTTTATTGCGCAAAATACGCCAAGCCTAGATAGCCAAGAAGTCTTCAGCCGCCTGATAGGTCGTGAGCGCTTGGGCAGCACTGGAATAGGCAACGGCGTTGCTATTCCTCACGCCCGCAGCCCTCACTGTAGCTCACCTATAGCTGGTTTCTTAAAGCTAGCTGAGCCCGTAGACTTCGATGCTATTGATGGCGACCCCGTCGACCTTGTTTTCGTACTTTTAGTACCCGAAGAAGCGGACGACACGCACTTAGCCTTATTAGGGCAAGTGGCGTCCATTATGAACAGCGTTGACACACGCCAGCAGCTTCGTAGAGCGGCTAGCCAACGTGAGCTATTGGACCTTATAACAGCAAAAATTCGTGAACAACCTGTTAGCTAAACGGTCCACCGTTAGACACTGCCTACAAGTTCAACATTTACCTTCATTTTTATTGGCATGCCAAGAGACACTCTATGCAACTGGTGATCATTAGCGGCCGTTCAGGGTCCGGTAAATCTATCGCCTTACAAGCGTTAGAAGATCTTGGCTATTGCGCCATCGATAACCTGCCGGCCATGCTACTCAGCTCTCTGGTGGATGAGCTTCGTGAGCAAGGGGCACGTCCCCAACTAGCGGTAAGCATTGATGCGCGCAATTTGCCTGCTGCACTAAAGCAGCTGCCAAAAATGCTCGAATCTTTGCGTCAGAAAAGCATTCACTTTCAGGTTATCTATCTAACCACCGATGCCCGAATTCTGCTTGAGCGCTATTCAGCTACGCGTCGTCGCCACCCCCTGACGCGTGACAGTGACATGACGCTCGAAGAGGCCATCAATAAAGAAGAAGAAACCCTGCTAGACATCCGTGATCTTGCTGACCTGATGATCGACACATCACGTCTGTCGGTTCATGACCTGCGTCGCCGGATAACGGATCAGGTTGCTCAACAGCGTGAAGATAGATTAACGCTGACACTAGAGTCATTTGGCTATAAGCGTGGCGTCCCACTTGACGCTGATCTCGTCTTTGACGTGCGCTGCTTACCAAACCCGTACTGGGATCCTACACTGCGCCAATACACTGGCCGTGACGCCAATATCATCCACTTTCTGAAGGGATATCCCGTCGTTGAAGAAATGCGCAATGATATCCAGACATGGTTGGAAAAGTGGCTACCCGCTTACCAAAATAGCCAACGCAGCTATATGACGATTGCTATTGGCTGTACCGGTGGGCAGCACCGCTCTGTCTTTATGGTGGAACAACTAGCGCAAATGCTGGTGAAACAAGCGGGAGAGGTTCAACTCCGTCATCGTGAGCTAGGCCTGCAGTACACGCTCAGTGAACAGCAGCCTTCCACATCCCCGCCTTCAACAAACGCGCAATAAGCAACGCCTTTTTCTTCACGACCCCACTCGGCAAAAAGGAACCAGAGTGCCAGAAAGAATCTTAACACTCACTAATCAGCGCGGCCTTCATGCTCGCGCAGCGACAAAACTCGTCAAGTGTGGCCAACAGTTTTCGGCCAAGATTCACGTTTACAAGCAACAGCAAATGGCAGATGCGGCCAACATTATGTCGTTGTTAATGCTGGCCGCTCCTTGTGGCACTGAACTTAGAATCCAAGCGGAAGGCGACGACGCCGAACAAGCACTAGAGGCGATTGAAGCTCTGTTCGACGCGCGTTTTGACGAAGAGCACTAACATTAGTGAAGAGTACTAACATCAGTAAAACAGCGTCAGCCAACGTGTTAGCTGAGCCGTTAGCCAAGTTGTTAGTTACCAGCGACGGTCATTGCATCAATTAGCCAACTACCCGTGTGAATACTGCCACGGGTATCGGTATCATCACCGACTGCAACTAAGCCAGCAAACATGCTATTCAAATTACTGGCAATAGTGAACTCCTCGATGGGATGCTGTATTTCGCCATTGTCTACCCAGAAGCCTGCAGCGCCTCGTGAATAGTCACCCGTCACGCCGTTAACCCCCTGCCCCATTAGTTCAGTCACCCAAATGCCACGCCCCATCTGCTTCAGCAAATCATCTCGCGGCGTCAGCGGCGCCAACAGACGTAAATTGCGCGCCCCACCGGCATTCCCTGTCGATTGCATGCCCAAGCGCCGCGCACTGTAAGCAGACAGCATATAGCTGGCGACACTACCCTGATCAATAAAGCGATTATTACGAGTCTGAACGCCTTCAGCATCAAACGGCGAGCTAGCCGTGGCTCCAATCTCCATAGGCCGTTCTTCCAAGCCAAACCAGCTCGGGAATAGCGGGCTACCTAAACGATCACATAAGAAAGAGGATTCGCGATAAAGCGCCCCACCTGCCAACGCTCCCATTAAATGACCTACCAGGCCGCTGGAAAGCGACGGGTCAAACAGCACCGGGAAGGAGCCTGTTGGCGGCCGCTGAGCGCCTAACCGACGTAGCGTGCGTGACGCCGCTTCGCGGCCAACCTCCGCAGGATCACGAAGCATGGCGGGATTACGAGCCGAAGTATAATCGTAATCGCGTTGCATACCCTTCTCATCCTGTGCAATCAGCATGCAGGAAAGCGAATGGCTGCTGCCTTTCTGGGTGCCGAGGAAACCGTGGCTGTTAGCATAAACTCGCACTCCCTCACCACTGGATAGCGAAGCACCTTCCGACTGATGAATACCCGCTACGTCACGCCCCGCTTGCTCACATGCCAGCGCCAATTCGATTGCTTCGTCAGTCGTCAACGCCCATGGATAATGTACTTTAAGGTCAGGTAGGTCAGTTGCCATTAGCGATGCATCTGCCAACCCTGCGGCAGGATCCTCACCCGTATAACGGGCAATTGCCAGGGCTTTCTCTACCGTGGCTTTAATTGACGCACTGCTGGCATCGGTAGACGAGGCACTGCCCTTGCGCTGCCCAACATATAGCGTAACGGCAATCCCTTGATCACGTGAAAGCTCGACGGTTTCAACTTCACCAAGACGCACGCTTATCCCAAGGCCTTGATCTACACTAGCGCCGACCTCGGCAGCATCTGCGCCTAATTTTTTTGCCAGCGCAAGCGCCTCTTCAGCACGCTGTGTTAACAGCACCTGCTGGGCCGCTGCATCAAATGCTTGTGCCATTTTGGCCTCCTTTTCGCCTGAATCGCATTGGCGGATCAATGTTGTGGTCGCAGCCTGATATAATGCTGCAAACGAAACTAATTAGTGAGTTCTAGTATGCCTAAGCAACGTCCCGAGCCCTTCGATATTGATGAACAAGAAGAGCGCCCCAGCAAATCGCAGCTCAAGCGGGAAATGCATGCTCTCCAGGCGCTTGGCGAAACGCTTATCGCCATGAAACCTGCAGAACGCGCAAAATTTCCGCTCTCTGACGACATGTTACGCGCCATAGAAGAAACCTCGCGCATCCGCTCCCATGAAGGCCGCCGTCGCCATATGCAATATGTGGGCAAGCTTATTCGCAAAGAAGACCTTACTGCCATACAGGGTGTCTTCGACGCTATCGAGCAAGAAAAAGAGCAGCGCGATCATGCCTTTCACCGACTAGAAAAATGGCGCGATCGGTTAATCGAAGAAGGTGACAGTGCTGTTGATCTATTTATGGCGGAATACCCTAACGCTGATCGTCAGGCAATACGACAACTGGTACGCAATGCACGCAAAGAGCGTGAGCAAAGTAAACCACCAACCAGCTCGCGTAAGCTGTTCAAACACTTACGCGATACGCTGGCACTCTAACCCTTGCATGCCTCAATGACTGAGTCATAAAGACCAAGCCAAGTTACGACGACTGGGTACCGCCAACAGTCAGCTCATCCAGCTTAAGGGTGGGCTGACCAACGCCTACCGGCACTCCCTGCTCCTCTTTGCCGCACACTCCGATACCGGTGTCCATCTCCATATCATGGCCAATCATTGAAACACGCCCCATTGCCTCAGGGCCGCTGCCAATCAAGGTTGCCCCTTTAACAGGCGCGGTAATTTTGCCATCTTCAATGAGGTAGGCTTCGCTGGCTGAAAACACGAACTTGCCTGATGTAATATCGACCTGACCACCACCAAAACTGACCGCATAGATACCGCGCTTAACACTTTTGATAATGTCGGCGGGTTCATCTTGGCCTGCCAGCATGACCGTATTGGTCATACGCGGCATCGGCAAATGGGCAAAAGATTCACGTCGCGCATTACCCGTTGGCGCCATGTTCATTAACCGGGCGTTAAGTTTGTCTTGCATATAGCCCGTTAAAATACCGTCTTCAATCAGCGGTGTGTATTGCCCGGGCGTGCCTTCATCGTCCACGCTTAACGAACCACGGCAGTCAGCAACGGTAGCATCGTCGACAACCGTCACGCCTTTCGCTGCGACACGCTTGCCCATCTGCCCTGCAAACGCTGAGCTGCCCTTACGATTAAAATCGCCTTCTAGCCCGTGGCCTACCGCCTCATGAAGCAGAATACCTGGCCAGCCTGCGCCGAGAACAACAGGCATTTGACCAGCAGGTGCATCGACTGCTTCGAGGTTAACCAGGGCTTGGCGAACAGCCTCTTTCGCATAGCGTTCCGCTACGTTTTCATCTCGCAGCCGGGACATAGAGTAACGACCGCCCCCGCCAGCACTACCTCGCTCTCGCCGACCGTTTTTAGCTGCGATAACACTCACGTTAAAACGCACTAATGGGCGGATATCTGCCGCCAAGGTGCCATCACTGGCACGTACTAACACCACTTCATAAGTGCCTGACAATGAGGCACTCACTTGGCTAATACAGGGGTCAGCTGCGCGCGCGATGCGGTCTGCTTCTTTCAACATCGCCACTTTTTCGTCAGCTGTAAGCCCCGCCAACGGATCAAGTCCTGCATAACGACCGGCAGCGCTGACAGCCACTACCGGCTGCCCAGGCAGCTGTTTACCGCTTCGCACAATGCCCGCGGCGGTACGCCCAGTATCCATTAGCGCATCTGCGGTAATTTGATTGGAGTAGGCAAAGCCTGTCTTTTCACCCGCCAAGGAGCGCACACCAACACCGCCATCAATGTTATAGCTGGCTTCTTTTACCTCACCATCTTCCAGCACCCAGCCCTCTTGCCAAGTACGTTGGAAGTAGAGATCGGCATAATCGATGCCCGCTCCCATGGCGTAAGACAGCCCTGTATCCAAGGCATCCAAATCCAGGCCACTTGGTGTTAACAAAATCGAAACAGCGGTATTTACATCGCTCTTATGTGCGGTCATTAAGGGCCTTCTAGAGTGATCTGCGGCGACGTCCACGGACCTCGCACGCGATAGTGAATAGTGGTTGCTTGATCTAACGCGCTACCAAAAAGCTGGTCCGCTATAAAAAGAGCGCCACCAACGATCGGAGCACCTACTGCAATAGCTGCGATAGGCAAGCTCTGACTAATAGGTAGTGTGACGCCTAACCGCTGATCAAGTTCACGTTGTATAAGATTGACGCTTCCCGTTAACGTTAGCGTGGTAGATGGCGCTTCAATGGTAAGCGGCCCGCGTAGCTGTAATTGCCCCGTGGCGACATCTGCCGTGCCATGCACCCGGTCAAACGCGGTTCCTTGTCCCGTCACGTCCGAAAAATCGAAACGCAAACGACGCAGTATGTTGTCAAAATTCAGCAGACCAACCAAGCGAGCCGGTGTAGATTCCAGCGTCACAAAGCGTCCATCCCGTACATCGGCTCGAATATTCCCATCTGCCCGACTTAACTCTAATTGCCAAGGAGCGCCTGGCCACGTCAGAGCGGCGCCAACATCCGTGGAACGGCTACGCATAGCGATTGGTTGACCGAGATGCTCTAACGCAGTACCTACATCACCACCTTGTATCGAAATATCAGCGCGAGTATGGCTATTGTTAGCGTCGCCCTCCCACACCAACTCTCCGCGGGCAGAGAGCTGACCTAATGTCAGGCCAACCGGGGAAAGAGTAAAACGTTGATCCTGGCTTTGCCAATAAGCGGTTAACGGTCCGAAACGCCCTTCACCAACGCCAATATCGGCTAGTCTGAGCCTGCCATCCGGCAGTTGGTTAAGCCATTCCGGCATAGCAATTGGTGTGGTGTGCTGAGTTTCAACAGCATCCATCCAAGAGCCTGGTGTTGGCGCACTGCTATCATGCGCTGCAGCAGGCATATCAAATAGCCGGTCGACTTCCAGCGACGAGATTGCAATATCCAGCGGCAGCTCGCTATCAGGCTGATAATTCACTCGCCCTGACACAAGATCACCGCTTAACTGCATAGCCAAGCGCTTTCCTTCAAGATTACCTGTCGCTTCTAAGCGACCAAAACACGCATCACGGAAATATACGCAAGGCGTACTCAGCATGACTGATATTGGCGTACCCTTACTATCGCCATTCGGCGAAGACGACGCCTGCATCAACGGTGACAACGCCTCTTGCCAGTCATCGAGAGGCAACTCATCAAGCTGCGCGACAACACTCCAACCTGGCTGCGTCGGCCAACCGTTCGGTGCAGCAGCGCTGCCTAGCGTAATCGCCCCAGCCGGTTCATCGTTACCAAGCTGCACGCGAGCATTAACGATGTCAGCCAACTGTGAGCTTAAGCGACCACTGTCGAAGTCGGCGCTGAACCGCCATGGCCATGGCTGTTCAGCGGACTTACTAAATGGCGCTGGCAACTTGCTTGTAATGCCAAGCAAGCGGCTTTCAAGGACCAGCGACGGTGATGGCTGTAGATTGACCTGCCCACGCCACTGAGCACGCCCTTCAAACAGCTGGCGAGCTTGTTCAGCGGGAATATTGGCCAGTTGAAATAAGGTGGCAATATCAATATCTCCACCCAAGGCAATACCGTCGTCCGGAACATTGATATCCGCTTCTATGGAATTACCCGACCATAGACCCGAAACGTTGCCAAGCAACGCGCTTTTCTCGCCGTGCTGCTGCCACGTCACCTCCCCCTGAATATCTTCTAGCGGAATAGCGACGGGTTGAAAAGCAAGCGTTGTGACATTGGGTCGAGCATTAATCTCCAGCGCCAATGAGTCCGGCGCGTTCAGTGGCAACGATAAAGCGACGTCACCCTCAACTCGGCCTTCTGCACGAATATCGTTAAGTATGGGCAAATCAAGCTCGGGCATCGTCTGGAGAAACGTCAGCAGTGAATCACTATCGCTGCGAACACTTCCCGACAAATTAAGCGTCTCATCGGCCATCTTTAGCACCCCATCAGAGACCTCAATGCCCTGGCTTTCAGCATGCTGAATAGCTGCCTCCAACACCTGGTCCTTCCAAACCAGCCTGCCCTCTATTTCCTCAAGTACAGGCCACTCAGGCGCGATAGGTAGTCGCCCTTGTGTAACAGTCAGAGCCAACGTGGAGGAAATTTGCTCTGCAAACTGACTTTCTGACTCCGCCTCGTCATCGGTCAGGGGAAAGCTAAGCTTGAGCAAGCCACTGGGAACATAACCACCTACGTCAGTTAATAACCACTCACGAAGCTCAGGTTCAAGTGCCTTAACAGGCAGCCACTGGGAGAGCGGGTAATTAAGCGCATCAACATTCGCAAAAGCTATATCAAGCCCAAATTGTCCGCCGTGCTCGCTCGCAATCAGTCCAAAGCCTCCACTCACTTCGGCACCGTCCCAATCCAAGCGCAGATCCCTACCACTGATCATGGTGCTTGGGCCATCATACACCCACTCCACCACACCCTCGGCATGACTCAACTGCATAGGGGATTCAAACAATTCAGGAAAATTAAGCGAGCTGCTTCCGGCACTGTTAAACGTTACCCTGCCGCGAAAATCTCTTGCCTGTACCCAGGCATCTAAGGGGCCACCTCCTGGCGCTTGCTCCCAAGGCAGCACCGCCACATTGGTTAACGCCGCATCAACCCCCCAATGCCCCTCACGCTGACCTAACCGCAAACCTTGAACCTGACCACGGGGGGATAGCGTTTTTAACACGCGAGTCAGCGATTCAGGCAACAAAATATAGTCGCGCCAAGCCGCCAAAGAAGCCAGTTCAAATTCGCTGGTGCGGACTTCCCATCGATCAGGCTGATGGGATAAGTACCAGTGCCGCGGTAGGGCTGGGCCACCACTTCCCCCTTCAGGTCGTGCCCACTCAACGTTTTTAGCGTCACCACTAAGCCAAGCTTCGCCGCCCTCGCCGTCTCGCTGCCAAAGGCCATTGGCCTGAATATTCTGCAGTACGGCATATTGAATATCGTGGCGCAGAGTCAACTGTGGCACATCAACAGCCAAGCGAGCCTCATCTAAACGCCCTGCATGCCAGCGTCCCCATAACGTAACCTCGCCTCCCGCTTGCTCTAGGAAAGGCATATGATCGGAACGTAAAACAGCGGCTAGTGCCACGAGATGATCCAACTGCATGTCCAATTGAAGTGCCGCTGAAAAATCACGGAAGCCCTGTGCCCCAGGCTGCATCTCCACGTTCATCGCGATAGCCGGCAGCGTTTCTTGTGCCTGTGCTTCTTGAACCTCGACTTCTTGAGACCCAGCGCCTTGCGAATTCTCGCTCTGCGCTTCTAAGATCGTAATAGCACCTTCCAAACGTGTCCGTCGTTCGTCGCCATTGAGCAGCAAGGTAGGCGCGTGCAAGGTGACGGCTTGCTGGTTTCCATGCAGCACCAAACGAGTATTATCTACCCACAAGCGCTGGCGAAGAATAAGCCCCGCCCAGGCATCCAGCGCCTCTAAGTCAACAGTGGGCTCCTCAGACATAGCAATCGGTAGCTCTGCTGGCGCCGGCCAGCCCCAAGCAGCATTTTCCTGCTGATAGAGATGAAACTCAAAGCCCGTAATACGCGCATCATTAAACACAGGCGCAATATTTCTCAATGTCGCCCAGCCATCGAGCCGTAAAAGTGCACTTTCAAGGGATACTAATTGCTGCCCATCAGACGTCGCTGAATGTACGCCTTCCAATCGCAAAACAAGATCGTTACGCGCCAAAGATAGCGATAGGTGCTCGATAGTAACGGGCACCCCGACACGGGCCTCTAATAACGCTTCTATTTTCGGTGTCAGCAGACTGGATTGGCTAATTAATAAACGTGCCAGCAATAGAGCAACAGCAAGGCCTCCTAGTAACGAAGCGATTACTACTAGGCACCACCGAGAGAATGAACGTAACGCTGCCATTACATTAGTACGATGTCGTACTGTTCTTGTGAGTAGTGTTGCTCTACTTGAAAACGAATAGTTTTATTAATAAACGTTTCCAAGTCAGCCACCGCCGCCGACTCTTCGTCTAACAGTCTGTCAACCACCGGTTGAGAAGCAAGCACCATATACGTTTCTGCACTGTAGGCACGTTCTTCGCGTAATATCTCGCGAAAAATCTCATAACAAACAGTTTCAGGCGTTTTCAACGTCCCGCGCCCACTGCAAGTTGGGCAAGCCTCGCACAGCGTTTGCTCCAGGCTTTCCCGCGTGCGCTTACGGGTCAGCTGAACTAAGCCCAGCTCAGTCACCCCGGTGCATTTCGTCTTCGCATGATCACGCTCTAGCGCTTTTTCAAGCACACGCAACACCTGGCGTTGATGTTCGACATCCACCATATCGATAAAGTCGATAATAATGATACCGCCAAGATTGCGAAGCCTGAGCTGACGGGCAATCGCAGTTGCCGCTTCCAGGTTGGTTTTAAAAATCGTCTCTTCAAGATTACGATGACCGACATAACCACCGGTATTAACATCAATCGTGGTCATCGCTTCCGTCGGGTCGATAACCAGGTAACCACCAGACTTCAACTGAACCTTACGACCCAGAGCTTTCTGAATTTCATCTTCAACGCTATACAAATCAAAGATGGGTCGCTCGCCTGGATAATACTCAATACGGTCTACCGCATCGGGCATAAACTCTTCTGCGAACTCAACCAGTTTGACAAAGTTCTCGCGAGAATCGATGCGCACTTTTTCAATATCATCGCGCATTACATCCCGCAATGTACGCATAAACAACGGCAGGTCATCGTAGATCACACTAGGCGATGCCGCCGTTATTTTGCGCTCACTTACTTTGCGCCAGATGCGCAGCAGAAAGTACATGTCACTCGCCAGCTCTTCATCACCGACCCCCTCTGCCGCTGTGCGCACGATGAAGCCACCGGTTACCTCAATGGTCTGCTCATCAATGCCCTTATCTAGCAGCGCTTTCAAACGCTCCCGCTCTCGCTCATCTTCAATGCGCTGAGACACTCCGTGATGGGGGGAATCAGGCATATAGACAAGATAGCGTGACGGAATCGAGAGATGGGTAGTGAGCCTGGCACCCTTAGTGCCAATGGGATCTTTGGTAACCTGAACGACAAGCGCCTGCCCCTCATGTAGCAACTGACCAATAGTCTGCTGCTCATCATTAGGCGTACCCGATGGCATTACCTCATGGGCATGAATAAACGCCGCGCGCTCAAGGCCAATATCAACAAAAGCAGCCTGCATACCAGGCAGTACACGCACTACTTTGCCTTTGTAGATATTACCTACAATGCCGCGCCTACGTGAGCGTTCAATGAGCGCCTCTTGTAAGACACCATTTTCCACCAGCGCAACGCGAGTCTCCATTGGCGTTAAATTGATGAGGACTTCACCGCTCATGCAAAATTCCTTATTGAGTCACAGTATCCTTGCCAACACAGCAGGCGGCGAAATGGTGGTTAGCTCTGCTGATAGCAGCCCGACCAGATTGGCACCCCTTGCTGGCACAACAAGCGTGTTGTTTCATAGAGTGGCAGCCCCACGACGGCTGAATGGCTGCCCTTAATTTCTTCAACAAACACAGCGGCTAAACCTTGGATGGCATATCCTCCGGCTTTATCTACTGGCTCACCGGTCTGCCAATAGTCAGCTATTTCCTGCTGACTTATTACCCGCATCTTGACGAGCGTAGTTACACAACAAGAGAGTACACCCTTGGGACCAGCCACCGCGACCGCTGTTAATACCTTATGACAACGCCCCGACAGCTTCTTAAGCATAACGGCTGCATCATGCTCATCAATTGGCTTGCCCAATATCTGACCATCAATCACCACGGCTGTATCCGAACCCAGCACAGGAAGGGCTGTTCTTGAAACAGCCGCTTGTGCTTTCGCACTCGCCAAGCGCTCCACATAAGCTTGCGCGGACTCCCCCTTGAGCGGCGTTTCATCCACGTCACTTGGCATGACCTCAACCGTCACACCTATTGATGCTAACAGCGCTTTACGTCGGGGCGATGCCGAGGCAAGGCATAACACAGGTGACGATGCAGAACGTGAACTATCCATCACAGCAACTCCAGTAGCTTATTAAACGTTCAACCGCGTGGGCGAATAAATCATCACACGCTAGCTAAACGCTGTTCGAGCGCTTTAAGCATGGTAGACCACCAGGGCCACAGAACAGCACTGATCAATGATGGAATCAAGAAAGACAAATGGATTGAAAAATCCCCCGTCAGTGTGCGCAACCATTGCTCGACTAGCTGCACCAAGCCTAATAAGACCAGCACGAGAACAGACTGCTGCACTAAAGAGTAAGCGCGAAAGCGGGGGTAAACCAAAGCACATAAAAAGGCCAACAGCGACAATATCAAAGCATGTTGACCTAGCGCGGTACCTTCGATCAAATCCAGCAGAATGCCGATCACAAAGCCATGAAAAACACCCACTCTATCCGGCGTTCTCATGCACCAATAAATCAGCATTAGTCCTATCCACTCAGGACGGTATACTTGCCACCCTTCAGCTAAAGGCATCACTTGTAAGCACAATGCCAGGATAAGCGTAAACCATACAAAGATAAGCGACACGGCGGGTGTCTTAGCCATTACTGCACCTCTCGTGCAGCATCCTGCTGCAAACCAATACGCTGAGCAGCGTGCAGTGCAGCGGCTGAAATATCCATACCCTCTCCCCAAATAGTATCCTCTATCTCTTCACGGGGCGGCGGGAACAACAATAGGAAGTGACGTGAACGCTGCAACTGAGCAGACGGCTCTGCGGTCACTTGAGCGAAAGGCTGACCCGGGTCGTGGTAAACGTCGGTGACCCTGGCAACGGGATGGCCTGGCGGGAAGCGTCCTGCCAACCCCGACGTGGTCAGCAAATCACCTTCGCGAATGTCGGCTGTATCGGGCACGTGCAACACTTTCACGCTGCCGTAACGACCAGCTCCCTGCACAATGAATCGCAAGCCATTGCGATTCACCTGAACGGGTAGTGCATGGCTCGCATCCGCTAGCAACAGAACGCGGCTTGAGTACGCCGACACAGCGGTCACCTGCCCCACCAAGCCAAACGCATCAATCACCGGCTGACCAACATAGGCGCCATTTCTATGCCCCCGGTCAACCACCATCTGATGACTAAACGGATCATTATCTAACGACAGTAGCTCAGCGGTTATGTAAGGAATATCTCTACGTTGAGCTGCTTTTAGTAAATTACGTAACTCGGCATTCTCCGCGGTCAGATTAGCCAACCGCTGACCACGATGTGAAAGCGTCAAAATTTGCTCACGCAGGCGACGATTTTCGTCAACAAGCGCTTGCTGGTCAGAAAGCGCCAGTGCCCCCCAGTTAAGCAGATCGCTAGGCACGCTAACGACCCACTGAATTGGGGCAACAATCATCGTCATTTGGGCGCGCACATCTTCCATGCGGGTAAATCGCTGATCGGCAAACATTAAAATGCTTGCCAATAGCACACAGAAGAATAGCCGATACCCTGGCAATGACGCGTGCGAAAATAGCGGTTTAATAGGCAATCCCCCGCGATAAACCGCTACGATCAGTCGCTCGACAGCAACTCGAAGGTATGCTGATCAATCATTTCCAATGCTTTGCCGCCACCGCGGGCTACACAAGTGAGCGGATCTTCAGCCACAATCACTGGCAAGCCGGTCTCTTCGGCGATCAATTTATCGAGATCACGCAACAGTGCGCCGCCACCTGTCAGCACCAAGCCACGCTCCGCGATATCAGAAGCCAGTTCCGGTGGTGATTGCTCAAGGGCACTCTTAACCGCTGCCACAATAGACCCCAAGGTCTCTTGAAGGGCTTCGAGAATCTCGTGGGAATTCAGTGTAAAGCTGCGCGGTATGCCTTCCGCTAGGTTGCGTCCACGCACATCAATTTCACGCAGTTCGCCGCCCGGATAGGCACAACCGATCTCTTCTTTAATGCGCTCGGCGGTGGCTTCACCAATCAGGCTGCCGTAGTGACGACGCACATACGCAGTGATGGCCTCGTCAAAGCGGTCACCACCGACACGAATAGATTCTGAATAAACCACGCCATTGAGCGAAATAATGGCGATCTCGGTAGTACCACCACCGATATCAACCACCATAGAGCCCTGCGCTTCTTCAACCGGAAGCCCGGCACCAATTGCGGCGGCCATCGGCTCTTCGATTAAAAACACTTCGCGAGCACCAGCACCTTCCGCCGACTCGCGAATCGCGCGCCGTTCAACCTGCGTAGACATGCAGGGAACGCACACCAAAACGCGAGGACTGGGTGTTAAGAAAGTGCTTTGATGCACTTTACGAATAAAGTGCTGAAGCATCTGCTCTGTCACGGTGAAGTCAGCAATAACACCATCTTTCATGGGGCGGATGGCGGTAATATTGCCTGGCGTGCGACCGAGCATACGTTTGGCATCGGTGCCAACCGATGCCACGCTGCGCATGTTGCCAGACTGGCGGATAGCGACTACGGACGGTTCATCGAGCACGATGCCACGACCGCGTACATAAATCAGTGTGTTGGCCGTACCCAAGTCGATCGACAGATCGCTGGAAAACAGCCCCCTCAAACGTTTGAACATGGATGTTGTTACCTAGTGCAGACCGGGAACCCTGTGCGGATGCAAACGGTATCACCGCTACCCCTTGGCAGCAAGCACGAGTCGCGCCTAATACTGCCCGTTGGGGCCAATATGTGGTACCTTTTGCGGCTATTTTCTACGTCTGCTACATAAGACGAATTTAAGATGACCGTATGTATACCGCTGAACGCGGAATATGTTCCATCACGTTTGCGAGGAAAATTCGATCATGGCGCTTGAAGAATCTCATGTGCGCCGGGCCGCACACTTGGCCCGACTCGCCGTTAGCGATGACCAAGCCAGTGGTTTTGTCGACGATCTAAGCCGCATTCTGGACATGGTCGACCAGCTACAGAGCCTGGACACCGATGGCGTTGCGCCGCTTGCGCACCCGCTGGATGCTACACAACGGCTGCGAGCCGACGAAGTCACGGAAACTAACCAGCGCGACGCTTTCCAGCGCTGTGCTCCGGCAGTAGAAAATGGTCTATATCTCGTACCCCGCGTCGTCGAGTAACCAGATTACCAGGCACAGGCCGCTATTTTCTGCTCTTTCTATTCGCCCCCGAACGGAGCTTCCGGGTCATGCATGATAAAACCGTAACGCAGCTCGCCGCCGCCCTGAAAAGCGGTGAGCTTTCTAGCCGAGAGCTGACTTCACACTTTTTACAGCGTATCGAGCAGGCTGATGGCACGCTCAATAGCTTTATTACCGTCACCGCCGAGCAAGCACTTAATCAGGCAGAAGCTGCCGACAATGCGCGTGCTACAGGCAAGGCTGGCAAGCTAACAGGCATCCCCTTCGCACTGAAAGATATCTTTTGTACTCAAGGGGTGAAGACCAGCTGCGGCTCAAAAATGCTCGATAATTTTATCGCGCCATACAATGCCACTGTGGTAGAGAAGCTCAACGCTGCCGGCACCATTAGCTTAGGTAAAACCAACATGGACGAGTTCGCAATGGGCTCTTCCAACGAAAATAGCTATTTTGGCGCAGTTAAAAACCCCTGGGACCTTAGTGCAGTGCCTGGTGGCAGCTCAGGTGGCAGTGCCGCCGCAGTCGCGGCCGGCCTTGTCCCTGCAGCAATGGGCACAGATACCGGCGGCTCTATTCGCCAACCAGCAGCATTTTGCGGCATCACCGGCTTGAAGCCTACGTACGGCCGCGTTTCTCGCTATGGCATTATTGCCTATGCGTCTAGCCTCGACCAAGCAGGCCCTATGGCGAAAAGCGCGGAAGACTGCGCGCATCTGCTCAATGTCATTGCTGGCCATGATGCACGTGATTCCACCAGCGTTGCCCGCGGCGTTCCCGACTACACAGAAACGCTTAATGCACCACTTTCTGGCCTCAAAATCGGCCTGCCAAAGGAGTACTTTGGCGATGGTTTAGACGCTGACGTCGAAAAAGCGGTTCGCGAGGCAGTGAAGGTATATGAATCATTAGGAGCGACCGTACGCGAAGTGAGCCTGCCGCATACCCACTATGCGATTCCGGCTTATTACGTTATCGCCCCCGCCGAGGCGTCCTCGAATCTCTCCCGCTATGATGGCGTGCGTTTCGGACACCGCTGCGATGCACCGGCCGACCTTATTGATCTCTACACGCGGTCTCGTGCGGAAGGTTTCGGTGATGAAGTAAAACGGCGCATCCTGATTGGCACCCACACGCTTTCTGAAGGCTTTTTTGACGCCTACTACACCAAAGCACAGAAAGTGCGTCGTTTGATTCGACAGGACTTCCTGGACGCCTTTGAAGACGTAGACGTACTGATGGGGCCAGCATCGCCAACGCCCGCGTTTGATCTTGGCGCCAAGAAAGATCCGGTGTCCATGTATCTACAAGACATTTACACCATCGCCGTTAACCTAGCCGGCATTCCTGGCATCAGTGTTCCTGCAGGTTTTTCTAATGGCCGCCCGGTCGGTCTACAGATCCTGGGGACCCACTTTGCAGAAGCACAGCTGCTAAACGTGGCTCACCAGTTCCAGCAAGCCACTGATTGGCACTTACAACGCCCTGCTTTTGCCGAGGAGAACGCCTAATGGAATGGGAAACCGTGATTGGGCTGGAAGTACACGTTCAGCTCGCGACTCGCTCGAAAATTTTCTCCGGCGCCTCCACCGCTTTTGGCGCAGAACCGAACACTCAAGCCTGTGCTGTTGACCTTGGCTTACCCGGTGTTCTGCCCGTGCTGAACGAACAGGCCGTGGCTATGGCCGTTCAATTTGGGCTGGCGGTACATGCCGACATTCCTGAAGTATCGGTGTTCGACCGTAAAAACTACTTCTATCCAGATTTGCCCAAGGGCTATCAAACCAGCCAGATGTATCATCCGATCGTCGGCGCAGGTGATGTCGAAATCACCTTAGATGACGAATCCACCAAGCGTATTCGTATTCATCATGCCCATCTCGAAGAAGACGCTGGCAAGTCACTGCACGAAGACTTCCACGGCATGACGGGCATCGACCTGAACCGAGCGGGCACACCGCTACTGGAAATCGTCTCTGAGCCGGATATGCGCAGCGCAAAAGAGGCTGCCGCGTATCTCAAAGCGATTCACTCTATTGTGACCTATTTGGGCATTTCCGACGGCAATATGGCGGAAGGCTCAATGCGCTGCGATGTTAACGTTTCAGTGCGCCCTAAAGGCCAAGAAGCCTTCGGCACCCGCGCGGAAATCAAAAACGTTAACTCGTTCCGCTTTGTTGAGCGCGCCATTGCCTATGAGGTCGAGCGCCAGATTGAGCTGATCGAAGACGGCGGCAAGGTCGTACAGGAAACCCGCCTGTTTGATCCTGAGCGCGACGAAACCCGCAGCATGCGCACCAAAGAGGAAGCTAACGACTACCGCTACTTCCCCTGCCCGGACCTGCTACCTGTGGTGTTAGATCAAGCTTATCTTGATCACCTTCGCAGCCAGTTGCCAGAGCTTCCTGCCGACAAGCGAGTGCGTTTCCAGAATGAGTTAGGCTTATCGGCCTATGATGCCCACGTACTGTCGGCTAGCCGAGAAATGGCCGAGTTCTTCGAAGAAGTACAGCAAGTGTGCGGCGATGCAAAACAGGCCGCTAACTGGGTACAAGGGGAACTTTCGGGTGCGCTTAACCGTGAAAACCTCAGCATTCAAAACAGTCCTGTTTCCGCAAAGCAGCTCGGCGAGCTGATTAGTCGCGTATTGGATGACACCATTAACGGCAAAGCCGCCAAGCAAGTCTTCCAAGCACTGTGGAATGGCCAAGGCGATAGCGCCGACGCCATCATTGACGCAAAAGGACTGAAGCAAGTAACGGATACTGGCGCGATCGAGGCGATGATTGACCAAGTGATCGCAGACAGCCCGGCACAGGTTGCCCAATATCGTGATTCTGAGCCAGAGAAACGCGGCAAGATGATTGGTTACTTCGTTGGCCAAGTCATGAAGGCATCTCGCGGCACGGCGAATCCGCAGCAAGTTAATGGCTTGTTAAAAGAGAAGCTGGACGCATTGCTATAACGTCGACCGACGAGTGACATCAAGGTCATAGCGGCTGCCTCGGCAGCCGCTTTTTTGTGTCTATAAGCGTTATAACAACTGACTTGGCTGGGTAAAGCATTTTAGCTGCCCGCAACCAGCGGCCCACACGTCAGCCTCCAGCTCTGCAATGGCAGCGGTAGGAAAGCCAATCCCCTGGCTCGGCACTCCTTCGACTAACAGGCCCGCCAACTCACCCACCAGCGGCATATGGCTGACAAGCATAATCGGGGCATCCGCAGCTTGATTTAGCAGCCATTCACTGACGTCACTAGGTGAATCTTCCGGGGTAATAAACGCCAATGTGGTCAGTGGCACACCCAAAGCATCACAGATCCGCTGAGCTGTTTGCTGAGCCCGTACAAAAGGGCTGGCATAAATCCTGGGGCAAGATAGTTCACCCTGCTCAATACGCACGGCCAGCCAGCGGGCCATTTTTTCGGCTTCAAGCTCACCGCGATGTGTTAGCCGGCGAGCCTGATCGGGAAACCCCGGCGCAGCTTCACCATGGCGCATAACGAGCACACTAGCCATTTCTGCCTCCATTTTCACGGTGGGCTTGCTGAACAGCCTCACGTGGCAGAATAAATTCCACATCACTGCTTTGCTCGCCCATCATCAGAGTACGCGCCATCTCCTGAGCCGGAACACCTTCAAACAGCACGCGATTCAGCCCCTCAGCCAGCGGCATATAAACACCCATTTCACGCGCTTTAGCACAGACAAGCTTGACGGTATTTACCCCTTCAGCGACTTGACCCAATGCCGATACCGCCTCATCAAGACCTCGCCCTTCCCCCATGGCGTAGCCAACCCGATAGTTGCGGGATAGATTTGAAGAGCAGGTAACGATTAAATCACCGACACCAGCCAAGCCTAAAAACGTCATCGGGTTGGCACCCTGTGCAACTGCAAAGCGGCTCATTTCTGCTAGCGCCCGCGTCATCAGCATGCTGCGAGTGTTCTCCCCCATTCCCAGCGCTGCCGCCATACCTGCGGCAATGGCGTAGATATTTTTAAGCGCCCCGCCGAGTTCAACCCCATGGCGATCATTACTGGCATATACGCGAAAATAGCGACAGCCCAACGCTTGCTGTACCCGCGTTCTGGTCAGCGCATCGCTACTGGCAATGACAGTGGCGGTCAACTGCTTATCAGCGATTTCGGACGCTAAATTAGGCCCTGCTATAACGCCAACGTGAGGAAAGCCAGTTTCCTGCTCAAGCACTTGGCTCATTAGCAAAAAACTATCCTGCTCAATACCTTTGGTGGTGCTGACCAGAATTTGCTCCGGGGCTAACCAGGGTTTGGCAGCCTGAACAACACTGCGAAACGCTTTGGAAGGGATAGCAATCAGCACTAACTCAGCGTCTTCTAGCACCGATTGAAGATCCGTAGACGCGATGACGGCGGGATTAATTACATAATGTGGCAGATAGCGCCCATTGCGATGCTCATGATTTATTTGCGTCACCAAAGCTTCATCGCGCATCCACTGGCGCACCTTTGCGCCATTATCTGCTGCAATACTCGCCAGAGCGGTACCAAAACTTCCGCCCCCCAGCACTGCGACATTCATCTGCTGCTCATCAGCCATGACGATATCCTGATCATTGGTCTCGTGCGTTTAGCACTTACTTTATCATCATCTCTATTAAAACAAGCGGCCCGCTTGGATATCCAAGCGGGCCGCGTCAATCAACTACCGATTCATCAAGCCGTCAAGACGTGATTAAGCCGCTTAACATAGGCAGCGGGATCATCAAGATGACCACCTTCGGCAATGATCGCCTGATCCAGCAAAATATGCGCCAACTGGCCAAACAGATCGCCTTCGGCATTTTCCAGACGCGCCACCAGGGCATGGTTGGGGTTTAGCTCCAGAATCGGCTTCACCTCAGGCAATGGCTGACCAGCGGCCTCCATGATACGACGCATCTGATAGCCCATTTCATGCTCAGGAAGCACAACGCAGGCAGGTGAATCGGTTAAGCGGTGGGTGATTTTCACCTCTTGAACCCCCTCGTTTAACGCCTCTTTGACGCGCTTAACCAAATCTTCTTTGGCCTTAGCAGTCTCTTCCTGAGCTTTCTTCTCTTCCTCGTCTTCTACATCGCCAAGGTCCAGCTCACCTTTAGCCACATCGGCAAACGATTTACCATCAAACTCGGTGAGATGACTCATTAGCCATTCGTCAATACGGTCCGATAGCAGCAGAACTTCGATACCTTTCTTACGGAAAATCTCTAAGTGGGGGCTGTTTTTCGCCGCATTAAAGCTGTCGGCAACCACGTAGTAAATCTTCTTCTGCCCCTCTTTCATGCGCTCAATGTAGTCGACCAGAGAGTGCTCTTGGGCGGCAGTATCGGTATGCGTTGAAGCAAAACGGAGCAAGCCTGCAATCTTTTCACGATTAGCGGCGTCTTCACCTGGCCCCTCTTTTAGCACGCTGCCAAACGTAGTCCAGAAAGTTTGGTACTGCTCGTTGTCTTTCGACAACTTTTTGAGCATATCCAACGCTCGCTTGGTCAACGCACCCTTGATCTTATCGACCTTGGGATCTTGCTGAAGCAGCTCACGAGAAACGTTCAGAGAGAGATCGCGGGTATCTAAAACACCTTTGATAAAGCGTAGATACAGAGGCAAGAACTGCTCCGCGTCGTCCATAATGAACACACGCTGAACATACAGTTTAACGCCTCTAGCACCATCACGATCGAACATGTCAAACGGTGCACGACCCGGCACATACAGCAGGCTAGTGTACTCCAGCTTGCCCTCAACCTTGTTGTGGCTCCAGGTCAGCGGGTCGCTAAAATCGTGAGCAACGTGCTTGTAAAATGCCTTGTACTCGTCTTCGGTTACATCGCTTTTCGGACGAGCCCATAATGCAGTTGCTTCGTTAACCGTTTCCCACGTGGTGATTTCACTGCCTTCAATATCGTTGCCTTCGTCGTCCTTCGCCATTTCGGTTTTAGGCATGCGTACGGGCACTTCAATATGATCGGAGTATTTGCGCACTAGCCCTTGCAAACGATAGTCGTCGGCAAACTCTTTCGCATCGTCTTTAAGATGCAGCGTAATTTCAGTGCCGTGACGCTCACACTCAATATCAGCAACGGTGAATTCACCCTCGCCCCTTGAGCGCCACTCGACCCCTGCTGAGGCGTCAGTGCCCGCTTTGCGGGTGCGGACCGCTACTTCATCAGCCACGATAAAACCCGAGTAGAAACCTACCCCGAACTGGCCAATCAGCTTAGCGTCTTTCTGCTGCTCGCCAGAAAGCTGCTTGAGGAACTCTGCGGTGCCTGAGCGTGCGATAGTACCCAGATTCGCAATGACATCATCGCGATTCATGCCAATGCCATTATCGCGTAGCGTGATAGTGTTAGCCTCGCGATCATGCTCAATCTCAATGCGCAGCTCGCTATCGCCTTCATAAAGCGCATCATTATCAAGTGCGGCATAACGCAACTTGTCACAGGCGTCAGCTGAGTTAGAGATCAGCTCGCGCAAAAATATCTCCCGGTTGGAATACAGGGAGTGAATCATTAAATTTAGGAGTTGCTTAACTTCCGTTTGAAAGCCAAGAGTTTCTTCGTGGGTCGCCGTCGTCATGCGCTTAGCCCTCATTAATCACGTTGTGCTTGGTGCTCCTGGCGAATGTTAGCCAGGAGCGAAAAAGGTTGTGAACTCAATATGGGGATAAGCAGTGGGATTTCAAGAAGGTGAATGAGAAGAAGCGGCTGGCGTTTGCTCTGCATATTTCCAATTACGATATTCTGACAGATGAGCATCGACACGGTTAAGTAACCAACCTACGATCAAAACATCATCAGCTACGCCAATCATTACGAGAAAGTCGGGAATAAGATCAAAAGGCATGACAAGATAAGCAAGTGCTAGCGCCATCAGCCCAAAGGCCGACCAGGGAATAGGCCGGAAGCTGCCTCGCAGCACATCACGCGTCATCGGCAGAAATAGCTTTAGGGCTCGGCCAATGCGTTTCACTGCCCACACACGTGTTTTGAGCCGTCGAAACAACCACCACGTAGACATTCGTGCCATCGTTATTGAATCCTCCAAGTAGCATAATTGTGGGAACATTATTTACACATTTAGTTCATCATCGAGCCAGCAATACAGTTCTAGCAATATAGCGGTTAGACACCATTCGCGAGCAAGAGGGAGTGCCATGCAAGCTTCGCCATTTCGATTAACATTTCGCAGCCTATGTGCGGCGATGCTCATCGGTTTACCAACTGCCTCCTGGGCAACATCTGACTCAGCGATGCACGAGGCACTTGAAGCCGCGCGCCAACAGCAGTGGCAGCAGATCAATGACCGCGCGATAGAGGGGCATATTCTCAGCGGCTATGTGGACTACCATCGCCTACGTAGCCAACTGCCTAATGCAGCCCCCAGTCAAGTGCTGCAGTTTATTGAGCGCCACGCTGATTCACCGCTATCAGAATGGATGCGCGGCCAAGCGATCGCAAAATATGGCTATGCGGGCCGATTTGGCGACCTGCTTGCCGTTGCTGACGGCGTACCAACAGGCACTGCTCGTCAGTGTTACTACTACACTGCTCTCTTGGATAGAGCGCCTGCTGAAGCTCGCGAAGCGGGGCTTGAGCTGTGGCGCGTGGGTCGCTCCCAGCCAGATGCCTGCGACCCGCTGTTCAATCGCCTTCGTGCGGATGGCACCATTGATGACACGGTCATTTGGGAGCGGAAAATGCTCGCCTGGCAGGCGGGCGAAGAGCGCTTAAGCAGCTATCTAGGTGGGTTACTGAGCAGTCAGTGGCAAACAGCACTGAATACCGTTGAAACGGTCAAAAACTCATCAGCTGCAATTGCCTCAGCGCCTACCTGCCTTGGCCCTGAATGCGCTGCCACGGCGGCGTTTTATAAAGCCGCCATGCAGCGCTATACGCGAGAAAACACCCCGGCAGCCTTCTCAACGTGGCAAGCCATTGGACCACGCCTTACCTTAGCCCATGCTGACCGCCAAGCGATCGAAGAAGAGCTTGCGTTTTATGCTCTCGTGCGCAACGTTCCTGGCACTCTTTCATGGGTCGACAGCGTCCTACCCTCGCTGAACAGCGAACGCGTATTAGAACTGCGCGTTCGTGACGCTTTAGCCAACAGACAGTGGACCGATGTCGTCCACTGGATTACCGAAATGCCTATCAGCCAGCAGGAAAGCAGTCGCTGGCAGTACTGGCTAGCAAGAGCCAATGACCAACTGGGTAATCGTGAAGCAGCGTTAGCGCGCTACCAACAAGCAGCAACTGACAGAAGCTTCTATGGCTTTGCTGCTGCCGAAAAGCTTAACCAGCCCTACCAACTCAACCTAGAACGCAACCACTTTGACGAAGCCACCAGGGCACAAACGGCACGCCTGCCGGTGGTTCAGCGCACCGAAGCACTTCTACGTATAGGCGAAGATGGGCTAGCCAACAGTGAGTGGCTATATGCCGTACAGAATGGCACACCTTATCAGGCGCGATCGCTCGCCGATTACGCCGCTCATCAGCAGTGGCATGCCCGCTTGGTACAAACGACGATCGCGGCCGAAATGTGGGACGCGCTGGACTGGCGTTTTCCAGCAGCTTATCGTGACAGCTTCCTACACTGGGGACGCGTAACCGGCGTCGACCCTTATTTATTGATGGCTATCACCCGCCGTGAAAGTGCTTACAATCCAGTTGCCCTCTCGCCTGCCGGTGCTCGGGGGTTAATGCAGCTAATGCCAGGCACCGCTAGCCAAGTTAGTCGTCAACTCGGACTAAATGACCCAGGTCCCTACGGCATTTTAGAGCCAGAACTCAATATTCGCTTAGGTAGCACTTACTTACGTGACAAGTTGGAACGCTATCAAGGCAATCGGTTGGCCGCTACTGCTGCTTATAACGCAGGGCCAGGCCGAGTAGACCAATGGCTAGGCAACAACAGCATGGAATCGTTTGACCTGTTTGTAGAAAGCATCCCTTTCCGGGAAACCCGAGATTATGTGCAGGCAGTATTGAGCTATCGAGTGATTTTCGAAAGCCTAGCAAACGGCGGCAACAGCGAGGGCGTCTCGCTACTTAGTGACAGTGAACAGACCGTCCGCTATGACCGCGCGCTGCTTGTAAGCCGCTAAACTCGACACCCCCTCCACCGATACAGCGCCCCAGTTATACCGGGCGCTGTTCTAACGCTAAACGAACGCCAAATACCACCAGCACCACACCGGTGGCGGCATTGAGCGTTTGTGCAAAACGCGCGCTGGCCAACCATTTACTTGCCCCGCCCACCATTAGCACCACACTAATTTGCCAGATATTAGCAATCACGAAATGAACCCCTGCAAGCCATAATGATTTCAGCAATGCTGGGTCAGAAGGCGAGATAAATTGGGGTAAAAATGCCATATAGAACACCACGGTTTTGGGGTTCAAGACATTAGACAGCAACCCTTCTTTGATAGGTTGCCAAAATGGCACTGGTGAGCCACTTGTCATCACTCCTTGAACAGGCAAGGGAGTGCCACGCCGCGCCGCTAGCAGGCTGGAGACGCCCAGCCAAATCAAGTAAGCCGCCCCCACCAGTTTTAGCATATGAAATGCCCAGGCCGACTGCAGTAGTATCAATGAAATACCCAACGCTGAAATAGTTGCGTGGACAAATAACCCGCAGCAAATAGCGATACTGGTTGCAACGCCATCTCGAACACCGCCGCGGGCAGTGTTGCGGATGACGAGCAGCGTATCAACGCCAGGGCTTATTGATAGTAGCGTTATCGCTACAAGGAACGAGACAAACTGAGCGTCGATAAAGCCGATTTGCATCATGATTTAAAACCCGCCAAAAGTTAAAAAATCCTAAGCCCGCAGCTGGACGTCTGAATTATTTGCTTCTACATTAATTTTGGCAGGCGTTCGCAATGAATGCTTGCCCAATTATTAAGCATGTTAAGGATATGCACGATGGCAACTGGCACTGTCAAGTGGTTCAACGAGACCAAAGGTTACGGCTTCATCTCTCCTGATGATGGCGGTGACGATCTATTTGCCCACTTCTCCGAAATTCAAGCTGAAGGTTTCAAGACCCTGCAAGACGGTCAAAAAGTCAGCTTTGAGGTAACACAGGGTAAAAAAGGCCTTCAGGCTTCTAACATTCGTCCGGTCTAACACCAGAGGAATAAAACAAGGCCCGCTCATGCAGCGGGCCTTATTCATATTCACTGATTATGTAAGCACATTACTCCTGAGTACGCTCAGTTTCTTGCTCCTCACCAACACTGTTCATACTTTCATTATCCATACTGTCACTATCCATACTTTCACTATCCATACTTTCACTGATCGGTTGCTCACTCTCGAGGGCCTCAAACTGCTCCTCTAAACGCTTTTGCGCTTCTTCAAAACGTCGCTCAGTGTCTTCAAGCAGCGCATCTACGTCGGTGGCTTCCAAATTATCATCTAAGTCAGATGCAGCGGGTAAGCTGGACTCCGTTTCCCAACTGGGGGCTGGAGCGTCACCATCCATCGGCTCCAAGGTAGGTGTCTGCTGCTCGACTTCTTGAAATTGCTCATCTAAGCGGCGCTGAGCTTCTTCAAAGCGGCGCTCGGTCTCAGCAATAACGTCATCAACGTCTGAACGAGTGGTTTCACCCGGCATAGCACTGGCTTCATCGAGTGCATCTTCCGGGTCCGCCGCAAGCGTGTTTTCATCCGCCTGCACCTCTTCGTTATTGGACGGCGTTACAACTTCCGACCTATCATCACTGTCATCTTTGAGCGCCTCTGCTTCCTCTAGCTGCTCTGTCGCTTGAGGCGCTTGAGCACCTTCTTCGCTATCATCCGCACTAGCGGCTTCATCTGCCTCTTCGCCACCCTCTTCAGCAGCAGGCGCCTGTTGAGCATCCACGTCACTGCTAGCGGTGCCCTCTTGATTTTCTGTCGTGGTATCTTCCTGTGCATCGCCACAGGCACTTAGCAGCAGCGCGAGACTGGCCAGTAGCGGCATCCAAAAGCGATTTACCATTGGATTTCTCCTTAACAGTGGTTCAAATAAATAACATTTAGTGGCGATCATTAGCCGTCAATAATGAACAACCTTCCGGCAGCAGCACTTTCAGCGCCAGTGGCACAACTTCGACGCAAAATCGCTCGTAGCGACGCGCCTCTCCGTCTAAGGTTAACGGCCAAGGCTCGTCAGATGGCTGAGTCGTCACTGACAGCTGGCTGGCAGTAAAATAACGCACGAAGCGGCCGTCGGCAGGGAACTGCTGCAGTTCATTTAACAACCTCGGCAACTCTGTCGCTGATGAAAAGTCCTTCACCAGTAGCACATCGAAACGGCCATCGTCGAGCTTAGCCCTTGGCGCTAAGACTTGCCCGCCGCCAGATTGGCGGCCATTGCCCAACGCAAGCAGCAACAGCGATACGTCTTGCTGCTGATTCCCCCAG
This sequence comes from Vreelandella venusta, assembly GCF_007989605.1. Lineage (GTDB taxonomy): Bacteria > Pseudomonadota > Gammaproteobacteria > Pseudomonadales > Halomonadaceae > Vreelandella > Vreelandella venusta. The sequence continues at coordinate 156,926 of NZ_BJUL01000005.1, read as the reverse complement.
TGCAACGTGCCGCAATAACTACGGTGCCGCCATGCTTTCAAAGCCCCCATTAGGGAGTATGCGCCACCGCCTAACATGCGCTTTAGCGTTTTTGGGGTCGATGAGGTAATTTCAGCACCAAATCCGCCGGTTGTCATGTTGACGTAATAGCTAATCGCTTTTTCTGAGCCTGACTGAGCGGTCATTCTGATCACATCAATCGGCGCTGGAGACAGGTATCCTGCGGCTTTAAGCGCTGGCCCTGGCTCCAGCGGCAAACCCAGGGAGGTAGCAAAATCGTTGGCACTGCCTAACGGCACAATGCCTAGTGCCGGTCGCAAATCATAAGCAATCCGCATGAGCCCGTTAACCACTTCATTAACGGTGCCATCGCCACCGCAGGCAATCACCCGCGTAGCGCCTAGCTCTACTGCTTGGGCAGCGAACTCAGCGGCATCGCCACCTTCCCAGGTCGCACGTACAATAATCGACATCCCTGCCTTGCGCTGCTCTTCAACTGCTTCGCGCAGCGCCGGGTTACCGGCAGACTTACCGTTAATAATCAGTAAATTGTGCTGCTGTGTATCTGTCACCGGCGCATTCCCTCTCCATGGTTAGTTCGCAGGCTTGCCTTATGCCAGCGCTTTCTCAACGACTTCAAATACGTTTGAAGATAAAGGCTCCTGCTTAATACGCACAAGCTCATCACGCATTAACTGTTGACGCTCTTCGTCGAAACGCTGCCAACGGGTTAACGGTGTCACTAGGCGTGCGGCTATTTCGGGATTGAGGCGATTTAGCTCAATAACCACGTCGGCTAACAGCGCGTACCCTTTACCATCTAAACGATGGAAATTAATCCGATTTTGAGCAAATGCTCCGATCAGGGCACGCACTTTATTAGGATTCTTAATTGAAAATGCCGGGTGCTGCATTAGGTATTGAACACGCTCCAAAACATCTGATTGCGGGCGTGACACCTGTATGGTGAACCACTGATCCATCACCAACGGGTCATGTGCCCATTTTTCGCCAAATGCTTTCAATGCGGGAGAGGCAATATCATCACGGTTGCTATGCACCAACAGGGTCAGCGCATGACGAACATCGGTCATGTTATGTTCCGCAGCAAACTGCGTTTCGCAAAACGCAACTCCCTCTTCGTCCTCAATCGCCATTAAATACGTTAAGGCGACGTTTTTGAGACTACGCTGGGCGATCTGTTCAGGCGTTGGCGCATAGGGTTCATCGCTTTGGTTCGCTTTATACACGGCGACAAATTCATCACGCAGCGCAACAGCTAGCGACTGGCGCACAAATTCGCGAGCGGCGTGTATAGCGTCCACATCGACAATCGGTTGCTGCTCGGCAATATAAGCTTCAGAGGGTAGCGTCAGCATTTCTGCCAGTACCGCTTTATCACTCATAGAGCCGGTAAGGAGCACTCTAAAGGCTTCCACAACACGACTATCCATGACCTTTTCAACACCATTACGGTGTGCAGCAATCAGATCATCTAACGCCAGCATAGCAAGCCGCTGACCCGCATCCCAACGGTTAAAGCCATCGCTATCATGCGTCAGCAAAAACGCAAGATCTTCGCGTGAATAGGGAAAGTGTAGCTTCACGGGTGCAGAAAAATCACGCAGCAGTGAAGGAACAGGCGCTTCAGCAACATCACTAAAGACAAACCTCTGTTCATCTTCGGTAAGATGAATAACAGCGTCGCTACCTAGCTTCTCACCTGACAGTGTTAGGGTCAGGTCCTGTCCCGACTTGGTGCCCACTAACCCCATACGTATGGGAATGTGTAACGGCAGTTTGTCGGCTTGCCCTGGGGTTGCGGGGGTACGTTGGCGCAGAGTGAGGTGATACTCCCCATGAGCATAGTCGTATTCACCGTGCGCATCGATTTCAGGCGTGCCTGCCTGGGAGTACCAACGCATAAATTGGCCAAGGTCGACATCAGAGACTTCGGCCATGCAGCCCACAAAGTCTTCGATGGTCACTGCCTGTCCATCAAAACGTTCAAAATAAAGGTCTGAGCCACGGCGGAAGTCTTCCCAGCCCAGTAAATTACGCAGCATGCGCACCACCTCTGCGCCCTTTTCGTAAATCGTCAGGGTGTAGAAGTTGGTGATTTCAATAAAGTGATCTGGCCGAATGGGATGCGCCGTCGGCCCTGCATCTTCGGCGAACTGAGCAGTGCGGAAAAACGACACGTCTTGAATACGCTTAACGGGAGCCGAGTTAGTATCGGCAGAAAAACACTGGTCACGAAATACAGTAAAGCCCTCTTTTAACGAGAGTTGAAACCAGTCACGGCAAGTCACTCGATTGCCTGACCAGTTGTGGAAATATTCATGGGCAACAATCCCTTCCACATTTTGGAAAGCCGCGTCTGTCGCAGTACTAGGATGAGTTAATACCGCCGCGGAGTTAAATATATTAAGCCCTTTGTTTTCCATTGCCCCCATATTGAAGTCATTCACCGCCACAATCATAAACAGGTCAAGATCGTATTCGCGGCCATAGGTTTGTTCGTCCCACGCCATAGCACGCTTAAGGGACGCCATGGCATGTTCGGTTTTATCTAGGTTCTCTTGCTCGACCCATAACTGCAGCGCCACATTGCGACCACTCACGGTCTCAAAAGAATCTTCTACTTTATGTAAATTACCGGCGACTAAAGCGAATAGATAGCAGGGTTTCGGGTGCGGATCTTCCCAAGTCGCAAAGTGGCGACCATTCTCCAACACACCTTGATCAATAGGGTTACCATTGGCGAGCAACACCGGCTCACTGGTGGCATTACCTATTACTGTTACCTTAAAAGTGGCCATCACATCAGGACGATCGGGGTAATAGGTAATTCGCCGAAAGCCTTCTGCTTCACACTGAGTGCAATACATGCCGTTAGATTGGTATAGCCCTTCCAAGGCAGTATTGCTACTGGGAGAAATCTCCACCTCACTCTCTAGTATGAAGGTCTCAGGCACATCCGCTATGTGCAGCACCTCATCCGTTAACTGATACGCAGTATCAGACACAGGGCTGCCATCGATAGCGAGTGATATCAGCGTTAGATGCTCACCGTTAAGTACTAACGGCGCCTGTGAATCTGTGCTTGGATGACGCTCTATTTGCAGGCGCGCTTTCACGCGAGTTGCTGCAGGGTCAAGATCAAACGTCAGCTCGGTATGGGTAACTTGGTAGGCGGGCGGCTGATAGTCGCTTAAATAAACCGGCTGCGGATCAGACATAGTGCGTGACTCCTGTAAGCTTATAAATTATTTGATGAAGCAGCGCCTAACGCTGCACCATCGTATGACTGTCGACCGAGTTAATTAATCACGGAAGTTATCGAACTGTAACGGTAGCTCAGGCCCCTCTTCACCACGTAAAAGCGCCATTACGCTCTGAAGATCGTCGCGCTTTTTACCCGTAACGCGCACTTTTTCACCCTGAATCTGAGCCTGCACTTTTAGCTTGCTGGCTTTGATACGCTTAACCACATCTTTTGCTTCAGCCTGATCAAGCCCTTGCTTTAGAACGACCTCCTGGCGGGCTTTCACGCCAGACAACAGCGGGTCTTGAATATCCATACAACGGGCATCAATTCCCCGCGCGATCAGTCGATTGCGCAACACATCAAGCATTTGTTTTAATTGGAAATCAACCTCGGCCTCAAGCTGAACTTTCTCTCCTTCAAGTGAAAAGCTGGCGTCAACACCTTTAAAATCAAAGCGCGACTGCACTTCACGATTTGCTTGGTCGACAGCGTTAGACGCTTCGTGCTGATCAAATTCTGACACAATATCAAATGAGGGCATGGCATCGTTCCTAGTAAGACATGACCCACTATTCTAGAGCAGCTAGCCCCCAACCGGCCAATTTCTTACATAATGTGTCTGGCAGCGCTAATGTTGGTATCTCAAAACCGAACAGAATCCTCCATTAGCTATACAAGACTTAACCACAGCAATATTAAATTGGCGCTGGATGAATTAACCTAGCCATCATTGACTTAATCACTTACCGATGGACACCGACCATGAGCGATCGCGATGCACGCCACAAAGCGTCGATGGAAAAACTGAAGGCCCGCGTTGACGAGAAAGTGGCCAACGCTACCGAGCAGCGTGGGCTGTTACTAATCAATACGGGTAATGGCAAAGGTAAGACCACTGCCGCTTGGGGCACCGTCACTCGCTCGCTTGGCTATGGCTACAAAGTTGGCGTCGTACAATTTATCAAGGGATTATGGGAGTGCGGTGAACGCAACCGGCTGGAAGAAGACGCAAATCTAACTGTTGCCATCATGGCCACGGGCTTTACTTGGGATACCCAGAATCGCGAGTCAGATACCCAAGCTTGCCAAGCAGTATGGCAAGAAGCTGAAAAAATGCTCGCAGACCCAGCGACTTACCTTGTTGTCCTGGATGAAATTACTTACATGTTGAAATTTGGTTATTTAGATATTGATACAGTTAAGCAAGCACTGATCAATCGGCCGCAGGAGCAAACGGTGATTATTACCGGGCGCAATGCTCATCGAGATTTGGTGGCAATGGCAGATACAGTGACAGAAATGCAAGAGGTACGGCACGCGTTTAACAATGGTCTGCAAGCCCGTCGCGGCATTGATTTTTAGTTTTAATTCAGTCAATTAAAAGCAAAAAGGGGGCGATTTAATCGCCCCCTTCTTTACCTGCTTATTTTTAACTGCTCAATTAGCTCAGCAACTTACAAACACACAAATGATTCATGCATGAATGCTAGCTTACCCTTCAAAAGGGTTGCGCAGGATAATGGTTTCCATACGGTCAGGGCCAGTTGAAATAATATCAATACTGGTACCTACCTGCTCTTCTAAGAAGCTGATGTAAGCACGTGCGTTGGCAGGCAGATCCTCAACCTTCTTGGCACCCAGGGTAGATTCTTTCCAGCCCGGCAGATCATGGTACAGCGGCTCAACTGCTTCGTAGCCTTCTGAATCAATTGGATTATCCAGCACATCGCCATCTTTACTACGATAGCCCACGCACACACGAATATTCTCCAGGCCATCCAAAACATCAAGCTTGGTTAGGCAGATACCAGAGACTGAGTTGATCTGCACTGCATGACGCAATGCCACGGCGTCAAACCAGCCGCACCGGCGCGCGCGGCCAGTAGTTGCTCCAAACTCATGTCCACGCTCGGCTAGGTGACGGCCATGGTCGTCAAACAGCTCGGTCGGGAATGGGCCAGAGCCAACGCGGGTGGTATAGGCTTTGGTGATACCCAATACGTAGTCCAGATAAAGCGGGCCAACCCCTGAACCGGTCGCCGTTCCGCCTGCGGTGGTATTAGAGCTGGTGACGTAGGGGTAGGTACCGTGATCAATATCCAGCAGCGAGCCTTGAGCACCTTCAAACAGAATGTTCTCACCGGCTTTTCGCAGATCGTGCACCATACTAACGGTGTCTGCGACCATCGGACGTAGCTCTTCGGCCATCTGCATAGCACTATCCAGCACTTCCTGGAAGTCCACCGCCGGCTCGCCGTGATAGTTCACCAACACAAAGTTATGGTAGTCCAACACCTCACCAAGCTTCGAAGCGAAGCGCTCACGGTGAAGCATATCGCCTAAACGCAGACCACGACGGGCAACTTTATCTTCGTAAGCCGGCCCGATACCACGACCAGTGGTGCCGATCTTAGCAATGCCGCGCGCTTTTTCACGTGCTTGGTCTAAACGCACATGGTAAGGCAGGATCAACGGACAAGCCGGTGACAAGCGCAGGCGCTCACGTACCGGTACGCCTTTCTCTTCAAGTTCACGGATCTCTTTGATCAGCGCTTCAGGCGACAATACTACGCCATTACCGATCACACAGGTCTTACCTGGACGCAGCACACCAGAGGGAATCAGGTGAAGAACCGTTTTCTCACCATCAATCACCAAGGTATGCCCTGCGTTATGACCGCCTTGAAAGCGCACCACTGCTGAGGCCGATTCGGTGAGCAGGTCAACAATCTTGCCTTTGCCTTCATCACCCCATTGGGTACCCAGGACTACGACATTCTTACCCATTATGCACTCGTCTCTTGTGTCAGGGTCATTGTCTGCCAACGACCGTCAATAAACTCAAGACGGCGGTCACAACTGTGCTCCGCCGGCCCAGTACGCTGCCCAGGCAGCGCTTGAATCACGCGTTCACCCTGCTCACGCAGCGCAGCAATGGCAGCGTTAAGCGACTCTTCTTCTTGGGCAGGCGCCCAAACAGCCCCCTGGCTGGGTGAAGCCAGCGCCAGAGATGCCAATTGTTTTAAATCCATAGAAAAACCGGTCGCCGGACGCGCACGCCCAAAAGCACGGCCAGTGTCATCATAACGCCCGCCTTTGGCCAATGCATGGCCATAACCAGGCACATAGGCAGCAAACATCATACCAGTGTGATACTGATAACCACGCAGCTCCGCTAAATCAAAATAGAGCGAAACGTCAAAGCGCGCCAATACGCCTTTATAGAGAGCTTCCAACTGGTCAAGTGCCGCCCTCACCGGCGCAGGGGCACCAGCAAAACGATCTCGCGCTTGCCCTAACACACTTGCATCACCATGCAGCTCACCCAGCGCTATCAGCATATCTGCCAAGGCTGGGTCGCTGACACTGCGATGAACGAGTTCAGCTAACTGGCCCGGCGATTTGAGCGCCAATGCTTCAAACAGCGCCCGCTCCTGCTCATCGCTAAGCGCAGCTGCCTCAACAAGGCTACGATAAATGCCAATATGGCCCAGCGCCAGATGAATTTCATCAGCGCCCGCTGCTTTTAAGCTGGCCAGCGCCAAATGAATAATTTCACTGTCAGCTTCTAAACCTGCGTGACCAAACAGCTCGACCCCTACCTGCACAGGGCTTCTTCCCCCCTGGTGCTGGTCGGCTTTTGCACGCAGCACATTCGTGCAGTAGCACAATCGAACTGGCCCTTGCCGCTTCAGGGAGTGGGCATCCATACGCGCCACCTGAGGAGTCACATCGGCAGATGCGCCCATCATTCGACCCGTTAGCTGGTCAGTTAATTTAAACGTCTGAAGATCTAGATCGGTACCGGTACCCGTAAGCAAGGAGTCCAAAAACTCCACCGGCGGCGGCATTACTTGGTCGTAGCCCCAGCAATGGTAGAGATCAAGCAGCGCACGGCGCAGCTCTTCCATGCGGCTTGCCTGAGGCGGCAGCACCTCATCCATGCCGTCGGGCAATAGCCAGCGGTCAGCGATGGTCATGTGAACAATCCTGCGAGACAATGAAGGCCCAAACAAGCAGCTACATCATGACGCGTTATAGGCGTTCATGGACAAGCGCTAGTGAAATGAGGGCCACAAAAAAACCGGGCGACGCCCGGTTAATTAAGTCTATCACGTTTGTGCGCCAGATGAACCCCGCTAGGTTTGCATAACCTTGCGGGGCTAGGCACGCATATGACTACTCGTCGTTACTAGGAACCGCACTACGCAAATAGCGGAAGAAATCGCTATTCGGCTCCAGTACCAGCAGGTTGTCATCACCCGAGAAACTTTCACGATAAGCATTCAAGCTGCGCCAGAAAGCAAAGAACTCCTGGTCCTGGCCATAAGCCTCGGAGAAAATTGCCGCGGCTTCTGCATCACCTTCACCGCGCAGCGTTTCAGAACGCTCATTGGCTTGGGCGAGCAGTACCTGACGCCGACGATCAGCATTAGCGCGAATACGTTCAGCCTCTTCCTGACCTTGTGCACGCCATTCACGAGCTTCACGCTCACGCTCAGAACGCATCCGCTCAAATACCGCTGCCGATACATCTTCTGGCAAATCGATACGCTTGATACGAATGTCACGTATCGCCACACCAAGCTCATCACGCATCAGCTCATCTAGCTCAGCGGTCGGCCCGGTCATCAGATCATCGCGACGTTCGGCAATAATTTCCTGAAGGTTCAAGCGACCAAACTCGTTACGCAAGCTTTCGTCTACGCGCGGCTGAATCAGGCGAATCGCCATCATTTCATCGCCTGCCGTCGCCTCGTAGTAACGCGTGGGGTTGACCACCTGCCACTTAACGTAAGAGTCGACAATAACCGCTTTCTGCTCAAGGGTCAGATAACGACTGGTATCGGTATCAAGGGTCAGCAGGCGCGTATCAAATTTACGAATCGTTTGCGCGATCGGTATTTTGACATGCAGTCCAGGCTGAATATTCTCTTCGATGACTTCACCAAAACGCAGCTTAACGGCACGCTCGGTTTCATCCACGACATACAGGCTATTACTAGCTAGCCAAGCCACTGCGGCCAAGCCACCTACGATTAGCAGGGATCGATTATTAATCATTTAGCGGCCCTCCCTGCGAATGGGGTTACTTGATGACGAGGAGGATGAGCTACTCTGGCTTCCCCGCAATGAATCAAGCACACGCGGATCAATCGATTCACTACTACTATCACCACTATTGCTAGAAGAAGTATTGCCGCCAGCAGCGCTACCACTACGCATTTGATCTAATGGCAAATACATCAAAGGCGCATTTTCGCTAACATCCAGTAGTACTTTAGGAATATTGCCAAAAACGTCTTCAATTGCATCCAGGTACATACGCTCGCGCATAATCTCAGGCGCGTTGCGATATTCGGTCAACAATGCGTTAAAGCGGTTAGCTTGACCTTGCGCTTCAGCTACGACTGACTCCCTGTAACCTTGACCTTGCTCGACCACACGCTGCGCTTGACCTTGAGCCGCTGGGATAATGGCATTGGCATAGGCCATCCCCTCGTTGATCGTACGCTGCCGATCTTCACGTGCACGGATAACATCATCGAATGCATCGATTACGGGTGCAGGCGCGGAGGTCGACTCAATGTTAATTGTCTGTAGACGAATACCAGCACCGTAAGCATCCAAATAAGATTGCAGGCGGCTTGCCACAGAGCTACCTAAAATTTCACGACCCGACGTTAAAATGTCGATCATGTCCGTGCCACCCACAACGTGGCGCAGGGCGGAGTCCAAAGCATTCTCGATAGAAAGCGCCGGATCACGTACGTTCAATACGAAGTCGCGGGGATTAGCCACTTGATACTGAGCGGAAATTTCCACTTCTACGATATTTTCGTCTCGAGTCAACATAGACTGCGTTTGGGAAACTGACCGAACACGGGTCACGTTCACCATACGAACATCGTCAATTAGCGGCGGATTCCACTGCAGGCCTGGGTCAACAATGCCCTGATATTCACCAAAACGTAGCACGACGCCACGCTCAGACTGGTCGACCAGATAAAAACCGGATGCGGCCCAGATAGCTAAAGCGACAACGACCAACAAACCAGGTAGCGCAAACGAGTTACGTGGTTTACTAGCACCGCTTTTGCCCCCCCCGTTACCACCACTGCCTTTCTTGCCACCGCCACCCAGCATTCCGTTTAACTTATCTTGGAATTTCTTTAGTGCTTCATCGAGGTCGGGCGGACCTTGATTATTGCCACCATTATTACCTCCACCATTACTTCCACCGCGATCACCGCCGTTATTACCACGTCGGCCACCACTGCTCCAGGGGTCGTGCTGGTTGCCACCACCAGGCTCATTCCAGGCCATACTTCTTCTCCACTAAGGTGTTCACCTGCACTTAGCCTTGCCGTTAGCAAGGCCGGTGCTTTTAATATTATTACTATATAAATCTTGTACCATACTTCCACCCGAGTTCACATAGGATCTCACATAGCCAAACTTACTTATATTTAAGCTCGTATAGGCGATGCAGCCTACTTAACTACCACTCTTCAATTTCGCGTAAAGCGACGGGTAAATAGGTATTGGCACGCTCACCAAGTTGAGCCATGAGCTGATTAAAATCACGTCTAGGCAAGCGCACGTCCAAAACAGATTGCCCTTGCTCATCAAAATACTCTTCTCGAACTGCATTCAACTCATGCAGACCTGCACGCAGCTTACCCTGCTCCGGAGACAGTGTAAGCGAGAAGCCAATAACGTCATTTGCTAAACGCTCGGTTAGCGCCTCATGCAGTAAATCAAGGCCTTGTCCCTGCTGAGCCGAGAGCCACACAACCTCAGGAACACCGTGGCCATCGCGCTCAATTCGCGGCGCACTATCAAGACGATCGATTTTATTCATAACCTTGAGAACTGGCACGCTATCAGCGCCTATCTCTTTTAACACACGATCGACTTGCTCAACGTTGGCATCACGATCAGGGTCAGCAGCATCTATTACATGCACCAACAACGATGCTTCCGCAGCCTCTTGAAGCGTTGCCCGGAAAGCTTCAACCAACTTGTGAGGCAGATGGCGAATAAAACCTACGGTATCGGCCATCACCACAGGACCAACGTCTTCAATTTCGAGGCGACGAAGTGTGGGGTCAAGCGTGGCAAACAGCTGGTCAGCCGCGTACACCTCGGCATTGGTCAGCGCGTTAAACAGCGTCGATTTACCGGCATTGGTATAGCCAACTAATGAAACGCTGTGAATCTCGGCACGCGAACGAGCGCGTCGGTTCTGGTCACGCTGACTGCGCACTTTATCGAGCCGTTTGTGAATCGACTTAATGCGCCCGCGCAACAAACGGCGGTCGGTTTCTAGCTGCGTTTCACCAGGACCACGCAAACCAATACCGCCCTTCTGGCGCTCTAAGTGGGTCCAGCCGCGTACTAGGCGAGTGGACATATATTCAAGCTGAGCAAGCTCGACCTGGAGCTTACCCTCATGGGTTCGTGCCCGCTGCGCGAAAATATCGAGTATTAAACCGGTACGATCAAGCACTCGACACTTGAGCTCATGCTCAAGGTTGCGCTCTTGGGAGGGGCTTAGGCTATGGTTGAAGATCACCAGTTCTGCTTGGTGAGCTGCGAGCATGGCTCGCAGCTCCTCCAATTTACCTGACCCGATAAACGTTCGGGAGTCAGGGCGCTGGCGACTAGCAGTGAGTAATGTCGCGGGCTCTGCGCCAGCAGAGCGCACGAGCTCTAAGAACTCACCCGGGTCTTCACGTGCTTGCTCATCATGAAAATCAACGTGAACAAGTACTGCCGTTTCACCGGCATCTGGGCGCTCAAAAAACAATCAATACCTCGTGGACTCTCTAGCTATCCAACGGTGTTAGATGTCCGCGTCAGGCGCGGCGGGATCTTGTGCCGGCAAACGCACGTTGCGCGAAGGCACTACCGTGGAAATAGCGTGTTTATAAACCATCTGGCTGACGGTATTGCGCAATAAAATGACAAACTGGTCAAATGATTCAATCTGGCCTTGCAACTTAATGCCGTTCACCAGAAAAATAGAGACCGGAATGCGCTCCTTGCGCAAAATGTTCAGGTACGGGTCTTGAAGGGACTGCCCTTTGGACATGTTGCTCTCCCTAAAACTGTCGTTGGGGTTGGTTATAAATGGCGCGCCCTACTGGTGCTGCGCCGCAATCTTGTTGCCCGAAAGGCCTGGGGTTGTCTAAAGAGCCAGCCGGCCACTCGAAAACACTTGCTTACGAAATCACTATCTTACGCTAAGCACCGCTTTCACGCACGAATTTCAGCACCTTATCCAATACGTCAGGCTGCTGTGAGTCTATCCACGTCAGCGACGGCCAACTTCTTAACCACGTAAGCTGCCGCTTAGCGAGCTGACGAGTTGCTATCACGCCACGCTCAATTAACTCGTTTTCGTCATACTTACCGTCTAAATAATCCCATACCTGACGATAGCCAACACTTTTCATTGCTGGCAAGCCAAGATGGATATCAGTACGTTGTTTGAGGGCGGCGACTTCATCTATCAAGCCCTCAGCCAACATTGTTTTAAAACGCACTGCAATACGGTTGTGTAGCAACTGGCGATCACTCGGGGCTAATGCTATCGACATCACCCGCCAGGGAAAGGTTTCCGGCTGCTGCTCCGCCCACAGCTCACTCATAGGGCGCCCACTTACATAATATACTTCAAGCGCACGCATTAAGCGCTGTGGATCATTAGGATGTATGCGCTGCGCGGATTCGGCATCCACTTCAGCCAGCATACGATGAAGTGCTGCCAACCCTTCATGCTGCCGAATAGCTTCCAGCCGTTGCCGTATGGCGGCATCCGCGGCGGGCAAGTTAGCAACGCCCTCCACCAGTCGCTTAAAGTAGAGCATCGTTCCGCCAACCAATAATGGCACGCTGCCTGCCGCGCTGATTTGCCGCATCTCCTGCAGCGCATCTTCACGAAAATCAGCGGCCGAATAGGGCTCAGCTGGGTCGCGAATATCAATCAGACGATGCGGAGCGCGCGCCAACTCGGCAGCACTCGGCTTGGCACTGCCAATGTCCATTCCACGATATACCATCGCGGAGTCTACGCTGATCAGCTCATGCCCCAGACGCTCATGCAGGGCCATCGCCGTATCGGTTTTACCAGCGGCGGTGGGGCCCATTAGGAAAATTGCCCAGGGGCGTGTGTCAACCATCTGCTCTTAGCACTCCGTTCGTTGTCTTAACTCACCACGCCGCTACTGTCCACGCAAGAACAGGCGGTCGAGTGCTTTCATGCTCATTTGCGTCCAGGTTGGACGGCCATGATTGCACTGGTCGCTTCGTTCAGTGCGCTCCATATCCCGCAGCAAGGCATTCATTTCATCAATGGTTAAGCGTCTATTTGCACGGACACTACCATGGCATGCCATGGTCGACAGCAGCTCATGAATGCGTGCCTCAACCTGATGGGTTCGGCCAAACCGCGACAGCTCTTCGAGCATTTGACGTATCAGGGCTTCTGGATCTGCCTGAGCCAACAGGGCTGGTAATTGCCGGACTAGCAAGGTTTCCGGCCCTGCCACGTCCAGCTCAACGCCTAACTGGGCAATAGCATCACGCTCACTTTCAGCGGTTGCCACTTCGGCGCGACTGGCAGCCAGGGAAACTGGCACCAGCAACGGCTGTGTATCAATCCCGTCGGCGGCAGCCAGCTGGTTTTTCATGCGCTCGTAGACGATCCGTTCGTGAGCGGCGTGCATGTCTACGAGCACCAACCCCTGCGCATTCTGCGCCAAAATATAAACACCATGTAACTGCCCAAGCGCAAACCCCAACGGCGGTGCCGAGGTCGCATCGTGTTCAGGCATCGCCTGTGGAGCTTCGCGCACTTCTGTCGCTTTTGATGTATTAATGCTTGGCGCACTCGGCTGCGGCGTTAATAGCGATGCTTCATGATCCGGGTGCAGCGCCTGGTAGCCCTGCATAAAACGACGCACTCGTTCTGCCCCAGGGTGGCGCTCAGGCGAGTCTGACAGCGCCATCCCTTGCTGCTGCCAACGGGGAGCAGGCGCTTGATCGCTGGCCTCATTAGTGTTGCCCGTGACACCTGCCTCCGCTATTTCACCTTCATGCCCATACGACGTACCCTGCTCTTCTTCAGCAGGCTTAGAAGCAGCAAGGCAGTGGTGCAGGCTAGAATAAAGAAAGTCATGCACCATCCGCCCATCGCGAAACCGCACTTCATGCTTCGTTGGATGCACGTTGACATCGACGACATCAGGGTCAAGTTCCAGGTAAAGCACAAATACGGGGTGGCGGCCGTTATACAACACGTCGCGATAAGCTTGACGAACAGCATGAGCGACCAAGCGGTCACGAACGACGCGACCGTTAACAAAAAAGTATTGCTGATCCGCCTGAGAACGAGAGTGAGTGGGCAAGCCAACCCAGCCACTAATTCGCAACCCACCCGCTTCACGCTCAATGTAGCGGGCATGCTCAATAAAGTTTTTACCCAACAGAGAAGCAATGCGCCGCTCGCGTGCGACGGGCGTCACACCCGGCGGCAATTGGTGCACCACTTTCTGATTATGGCGCAGTACCCACGCTACGTCGTAACGAGATAACGCCTGGCGACGAAAAGCTTCTTCAACATGGGCAAATTCTGTTTTTTCGGTGCGTAAAAATTTGCGCCGCGCGGGGGTATTAAAAAACAGATCGCGTACCGCGACACTGGTACCACGGGGGTGAGGCGCAGGCGTTACCCGCGCTTCCATACCACGCCCCTCCGCGACGACACGCCACCCTTGGCGGGGGTCCTCTTCCGCATTAGAGATCAGCTCCAGCCGCGAGACAGAGCTAATCGAGGCCAACGCCTCACCACGAAACCCCAACGAACTCACGCCTTCCAGATCTTCAAGGCTATTGATTTTGCTGGTCGCATGGCGAGCAAGCGCCAAGGGCAAATCTTGTTCGCCAATACCAATACCATCGTCGCGCACTTTAATAAGCCGAGCGCCGCCTTGCTCTATCTCCACTTCAATTCGCTGACTGCCAGCATCAATGGCATTTTCAATCAGCTCCTTCGTCACCGACGAAGGTCTTTCGACAACTTCTCCCGCAGCAATTTGGTTCGCTAGTCGCGGGTCAAGCACATGAATACGCGTTGGCGAAGAGATCAATTCAGACAACCGTCACCTCGGAAACTTATGATCATGAACGTGGAATGCGTAGCACTTGACCAACACGAATCACGTCACCGTTAATATCGTTGGCCTGCTTCAGCTGATTCACTGGCACACCATGGCGTACGGCAATAGCTGACAATGTATCCCCCGACCGGATACGGTACTCGTTACCGCTCGGACGACGCTGATTATCGCGCTGCCACGCTAATAGACTTGCTGGCGGCGGATTACGCTCGAAGTGATCACGCAAACCACTAAAGATAGCCGTTGATAATGCACGCTGATGGGCCGGATCACGCAGGCGGCGCTCTTCATCAGGGTTAGAAATAAAACCAAGCTCGATCAGTAGCGACGGAATATCGGGCGACTTAAGCACCATAAAACCCGCTTGTTCAACACGAGACTTATGGAGACGGTTGACACGGCCTAATTGGTCGAGGACTTGACCACCAATCGACAGCGAATCATTTAACGTTGCCGTCATCGTCAGGTCTAGCAACACACCTCGTAGCACTTGATCTTTGTCACGCAAAGAAAGGCTGCCGTCAACACCACCAATCAAGTCGGAGCGATTTTCGCTATTCGCCAGCCATTGGGCAGTTTCAGACGTTGCGCCTCGCTGGGAAAGTGCATAAACAGAGCTTCCCTGGGGTCGCGGACTGGTAAACGCATCGGCATGTATCGATACAAAAAAGTCGGCTTTCTGATCCCGAGCAAGCTGTGTGCGCTGACGCAGCCCCAAATAGTAATCACCATCGCGGATGAGTACCGCTTTAAAGCCACGTGTACCGTTTACTTCTGCGGCAAGGCGTCGTGCAATCTCCAGCACGACATCTTTCTCACGCGTTCCAGCAGGACCTATCGCGCCAGGATCTTCACCGCCATGCCCAGCATCGACAGCAATAATAATATCCCGCTGAGGATGCGGTTGAGCTGGCTGGACGGCTGTCGCCGTTGGTGCAACTGTTGGCGGCACGACCTCTTCAGCAACCACTTGCCCCTGTGACTGGGCCTGAGCCTGGGTGTTAGCCCTTTGGGCAAGGATTTCTTGATCGCGAATCATCGCCTCAATCGGATCAATGGGGTTTTCGACCGCACTCTCGCCAGGATACTCAAGATCGACTACCAAGCGATGCCCATACTGGTCGTTGGGTGGCAATGAAAAGTGGCGTGGGGATATGTCGCGATTAAGCTCCAGAACAACGCGAAGCCCCCCACCGTCCCGAACCCCCGTTCGTACTTCATCGATGGCGCTTCCATCCAGTGGCAGCGTAGATACATCGGTGTCTAAGTAACTTTCATCAAGATCAATGACTAACCGAGATGGGTTATCAAGGGAAAATACATTAGCGTTTGCTGCTGCCGTCAAATCAAACACCAAACGCGCATGGTCAGGAGCCGCCCACAAGCGCATGCTTTCTACCGTTGCCGCTTGCAGCGATGAAGCACCTGCCGCCACAAGAACACAGCCAAGCGACACATTGCGTGCCAGATAGTTTAGTGCACTGGTTATAGCCATTGAATCACACCACTTTCAAGCTTTTCACTGCCATGCTTGCTAACCATCTCGCTGATCACCCGTTCACCCAAGTCAGTTTCTGCGGTTAGCGTAACCAAGCGGCCAGGATCAGCCACCTCCAGCGCCACTCGCAAATCAGGCGCGGGGAGCCAACCTTCACCTCGGCTCGGCCATTCAATTAAACAGAGCGCGTCATCGGCAAGCACATCTCGCCCACCGATAAACTCAAGCTCCTCTGGATCTGCTAAACGATACAAATCTAAATGATAAATCCGCTGCGCCCCCAGCTCGTAAGGCTCTACCAGGGTATAAGTAGGACTTTTAACCGCCCCCTGGTAGCCATAAGCGCGCAATATACCACGCGTCAATGTTGTTTTTCCTGCGCCTAAGTCGCCCTCTAAATAAACGCGCCCGTGACCTTGCAGCGCCTGCCCTAATGCCTCACCAAAGGCAACGTGAGACACTTCATTATTCAATTGCACTTGCATGTAGGCCGCCTTCACGGGTTAATTAACACTCGTGCATAGGATGCCAGATCACTTGCCAGCAAGCCACGCTCACCCGTTGCTTTAGCCGCTTCATCGCCTGCTAGCGCATGTACCATCACCCCAAGCCATGCTCCGCGCTCCCTATTGTCGCTCTGAGCAACCAGCGTGCCCAGCATCCCGCTCAGCACATCCCCCATGCCGCCGCTAGCCATGCCAGGATTGCCATAGGGGCAGATGACTAACCCACTGGGGCCAGCCACTAAGCTCCCCGCCCCCTTTAAAATTACGACACCGCCCCGTGCTTGCTGCAAGGCTCGGGCTGCCGCTGGGCGATCCGCCTGAATATCGGCGACGGAACAGCCTAGCAACCGAGCCGCCTCCCCCGGATGCGGGGTTAATACCCAGTTATCGCGACGCACACTGGGCCAACGACTAGCCAACAAATTGAGCGCATCCGCGTCAACAATTAACGGCACGTCTGATTGCAAAGCACTTTGCAGTATCGCTTGCCCCCAGGCTCCCTGCCCAAGCCCCGGCCCAACAACGACCACATCTGCCTGGCAAGGCAGTTGGGCTGCATCAGCGCCACCGCGAATGCCGTGGGCCATTACCTCAGGACAACGCATCAAACTGGCGGCCACATGTTCAGGCGCCGTTGCCAAGCTGACCTTGCCGGCGCCTAAACGTGCGGCGGCTTGTGAGGCGAGCAACGCCGCACCACCAAATCCTGGTGCGCCGCCCATTACCACCACATGCCCCAGATCACCTTTATGACTAATACGGGGGCGCGGCGTAAACACCTCGCCCAAAAGCTCATCATCCAAACGCCATGCGCTGGGCGGGATATCAACAAACGCTTGCGCTTTTACACCTAGCGGACGAAAGTCAATTTCGCCGGTGTAAGCGGGTGCGTCGCCAGTATGCAAGCCTATTTTGTCGCCTATAAACGTCACCGTGCAGGCCGCATTGACGGCCAGCCCCATAGCAGCCCCCGTGTCTGCCGAGATTCCAGAGGGAATATCCAGCGCTAATACCGGCTGATGCGACGCATTAATCGCTTCAATCACTTGCCTGATTTCTCCGGCAACATCCCCCGACAGCCCGGTACCGAGCAGTGCATCAACAATCACCTCACCCACCAAGGTGGTGTTTGACTGCCACTGGTCCAAGCCGACGCCCGCCGCTGAGGCTAGTTCGGCAGCGCGGGCAACATCCCCCGTCAACGCTTCTAAAGGCCTAAGTGAAATGCGCTGCACTTTAAGCCCGGACTGCATGGCCAACGCCGCAAGCACATGGCCATCACCACCGTTATTACCGCTCCCACACAGCACTGTCACACTTCGTGCATGCGGCCAGCGGGAGCGAAAACTGTGCCATGCGCTGGAGGCTGCTCGCTGCATTAAAGCAAAACTTTCAATACCGCCAGCAATTGTACGCCGATCAAGCTCACGCACCTGAGCCGCTGTATAAAGGGGGCGTAGCGAGGAAGTACTTAACGTGGGCACGATCTCTCCTTAATCTGGTGACAGTTGGGCACTAGTAGGTTGATAACCACTTATGCGTTAGCATAGCGCGCTTAACGCGCTACCGTTGATTTACCATGCAAAACTCCACCACCTTTTCACTATCTGATGATGACTTAACGCACCTTGCAGCCCTGATCAAAACATGGGGACGAGAGTTAGGTTTTCAGCAAGTCGGTATTACAGACACTCAGCTAGCCGTTCATGAAAAACACCTAGCTACTTGGCTTGAAAAAGGTTACCACGGTGACATGAGCTTTATGGCGAAACATGGTACCAAACGCACCCGCCCGGAGGAGCTTGAACCGGGTACCCAGCGAGTTATTAGTGTGCGCATGGACTATTTACCCGCTGAAGTAGAAAGCACCAAAGTGCTGGGGCAACCTAGCCGTGCCTATGTTTCACGCTATGCACTGGGCCGCGACTATCATAAATTAATACGCAAACGTTTGGCGCAACTCGCTAAAAAAATCGAGCAGCAGGTCGGCGCGTTTGGTTATCGCGCATTTGTAGACTCAGCGCCCGTTATGGAGCGCGCCCTAGCGCAAAAAGCAGGCCTTGGTTGGTTTGGTAAAAATGCCATGTTACTCAACCCCAAGGCGGGCTCGCTTTTTTTCCTCGGTGAGCTGTATACCGACTTGCCACTGCCTATCGACACACCATTTACCCAGCAGCACTGTGGCAGCTGTAGCGCCTGTCGCACCGCCTGCCCAACCGGTGCCATTGTCGATGACAAGGTCGTCGACTCGCGCAAATGCATCTCTTATCTGACTATTGAGCTCCACGGCGCGATACCTACTGAGTTTCGCCGCGCCATGGGCAACCGTATTTACGGTTGCGACGACTGCCAGTTGGTGTGTCCTTTCACTCGCTTCACCCGCGTTACTCAGGAAGATGACTTTGCACCACGCCATGACCTTGACCGCGCCGACCTCCTTAACCTGTTCGCCTGGGGCGAAGACGAATTTTTGGATAAAACCGCAGGCAGCCCCATCCGGCGTATTGGCTACGAACGCTGGCTGCGTAATATCGCCATCGGACTGGGCAATGCCCCCTGGAGTCGCGCGGTAGAGGCAGCTTTGTGGGCCAGAAGAGCCTACCCGAGTAGCTTGGTGCGTGAGCACGTTGCTTGGGCGCTTGAGGAGCAGCGCCTCAAGCGCGGGGCGAAAATTGCCACTGATGGCGTTTAGCCACTTTTCTAAACGACCTTACTCCTCTTCATCTGTTAGCGTTTCGAGGCGTAAGAACGTACTGCGATAGTGAGCCAACTCGGCAATCGA
Organism: Vreelandella venusta; assembly: GCF_007989605.1. GTDB lineage: Bacteria > Pseudomonadota > Gammaproteobacteria > Pseudomonadales > Halomonadaceae > Vreelandella > Vreelandella venusta. The sequence continues at coordinate 137,683 of NZ_BJUL01000005.1, read as the reverse complement.
CTCCTTGATGTCATCCATCGCCAGATGGACATTCTGCTTTTTAAATCCTGCTAAGGCCCCCGGGTTCCATCGTTTTGCCAACTCCTTAACGGTCGATACATCCAAATTGCGGTAGTGGAAAAATGCCCAAAGATGCGGCATTTCGCGCTCAAGGAAACGTCGGTCCTGGTGAATACTATTGCCACACATAGGCGATGAGCCAGACACCACATAGCGGCGCAGAAAATCGAGCGTTTGCTGCTCGGCCTCAGCGGTAGTCACAGTGCTCGCTTTGACGCGTGCAACCAGCCCGCTCTCCCCATGGGTCTTCTGATTCCAGTCATCCATTTGTGCCAGCTGGCTATCAGGCTGCTTCACCGCAATCACCGGCCCTTCCGCTACGACGTTTAAATCGGCATCGGTAATCAGTGTGGCCACTTCAATGATGCGCTCTTTGTTTGGATCCAGACCGGTCATTTCCAAGTCTATCCACACTAGCAAATCATCTCGCGGGGTAGCGTTGTCAGCAGTTTGCTCACTCATTACGTTCATTCCTTAGCCAGTACCGCCACTTAATACGGCGATTAGAGTTAAAGTGTGGCTTATATTGCCTTAACCAGCACCCAATACAGGACAGTGGACTGCCCAGATGAGTACAATGCCATTATTGTACCGAGCATCAGGTGGTCATGAGCAAACGTAAATTAAGTCGCCAGCAACAGTGGCGAGTCGATAAAGTCCAAGCGGAACGTGCACAGCGTGCTGAAAAGCGCGATGTGAAAGACGCTGAAAAACTTGCCGCTGGCGAATATGGTGCCGAACAGCCAGGCCGAGTTATGGCTCACTTCGGGCGAACATTAGAAGTACGCGATGCCGACGGTACCCCCGTGCGCTGCCATCTTCGCGCCAACCTAGATGGCTTGGTCACCGGCGATCGAGTGATTTGGCGAGCAGGCCAGGATGGCTCTGGCGTCGTCGTGGCCCGCGAGGAGCGCGACAGCGTGCTAAAGCGCCCAGACCCGCGGGGCCAGCTTAAACCCGTGGCGGCTAACATCGATCAATTGCTGATCGTCTTTGCGGTAGAGCCCGCTCCTCATCCCAATCTGATTGACCGTTATTTGGTCGCCGCCGAAGCAACAGGCATTGCCCCCGTACTAGTGCTTAACAAAACCGACCTGCTACCAGAAGGTGGTGGCCAACTAGGGGAGCTGCTTGAGCGCTACCACTCTCTGGGCTACACCGTAGTGCGCACCACAACTGCCAATCAAACAGGCTTAGACGATCTGCGCCAGCAGCTTGAAGGTCGAACATCTGTGTTTGTTGGCCAGAGTGGCGTGGGCAAATCATCACTAATTGATCTTCTGCTACCCGATGAAACTTTGCGTATTGGCGCTCTGTCAGAAGATTCGCGTAAAGGCACTCACACCACGACCACCGCTCGGCTTTATGCGATGAGTAGTGACGAAGTGGCTAACGGCGAACTGATTGATTCACCGGGTATTCGCGAGTTTGGCTTGATCCATCTTGATGAACAGGAAGTGACCGATGGATTTATTGAGTTTCATCCGTTCATTGGCCATTGCCGCTTCCGAGATTGTCGCCACCGCAACGAGCCTGGCTGCGCTTTACTAGAAGCCGTCGAGGCAGGCAAGATTCATCCAGAACGCTTTGCCAGCTATCGGCGTATTCTCGATAGCTTAAACGCATAATTTTTATTAGCTTGATGCCTGATATATCAATTGCTAAGCATAGGGAGCTGTCAATGAGCACCGCTAGCCATTCATCGGAAACCAACCTACTGCCGCTTATTGTTGAGCCCGAGCAGCTTCAAGAACACCTGGATAATCCACAGCTGCTAATTATCGATGTCCCAGTGAATGGCGATAGCTATCGCCAAGGCCATGTACCGGGTGCTATTTACCTTGATTTTCGCTACCTAATGCGTGGCGAAGGGCCGGTACCCAACGATGTGCCGAGCACTGAGTTTCTCTCACGACTGTTCAGCGCACTTGGCCTAACCCGGGATACTCACGTCGTCGCTTATGATGATGAGGGCGGCGGCTGGGCGGCACGACTGCTATGGACACTGGAGCTAATCGGCCACACCCGTTACTCGTATTTGAATGGCGGCATCCATGCATGGAGAGATTCCGGCTTGGCAGAAAGCACTGAATCCACCGCCCCGACACCCAGTGAGTACCGAGCGGAGATCTTAAACCCGCATGCCTTAATCACCTGCGATGAAATCAAGCAAAAGCTCGAAGACAAGCAGTTCGCTGTTTGGGATGCTCGCTCTAAAGGCGAGTTTGATGGTGAAAAAGGCAACAATAAGCACCTTGGCCACATTCCGGGAGCGGTTAACATGGACTGGCTCAACGCCATGGATCGCAATCGCGCGCTTCGCATCCGCGATTACGCTGAGCTAATAACCGAACTAGGCGCGCTCGGCCTGACGCCTGACATGGAAATTGCTACTCATTGCCAAAGCCACCATCGCAGTAGTTTCACGTGGTTAGTCGGGAAGGCACTAGGCTTTAATATGCGTGGTTATGCGGGCTCTTGGGGCGAATGGGGCAACCGCGACGATACACCGATTGAGAAGTGAAAATACAACTGTGACTGTTTCCCAAAAAGCGTTTTCCCTAATTCAGTACCCGCTTCCTCACCATGCGCTGTCGCGCTTAACGGGTCAGCTCGCTAAGTGCGATGCCCCTTCGGTGAAGAACACGTTAATTAAGACGTTTATCAAACGATTCGATGTGGATATGAGCCAAGCGCTGGAGCCAGACCCCAGCGCTTATGCAACATTTAATGACTTTTTCACTCGCGCGTTGAAGGCCGATGCCCGCCCCTTGGGAGCAGGCCTGCTAAGCCCTGCTGATGGCACCCTGTCACAGTTCGGGCGCTTACAAGCAGGCCAGTTAGTGCAGGCGAAAGGCCACACGTTTTCTGCTCAAACCCTGCTAGGTGGCGACAGCACGCTAGCCGAAGAGTTTATGGGCGGCAGTTTTGCGACGGTTTACCTCTCGCCACGAGATTACCACCGCGTACATATGCCGGTCACAGGTACCCTGCGCGAGATGATTTATGTGCCAGGGCGACTCTTCTCGGTCAACCAAGCAACCGCTAACTACGTGCCAGGACTGTTTGCGCGTAACGAGCGACTGGTGTGTATTTTCGATACCGAGCACGGCCCATTGGCCATGGTATTGGTAGGTGCAATGATCGTCGCGGCGATCGAGACTGTCTGGGCAGGCCAAGTAACACCGCTTTCAGGCCACCCTCAGCGCATGCGTTTCGGGCAACCCATCACGCTTGAAAAAGGCGCTGAAATGGGCCGCTTCAAACTGGGCTCAACGGTGGTGATGTGCTTTGCCAAGCCAGTCGCGTTTGAAGACAACCCACTGGGCGCCAAGGTACAAATGGGTCAAACACTGGGCGAGCCTTAAACGCGAGAAACTAGTGCTAACAATTAGCTGTTGAAAATGTAAGCACGTCTTCCAGGCGTGCCTTACCCAGCGCCAGCTGAATAAGACGATCCATACCCAATGCCACCCCCGCGCTTGCAGGCATTCCATGATCTAACGCTGCGAGCAGCTGCTCATCAATATCCACCTCAGATAAACCTAAACGGCGGCGCTCGGCATTATCCTCACTGAAACGCAGCCGCTGCTCCTCAGCATCAACCAGCTCATCATAGCCATTTGCCAGCTCGACACCGTTGACATAAAGCTCAAAGCGAGAGGCTACCCACTCACCATCTGCGTCTTGATGGCGGCGCGCTAAGGCCGCTTGACTGGCAGGATAATCCAACACAACGCTCAGTTCATTTTGGCCAAGCGTGGGCTCAATCACCATACTCATTAACAAATCGAGACAAGTATCGCGACTCTCTTCTGTTAACGCATGCGCCGGCATCTGGCCACGCTCTGCAGCCAATGTGCGCAATATGTCAATAGAGGTCGTAAAGGGGTCTACCGCCAAGTAGGTATGAAACAACTCTCGGTAACGATAATGCACCACGGGGCCCGCAAAGCTCGGCATTATGTTAGCAACCAGCGTGGTCGTCTCATCAATCAACTGCGCCAGGGTAAACCCCGGGCGGTACCACTCAAGCATAGTGAATTCAATATTATGGCGGCTGCCGATTTCACCATCACGAAAACTTTTAGCGAGTTGAAATATCGGCCCACTACCTGCGGCCAGCAAGCGCTTCATATGAAACTCAGGCGACGTTTGCAGCCATAGCCTACGCTGGCCTTTATCCGTACGCGCCATGCTAGAGAGCGAGACTAAGTGCACATCGGTACTGCCACCCTGCCCCAACACCGGCGTTTCCACCTCCAACACATCCCGCTCAGCAAAAAATGCACGCACCTCAGCGAGTAAGCGCGCACGCTCGCGCAACGCTTCGATACTTGCCGTTGGCTGCCAGCTAGCCGTCATTTACGTCCCCTCCAATGCTATAAAGCCACGCATGGTGATCACGTGGCTTTATCAAGTAGATGCTTTCGCGGCTAACTAACTACCGGTCACACGGCAGCGCTTATGCTCGAGAAACACTTATGCTCGGGAAACACCTATGCTCGGGAAACATAGTCACCAGAGCGCGTATCAATCTTCAGCACTTCACCCTGGTTGATAAACAACGGTACACGCACAACCGCACCAGATGACAGCGTGGCAGGCTTAGAACCACCCTGGGCAGTGTCACCTTTCAAACCTGGGTCCGTCTCAACCACTTCCAGTTCAATGAAGTTGGGCGGTGTAACGGAAATCGCTTTATCGTTCCAAAGCGTAATAATATAAGGCACCTGCTCCTTGAGCCATTTTTCAGTATCGCCCAACGCTTTCTTTTCAACGGCGTACTGCTCAAAGGAGCCATCCGTCTTCATGAAGTACCACATGTCACCGTCGGTGTAGAGATATTCCATCTCCAAATCCATGACATCGGCACCTTCCAGTGAGTCACCGGATTTGAAAGTACGCTCGCCAACACGGCCAGTCATCAAGTTGCGTAGCTTAACGCGGTTAAATGCCTGCCCCTTGCCTGGCTTGACCAGTTCGTTCTCGACGATAGAACAAGGATCGCCGTCGAGCATTACTTTCAAACCGCCTTTGAATTCATTGGTAGAATAGTTCGCCATGATGCCTCTCAGTGTTTTATTTCAGTAACGTAGTGCGCGAAGCCATGCTTCGCCGTTGATAATGTCGTTGTATACGTCGTCTAATAAGTGCGCGCATGATAACCCGAAGGAGGGCTTTTTTGCAGGAGAACATTATTATCGCTGATAAGCGCCAGTCTACCCAGATTTACGCGTCATGGCAGCGGCAGCTTTCCCAAGCGATTCGCGACCCAGCCACACTGTGCAAGCGTTTAAACTTGGACGACAGCTGGCTACCTGGTGCTGCTACTGGGCACCAGCTGTTTGAGATCTGTGTTCCCGACGCCTATCTTACGCGCATTGCCCCCGACGATCCCAATGACCCTCTGCTCCGCCAAGTACTGCCGGTAAGCGATGAAGCTGCAACACCGCAAGGTTACGTCATCGACCCGCTAGAAGAAGCAGAGCATCAGCCGGTTAAGGGGCTTATTCATAAGTACGCTAACCGCGTGCTGTTAATTGCCAGCCCTAACTGTGCAATTAACTGCCGCTACTGCTTCCGGCGCCATTTTCCCTACAGTGACAACTCCCCTTCCAGAGCACAGTGGCAGGAAGCGTTGGATTACCTGCGCATCGATACCAGCCTGAACGAAGCGATTCTTTCTGGCGGTGACCCGTTGGCCGCCAACGATCGCCAGCTGGCGTGGCTGGTGGAGCAGCTTGAAAATATTCCGCATCTCAAACGGCTACGCATCCATACACGTCTACCCGTGGTGATTCCCGACCGGATTGATGATGCTCTTGTTGGCTGGCTAGCGGCGACGCGTTTGCAAAAAGTCATGGTACTGCATATTAACCACGCCAATGAGATTGACCAAGCGGTCATCAATGCCTGTACACGTTTAAAACAAGCAGGTGTGACGCTGCTCAACCAAAGCGTGTTACTACGCGGAATAAACGATAGCGTCAGCACCTTGGCGACGCTGTCAGAACGCCTGTTTGAAGCGGGCGTGCTGCCCTACTATTTGCATGTGGTCGACCCGGTGCAAGGTGCCGCCCATTTTGACGTCCCCGATGCGGAAGCCAAAGCACTGGTTAAGCAGCTACTTGAACACTTGCCAGGTTTCTTAATGCCACGCTTAGTGCGCGAAGTGCCTGGCAAAGCTAGCAAAACCCCTCTCTAGCATCACCAGGTAGCAAGCTAGTTACCTTAACCGCCTATAAGGAGGCCAACGCCTCCTTATAGGTCTGCTAGCGATCACGTCCAATCGGGTATTTACCCTAGCGTTTCTGCCGTAACATTGGCAGCCGGTGCTTGGTTGGAGTGGTGACGGTTAATAGCGCTGAGTACACCTTTCATCGATGCGCTGGTGATGCTTTCGTCGGTGCCCACACCAAACACTGCCTTACCATCAATGCGCACCTCAACATAGGCGATTGCTTCAGCATCGGCCCCTTGTCCGCGGGAGTGCTCATGGTAATCAATTATTTCCACCTCTTGGCCGCTAGCCACCAGCGCTTTGACAAACGCGGCCAAGGGGCCGTTGCCCTCACCAGTTACCGTTTGGCGCTCACCTTGGCTTTCCAGTATCGCTTCAAGCGCAACTTTTGGGCTTTCAGGCTCAGAGGAAAGGCGATGACTTATCAGCGCTAGCGGCGAATGCTGCTCTAAGTACTCATCAGCAAATGCCTGGTAAATCATTTGTGAGGTAATTTCGCGCCCAGTGCGATCAGCGACTTCCTGTACGACTTGGCTAAATTCAATCGACAGACGACGCGGCAATTCGATGCCGTGCTCCTGTTCCAGCAGATAGGAAATACCGCCTTTTCCAGACTGACTGTTAACGCGAATTACTGCTTCATAGCTACGCCCCACATCCAGCGGGTCGATGGGTAAATAGGGGACATCCCAAGGGGCCTCAGGATGAGCACGACGATCGGCCATGCCTTTTTTAATCGCATCCTGATGCGAGCCTGAAAACGCGGTAAATACTAAGTCGCCAACATAGGGATGGCGTGGATGGACGGGTAACTGATTGCAGTACTCAACCTCACGCATAATGGGCGTAATATTGGAGAAGTCCAGGTTCGGGTGAACGCCTTGAGTATAAAGGTTCATCGCAAGCGTCACGATATCCACGTTCCCAGTACGCTCGCCATTGCCAAACAGCGTACCTTCCACCCGATCAGCACCGGCCATTAGCGTCAATTCTGCCGCCGCCACGCCAGTACCGCGGTCATTATGCGGATGCACACTGACAATCAGCGTGTCGCGCTTTTTAACATGACGACAGAACCATTCAATCTGGTCGGCGTAGTTATTGGGTGTTGCGACTTCTACGGTGGCCGGTAAGTTAACGATCATCCGGTTATCAATGCTAGGCCCGAAGGTATCCATCACCGCTTCGACAATTTCCACCGCAAAGTCCATCTCCGTGGTGGTGAATAGCTCAGGCGAGTACTGGAAAGTCCAATGGGTGTCTGGATTAGCGGCCATTAAATCGCGGATTTGCGCCGTTGCATCAACAGCAATCTGAATGCACTCTGTTTTGTCCACATTAAACACTACCCGTCGAAACATCGGGTCTGTGGCATTATAGACGTGCACAATGGCATTTTTAGCGCCTTTAAGGGCTTCGAACGTGCGTTCAATTAAATGCGGGCGCGCCTGAGTCAGCACTTGAATCGTCACATCATCAGGAATCTTATCCTGCTCAATCAATGAACGGACAAAGTCGAAGTCGGTTTGCGATGCCGATGGGAAGCCCACCTCAATCTCTTTAAACCCCACTTTTAGCAGCAGGTCGAACAAGCGCTGCTTGCGCTCTTGATCCATGGGATCAATTAACGACTGGTTACCATCACGTAAATCGACACTGCACCATACAGGGGGCATTTCGATGCGCTGGTTAGGCCAACGGCGATCAGGCAATTCAACGGCCACGAAGGGACGATATTTTTTAGAGGGATTGGACAGCATCATGGCGTCGCTCCTGTCGTTAATCTGTTGTTGGCAGCCCTGTTTTCGGCAACCCAGTTTTAGGTTAGTCGGCCTGGTCACTTGAAGTTGATGTAGTGCCTTTATGGGACATGGCGGCCTCCATACGATCAAGCTGGGCTTTTAACGTATGCACGTCGCTACGCAACGCTTGAAGCTGAGCAGAATCTCCTTCCCCGCTATCCAACTCCATCTGCGCGCTCTCCCTTTGCATAACATCGAGCACGATACCAATCATCATATTGAGGAAAATAAACGCGGTTAGGAATATAAACGTCAAATAATAGACCCAGCTCCAAGCATAGACTTCTTGGGTGGCATACATAACGTCAGTCCAATCTTCAAACGTGGCGATGCGAAACAGCGTAAGCATCGCCACGGAAATATTACCCCACAAGAAGTCGTCAACGTTATGGAATAAAAAGCTACCAAAGGCCGCATAGATATAAAAGATGATAAACATCAGCAGTGCGACATAGCCCATCCGGGGTATCGACTTCACCAACGCGCCCAACAACATTTGCAGCTCTGGAATCATCGACACCAAGCGCAAAACACGGAAAATTCGCAGCAACCGTGCCAGCAGCACCATCTCTGAGTCGTCCATGGGGATCAGGCTAGCGGTCACTATCAGAAAATCGAAAACATTCCAACCCTTCTTAAAAAAGCTGACTAAGTTGCGCTCGGCTGCCATTCTGATCAAAATCTCAATCAGAAAGAACACGGTTACGGCAATATCAAGATAAAGCAGCCACTGCTCTATTCGGGAGGTTTCTTCATAGGTTTTCGCGCCTATTACTAAGGCAGAAATCACAATGATGGAAATCACAACGCCTTCAAACAGCTTGTTTGAACGCAGCTTTTCGAAGCGGGCTTGCCAGGTATTGAATGGTTCACTCATGGAACAGGGAGTCTCTAAAACGGTTAACGGTACCACTTTATACTAAAATCACGTACTTACTATACAAGTGATATCTTGTTGTTTCACTTGATGTATCTCCGCCATCCAGGTAGCCATTGCCGCCTTGGTGTTTCACGATTTTTTGCGCTGGATAAGCCCATGACACTGCTGTGGATAGCCCTACTGCCTCTGCTAGGCGTGCTGGTGCCGGCATTCAATGCCAAACGCGGCCGCACCCTGTGTTCGCTAGCGACAAGCATACTGCCCGCTGTTGCCCTGCTGCTGACACTGCTGCAGATCCCTGCCCTGTTAAAAGGCGAAGCGCTGCGTTTTAACGCGGCATGGATGCCTGAGCTAGGCCTTGAGCTGGCATTTCGTTTAGATGGCCTGTCGTTGCTGTTTAATCTTTTGATTATTGGCATCGGTCTGCTGATTTTATTGTATGCACATTTTTACCTAGACAAAGAGGAGCCATTTGGACGTTTTTATGCCTTTCTGATGCTGTTTATGGCATCGATGGTGGGCATTTCGATGTCAGACAACCTCATCTTACTCTGGTTATTCTGGGAACTAACCAGCCTTTCGTCATTTTTGCTGATTGGCTTTTGGTCGTACCGTACTGATGCCCGCAAAGGTGCCCGCATGGCGCTGACCGTTACCGGTGCTGGCGGTTTGGCTCTGTTAGCCGGCCTGCTACTGCTGGGGGATATGGCCGGCAGCTATCGGATGGATGATGTGCTTAGCAGCGGCGCTGCAATTGTCGCCGATCCTCGCTATCCGCTGATGCTTGGGCTGGTGCTACTCGGTGCATTTACCAAATCGGCTCAGTTTCCCTTCCAGTTTTGGCTACCTCATGCCATGGCGGCCCCGACGCCAGTCTCAGCATATCTGCACTCAGCCACCATGGTAAAAGCAGGTATTTTTCTGATGGCCCGCTTACACCCTGCGATTGCTGGCAGCGAACTTTGGAGCGTAGTGGTGCCGCTCATAGGTACTATCACGCTACTCTACGGTGCTTGGTTTGCCCTGTTTAAGACCGACCTAAAAGGAATTCTGGCGTTCTCAACCGTCAGCCACCTAGGCTTGATCACCGTATTATTGGGTATTGGTAGCCCGATGGCGGTGTTAGCAGCGCTGTTTCATATTTTGAATCATGCGGCCTTCAAAGCGGCTCTGTTTATGAGCGCAGGAATTATCGACCATGAAACGGGTACCCGAGAGCTTAAGCAATTAGGCGGCTTGAAAAAGGCGATGCCTGTTACAGCGCTGTTGACCACATTGGCCGCCGCGGCCATGGCAGGTGTGCCGTTACTTAACGGATTCCTTTCCAAAGAGATGTTCTTTACCGAAACACTAGCCACCCCGGTACTAGGCGGGCTTAGTTGGTTACTGCCCGCGCTGGCAACGTTAGGCGGCATGCTTTCGGTGGCTTATTCACTGCGTTTGGTGCATGCGGTTTTTTATAAACCAGCCAAAGAGGCAACGCCTAAAGCGCCTCACGAACCACCGCATTTAATGCGCCTGCCCGTGGAAATCTTAGTGGCTCTATGCGTCTTAGTTGGACTCTTTCCGGCCTTTTTTGCCACCGGTATTTTACAGCTGGCGACCCATGCAGTATTGGGCGAGCCGCTTGATTTCCATTTAGCTATTTGGCATGGCATCAACTTACCATTGATGATGAGTGGGCTGGCCTTTGTGGTGGGTATCACGCTCTACTGGCGCCATAAGAATCTACGCCGTTTTGTGCAATCATTCCCCAGTATTGATGCACGCCGCACCTTTGAGCGCTTTATCGTCACTCTGGGTTATCGCGCCGAACAGCTTATCACCAAGCTGGAAGGAAACTCGCTTCAGCGCTATATGGGTTGGTTACTTTTCGCGGCGTTACTGATGGGTGTGATTGGCCTGGCGAACATTGAAGGCCTAACCGGTTCAAAAGGTAATCAGCCAATTGATGGTATCGTTTTATTAGGTGCCGGCATGCTGATCTTCGGGGGAATAGCAACAGCCGCAGCCCATCGATACCGGTTAATCTCATTACTGATGCTTTCGGTCGTAGGCTTATTCGTTGCGCTCACCTTTGCACGCTTTTCTGCCCCAGATTTAGCATTGACACAGCTATCGGTAGAGGTTGTTACCATGATACTGCTGATGTTAGCGCTATTTTTCTTACCCCAAAAAACGCCGCGTGAATCAAGCCCCAAGCGCAACGTCCGGGATATGTTACTGGCAGGTGCATTAGGCTTAGTGGTAGCGAGCCTTAACTATGCGGTGATGACCCGTGAAACGCTGTCAATTTCTGAGTTTTTCGTTGAAAACAGCAAACCTGGCGGCGGTGGATATAACGTCGTCAACGTGATCTTGGTCGACTTCCGTGGTTTCGATACGCTTGGCGAGATTACGGTGCTGGCCATTGCCGGCTTAGCCATCTTTAAACTATTGAACCGGCTACGTTTGTTTATCCCCCATAGCGATGGCGAAGGCCGTGTTTGGTCGCCTGATCGCTATCCCGCCATTTTAACGTCGATTTCTATGACGTTACTGCCCCTGGCGCTGCTGGTGTCTGCGTTTATCTTCTTGCGCGGTCATAACCAGCCTGGCGGCGGGTTTATCGCCGGATTGATCACGGCAGTCGCCCTTATCTTGCTGTATATGGCACGCGGCGTAGAGTGGGCACAAGAGCGCCTCAACTTCCCCTTCCAGCCAGTGGCGGTGGTAGGTGTTGCCATTGCAACACTTACAGGGCTAGGTAGCTGGCTTTTTGGCTATCCGTTCCTGACCTCATCATTCGGTTACTTTACGCTGCCCCTGATTGGCACCTTTGAACTGGCTACTGCCCTGTTATTTGATCTTGGCGTTTATTTAGCGGTTGTCGGTGCAACGCTGATGATTCTGGCCAACCTGGGTAAAGTCACCACCCCACACCGCCCCGTCACCGAACCCAAAACAAGCGATGATTCGAGTACGCCCACTAACAAGGAGTCCCACTAATGGAAATGCTCTATGCCATTACAACGGGCATATTAACTGCGTGCGGACTCTATCTAATACTGCGCGGGCGTACGTTTCCCGTTGTGGTGGGTCTGACGCTGCTCTCCTATGCGGTCAATCTATTTTTGTTTTCCATGGGCGGCTTAACCACGGATGGCGCTGCCCTGGTCAATGAAAGCACGGACATTGCTGACCCGCTGCCCCAGGCACTGGTATTAACAGCGATTGTGATTGGTTTTGCGATGACCGCCTTTGTGGTCATCCTGGCCATGCGTGCACGCAGCGAAGTAGGTAACGACCATGTCGACGGCAAAAAGGAAGACCACGAATGATCCAGCATCTGATTGTATTACCCGTGGTGCTACCGTTAGTCGCGGGTATTTTGTTGCTTTATCAACGCCAGGGCTTAGTACGCTATAAGCGTATTGTCAGCGTTGTCGCTTCGATCCTCTTGCTGCTCGTCTCAATAGCGCTGGTCAACCAAGCAGCGAGTGGTGACATTACTTACTACGCGCTGGGCGACTGGCAGCCCCCGTTTGGCGTGGTACTGGTGTTGGATCGCTTGTCGGCATTGATGTTGCTAGTCACCGCTATTTTAGCGGTCGGTGCGGTCATTTTTGCCTGCGGCGGTGATGATGAAAAAGGCAGTAACTTCCATGGCCTATTTCAATGGCAATTGCTAGGCATTAACGGGGCCTTTTTAACCGGCGACCTGTTTAACCTCTTCGTATTTTTCGAAGTACTCCTCCTGGCCTCTTACGCCTTACTGCTACACGGTGGTGGCAAAGCACGCATCCAAGCCAGTGTTCACTATGTCGTACTTAACCTAGCGGGCTCCTCACTGTTTCTAATCGCCGTAGGCATTTTATATGGTGCAACGGGCACGCTGAACATGGCCGATATGGCGCATAAGCTGGCTAGCCTGCCTGCCGAACGCGAAGGCTTAGTCACCGCCGGGGCATTAATGCTGCTGGTGGTGTTCGGTTTAAAAGCGGCTATTTTACCACTCTACTTTTGGCTTCCCCGCGCTTATGCAGCTGCTCCCGCTCCCGTGGCAGCGCTATTCGCTATTATGACAAAGGTGGGGATTTACGCGATTTTGCGCGTTTATTCACTGATCCTCAGCGATCAGGCCGGTGGTTTAGTCGCACTGGAACAGCCCTGGGTATGGTGGTTAGCGCTAGCAACACTAGCCGCAGCGGGTGTTGGCGTTATCGCCGCACGCGATTTACGCCTGCTGGTGGCGTATCTGGTGCTTATTTCGGTAGGCACACTATTGGCTGGCATTGGCATGCGCTCTCCTGCCGCGACATCAGCGCTCCTCTATTACCTCATTCACACCACGCTGATTACCGGCGGACTTTTCCTGTTAGCGGAAATGATTGGCCTACAGCGGGGCAAACCCGGCACGCGCATTGTTAAAGGCCGACCATTGGTGCAAGGCAATGCACTGGCGCTGACCTTTTTTATCGGTGCTATTGCCGTGGCCGGGTTACCGCCGCTATCCGGTGCGTTGGGGAAGGCTCTCATGCTTAACGCTGCCGAAGGTGGCGAGCGTCTGTGGCTTTGGCCGCTGCTACTATTAACGAGCCTGGCGTCGTTAATTGCGCTATCTCGCGCAGGCTCTACGCTGTTTTGGCGCAGCCACCGTGGCAGCCCAAGCGGCAGCAACCTCTCTCGTTACCAATGGATTGGTATGCTGTGGCTACTTAGCGCGGCCCCCCTAATGGTGGCCTTTGCAGGGCCCGTAAGCAGCTACACCCAAGCCACGGGAGAGCAGTTGGCCAACCCGCAGCTGTTGATTAATTCGCTTCTGCCTGATGCTGGAGACACCCAATGATTGCCCCCCGCGCTTGGCTTCCTACGCCGGTACTATCGCTGCTACTGCTGTTGGTATGGCTACTGCTTGTGCGTAGCTTTGCATTCGGCCAGATTGTGCTAGGCGGCGCGCTGGCCATCCTTATTCCGTTATTGACCCATCGCTTTTGGGACGCACGTCCTCGCATTGGCAAACCGTTTAAACTGCTGCGTTTTGCGTTTCGCGTATTAGGCGATATCGTCATCGCCAACTTCGAAGTTGCGTACTTAATTGCTAACCCTTGGCGTAAAGTCAAACCTCACTTTATTGAATACCCGCTGATGCTTGAGGAACGCTTCACTATTACGCTTCTCGCAAGCACTATCAGCCTAACCCCAGGAACAGTTTCAGCGAACTTGAGGATGGACGGAAAATCGTTGCTCATTCATGCACTTGATGTAGACGACGAGGACGCTTTAATTGCCCAAATTCGCGAGCGCTATGAGCGCCCTCTTAAGGAGATTTACGAATGCTAAGCGCCGCACTCGTGATTGCTTTAGCGCTGGTCGTCATGGCGCTATTGATGAATCTTTATCGTCTAACCATTGGCCCCGACCTGCCTGATCGCGTACTGGCGCTCGACACTATGTATGTCAATTCAATTGCGCTGATCGTACTGCTGGGACTATGGCTCAACAGCAAGACCTATTTTGAGTCTGCGCTGTTAATTGCCATGCTTGGTTTTATCAGCACAGTGGCCGTTTGTAAGTACATTTTACGCGGGGATATTATCGAATGAACCGTGTAACGTCTCAGGAGATGCGCCAATGTCGTTTTTTGTCGAAGCGCTGATTTCATTACTATTGGTCGCGGGCGGTATTTTCGTGTTTATCGGCTCGCTGGGTCTTGCTCATCTAAGAGACTTCTACATGCGCCTGCATGGCCCCACCAAGGCCACCACACTCGGCATAGGCTGCATGCTTGTCGCCTCAATGGGTTACTTTTGGAGTATCGATGGCAAGCCTGACGTTCAAGAACTGTTGATCACGCTGTTTTTATTCATTACCGCACCGGTAAGTGCTCACTTGCTCGCCAAAACGGGTCTTCATCTGCAACTCAAGCATATAGATAAAACCCAGGGCAAACCGGTAGAACTTCGCTCAGAAGAAGTCGGTGAAAAGCCTGTCCCACACCCTGACAAGGGACATGGCTAAAAGGCAGGAACAGCCGTTCTTGACTGACAAGCGCTGGCCGAAACGCCAGCGCTTTTTATATGTCAGCGACGCGAGATAGTAGTGGGAAGCGACACTTTCCGGTAAGCTCCTTGCGTTTTGTTAGCCTGTTTTGAGGTAATTATATGTGGAGCCTGCTTAGGTTGTCGGCACTGTCATTAACCACGTTGATGATAGCGGGTTGCTCAGACCCCAAAATAGACACAAGCTCAATGCCAGCCGCCGTGGTATCCGTTGAGAAAGTTCGCGACTCACTCCCCGCCTACAAGCGCGATGAGTTTGATCAAGCATTAACGATCATTGCCATGTCATCGTTTAACGGCATCGACTTACTCAATGCTCAGCGTATGAATGCCGCCGAAATTGCCGAGTCGGCGAATGCCTACATGCATGGCCTAACGGGCGATGAGATTATAGAGCGCGCCGACAAAATGCTGCGTGAGCGCCGTGCCCGCGAACGCGAGCAGGCGCTTCAAACGCTTGATCGCCTAGAAACCAAACAAGCGCGAGCAGAACACGACCAACAACAGCGCGCCCGGGTGAGCATTGAAAGCGCCGATTACTACATCAGCACCAGCCCCTATGGCGCATTCGAACCGGTCATTGACCTTCAGGTAACGAATGGCTCTGACCAAGAGGTATCGGAACTGTTTTTACACGGCGTATTGACCAGCCCAGGACACGAGACACCCTGGGTAGATGAAACGTTTTACTATGTTATTGCTGGTGGCCTAGCCCCCGGCGAGACCGCCCAATGGAGTCTTGCCCCCAACCGCTTCGGCCCCTGGGGTAATAATCAGATCCCCCGCGATTCACAGCTAACCCTAACGCTAGAGGGGATTAATAATGCGCAAGGTGAACCCCTTTGGAATTCACCACCGCTTAGCGAAAATGAGGCCGCCAAACTAGAAGCCCTGCGCGCGGAATATGGCGGTGTTAACGGCCATACGGCCAACTAGGGCTAAGGCGGTGCTAAGGCACCGCCTGCTCACTTAGCGGCGTGATGCGTCAGTCGATCAGATCAGCTTCCCGATAGCCAATTAAATACAGTACCGCATCAATTCCCAACGTTGAAATTGCTTGGCGAGCTTGCGCGCGAACCACCGGCTTGGCGCGAAACGCAATCCCCAGCCCCGCTTTTGCCAACATTTTAAGATCGTTGGCGCCATCACCAACGGCAATGGTCTGCTCTAAAGTAAAGCCTTCCCGTAGCGCGATTTGCTCTAATAGATCGGCCTTGCGTTGCGCATCAACAATCGGTTCTTTCACATCACCGGTTACTTTGCCATTTTCAATGACCAGCTCGTTGGCGTGGATTTCGTCAAAACCGAGCTTTTCCTGAAGATGACGAGCAAAGTAGCTAAAGCCCCCGGACAATATCACCGTGCGGTAACCAAAACGTTTTAAGTTCGCCATTAGCCGCTCAACGCCGTCCATTAATGGCAGCTCGGCAGCAATCTCTTTTAAGACCGACTCATCTAGACCCGCCAGTTTACTCATACGCTCGCGGAAGCTTTCTTGAAAATCAAGCTCGCCACGCATCGCTCGCTCGGTCACCTCAGCAACTTCATCTCCAACGCCATGGCGGCGAGCCAGCTCATCAATCACCTCGGTCTTGATCAGCGTCGAGTCCATATCAAAACACACTAAACGACGATGCCGACGCCAGATAGTATCTTCTTGAATAGCAATATCGACACCATGCTGGGCACCTAGCGCAAGCGCCTTCTCGCGTAGGGTTTCTAGTTCTGCATCGCTTCCTCTGAGCCAACACTCAACGCAAGCACCGTTAGCCGGCGAATCTCCTTCAAGCGCTTCGCGGCCTGAAAGACGGTGAATTAGCTCAACGGTGAGGCCAAACTCTGCGGTCAGCGCCCCTACTTCAGCTAATATGCCGGCAGGCAGCTTGGGGGCTAACAGGCTTAAGATGAGTCTCGGTTGGCTGGCTTGCTCACTCCAGCGCTGATAGTCGTCACCACTTACCGCTATTGCTTGCACGTCTAAACCGAGCGTATCTCCCGCTTCACTAAGCGCGGCTTCTAAAGCGCTGTCCTGATCAAGCCCCACCAGTATTTCCAAAGAGAGCATGCCAAACGTCACGCTTTGATTAATATCCAGCAGCCGGGCACGCCCAGCCGCCAACGCATTTCCCAGGCCAGCTAACTGCCCCGGGCGCGCAACCCCGGTCGCACGAATCAAATAACGTGTTGCCATGACTTACTCCCCTGCCTCTAAACAATCTACTTTTTGGAAACCGCGGGGCAGTTTACTGCCTCGCCTACCGCGCTCACCACGATAATACGCGAGATCGTCGGCCTTCAGGGTTAGCTTACGCTTACCGGCATGAATAATGAGTTCACACCCCTCTGCCACAACGGCAATATCACGCACGAACTCTTCACGGCGAGCCGCACGCGGGCCGGGAATATCGAGCATTTTATTGCCTTTCCCTTTAGCCATTTCAGGTAATTGGTCTAACGGGAACAGCAGCAGCCTGCCTTCATTGGAAACCGATGCAACCCAATGGCCTTGGCCTTCCGGCACTTCCACTGGCGCCATAACGCTGCACCCTTTCGGAACACTTAGCACCGCTTTACCGGCTTTATTTTTACCTGTCAGAGCCTCAAGCTGGGCGATAAAGCCATAGCCACCATCACTGGCCAATACGTAGCGTTTAGTGGGCGGCGCCAGCATTAGCCCTGCCATGCGCGCACCTGCCGATACGTTGACACGGCCAGTAACCGGTTCCCCCTGACCTCGGGCACTAGGTAAGTTATGCGCCGCTAGGGTATAGGCACGGCCAGTGTCATCTAGCAGCACCAAGGGTTGATTGGTTTTACCCCGAGCCGCTAGTTGGAAACTATCGCCGGCCTTATAGGAGAGCCCTTCCGGATCAATATCATGGCCTTTCGCCGCACGAATCCAGCCTTTTTCCGACAACACGACGGTAATCGGGTCAGCGCCTAACAACTCTACTTCAGAGAGCGCTTTTGCTTCACTACGCTCAACCAGCGGCGAACGACGCGCATCACCATGCTCTTTACCCGCCGCACGGATCTCTTTTTCAATTAACGTGGTTAGCTTAGCTTCACTACCCAACAAGCCTTGCAGCGACTTGCGCTCTTTTTCCAGCTCATCTTGTTCGCCGCGAATTTTCATCTCTTCCAGCTTGGCAAGATGGCGCAGTCGCAGCTCCAGGATCGCCTCGGCTTGCCGCTCAGAAAGACCAAACGCAGCAATCAATGCTGGCTTAGGCTCATCCTCTTCACGAATAATACGGATCACTTCATCAAGGTTGAGGTAAGCCGTTAGCAGGCCTTCAAGAATATGTAGACGATCTTCGACTTTACCTAAACGATGCTCTAAACGACGGCGTACTGTCGCTCGCCTAAAGCGCAACCACTCGCTCAGCATATCGGGTAGCGGCATCACCCGGGGGCGGCCATCCAGGCCGATCACGTTCATGTTCACCCGCACGTTCTTTTCTAAATCCGTGGTGGCAAACAAGTGCGCCATCAGTGCTTCAACATCCACGCGGTTAGAACGAGGCTCAATTACCAGGCGAGTAGGCTCTTCATGGGTCGACTCATCACGCAGGTCGGCTACCATCGGCAGCTTTTTGGCCTGCATTTGCGCGGCGATCTGCTCCAGCACTTTGGCACCGCTGACCTGATAAGGCACCGCGGTAATCACGATATTGGCCTCTTCGCGCACATAGCGAGCGCGCAGCTTGACCGAACCGCGGCCTGACTCGTAGAGCTTACGCAGGTCTGCTTTCGGCGTGATGATTTCGGCATCGGTAGGAAAGTCGGGGGCCGGTACAAATTCCATCAGGTCGACAGTGGTCGCTGCCGGGTTCCGCAACAGGTGGCAGGTTGCCTCCACCACCTCAGACACGTTGTGAGGTGGAATATCGGTTGCCATCCCCACCGCGATGCCAGTCCCGCCGTTGAGTAACACGTGCGGCAAACGCGCTGGAAGCACTACCGGCTCTTGCATCGTGCCATCGAAATTGGGAGTCCAGTCTACGTTACCCTGACCTAACTCGCTAAGCAGCACTTCTGCAAACTTAGACAGCTTGGCTTCGGTATAGCGCATGGCGGCAAAGGATTTGGGGTCATCAGGACTCCCCCAGTTGCCTTGCCCATCTACCAGTGGATAGCGATAGCTAAACGACTGGGCCATTAGCACCATTGCTTCATAGCACGCGCCGTCGCCATGGGGGTGAAACTTACCCAGTACATCACCGACAGTACGCGCCGACTTTTTGTACTTGGCATTGGCGTGTAGCGCCAATTCACGCATGGCGTAAATAATCCGCCGCTGCACAGGTTTCATCCCATCGCCAATATTGGGCAAGGCGCGGTCTAAAATGACGTACATCGAGTAGTCGAGGTACGCTTTTTCGGTGTAATCGCGCAGGGACAGCCGTTCGACGTCACCCTCTGCTACCTGAATATCCATGTCGATCATATCCTACCTTAACAACAAAACCGCCCCAGTCGGGGCGGCTGATAAGCGGACACGCGGCCACTTAGCATGGCACGCTATGTTAATTGATACTTTTCATGCGATGCATTCGACAGTGCTGGAGCCTGGGATGCCGCTTGCGCACCGCCGTGAAACTCGTCTAGCAAGCCTTTTAAGCGCTGGGCTTGTAACGACAGTTCATTAGCAGCCCCTGCGGCTTGGCTAACCAAACCCGCATTCTGCTGGGTCACCGTATCCATCTGCGTTACCGCACGGTTAATCTCATCAATGCCATTGGTTTGTTCGCTGGAAGCTTGGCTGATTTCGCTAATGCGTGCCGTTACTTCCTCAATGGCGCCCACAATCTCTTTCATAGCCGACTCAGCTTGTTGAGCATAACCGCTGCCCGTCGCGATCTGCTCAGAGGTGGTTTTGATCAGCTCATTAATATTTCTGGCCGATGTAGCACTACGCGAAGCAAGCTCACGTACTTCACTGGCAACCACCGCAAAGCCTCTTCCGTGCTCACCCGCACGCGCTGCTTCTACTGAGGCATTCAGAGCTAATATATTGGTTTGAAAAGCAATATTTTCAATTACTTGAACAATTGAAGCGACTTCAACAGAACTTTCGTTGATCGCTTCCATGGATTGCGCCAGCCTCGATACCTGTTGGCCGCCGCGCTTCACTTTATCCGCTGACTCTTTTGCCCGCAGGTCTGCCTCTTGAGCGTTATCAGCGTTGCGCTTCACCGTAGCCGCCATCTCTTCCATCGTTGATGACGTCTCCTGAAGAGAAGCCGCCTGCTGTTCTGTTCGGCTAGAAAGCTCCGTATTACCTGCCGCAATTTCAGTAGACTCGCTGGCAATGGCATCGGCCACACTCCGCACGTCACCAAATAGCCGCTGTAGCTTCTCCGAGTATCGATTAACAGCTCGGCGCAGCTCGCCAATCTCATCCTCGCGATAGATCGTCAGCTCGCGACTCGAGTCATCCTGCCCTAGCTGATCGATTTGGCGGGTAGTACTGCGTATTTGCGCTAGCAAAATGCGACCGCCCCACCATCCAAGCCCCAGCAAGAGTGCCAGTAAGGGAACAATAAATAGCAGCAGATCACGTGTTAGCGTGCGTGCCAAAGCCGTAACCTGCTCGCTAGGCGTTACTAACCCTAGCGTCCACCCCGTACGTGGCATATCAAACAAACGCACCTCTGCAGGTTCTGCTAACACGCCTGCGTTTTCGACACTCGCTTGTTCACGGCCAGCCGTGATCGCCGTAACAACGGGCTGAAGCCAGGGCATATCACGGGCAACGTCCGCTAAACGCTTCATCTCATCCGAGGCTTGCTCTACCCCCGGCAGGTCAACGACGTTGTGTTCCTTATCTAGTACAAAGGCGTAGCCGCCCGTGCCACCGCCATTTTCTGCAAGAAACTCAGCCACACCGCCTAGCTGCATATCAATGGTCGCCACTCCTGAAAAAGCGCCATCGATATAATACGGAACACTACAGGTCACCATGGCAACCCCTGTGGCTGGGTCGCGGTACGCGGCAGACCAAACGCACTGCCCTGGCGTGGCATCGCGGGCACTGCTGTACCATGCTTCGTCATGATAAGGCGCAATAGTGCTTGCGTTGTAGTCATCCAGAAACTCCAACGTTCCCTGAGCATTCCGTGCCCAGAAAAAACTAAAGCGCTCAACACCTGGCGAAAATGCGTCTGGCTCAGGCCAAATACCACCTCCGGCAATCGTCATATTGCCGTTATCATCGACCACATTAGGCAGTGCTTGCCGGTAAATCGCTTCATCTTGGGGAAGCGACTCGGCCAGCGCTGCTAAGCTCGAGGTATTCCCCTCGACGCGAGCCAACTGGCCATTCAGCGCATTCACGATAGAGCCACCCGTCCGCTCAATCAATGACTGGCTTGCATCGATCACTAATGGCTGGCCACGCCAAGCCATCACGCCGTAAATACTGACAGCCATGAGTAGTGTGAGCACCACTGCAGACAACGTTAACTGCCGAGAGATTGTGTTGAACAAAGTTATTCCCCTGTCTATGAGCGTTTTTTTACGCGTCTTAGTATGTAGGCTACCTATTCAACTATCGGCCAAATAACATGGCACTGTAATAATGCCTGTTAACGTTTGCTCAGCAGGTTCGGCTGACACCTCTGGTGTTTACAACTGGTATAGCGGTCACTACACCTCTACATCAGCCAGATTACCGTAATCCTCCAGCCACTTTTTGCGGTCACCGGCACGTTTCTTGGCCAGCAACATATCCATCATTTCCATCGTGCCATCGCCCTCATCCAGCGTTAACTGCACCAAACGACGGGTTTCCACTGACATAGTGGTCTCACGCAGCTGTAGCGGACTCATTTCACCCAAGCCTTTAAAGCGCTGAACGTTGGGTGTGCCACGCTTTTTCGCCAACTGCTTGAGAATGGCAGCTTTCTCGCTCTCATCCAGGGCGTAGTGCACTTCTTTACCTAAGTCGATTCGATAAAGCGGTGGCATGGCAACAAACACATGCCCAGCATCCACAAGGCTGGGGAAGTGCTTTACAAACAGCGCGCACAACAGCGTTGCAATGTGCAAGCCGTCGGAGTCCGCATCCGCCAGGATACAAATTTTGTGATAGCGCAGTTTTTCAAGATCTGCGCTGCCGGGATCGGCGCCAATCGCCACAGCAATATCGTGCACTTCCTGAGAGCCATAGATATCGTGGGTATCGACTTCCCAGGTATTGAGGATTTTTCCGCGCAGCGGAAGAATGGCTTGAGTTTCACGGTTGCGCGCTTGTTTGGCGCTACCACCTGCCGAGTCGCCCTCGACTAAAAACAGCTCACTAAGGGCAGGGTCTTGACCGGAACAGTCAGCCAGTTTGCCTGGTAGCGCGGGGCCAGAAGTCACTTTTTTACGGGCGACCTTTTTGGACTTTTTCTGGCGCTGCTGAGCGGCGCTGATCACCATTTCGGCCAGCTGTTCGGCCTGTTCAATGTGGTGGTTAAGCCAAAGCGAGAAAGCATCTTTCAACACCCCCGACACGAAGCCCGCAATCGTGCGTGAGGAGAGCCGCTCTTTGGTCTGCCCGGCAAACTGAGGATCAAGCATTTTAACCGAAAGCACGAAGGAAGCCCGCTCCCATAAATCGTCGGCGGTCAGCTTAATGCCGCGGGGCAACAGGCTGCGGTATTCGCAGAACTCCCGCAGCGCTTCCAACAATCCTGAACGGAAGCCATTAACATGGGTGCCGCCCTGGGGCGTGGGAATCAGGTTCACGTAGCTTTCCAACAATGCGTCGCCGCCTTCGGGCAACCACTGAATCGCCCAGTCAACGCCATGCTCATCGTCGCTAAAATGGCCTACAAAGGGCTCATTTGGCACCACATCATAGCCATCGGTAGCTTCAGCTAGGTAGTCCTTTAAGCCATCGGCATAGGCCCATTCGGTTTTGGTGCCATCAGGCTCTACTAGCGTCACCGCCAGACCAGGGCACAGCACGGCCTTGGCACGTAACAAGTGCTTTAACTTTGAAAGGGCAAGCTTTGGGCTGTCAAAGTAGCTCTCATCGGGCCAGAAACGCACGAGAGTACCCGTCGCTTTTTTCGCCGCTTTACCAATTTCGTGTAGCTCTTCGACTTTTTCGCCAAACTCAAAGGCCATGGCATGGCGCGCGCCATTACGCGTAACTTCAACATCTAAACGGCGCGATAAGGCATTAACCACCGATACGCCAACCCCATGCAAACCACCCGAGAAGCGATAACTGGAGGAGGAAAATTTGCCACCCGAGTGGAGCTTAGTGAAGATGAGCTCGACGCCCGACACACCATGCTCAGGATGCATATCGATTGGCATGCCACGGCCGTTATCCTGCACTTCGATGGCGCCATCGCTATGCAGCACCACGCTGATAGCCGATGCATGCCCTGCGAGGGCCTCATCGACACTATTATCAATCACCTCTTGAGCTAAGTGATTGGGCCGCGAGGTGTCGGTGTACATACCGGGACGCTTACGCACCGGCTCGAGCCCTGACAGGACTTCGATGGAACTCGCGCCGTACTGGGAGGCATCAAACTGGGTCATGTAACATCGGTTCCTAAAAAAATAGCGCTAGCAGCCGCTGTTAAGTACTTGAAACAAAGCGTACTGAAACAAAACGTACTGCAACGAGTCATTAGCGGCTGGCAAAAGGGCACAGGATAGCGGAAAAGCAAAAAGCTGTATATCCAGCCATGAAAATCACAATAGCGTGCTACTCCTGCTCCGCTGCCCAAAACGCCTCTATCAAGCCGCGGCTGGAAGCATCCGTACGGGAAATATCACCGCCGCCATCAATGATCGCCTGGGTGTCGGTGGCAATTTTCTTACCTAGCTCAACGCCCCACTGATCAAACGGGTTAATATCCCAAATGACCGCCTGTACAAACACTTTGTGCTCATACAGGGCAATCAGTGCCCCCAATGTAAAGGGTGTTAGCTTATCCAACAGGACCGTTGTAGAGGGCTGGTTCCCACGGTAGCGCTTGTGCTCTGGGCGGGGGCCATCATCCTCTAGGGCGTCATCCCCCAGCATCAGTACTCGTGACTGAGCAAAGCAGTTCGCCAGCGCTAGGCGGTGCTGTGCCTTTAGATGGCGACGCGTATCCGGGTCTTCCACCTCATCGTAGCGCTTCAGCGGCGCTATAAAATCGCACACCACTGGCTGGGTGCCCTGGTGAAGTAACTGATAAAAGGCGTGTTGCGCGTTGGGACCAAGCTGCCCCCAAAGTAC
This sequence comes from Vreelandella venusta, assembly GCF_007989605.1. Taxonomy (GTDB): domain Bacteria; phylum Pseudomonadota; class Gammaproteobacteria; order Pseudomonadales; family Halomonadaceae; genus Vreelandella; species Vreelandella venusta. The sequence goes on along the minus strand of NZ_BJUL01000005.1, from coordinate 113,421 downwards.
CGGACACGTTGAATAATTCACCGCCTGGCCTTGGCGAGTCACTGACTTACCGTTGGACTCCATCTCAAGCTGTTCAAGATAGGCAGCAAAGTACTCTAAGCGCCCATCGTAGGGCAGTATCGAATGGGCACGAATATCCAGGAAATTGACGTTCCAGATACCCGCTAACCCCAGCAGTACTGGCAGGTTTTCTTCCATTGGTGCATCACGGAAGTGGCAGTCCATTGCATGGCCCCCCGCCAACAGTTCGCGGAAATTATCCATGCCGACGACGAGCGCAATAGGTAGGCCGATGGTGCCCCACAAAGAGTAGCGCCCGCCAACCCAATCCCAGAACATCAGCTGGTGATCGGAGGAAATACCCCACTCACTCATCTTTTCAGGATTCGCCGACACACCAATGAAGTGCTGGCGAACAATTAACGCTGCGCTTAATGGCGCGGCATTGGGAAGATCGCCATGCTCAGATAGCCTTCCTAACAGCCAGTCTTTGGCCGTATTGGCATTGGAGAGCGTGTCGATAGTGGTAAACGACTTGGACGATAAAACAAACAGGGTTGTTTCAGGGTTAAAGCGACTTAGATAATCCGCCAGTTGCGAGCCATCCATGGTAGACGCAAAGTGCACGTCCAATGAGTGACCCTCTTTTGGGCGATAATCTGCCAGCGCATGGGTGACCATTAACGGGCCAAGATCCGAGCCGCCGACACCTAAATTCACCACATGACGAATCGGCTTACCGGTTGCTCCCCGCCACTGCCCCGCCTGCAAGCGTTGCACCAAGCGCTCCATGTGGGCAAGGCTGTCATGCACAGCGGCCACTACATCTTCCCCTTCTACTTCAAGCGTGGCATCAGCAGGTAAGCGTAAAGCGGTGTGTAGAGCAGGGCGATTTTCGCTAACGTTGACACGTTTGCCACTCAGCAGGGCATCAATCGCCCCAGGCATTCCTGCTTCATGCGCCAGCGCCAGCAAGTGTTCAAGGGTGTCGTCATCCCAACGCTGCTTTGATAAATCCAAGGTTAAACCTGCCACTTGGCGCGTAAAGTTCAACCAGCGACTGTCGTCATCACCGAACAAATTTTTTAAGTGTACGTGCTGTAGCGTGTCAGCATGATGCTTCAACATCTGCCATGCGGGTAGTGTATCGGGGGTTGTGCGTGCTGCTGAAGCCATATGCCCTCTCCTTTGGCGTCCTTCCGTGCGGCAGGAATCTGTTATAAACAGGTCTGTTCTGGTGTATCAAGGGCGCGTAAACTACCCAGCCTCATTAATAATCCTGGCTTGCCCATGAGTGATGCATCTTACCGCGACGCTATCTTTTCAACACCCTTAGATAAGGTGGCAAGGTTCTCTTTCGACGAACAGGTCGTTGCCTGTTTCCCTGATATGATTCGCCGCTCGGTGCCCGGTTACGGGCAAATCCTCGGCATGTTGAGCTTAATTGCCCAACGCCATTTGCGCCATGGCGCTCACGTTTACGACCTAGGTTGCTCGCTGGGCGCATCCGGCCTGGCACTGGCGGGCGCCCTTCCTGCTGATGCCTTCCGCTATACCGGTGTGGATCTTTCACCCGCCATGGTGGCTAGGGCCAAGCAAACCTTTTTGGAAGAGTGCCCAGACCATGCCATGCAGATCGAGGAGGCCGACATACGCACGCTGGAGTATGCACCTTCCGGCATGATCATTCTCAACTTTACACTGCAGTTTCTTCCCCCTGCCGATCGCGATGCGCTGCTAAAGCGGCTTTATGATGCCCTTGAACCGGGCGGCGTACTGATTTTATCGGAGAAAACCATCGATGCCGATGAACGGGACAACGCGTGGCGGGTTGAGCGCTATCATGACTTCAAGCGCGCCAATGGCTATAGCGATATGGAAATCAGCCAAAAGCGCACTGCGCTGGAAAACGTGCTGATACCCGACACGCTTGATGCCTTACATGGCCGCTTAGCCCTAGCAGGCTTTCCTCGCTCAATGACTTGGTTCCAGTACTTGAACTTTACCTCGCTGATCGCCTTCAAGGAGGATTAAGGTGCCGCTGTTACCCGATGATCATCGCGCGCTTTATCAGGCATTTTTAGATCAAGCCAGCCAGGATGCCACACTGACACCCTGGCTTGCCAAGCTGCCCGAACAGCTGGCCAGGGGATTAGATCGCCAGCGCCATGGTGACCTGTCCGCTTGGGAAAAGGCAGTTGCCAAACTGCCTGCTCTGCCCGAGGAGCGCCACGTCGATCTTACCAGCGATACAGTGAGCGTTGAGGTCGCTTTGAGCGATAGCCAAAAGCGTCAGTGTTTTAACCTGCTGCGCAAACTATCGCCCTGGCGCAAAGGCCCCTTTCGGTTGGGTGGCATTAATATCGATACCGAATGGCGCTCCGACTGGAAATGGCAAAGAGTCGCCCCGCATCTTGCGCCGCTAAAGTACCGTAAAGTATTGGATGTTGGCGGTGGCAGCGGCTACCACGCTTGGCGCATGGCTGGAGAAGGCGCAGCCTTTGTGCTTGTGATTGATCCTTCACCACGTTTTTATTGGCAGTTTCAGGCGGTGCGCCACTTCGTTGGCAATGCCGACGGCGGTCGCACGCAGTTTCTACCGGTAGGCATTGAAGATGTGCCGGAAAAGCTGGGATTTTTCGATACGGTATTTTCCATGGGCGTGCTCTACCACCGCCCTTCGCCACTTGAGCATTTGCAGCAACTAAAAGAGGCGTTAGCCCCTGGCGGTGAACTGGTACTAGAAACGCTAGTGGTGGAAGGCGATGAACAAACCGTGTTTGTACCCGGCGAACGCTACGCCGCGATGCCTAATGTTTACTTCCTGCCCTCTTCAAAAGCGCTATGTCACTGGCTAGAACGGTGCGGTTTTACCAATGTGCGAGTGGTCGACGAAGCGCTAACAACGCTTGACGAGCAGCGCTCAACCGAGTGGATGACCTATCAATCGCTAGCGGATTTTCTCGATCCCAGCGATCCAACTCGCACCATTGAAGGCTATCCTGCACCACGCCGTGCGGTAATTATCGCCAATCGAAACGAATGTTGATGGGCTGTGTCATACGCTTGTCAAACAAGCGTGTAATGATCGTGCTGTTAATGACACGCTTTTTAGTAACAGTTCTTAATTACTTAGATCGTTATAAGATAGCCCATAATGTCATCGCTCATATAGGCACAAGCTCACCAATAGAATATTTATCAAGGAGTAAAGATGGGTTTTTTAGCGTGGATTCTATTCGGTCTTATCGCCGGTGTTATTGCAAAAATGATTATGCCTGGTAAGGATCCAGGTGGTCTTATCATTACTATTCTTCTTGGCGTTGCCGGCGCATTCGTTGGCGGCTGGATTGGTTCATTCGTTGGTCTTGGCACCATGGGCGACTTTAGCTTTGGTAGTTTTGTGACCGCTATCGTAGGCGCATTGGTATTGTTGTTCGGCTATCGGATGATCAAGAAGTAAGCATCTCACATTGCCCATACGACAAAAAAAGCCGCTCAATAGAGCGTAATGCCAGTCAGTTAAGCCTGACTGGCATTAGCCGATGGGCTGGTTTTTTTGTTTAACAAGCGCCTGACGATGACTCCCCCCAGCCCTTCGAGACGTCCTCGTCATTCCCGCAGGCCCTTAGCGGGAATCCATGTTGACATGGGATTCTGGGCTGCTGCAGGTCAAGATCAAGATGGATTCCCGATAACCCCACTCGGGAATGACAGTGCGGTAGCTGGCATTAGCCGATGGGCTGGTTTTTTTGTTATTCAACAGGGCTTGGCCAGCGCTCGCTAATCTCAACGCCGCAAAATTACCAGCCAACGGCCAAGGTTCATCACGCTGGCCAGCGAAGCAGCAACGTAGGTGAATGCGCAGGCGGTAAGCACATGGCGAGCGCCGGGCATGTCATAGGGCGGCACGTACTCTTTAAGCAGCGGCAGTGCACGGTTAAAGCTGGCATCGAACTCAACGGGCAGCGTCACCAGATGCACCAATGCGGCGGTGCCAAAACTTACGACGGCCATAGCGATAACCGCTGCTAGCCCACCAGGCAGCCTTGTGAGCACAAACAGAAACGGTGCGGCCATCATTAAAATAGCCCCCAGTTTTTCTGCCTTTTGCGCTAGTTGAACCAAACGGCTGCGGGCTAACAGAGGCGCATAACCTTCATGGTGTTGAATAGCGTGACCAACCTCGTGGGCAGCAACGGTCACCGCCGTCAGCGAGCGGCCATCATAGCAGTCTGGGGTAAGGCGCACGCAGCGCGACTCCGGGTCGTAATGATCACCAAATTCGCTACGCTCCACTCTCACGCCTTCAACCCCCAAACGGCGTAGTAGGTGCTCGGCAAGCTCTGCGCCAGTCCCCGGATAGTCATCCCGCCCACGAGTGTGGCGTTTTAACACCCACTTTGCCCATAGGTTAGGCAGAACAAAAATGGCCAGCGCCAATACGATTAACACAATGACCATGATCACACTCACCGCTGATTAAGAACCTAAGTTAACGACCCGCAAACCCGTGTTTAGTTTTACCATGAGCACTAAATAGGCGCACTCAACTGCAACTAGCTAGGGGCATTATGGTGCGCGTCTACATCCCGTTGCACAGCTTGCAAACCTCTGACAGAAATATCACCTTTTGAGTAAGCATGTTCGGCGATCAAAATACTGTCAGCGGCGAGTACTAATTCACAGTCGGTATGAGCCAGCTCATCTCGTAAACGCTGAATGGCCTCTTCCCGTTGTGGGTCTTTATCAACCCGACGAATATAGATCGCTTTGATTCGTGTCGGATATGCCTTCACCACCTCGGTATAAACCTCTGGATCGTGCTGGCCGCTGTCACCAATCAAAATACACGGCATATCGTGATAGAGCGCTAACATGCGGTCGATCAAATCACGCTTATGCGCTTCAGCCCGCCGAGGCCACGGGCGGCGCAGAGAAATTCCCCATTCGCGTAGAAATAGAATAGGCCCAACAGGAATACGGTTAAGCTGAAAGAAGGTTTCCAACATTTCATAGATCGCCCAGGGCCCTCTGGAAACATACAAAATAGGCCGTTCAGCTTTTTCAGTTCCCCCTCGATACAACGCCTGATAAAGCGATGCCACCCCTGGAAAAGCCGTGCGCCGATGCGGTTTGCGGACAAACAAGCGGTACAACATTTTAAGTTTTTCAGCGACGCCGGTGAACATCACGGTGTCGTCAATATCACTGATCACCAACAGGTCTGCTTCGGGAGGCGGTACGTAAACTTCAACGCTGGTGCGGATTGGCGGGTGGCCGTCAGCATGAACCATGATATCGGCACGATGCCAGGAAACATCAACCGGTAACGCAGTACTGATCGGCAAGTGAGCGTCAAAGTAACCGTCACGGTCAGTCGTTAAACACAGCTGATTATCGCCAATGCGTATATCCACTTTGGCATTCGCGAGGCCGCGTCGAAAGATACGCCGGGCAACATCTGCAGTGTCCCGCAACATACCTCGCCGAGGTATCGCCCGACCTAATGCGGCCTGACGAAATACGCGCCCCATCACAAACACCTCTTGATGAGAGCCATAACCACGGTAGGGATGCACCATTACCCCCCCATGACCGCTGTCGCGCTTCATAGGCTTTGCAATAACATGGGCAAGCCTTTTGGCAAAGCTTGCCCACTGGTGGTACCACGCCATTATTGGCACCCACACGAAAAACACTCAGCCACGTCATCGGTAACCGCTATATTTTGCGCTATTCTCAACATTGTTCACTTCCTGTGATGGCTTTGTTAAATGGCTAACCGGTCACCAGTGTGGCGTAATGGCGGATGTCCCTCAACCGCCAAAGCCTTATTGCTAAGCGTTATACAACACTTTTCCCAGGTCACTCACGTTATAGCCTTGCAACGCCCCCGCCCGCTGGATAAAACGCTCCTGGCGAGCAAATGAGATCAGCGCCTGAACCGCTGGCTCGAAGTAGCTTCGGCGGTGCATTACCAAGTCAAATAACTCTTCAATTAGCGGTATAAAGTGTAGCTGTTGGCGATGGGCTGCAGCTTCGACCCCAAGCCCAACGTCCGCTTCACCTTGAGCAATGGAAAGGGCTAAATCATCTTCGCTCAACGAAACGTTAGCTGCCCAATTGAGCGTGCTCGGTTCAATCGCTGCCCCCTGGAGCAGGCAACGCAGTAATTGAGCCGCACCGGCATCAGGCTGGCGGTGGGCAAGCGTCACCTCCTGGCGAGAAATATCACTGAGCGTTTGAATATCCAGCGGATTTCCCGGCGCCACGAGCAACCCTTGCTGGCGCTTCGCCCAATGCAGCACGATTAAGTCTCGCACACCGCCCAGCCCTAGTGCCGCTGGCTCGTTATAGCGCCCGGATTCAAAGTTGAGTAAGTGAATCCCCGCTAGCATCGCTTTTCCTTCCATCAAGCGGCGCAGGCCATCACCACTACCATGGCACAGTGAAGCCAAATCACTACCGCTTTCGCGAACCGCCCACTCCAATAGTGGGTCTTGGCTACCTGCCAATATCAACGGCAGCGGTGAACGCAACGCTTGGTCACCTTCTAAATGGCTAAGCACCCACATATCGATATGCTGACGAGGAAAGAGCAATTTTCCGGTAGCGCGGCTGCAAGGTATCTGCCCCTGGCGCACCAAGTCATACACCTTCCGCTCTTTTAAGCGCAGATAGTCGGCCACTTCTGCCGTGGTGAGGAATTCCCTTAACATGTGCATACACCTCGCCATTTACTGCATATAGCTGCATATATTTCAGACTACAGTGCATTACATCAAGTTTGCGTACATGATGCTAGTTAATGCACCCGGGGTGTTTAAATACACACGATGTCAGTTGTTAAAACGATGCTGAATTATAAAAATGGGGGTGCGAGCGGCAATGTTCCCAACTGAGAACCCCTTTTACACGGCGTTTGCACTGATTCTAGGCATGGATCAGGGACTCATCGCTATCGTGACGCTGTCACTGCAGGTGTCGCTGCTGGCCGTACTGCTTGCTTGTGTACTGGCATTACCACTAGGCGCAGCCCTTGCTCTTTGGCGTTTCCCTGGCCGCAATGCGTTGATTGTGCTGCTCAATGCGCTCATGGGCCTTCCCCCAGTGGTCGCTGGGTTATGTGTCTATCTGCTGCTTTCCCGCGCCGGCCCACTAGGTCAGTTTGGGCTGCTGTTTACGCCAACGGCCATGGTGATTGCACAAGTCATTTTAGTCTTTCCGATTATTGCCGCGCTTACTCGCCAACAAGTAGAGACACTGCATAACGAGTACGCCGAACAGCTGCGCTCCCTTGGTCTGGGACAGCTACGAATGATGCCTACTCTACTGTGGGACGCACGTTTCGGACTATTAACCGTGATACTCGCAGGCTTTGGCCGCGCTAGCGCTGAAGTCGGTGCGGTGATGATTGTCGGTGGCAATATCGATGGCGTCACCCGCGTAATGACGACCAGCATTGTGTTGGAAACCAGTAAAGGCAACCTCCCTCTCGCGTTGGGATTGGGCATAGTGCTGCTTAGCCTTGTGACGCTGATTAATGCATTGGCTCACATGGTCAGTGAAACGGCCAAGAGGCGATTGGGATGAACGCGTCTATTTTTCCACCAGCGAGTTTCCCCCAGTCTTTTATGACGACCGTGCCTACGCTACATTTTGAGCAGGTCAGTTTTGAGCATCGCGGCCATCATTTACTCGCCCCCACCACGCTGACGCTCTCAGGCTGCCAGCGCACACTGATTATGGGGCCCAACGGCGCAGGAAAGAGCCTGTTAATGCGTTTGGCCCACGGCCTGCTCACTCCAAGTAGTGGCCGCGTTCGTTGGCATGAAGCGCCGCCTGCCCAAGCCATGGTGTTTCAGCGTCCGGTGCTGCTGCGCCGTTCGGCAATCGATAATTTGACCTATGCCCTGGCGGTTAGCGGAGCCCCACGTCGGCAGCGCAAACATATGGCCCTGCAGGCACTCGAAAAATTTGGCTTAGTCGCGCTTGCCAAGCGTCCTGCCCGGGTGCTCTCCGGCGGCGAACAGCAGCGCCTTGCGCTTGCTCGCGCCTGGTTACTTAACCCTGCCGTGCTGTTCCTAGATGAGCCTACATCTGCTTTAGATCCCGCTGCTATCAAGGCGGTCGAAGATGCAGTCAATGAGTTTCATCAGAATGGCACGCGCATCATTATGACCACCCACGATCTGCATCAAGCACGCCGCCTAGCTGATGAGGTGGTGTTTATGTATAGCGGCCAAGTGCTAGAGCACACGCAGGCCCAACACTTTTTTAACACGCCAGCTTCCACGCAAGCGAAAGCTTTTATTCGCGGTGAACTTGTTTGGTAACCCCAGGAGCAACCCTATGAAAAAAACCACAACGTTGGCTACCGTTAGCTTATTAACCTCAGGCTTAGTAGGCCTCTCGTGGAGTGCCTCACTGCTCGCTAACGATGACTTCATCACCTTAGCGTCAACGACTTCGACTGAAAACTCAGGGCTATTTGACGCGATTATTCCTACTTTCACCGACGCCACGGGCATCGATGTACGCGTCGTCGCCGTAGGAACAGGGCAAGCGTTTGAGATTGCCCGCCGCGGAGATGCCGATAGTCTGCTGGTACATGACACGGCAGGCGAAGAGCAGTTTGTCGCCGATGGCTACGCCAGCGAGCGCCTGGACGTAATGTATAACGACTTTGTAATTGTCGGGCCCAGCGATGATCCTGCAGATATTAGCAGTAGTGCCAACGTCACCGAAGCATTTGCACGTATTGCGGAAAGCGAATCGCCCTTTGCATCCCGTGGCGATGATAGCGGAACCAACCGTGCCGAACTGCGTTTATGGGAAAGTGCCGAGGTAACTCCCCAAGGAGAGTGGTATCGCGAGTTAGGTAGCGGGATGGGACCAACCCTAAACACCGCTGCAGGCATGAACGCCTACACATTTACTGACCGTGCCACTTGGGTAGCGTTTGAAAACCCACAAGACTTAACACTGCTCTTTGAAGGCGACGATGCGCTGTTTAATCAGTACGGCTCTCTGCTGCTTTCTGAACAGCGGCACCCGCACTTGAAGCATGATTTAGCAGCTCAGTGGCACCAGTGGCTGGTGTCTGAAGAAGGGCAACAAGCGATTGCCGATTTTGACGTCAACGGCCAACAGCTGTTTTTCCCTAACGCGCAGTCTTCGTCTAACACCCAGTAGCGCTACCCCAAACGTAAAAGCCGCCTTGGTCAATGACCAAGGCGGCTTTTTGGTTCCGCTCACGTACCTGCTTGCCAGTACTTGCTATCAGTACCTACTAACAGTACTTGCTAACAGACCCTGTTAACGCAGTAAGTCGCGCACATCCTTCGCTTCCCAGTGCGGAAAATGCTTACGCACCAGCGCATTCAAATCACGCTCAAAGGCTGCCCAATCAGTAGTGCCACTGACCTGCTCGCGGGCATCGGCAGTTCCGCGAATCATACCAGCGCCTACCGTTACGTTGGTCAATCTGTCAATGATGATAAAGCTACCAGTACCAGGACTGGTGCGATAGTCATCTACTGGAATCGCGGCGGTTAGCTCTACTTCACAGCGAGCAATCGCATTTAAGCCCAGCGCGTCGGTGGCATGTCGTTCAAGTGTATTAACGTCTACCTGGTACTCGATGGCGCTTACCTGCCCCGATAGATCTCGGGTGGCGAGCTTAAAGTCATACAGTTTTCCCGGCGCCAGCGCATCTTCATGCATCCATACAATATCCGCCATGAATGCATTAGAGAGCGGTATGTCGGCGTCAGCACTGACAATCCAATCACCGCGGGAAATATCAATTTCGTCTTCCAAGGTGACCGTTACTGCTTGGCCTGGATAAGCGGCGCTTAAGTCGCCGTCAAACGTCACAATTCGCTCAACCCGTGACGTTTTACCCGATGGCAGCGCTTTTACTGCCTGGCCTGGGTGTAGAATGCCCGCCGACAATGTGCCGCAATAACCGCGAAAATCCAGATTCGGGCGGTTAACGTACTGTACCGGCAAACGTAAATCAGTCAGATTTTGATCGCGACTGATCTCGACACTTTCCAGCAGCTCAATCAGCGTTTTACCTTCATAATCCGCACCGAAATACCAAGGCGTCTGATCACTTGGGTTGACGACGTTGTCGCCGTTGAGTGCCGACATCGGCACAAAGCGAATATCCGGTGCATTAAGGTTGGTGGCAAACGCGCGGTATTCGTCAACAATCTCGTTAAAGCGCTGCTCGGAGAACGCCACCAAATCCATTTTGTTTACCGCAATCACCAAGTGCTGAATACCCAGCAAATCGGCAATAAAGCTATGGCGACGAGTTTGGGTCTGCACCCCATAACGGGCGTCAATCAAAATAATCGCCAAGCTGGCCGTTGAAGCGCCCGTGGCCATATTTCGCGTGTACTGCTCATGCCCTGGGGTATCTGCAATGATGAACTTACGCTTTTCGGTGGAGAAAAAACGGTAGGCAACATCAATGGTAATGCCCTGCTCTCGCTCTGACTGCAAGCCATCTACCAACAGCGCTAAATCAACCGTATCACCGGTAGTGCCACTGGTTTTAGACGCTTGGGTAATTGCCGCCAGTTGATCTTCAAAGATCATTTTAGAGTCGTGCAGCAATCGCCCGATCAGCGTAGATTTGCCGTCATCAACACTGCCGCAGGTAATAAAGCGCAGCAGGTCTTTGTTTTCGTGCTCGTGAAGGTACTGCTCGATATTGTCAGCAATTAAATTGGATTGATGAGCCATTGAACCTACTCCTTAAAAATAGCCTTCGCGCTTTTTCTTCTCCATCGAACCGACCTGGTCACGATCAATGGCACGGCCACTACGTTCACTGGTTTTGGTCAATAGCATCTCTTGAATAATTTCGGGCAGTGTCGCCGCCGTTGACTCCACCGCACCGGTCAGTGGGTAACAGCCCAGCGTTCTGAAGCGCACAAACTTCTCTTCAGGCACTTCACCTGCTGCCAAAGGCAAGCGCTCATCGTCAACCATAACCTGCATGCCATCACGCTCAACCACAGGTCGCTTGGCGGCGTAGTAAAGCGGCACAATCGGAATCGACTCAAGATAGATGTACTGCCAGATATCCAGCTCGGTCCAATTCGAAAGTGGGAAGACGCGAATTGACTCGCCCTTGTTAACATTGGCGTTATACACATTCCAAAGTTCGGGGCGCTGACTCTTTGGATCCCAGCGGTGGTATTTATCGCGGAAGGAGTAGACACGCTCTTTAGCGCGCGAGGCTTCCTCATCACGCCGTGCGCCACCGAAAGCCGCATCAAAGCCATGCTTATCCAGTGCTTGCTTCAGCGCTTGGGTTTTCATGATGTCGGTATATTTCGCACTACCGTGGTCGAAGGGGTTGATATTGGCGGCCCGCCCCTCTTCATTGGTATGCACAATCAGCTCCATCCCCGCTTCTTCTGCCATGCGGTTACGAAACTCGATCATTTCACGAAACTTCCAGGTCGTGTCCACATGCATCAACGGGAATGGCGGTGTCCCCGGGTAGAAGGCTTTGCGCGCCAAGTGCAGCATTACCGAGGAGTCTTTACCGATGGAGTACATCATGACCGGGTTACTAAACTCAGCAGCAACTTCCCGGATAATATGTATCGATTCAGCTTCTAGCTGCTTTAGATGGGTCAAACGTGCCGCGTCAGGTGTGGCAGACACCTCTCGCTGGGACGCCGACGGCGCAGAAAACTGGTTCATTACCTACTCCCTCATAAAACGGTGCTTGCACGTGCAAACGCTATTTGCCGTCTAACGGTAACGTCGCCGAAAGACGGTTATTTGAGGATAGGGTAACGCCGAGTCAATAATAACCCAAAAGAATTAATAACTATCTTTTTATATCTTTATTGCCTAACAGTGTCATCACAGGCACAGACTATACGGCGACACGCTCAATCCAGGTCTGCCAATCACTGCCCTGAAGGTCAATGACTCGATAGCCGGGGCGAGACGCTTCATCAATCGTAAACTGCTCAGCGCCGGGTAAGAACTGATCAGCGACGGCAGGACAACCATACACATCAATCTTGCTATCCGCGGTACGGTGTGACTGGGCATAGGCTTGGTGGGCATGACCAAACAGAATGATCTCAACCTGAGGGTGGCGGTTTAACAGTTGCCAAAACGCATCGCGATCTTTAAGTCCAATCGCGTCCATCCACACAGCGCCTACATCAACGGGGGGGTGATGCATCACAATCAAGGTTGGGCGGCCATCTTCTTCTAGGCGCTCAGCCAGTGCACTTAAGCGCTCAGCACCCAATTCGCCATATGGCTGGCCTTCTACATGGGTATCCAACAGCAATAATCGCCATTGATCCAGATCGACGTCCTCCACCAGCGGGTGCTCCGCTTGCATGAAGCCAAGCTGATCGTGATTGCCAGGAATCCAGAACCATGGACATGGCAATGATGCCAGCGCTTGGCGCGCCAATGCATAAGAAGCGGCCGTCTCATCCTGGCTGACATCCCCGCTAACTACGACAATGTCAGGCCGCTCAGCGATCACCGCCTCCAGCACACGCTCAAACTGCTGCCACGGGACTCCCGCCCGAGAGCGAGCCGCCTTATCGGCATGCAGGTGCGAATCAGTTATCTGAACCAGTCGCATCAGGGTAACTCCGGCATATCATAGGCATGGCCATGGGCTAAGCCATGCGCCAGCCACTCGCCTAGGAAGCGATTTAGCTGCAGCTTTTCATCCGGCTGGTGCATCCTGGCATTCGGATAACGATAGCGACCACTAAAGTGACGCTCACGCTGAAAATCAGTCACCTCTGCCATACGTACGTCATGGTAGAGATGGACACGCATTCTGGGGCCTTCAATTACCGCATCCAGCGGCCCACTCTGGGTCACTTCCACCATCGTGGTATAGGGCGCTTGCTCCAGAATTTTAAGATGTAAATCGCCGAAATGCTGGTCATCGCCATGCAGCGCGATATCACGCCGCTGGCCACTTTCCATATCACCTACCAAGCGAAGCATGCGCATATAGTTGGCGCTACACTCGCCCTGCAGGGACTTTAAATCGGTGACATAGGCGGTTCTAGCCATGTTCACTCCTTTTCAGATTCGCTTGGCACTGTCGCTGCTCGATGAGAAGCAGCACGCAGCGAAGCGCGCTGGCTCGCTAACCAATGTAGCCCAATCAAGCACATGGCGTTATCGAGTCTTCCCTGCTCCAAGAGTTCCCATGCGGTTGGAAACGCCACTACATGAACACGGATATCCTCGTGCTCATCCTCCAGGCCATGAATTCCCCCCATCCCTTGGGTATCGACTAAACCACAAAATAGCGTCACGCGTTCGTTACACGCCCCAGGGCTTGGGTAATAGGTATGCAGTTTTGTCAGTTCGCCAACCTGGCAGCCTGACTCTTCCATGGCCTCACGGCGGGCAACATCCTCCAGGGATTCATCTTTATCTGCCAGCCCTGCCACTAACTCTAACTTCCAGGGGGAAAGCGGATCGTCAATCGCGCCAGCACGAAACTGTTCCACCAGTACCAATGCGTCACGAACCGGGTCGTAAAGCAGCACGCCAACAGCATCAAAGCGGTTATGCACCTCACGCCGCATCGTGCTGCTCCAGCCGCCCTCGAACAGACGATGACGCAGCTCTAAGGCTTCCAAACGAAAAAACCCCTGATAAAGGGTCTCTCGCTGAATAAGCTCGACATCGTCCCGGCCTAACTGAGGCGGCGCTGACGCATCGGGCACTAATGGATTAGGGCTAGATGCCATGAAGCACTCCCAGTGTTAACAATCGTTCTATTATCAATGCTTACCACTGGGAATGCCAATGCACCTATCAACCTTAACGCACCTATCAACCTTAACGCACCTATCAACCTTAACGCGGCTATTAACGTTAGCGCGCCTATCACTCTAAGTGCTAAGCGCCTTGGTTTAGGGTCTACAGCTCACCAAGTAGTATCTCGGCATCACGGCGCAGCGCTTCATCAGATTTTTGACGGGTCTCGCGTGCAGTACCATTCACCGCGCGCTGTGCATGCTCGCGAGCCGCCTCGCTATTGCCCTCTTCTTTCAAGAACGCCGCATAATAATAGTTCACATCAATACCGTCTGGGCGAATCTCTAGCGCGCGCTGAAACATGCGCTCAGCGGTATCGCTGCTGCCAAAACCTAAAGGCCTGCCTGGGGCGCGGTCGTATAGCGCTCCCAGCGTGACATAAGCCGAACCATTGCCGCCTTGTGGGTCGATTTCAATGGCTCTCTCCAGCACATCACGGGCATCACCCGCGGTGCCTAATGCACCAAGACCGCCGCGTTCACGTGCGTAGGACGCCAGCACGATGCCTTGCCAGACCAATACCTCCGCTTGATCAGGATATTGGTTAGCCAGCTGCTCAACCTCACTGGCTAGCGCTTTAAGCGTGCTCTCACGCTCGTTAGCAGGCATCTCAGTGACGGTGTGTTCCCAACGATTCTTTAGCGAGAACACATCGCTTTCATACGCCGACACGCTTAATGGGGCTAACGCTAAGGCACTACCTAATGCCGCTGCAATGACTAAACGAGAAAAAGGGGATGTGCGCATAATAAGCTCCTGATTTATTTTTGTGCTTTCTAGCAAGCAATACGTTTGGTTCTGGGGTTTTGAACCCCCACACCCATAATGTAACGAACGTTTGAATGAATCGCCAATAAATAAGCGCTTTGTTAACCCCACTGCCATTAGCGTAAGCTGGTGCTCTTTGAGGAGGTGAAAAACGCAATGAAAGGCCGAAATATGACGCGCTGGCGCGACCCAGCGAAAGACCCGCGCCAACAACCTAAGAGCAACCTGATCACAGCAGAGGGTGCGGCTCGTCTACGTGCTGTCCTGGACCATCTATCGCGAGTTAAACGCCCCGCTATTTCGGCCAAAGTTGGCGAAGCGGCCGCCCAGGGTGACCGCAGTGAAAATGCCGATTACACCTATAACAAAAAAGAGCTAAACCGCGTTATCGCGCGTATTGGCTACCTAACAAAACGGCTGGACGAACTGCAAATTGTTGATCGCCTACCCGCTGACACCAGCAAGGTTTTTTTCGGCGCGTACGTAGATTTGGAAGATGAAGGCGGAGAGCAAATTCATCTTAGAATTGTTGGCCATGACGAAATCGATACTAAAAAACGCTGGATCAGCATCGACGCCCCCATGGCCAAAGCACTGCTCGGGAAAGAAGTAGACGACGATATCACGGTACTCACACCCAATGGCGAGACGTTCTACACCGTCACAGCGATCCGTTATCCGGGCATGAAATCACCGTCTACTTGAGGCGGCAAAGACTACTCTACTAACGCGTAATCCACCGTAGTAACGACTCTGATTCGCTTAATATGGGGTGTATAGCTATCAAGATCTTCAATCGAGAAGTAGCCCTGGGTCGCTTGGCGTATTCCCCCAACACCACTACCAGAGTCTTCGGCAAACTGCTGGGCTGCATTACGTGCATCAGCTGTCGCCTCAGCAATCATTTCAGGCTTAATGTCATCTAAGCCAGTAAACAAAAACTCAGTGCGGTATTCATAGCTAGGCGACAACAGCACGCCTTGACGTACCAACGCTGTGGCTTGGGGCACCGCATCTATCACCCCAGCAACATTATCAGTACGTAGCAACAACGTAGCCTCAGCGCGATAGCGCTCGTCTGGACGTTCGCCACCATACATATTGCTAAATTGATCAGTAATACGCGGTGGCGTGACGCTTACGTTGTCCTCATCGAAACCACGGTCATCCAGAAATTGGCGAATTAACTGCTCATTGCTGGAAAGTTGCCGCTCTAAGTCAGAAAGCGAATTGGCATTAACAGTATAGTTGAGTGGCCATAGCACCATATCTGCCGCCACTTCTCGCTCGGCCAAGCCACGTACAGTGACGCTGCGTGAAGATTGCTGCCAAACCTCCGCAGCCCCTTTGAAGTAACTGCCTCCCCACACCAGCCCCAGCGCCAACAAACCGCCCAAGATCAACGCACTGCCAATTACCGCTGTCGTACGAACGCTTCCTGTCATTTCCATCTCCTTTTACACGTGTAGCCGAAACAAGGCTTACAAATGGCATCATAGACGTAAATAGTCGTCTCAGCAGTGGCGCTTGCTATTTAGCGGCTCGATACACTTTAAAGCGCCGATTATCTGCCAAGGTCTCAAAACCACCGAAGGTGCTTTCCAGCACATCAGGATAAGGCAGAAAGGCATTCGCCACTAACACGAGCTGCCCCTTGGCCGATAAATGATTGGGCGCTTCTGAAATCAGCCGTGCGCTAGGGCCATAGGTAATCTCGCGCTCCTGATGAAACGGCGGATTACTCACTATCAGATCAAACTGCTCTCCCCCAAGCGCTGAATAGACGTCGCTCTCAAGCACTCGCCCACTAAGCTGGTTGGCTGCTAGCGTTCGGCGGCACGCCTCCACCGCAAACGCACTGACATCTACGGCGGTGACCTGATGACCTCGCGCTGCAAGCCAAGCACTAATAATGCCGTCGCCGCAGCCCATATCCAGCACGCTAAGCGGCTTTTTGGGCAAGCTAGCCTCAATGCTATCGAGCATTAAACGCGTGCCTTCATCGACCTTGCCGTGACCAAAGACACCAGGATGACTCACCAGTTTTAAATCCAGCGCGTCAAATGTTTGCCACTCAGTGTCCGACTGCTCCATCGCTACCGTGCGCGTAGCAAACAACGAGCAACGACGAGCGTTATCGAGCTTATCGCAGCGCATGCCTAACTCACTCAATATCTTAGGCACGCGCTTGATACCCCCCTGATGCTCACCAACAACATCAAGCGGGGTATTTTCAGGCAGCACGTGACAAAGCCATGTTAGCCACCAGATTCCCAACTGATGAGCCTTCGGCCAAAACAGCACCACCTGCCCGGCTGGCTGGATAAAGGGGGCATCAAACGGGCTAGCGGCTGCTTTACCGCCGGATGCCCAGTGTTCACGCAGCGCCACATCCCCACTTATCATTGCCGTGGAGTGGGCTCGCAACCAAGCATCAGCAGGCGGCGCAACGGGCCATAAGTTAGCCGATTGGCCATAGAAACGTTCAAGGAGTTGGCAAGCAGGCAGTTGAGCGCTCATACATCAGCCTTAGGTTTGGTGAAGGTGTAAAGTAAATAGCGACCTAACCGCCAGTGAGGATCTTGGCGGCAGTACTGCTTTTCGAGTGCCAGCAGCGTCGCCTGCTCGCTCTCTTCGGCAGAGGGGTGGCGTAAATAGTCCTGAAAGATTCGTATCCCGGCAACGGCATCCATGCGCAGACCGTTATTCGCTGCCCATAGGCACACTTCGTCGTGGGTAACCGGTGAGATAGGCGTTAACCGCTGTCGCTTACCTTTGCCCTCAAGCTGGTCGCTAAGCGCTTTTTGTAAGTTACCTTTGATGACGTTGGAGAAACGCAACGCATCGCGGTTAAACACCATCAAACTTAACTGCCCGCCGGGGGCAAGCAGACTCGCCAGCGTTTGCACAGCCTGCTCAGGCTCTCCTAACCACTCAAGCACAGCGTGGCAGGTAATAAGCGGCCATGGCCCAGGCGCTTGCTGGGGCAACAACTGAAGTGGCGCGGCAAGATAGCGCAGCTGTTCGGGTGGCCAAGCACCTGCAGCACATCGCTCGTCATGCCATGCATTTGCATGAGCCAACATATCCTGGGAAGGCTCTGCCATGGTGACCACGTGCCCACGCTCAGCAAACCAGCCCGAAAGTTGTCCTAAACCACCACCAACATCAAGTACTGGCTGTACTGTCAGGCGCAGCATTTGCGGCAGCAAATAATCCAGCATCGCCAACCGCAGCTCGCCACGGGGCGCTTGATAAAGCGAACGAGAGAACTTATCAACCAAGCCATCGAAATAGCGATCTCCCGCTTGGGTTAACTCATAGCCTTTTGCAATATGGCTGTTTGAAATATGACTTGTTGAGGTATCAAGGGGATGCATGCAGGGCGCCAAGCGTTGACTCAAAGTCGCCTAGTTTAACCTGACTGAGAGCATAAGGCTTGCTTCGATAGCGGAGACGACGAGGGATAATTGTTAATGCCAAGGGATACTATGAGTATTGCCTTTCGAATTGAAAACAGCTAATTTGGGAACGTTCCCATTTATTCAAGAAACACGCCACTTATGCCGTCATCTCGGGCCACCCTCATCGAAGTTGCCAAATTAGCGGGTACATCCAAAACCAGCGTCTCACGTTATTTCGGTTCAGAACGCGAACGACTAACCGCCAAACTCCAGTCACAGATTGAACAGGCAGCTAACACATTGGGCTATCAGCCCAATCTCATGGCGCGTGGCTTAAAAGGCGGAGGCTCACGGCTGCTGGGTATGCTAGTGGCTGATATACGTAACCCTTTTTCGGTTGCCGCTGTACATGGCGTGGAGCAGGCCGCGCGAGCCCATGGCTATTCGCTGATCGTGTGTAATACCGATAACGACCCAGAGCAAGAACAAACGCAACTAGCATCGCTGGCCGCCTACCAAGTGGAAGGCCTGATTATCAATGCGGCAGGGCAACCTGAACCTCAGTTACAAGCATTAATGCGCAGCGGTATTCCATTGGTGCTACTTGACCGCGAAGTTCGCCAGCTCGATGCCGAAGTCATTGGGCTCGATAACACCCAGGCGATTGATATGGCACTGGATCACTTAGTACAGCAAGGCTATCGCTCAGTGCTTTATGTAAGTGAAGCGCCAGAACATGCCAGCGCTCGACAAGAACGGCTGAAACGATTTAAGCAGCAAGTAAAAACCCTAGGCCTAGACAGTCAGACGCTAGTGCTAAACAGCCTAGATGAACATTCAGCCCTGCCAACCTTACGCGAGTTTAGCCAACGTCCTGCCTGCGCTCCCAAAGCAGTATTGTGCGCCAACGGCAACGTAACGCTCGCGATAGTGCGCAGTTTTCAGCACCTTGGCCTCACGATGGGCTCAATCGGTTTACTAGGCATTGATGAATTGGAGTGGTGTGAGCTAGTGTCGCCGGGCATTACCACACTTGCTCAACCAACCGATGCGATTGGCCAAGCCGCCGTCGCCTGCCTGCTTAATCAGCTTCCTCAACACCCCGGTAAGCTAGCCGTGCAAGCCCTACACTCACCAACGCTGATTATCCGGGGTAGCACCTCCCCCTCGGGATAGCCCTTACCTGCAACGCAGCGAGACGCCGTACAACTGACACCCCTAAATGGTATCGTTCCCAATAAACAACAAAGCGTGTGAGACGCCCTATGATACAGCCTGATTCTGCACCCAAAATACTGACCTTCGGCGAGGCCATGGCCATGTTTGTCGCCGATGCCCCCGGCCCCCTTGCAAACATTAAGCACTTTCATCGCCGTTTGGCGGGTGCCGATAATAATGTCGCGATCGGCCTCTCCAGGCTGGACTTTCAGGTCAGCTGGCTAAGCCGAGTGGGCAATGACAGTTTCGGCCAATTTATTCGCAAAGCACTGGAAGCTGAGCGTATCGATAGCCAGCATATTCACACTGACTCACAGCGCCCCACAGGGCTGCTCTTTAAAGAGCGTGCACAGAACGGCGCTGACCCGCGAGTTGAATATTTCAGACAAGGCAGTGCCGCGAGCCACCTCTCTATTGAGGATGCTAAAAATGTCGACTTTCAGGCACTTACCCACCTACACGCAACAGGCATTACCCCAGCCTTATCTGAAAGCGCATGCCAGCTTACCCGTCATTTAATGAAACAGGCGCGTACTCATGGTGCGAGTATTTCCTTTGACCCCAATCTGCGTCCGTCACTTTGGCCCAACGAAAACGCCATGCGCACTACCTTAAATGAACTTGCCAGCCGCGCCGACTGGGTATTACCAGGGCTGGCCGAAGGTCGCCTGCTGACCGGGTGCGAATCGCCTGAAGCAATTGCCGACTTTTATCTAGCCCGCGGTGCCAAGGCCGTCATTATTAAGCTGGGGCCAGAAGGCAGCTACTATCGCGGCAACATCAGCGGCTCACTTGAAAGTTATTTGGTTCCTGGTCGACCAGTCGCTGAAGTAGTCGATACCGTTGGCGCAGGCGATGGCTTCGCAGTGGGCGTGATTAGCGCCTTATTAGATGGCCTTACGCCTCAGCAGGCATTGAACCGCGGCAACTTGGTGGGTGCCCAGGCCGTTCAAGTAGTGGGCGATATGGAAGGCTTACCTAGTCGTCAACAGTTGCAGGCACTAGAACAACGCTAAGCCACTAGCATTCACAAACACCATTCAAGCAACAGGAGGCAGCATGAAAAAGAGCGTCATCGTACTAGGGCAGCTCAGCTCATCTCAATGGGTGGAACTTGAACAGCACGCTCAGTTAGTTGGGCTATCCAAACCATTAGACCTCACTCAACAAGACGTGCTTTCCACCCTAGCGCAAGCGCATGGCATTATCGGCTCCGGCTTGGCGATCACTCCTCAGTTGCTGGACGCAGCCCCCAACTTAGAAGTCATCGCAACCATCTCTGTTGGCTACGACAACATTCCCGTTGAGGAACTGAGCCAGCGCGGCATTATGCTGTGTAACACGCCTGATGTGCTTACCGAAACCACCGCCGATACTGGCTTTGCCCTGATCATGGCCACCGCGCGCCGGGTAGTTGAATTAGCCGAGTGGGTCAAAGCGGGCAAATGGCAAGCCAGCATTGGCCCTGCACTGTTTGGTAGAGATGTACATGGCAAAACCCTCGGCATGGTAGGGTTTGGGCGTATTGGCCAGGCTGTCGCCAGGCGCGGAGCCTTGGGTTTTGGCATGCGGGTGCTTTACTCCAACGCATCGCACAAACCTGCCCTTGAAAAGGAGCTGGGCGCACAGCGTCGCGAACTCAACGAGCTGTTGGCCGAGGCCGACTTCGTCTGTGTTACCGTACCACTCACCGCCGACACCGAACATTTACTTGGTAGCAATGAATTCGCGCTGATGAAGCCCTCCGCCATCTTCATCAATATTGCTCGCGGCAAAGTCATCGACGAAAACGCGTTAATAGATGCCTTGGAAAACGGCGTTATTCAAGCAGCCGGACTGGATGTATTCGAACAGGAGCCGCTCCCCTCCTCGTCACCGCTAGCGAAGATGCCCAATGTGGTCGCCCTTCCGCATATCGGCTCTGCCACCCATGAAACCCGCGACGCCATGGCCCAGCGGGCGGTAGATAATATTTGCTTGGCACTCCAGGGTGAACGCCCTATCAGCCTGGTCAACCCGGAAGCATGTCGATGAGTGCTGTTAACACCACGCCAACACCGCTCTGCTTACTGTTCGACTGCGATGGCACCTTGGTGGATAGCGAAGTACTACTTGCCGAGGTGATGGGTGAAATTCTTCCCGAATTTCACCTCCCCTTTTCCGCACAGCAATATATGGATGAATTTCGCGGGGTGCGTTTCCTGACAATCGTGCAAACGCTGGAACGTCGTTTTCAGGCATTGGAAGAAAGCAAGCTTTCTCAGCTTGAGGCAGGCATGCGGACACGCATGGAAACCCGCATGCGTGCTGAGCTAGTAGCAATACCGGGTATGGCTGCCGCATTGGAGCAGTTAAGCAGCCACCCCAAAGCCGTAGTGTCTAATGGCCCCGAACCCAAAATTCGCTGTGCGCTGGAAAGCACCGAGCTAGGCCACCATTTTGGCGACAAGCTGTTTAGCGCCTATACCTTAAACGTCTGGAAACCCAACCCTGAACTTTATCGCCAAGCCGCCGCCGCAATGGGCTACTCACCCCAACAATGCGTGGTGATTGATGATGCGGCGGTGGGAGTTGAAGCAGGATTAGCAGCAGGCATGCACGTCATTCACCTCAACCACTTCCCTAACGAGGAAGTTACCCCCGAGGGTGCCATTGGCATTCAAAACGCCCATGAACTACCCGCCGCTATTGAACGCTTAAGCGCGTAGGCAACGTCACGGCGAGTGATCATAGAGCCTCTTTTAAAAGTAGGTGGCCAAACGCTCTTTAATGTTTAACTGATCATCCACTAACAGCAGCTGGCGCCATTTATCGAAGGTTAAACAGGGGTGAGAGGCGCCAAATGCGACGATATCACCGACCTCGACATCCTGAGCCTCTTCGGGAAGGTGCACAAAAGCGTGCTGATCCATAATTTTCGTCACTTCCCAACCAACCACAGGCAATTGCTGCGAGGCGCTACCTGCTTCTCGGAAACGACGTAGGGCAATGGGTAACTGGTCATGACCAATATCACGCTTACCAAGCGCCACAATGGCAAGTCCAGGTTCGGGAAGCGACTGCACCTGGGCAAACACTTCCAGGGCAGGCTCAAGCCCCTGCTGTAAATCCGGTCGGCGGTCTAATACCGCTGACTGTGCTTCACGATAAAGCCCATGATCGTGGACGACATAACACCCAGGCCGTAGCACAGGCGTAAATCGCCCCTGCAGCGGTGCGCCCTCAAAGACTTCTGCAATCACGTCATACCAGGCAGAACCTGAGGCCGTTACAATCGGGTTTTCTTCGGCAAAGCGGCCCGCCGCTTCTAGCTCTACCGCTACATCCACCAGATATTGAGCATAAGCACGAATACCCGCTTCGGGGTTATCCCCGTGAACCACACCTTCATAGCCTTCTAGTCCCACCAGTGAAAGCGCTGGCTCATCAGCAATGGCCTCCGCCAGCGAAAGAATCTGCTGCTTATTGCGGCAGCCGCAACGCCCCCCAGTAACCCCCACCTCAATCAGTAGCGCCAAATTCAAACCACGCTCAGCAAAGAAACGTCCGAGCTGACGCACGTTTTCCTGACTATCGACCACACAGTAAAACGTCGCACCCTGCTCAATCAGACCAGCGATGATGGCCATATTGGCCTGGCCGACCAGTTGGTTCGCCATCAATATCCGAGTGACACCATTGGTGAAGGCCGCACGACACTGGGGTGCAGTGGCAAGTGTGATACCCCACGCCCCTGCCTGGAGCTGTCGCTGGAAAAGTGCTGGCGTCATGGTTGTTTTGCCATGGGGCGCTAAGTGAGCGCCATGAGCCTCGGCGAATCGTTGCATCCACGCTACGTTATGAGCCAGTGGGCCTTCATGCACCACGGCAGCGGGCAGCGGAACATCTCTTAGTAGATTAGCGTTGGGGATATTTTCTCCGAAAACATCCAATAACCCTTCATCGGAAGCTAATACGGTCATATCTGACTCCTGTGGTAAACAAGCCACGCTATCACCGGCCGCCATCGGACAACGACTGGGCAGCCTCGCAAAGTGCTGTAATCAGAGCCTCGCGGCGTGCAGCGTCAGCATTACGCCCAACTGTGAAACAGAGCGTCGCACGGGCCGACATATCACCGTCATATACCGGCACTGCCATGCAGCATGCGAAGCTATCTACCAGCCCTTCGGTCAGCGCAAAACCGCGCTCCCGGGCCCGTTCAATCTCAGCGATGAAGCCATTGATATCAATACGCTCACCGCTAGGCAGCACAAAGTCGTCACTTGGCACCAGTTCTAGTATCGCCTCGCGACTCATTCCACTCAGTAGCACACGCCCAGATGCTGTCCAAGGAATCGGCACCTTGACCCCAACTTCAGAACTGATCCGAAATGGCCGCGCACCATTCTCGTTGAGCATCACAGTATATTTATCGCCATCCAACATACACAGCTGGGTGGTCTCATCAAAACCTGCGGAAAGCTGGCGCATTACTGGGCGGGCTCGCCGAATCAAATCATTGTGGTCGGCGTAGTCGAGGCCGAAGTAGTGCATCGCACGGCCAAAGTAAATCCGCCCATCTTCATTAATCTCCAGCCAACCTGACTCACACAGCAGATTAACCAGTTCATAGACACTCGAACGGGGAGCTCCGGTAGCTTTGATCAGTTCACGTGGAGACATGGGCTGACGATGGAGGTGTAACTGTTCGCATAGCGCAATAAGACGGTCAACGCCGCGCGCCCGGGGTGCGGTCGATCTCTTGTTGTTAGCCTGGCTCATATTACCTCTTTGTGAATAGTGAATAGAGGAAGCGATATCCCCTTGCGCCCTCCTATGAACTATCCTAGGATAAAAAAGTCCGGAGAACAAGACAACATTCCGGTATATCAGAAAAATTAACAAATTTGACAGGACTCATTGATGAAAAATGCTAAGAAGCCTATAAAAATCATCATCGTGGCCGCCATGATACCCGCTCTGTTTGCGGCTAAAGCACAAGCCAACACCCTACAAACAGTTCTTGACCGCGGTGAGCTTATCGTCGGAACTAGCAGCTCCAACCCACCCTGGCATTTCACCGAAAATGGTCAAACTCTCGGCTTCGATGCCGATATTGGCCATATTCTGGCTCAGGCACTATTCAATGACTCAAGCAAGGTGCGTTTTGTCGAGCAATCCTCGGACGCGCGAATTCCCAACCTCCTGACCAACAAGGTCGATATCTCTTGTCAGGCAATGACCGTTACTGCCTCTCGCGCTCAGCAGGTTGCCTTTACTGTCCCTTACTATCGAGAAGGGATAGGCCTGCTGCTCCTTCAGGGAAGCGATCACAGCGACTATGACGCCCTCAATTCGGCGGGTGATGAAGTCACTGTCGCCGTATTGCAGAACGTATACGCCGAAGAAATGGTTCACCAGGCACTGCCCGATGCCAAAGTTGATCAGTACGAGAGCCAGAACCTGATCTACCAAGCTCTCAACTCGCATCGCGCCGATGCAGTAGCCACCGACTTATCGACGCTCAAGTGGTATATGACAAACAACCCAGGGCGTTACGTCGACTCGGGCTATAGCTGGAATCCGCAGTCCTATGCCTGTGCGGTATCGCCCGATGATCAGCGTTGGCTAAATTTCATCAACACTGCGCTGCAGGAAGCGATGTATGGCGTCGAATTCGAACTCTACGCCGATGCCTACGAGCGGTGGTTCGGGGAGCGTCCACCAGCACCACAAACAGGGTTTCCTAGCGAAATGCGTTGATCGCCTTTAGCACCTCGCTGCCTCATCACCTGATGCGGTGAGGTGCCATTGCAAGCCATAGATGGATGGGTAACCATGAACTATTATTTCAATTTCACACCAATCTTTGAGCAGTGGCCTCTATTGCTCAAGGGTATTAGTCTAGGCCTGCTGCTAGCGCTAATATCAATCTGCATAGGTTCGCTGGTTGGTCTAATAGTGGCATTTGCCAGCCGCTCACCAAGCCACACCGTACGCACTATCGCCTTCTCCTGGATCTCGATACTGCGCAACCTCCCAATCCTAGTCATAGTGCTGTTTATATTCTTTGGCATGCCTCAGCTGGGGATATCACTAGATAAGGTGACCAGCTTTATCGTCGCACTCTCGCTTTATGCCAGCGCCTATATGGCGGAGGTCTTCCGAGGCGGGCTGTTGGGCGTGCCTCCAGGGCTAGTAGAAGCAGGCCAAGCAATCGGCCTCTCTCCGCTACGCATCAAGCGCCATATCGTGCTACCAATCATGTTCCGCAACGCCCTGCCAGCCTTCGGTAATAACTTTGTCTCACTATTCAAAGACACCTCTCTGGCAGCCACTATCGCAATACCAGAATTGACTTTCTTTGCACGAAAGATCAACTCGGAAACCTTTCGTGTTATTGAGATATGGCTTACCGCGTCACTAATTTACATCGTCTGCTGCTACGCCATCACCCTGATTCTAAGGGCAATGGAACAACGGCTAGTTCTAGAGACAAGCTAAACATGGATATAGATTTGCATTACTTAATCTCCGAGATCATGGCCAACCGGATAGCATTACTGCATGGCACGATGGTCACTTTCGCTATTTCAATACTCGCAATCGTTGCAGGCACCCTGTTTGGTGTGGCTATCGGAGTGACTGTCAGCTATGGCATTCGATCACTGCGTTGGGCCGCACGCGCCTATATCGATATCATTCGCGGCACCCCGGTATTAGTGCTAATTCTTGGAACCTACTATACCTCGTCCGTCATTGGCCTGAGTTTGTCATCTTTTCAAGCTGGAGCCTTGGCTTTAACACTGTTCTGCGCCTCTCATGTTGGTGAAATCCTTCGCGGTGCGCTGCAATCGCTACCACGCGGGCAAATCGAAGCCGGCCAAGCAATCGGCTTAACGTTCAGCGGCATTTTCCAGCATGTACTTTTCCCGCAAGCACTGCGCTATGCCCTACCAACCTGGATTACTGCCGCGGTGGAGATAGTCAAGGCATCGACACTGATATCTGTCATAGGCGTAACCGAGTTGTTGTTAACAACACAACAGATTATCAGTAGCAACTTTCTCAACATGCAGTTCTACCTATTGGCCGGAGCAATCTATTTCATGATTAATTTTTCCATAGAACGGTTGGGGCGCTACGTAAGCAATCGGCTTGATCTACCAGCTAGGAGAATAATATGACGCTCATCGTTGAAGTGAATGCTTTGCATAAGAAGTTCGGTGACACCGAAGTCCTTAATGGTATCGATCTGACCGTCAGTGAGGGAGAAGTGGTCTCGATCATAGGCGCTAGTGGCTCTGGAAAGACGACGTTGCTACGCTGCTTGAACCTCCTTGAAAGCTTTCATCAAGGTGATGTACTGATTGATGGTGAAGTGATCGGTTATAGAACACACGACGGCCAACGTACCCGGTTGAGTGAGCGCGAAATAGCCCGTCACCGATCAATGACAGGCATGGTCTTTCAATCGTTCAATCTATTTCCGCACATGAGCGCTTTGGACAACGTCACCCTCGGATTAACCAAGGTACGAGGCATGCAGCGAAATGAAGCCATCGAGCTAGCAGATCACTGGCTCAACAGGGTCGGTATGCATGATCGACGCGACCATCGCCCGTCCCAACTTTCCGGCGGTCAACAACAGCGGGTAGCAATCGCGCGAGCAATTGCTATGAAACCCAAAGTAATGCTGTTCGACGAGGCAACCTCTGCGCTTGATCCTGAACGCGTCGGGGAGGTACTGACAACTATTCGGGATCTGGCCCAGGATGGTATGACTATGGTGTTAGTCACTCATGAGATGCGCTTTGCTAGGGATGTCTCCGACAAGGTGGTGTTCATGGAGAATGGACGTATCGGCGAAGTGGGTGCGCCCGCAACCTTCTTCACTCAGCCACAATCTCCGCGCCTGCGCGAATTTCTCAAAACATCATCGTTATGATGCCAAGCCGTCAGCAACGAGCTCTGCCAACATCGCGACAGTAGCGCAAGATACTGTGCACGTTACTGCAGAGCTCACCGACGCCCACCACTTCCTGGCGGCCACCTACCGGCACGTACCGGTAGCATCCAAAGACATGGTGGT
Organism: Vreelandella venusta; assembly: GCF_007989605.1. Classification (GTDB taxonomy): domain Bacteria; phylum Pseudomonadota; class Gammaproteobacteria; order Pseudomonadales; family Halomonadaceae; genus Vreelandella; species Vreelandella venusta. The sequence continues at coordinate 86,106 of NZ_BJUL01000005.1, read as the reverse complement.
GACCTCATGGTGGAGGTGGGCGTTAATTGCTCCTGGGCTAATCACGGCTGAAAAACTGTTTACGTAGGCGGCGCCATATCTCTGCAAGCGCACTACACGAATCACCAGTGCGGCAGATAACAACCTAACCCGGCTTTGAACTGGTTCCAATAACAGGGCGGTTCATTCAGCCTGCGTTAAGACCTGAGCCTTGTACTGCAGAGAGCTCAGGTCTTTTTTAGTTTCATGTATCAAAGGTTAAACATAGATGGGAAGCGCCAAAAGCGACGATATCACAGCTCTCGCTAGTATGAGTCTTTTGGGAAATTCGCCTGCTGGTGTACGGACCCATGATTTTCGCCACTTCCCCGTCAGCAGTCCCAAACCTTACTTCCACTATATGCATTGCGTAAGCATGTACAAAGTTTTCAAGGCCATCCCCGTGAACAAAGCCTGCATTGCCTATTGCAGAACCCCAATGTTAGATATTTTCACAGATATTTATTTTAGGTTAGAAACTAACATACTTTCTAAATCAGGCAACCCTTAGGAGTCCACGGTGAGCCAAGAAATCGACATCTTGTCACGTATTACCACTGACTTTGCTGCCCTACGCGAAGCTGAAAAGAAAGTCGCCGAGCTGATATTTGCTGACATCGAGTTTGTCACCGAAGCAAGCATCGGTGACATTGCCCAGCGCGCGGGGGTAAGTGATGCCAGCGTCACTCGATTTGCACGCGCTATCGGCTGCACGAATGTACGCGACTTAAAAACGCGCTTAACACGCGCGCTAGCAGCAGGTCGTCGTTTTATACAAGAAGCGACTCCCGAAGACAGTTCAAGCGTGGTATATGACATTGCCACGCAAACCTTGGCGCTTAATCGTGACCTGCTCTTCCAGGCCGATGTGGCAGGCGCGGTTGAACTGCTGGATCAAGCGCGCCAGATATTGGTATTTGGCGCAGGAGGCGGTTCCAGCATTCTCTGCCAAGAGTTTCAGTTCCGTTTAGTGAGACTGGGCTATGCGATCTGCGCTTACCCTCAAGCGCTCTTGCCCCGCATGGTGGCGTCAACCTTAGATCCGAATGACGTCGTCGTTGTGCTATCAGTCACTGGCTACACCCCTGAGATGGTGGAGTCTGCGCAAATTGCTAAGCAGTACGGCGCAAAAGTGATCGCCATCACCGCTCTGAATTCTCCTTTAGCCGAAACAGCCGACATTGTGCTACCGATTACTTCTCGGGAAACCGACTTCATCTATCATCCTTCGGCTTCCCGCTACGCCATGCTGGCAGTCATCGACGTGTTAGCACTTGAACTTGCCATGCGCCACCGTGAGCGTTCACGAACCAAATTACGCCGTCTCAAACTTAGCCTCGATGACCATCGCGGTGGCGACAACCGCCAGCCACTAGGAGATTAAGATGGTTTACGACCTGCTGATTCGTAACGCCAACGTATTGGATGGCTCCGGCGCAGCCCATTATCGTGCCGATGTGGCTATTCAAGGCGAACGTATCTGCGCCATCGGTGACATGCCCTACGCCACCGCCACCACCATTATTGACGCCCAAGAGCGCTATCTGGCTCCTGGTTTTATTGACGTCCACACTCACGACGACACCAATGTTATTCGTACTCCCGAAATGCTGCCAAAGCTGACACAAGGAGTAACGACGGTGGTGGTGGGTAATTGTGGAATCAGCGCCAGCCCCGTGACGCTGGCTAGCGAAGTTCCCGACCCCATGAATTTATTGGGCAAGCTGGAAGACTTTCGCTATCCAAGCTTCAGCGCCTATGCCAACGCCGTGGACGCTGCCGCACCAAGTATCAACGTCGCCGCCTTAGTGGGGCATACCAGTTTACGCAGCCAGGTGATGGATAGCTTTGCCCGCCCTGCCAGTGCTGAAGAAATTGCCAACATGGAAGCGCTGCTAAGCCAAGCACTGGATGAAGGTGCATTAGGGCTTAGTTCGGGGCTTGCCTATCGCAACGCGATACACGCGCCGACCTCCGAAATGGCTTCTCTGGTGGCCGCCGTTGGGAAATCAGGCGGCGTCTATACCACCCATCTTCGTGATGAGTTTGCAGGTCTGCTAGATGCCATGGACGAAGCATTTGCCACTGCTCGCAGTGGCCAGGTGCCTCTGGTGATCTCGCATCTTAAATGCGCTGGTGCGGGTAATTGGGGAGGCGCTGGTAAGGCGTTGGGTAAATTAGAGGCAGCCGCCCAGCACCAGCATGCTCACTGCGACTGCTACCCCTACACCGCAGGCTCCTCCACTCTCGATCTGGGCCAGGTCACGGATGAGATTGAGATCACCATTACCTGGTCGACACCGCACCCAGAGCAGGCGCGCCGCCCGTTAAAAGAGATCGCCGCCGAGTGGGAAGTGTCACTGCTAGACGCTGCCAAGCAACTACAGCCGGCGGGGGCGGTTTACCACAACATGAGTGAAGCGGATATGCAGCAAGTGTTAGCGCATCCGCTCTCCATGGTCGGCTCCGATGGCTTACCAAACGACCCGCATCCTCACCCGCGCCTTTGGGGAGCATTTCCGCGTGTACTGGCTCACTACAGCCGCGATTTAAAGCTAATGCCGCTGGCCGAAGCGGTGCGCAAAATGACCAGCCTTTCGGCGGCTAATTTTGGCCTAACAGATCGTGGCGTGATCCGCATAGGCGCCTACGCAGACCTCACCCTTTTTGATCTAAAAATTCTTGAAGATACGGCCAATTACGAGACCCCTATTGCGGCCGCTAGAGGCATCGAGCTGGTCATAGTGAACGGCAAAATCGCCTATCGCCAGGGCACAGTTTCAGACCAACGTGCTGGCAGGATGCTGCGCAGAACAGAGCGCATTTTGCCATCAACTCCCACCTTTCACCCCAACCAGGAGCAAACTCCATGAGCATTACGCGATACGGCACCGAAGGCGGCGTAGGCACCGGCGGCCAGAAGCTGCCCTTTGCCCGCGCCGTAGAGGCAGGTGGCTGGCTATACGTCTCCGGCCAAACGCCCATGACCGATGGCGAAGTCGTTGAAGGCGGCATTGTTGAGCAGACTCGTCTCGCCTTCGACAACTGTCTGGCCATTATGCATGAAGCAGGTTACGGCGTTGAAGATGTCGTACATGTCACCACCGTGCTCACCGATGCGCGCTATTTCAGCTCTTTCAACAAAGTGTTTAAGGAGGTCTTTGGCGACAATCCACCGGCACGCATTTGCAGCGTTCAAGACTTGGTGGTGGATTGCAAAGTTGAGGTTGACGTGAAGTGTTTCCGCGCAGATCGCGCCTAAACATCTAAAAATAACTACCACAAAAAAGCGCCGCACCCCGGCAAGGGCACGGCGCCAGATTACCGCGTGATTAAGATAAAAAGCCCTGCGGTAATCGCTTCCATTGTCTACCTCCGGCCGCGGCAACGGCCGGATAAACAACAACAAGAGGTTAACATGAACAGTCAACTATTCCTCACCACCTTTGTGCTCTACATCGTCGCCATGATTGTGTTTGGCTGGTGGGTTTCAAGACACAAACGAGGCAGCGGCGACGACTTCTTACTCGGCGGGCGAAGCGTACCGCTCTTTCTTACCGTCGGCACCACGGTTGCCACTATGGTAGGTACTGGTTCAAGTATGGGTGCCGTTGGGTTTGGTTATGCCAACGGCTGGGCAGGCGCTTTATATGGCATTGGCGGCGCGATTGGGGTTTTGCTACTCGCCGTGTGTTTTGCCCCCGTTCGTAAGCTGCGTTTTATGACCATGAGCGAGGAGCTCGCCTATTACGTCGGCGCCAACCGGCTGGTACGCAATGTGGTCGCGCTGCTTATCTATATTGCTTGTATAGGCTGGCTGGGCGCCCATATTCTTGGCGGTGGCCTTTACCTCTCTTGGATGGCGGGTATTGATCTAACGACTGCGCGTATTCTGGTTGCTCTGGGCTTCGGCATTTACTGCGTGGTCGGCGGTTATTTCGCGGTTATCTGGACTGACACTATTCAAGCGGTCGTACTGTTCGCAGGCTTTATCTTGATGGCAGTGCTGGCGCTAGTAGAGGTTGGCGGCTTCTCAGGGCTTACGGCGGGTATGGATGCGGGTGCCACGAGCTTTCTAGGCATTGGTCAGATTGGCGGACTACCCGCGCTATCGCTTGCCGCCGTTATTGCTATCGGCGTACTGGCAACGCCCTCTTTTCGTCAGCGCATCTATTCAGGTAAATCAGTGGGCTCGGTACGTCGCTCATTCTTAATTACAGGCATTCTCTACCTGGGCTTTTCAATCATTCCTGCAATTATCGGCATGGCGACTCACGCGCTTAACCCTGGGCTTGAAAACAGCAACTACGCTTTCCCTTTTTTAGCCACTGAAATCATGCCGCTTGGGCTGGGTTTGCTGCTGTTGGTAGCAGGCCTCTCCGCTACCATGTCGAGTGCAAGCTCCGATGCAATTGCCGGTGTTTCCACGCTGATTCGCGATCTGTATGTGCTGGCAACGGGCCGTACGCCCTCCGCACGAAATGTCGTGCGTTTCTCACGTATTGCACTCGTAGCAACCATTGGTCTGGCACTGCTGTTCGCACTAGCCTCGGATAATGTCATCACCTACATCACCCGCATGATCTCGACAATTCTTTCAGGACTGTTTGTGAGTGCCATGCTCGGTCGCTTCTGGCCCCGCTACAACTGGCAGGGCGCGATCGCCACGTTAATTTGCGCGTCGGTGACCTCTTTAACGATTATCGCCAATAGCGACTGGACAGCCTTTTGGGGTAACCCAAGCATTCCTGCAGTGCTGGTAGCACTGGTAGCAGGCGTGATGGTAAGCCTAGTGACACCCGCTTCCCGCGTTACCCCGGAGCAGGCATTAGCGATTCTTGACCAAGAGCGCCAGCGAATGGAGCAAGTGCCCGAGCCAACACTCACCAATGATGAAGTGCCCGCTGCATCTCGCTAATCGTTAGCCAGTCGTGCGCCAAAAAGCCCCGCTGATGAATGACCTCAGCGGGGCTTTTATAACCCATAGCGGGGCTGGGCACTTGATCGATAACCCACTGAGCATCCTTACGAGTCGAGACAAGCTGGGGAAGTCTCTGGCGGGTTCAACACTGTTTTGGGTTTAGCGGGGGATTAGGTAAGCCCAAGTAGGGCTTCTGCCAACTTAACGTCATCGTAACGGTCTATATCAGCATCAGCGTTATCGGCTGTAAGATCCGTATCGATAATTTGAATGCCCATCTGCTTGCTGATGATTTCCATCTGCTCAGTTGAAACACTCAGCAACTGTGAATCAAACAGCAGAAAGTCTATTAAGGGCCGTTCTGGCGACCTCGTTTGAGGTTTGAATGACATAGACTTGAATGGCACTGGTTTGAATGACAAGTGGTGATTGAGCATTCTGATCTGGTCAACCAACGTCATACCAAACGTTTCAAGATCGGTTCCCAAGCTAGGCACATACACCCTCGGCGCTGGATTTTTAGCCAATGCTTTGGTCACGCCTTTGGGAAGTAAATTGGCAATAATACTGCTGTAAAGACTACCCGGTGGAAAAACCAGCAGCTCAGCAGAATCGATGAGTAAGCGAGTTTCTTTACAAACTTTAGAGGCATCCAAAGTATCGATATCGTCCGCTTCCCCCGATAGTTTTATCGATTTAATGGGTGAATCAATTTTTGCTGTTTCTTTGCCGGTAAAGCAATGCTGCCCGATAATTTTCTGGCCATTCTCTAACAACACCTCTAGCTGAAGGTCAGCGTCAGTTGTTGTGCGAACAGTGCCGCGTGTTTTGATGAGCTGGCCAAATAGAAAAGCAATCGGGTCCAGTGAGCGATTGTGAATCAGGTAGCCACCGGTCAAGATCAAGTTCCCCACGCTGGCTCCAGCGAGGTCAAAATCCTGTGGCATGTGTTTATAAAACGCAGTGATATAACTCTGAATCAGCGACCGCATGGGCTCTCCAATCGCCCTAAGCAGTGGATGCTTGGCGCTCACCAGTGCTTGTAGGCTTTGCTCCAGCACAGCCTTCTCTGCGCTTTCTTTCAGCTCATTAGCCGTTAGGCGATGCGAAAACAGTGCAGCAACGTCAGGATGGCCAGTCACCGAATCGTCAGCCAATGAAAGTAACCGAGCTCGTAAGTCTCCAACGGCAGGCATCGCAAAAGCTCGACGCAATTCGGCGGAGCTCCCACCAGAGTCAAAAGGGGTCACAAGATGAATCGAATTATGCGTGTAGTCTGTCAGTACCTCAGAGAAGCGCCTGAGTGCCGAACCACCACTGAAGAAAAGTATTTTTGGCCCTAGTTCCGGCGTTTTACGGTATCTGGCAAGACGCAAATCCTGCCCCTGAGAAAGTCCTCGCGGCATATTAACATGTGCACAAATGAAGCGATTTTTTTTCATACAACCCTTTGAATTGTAACTAAAACGTAACATCAAAAATGGCACAGTTACTTATAGTGATCCCCCTTGATTGACACTTTTCACGGTGAGGCCGTCTATCAACGCATCAATTCTAGAGCATTTTTATTTTCTACGATTCGAAGTCGAAAATCACTTCGAGTTAGTTGAAGTTTATGTGACTCAGCCAAGTGGCTCTACTGCACGACGTTTAATTAATCGCCAGGGTTACCGGAGCACGCTACTGGAGAAAGTTGAACTTGCCGTCGCGATTGATGTGCATCGACGTAAAGTCGACGGTGCAGGTTTTCAACAATCCAAGTCGCTTGAGCGCTTGGCAAGATTGCTTGACCAACTGGGGCAGGCCTGTCTGGAATTTACCGCGATTAATGCTCTGAAACAGCTCCCAGACAAGTCACGTAAAGAGTACGCCAAGCTAATTCGATCGATAGGTAAATCATTGAAGCTGGTGATGATTAATGTCGATGATGCAAACACTCGGCAAGGCCTGAAAGTAGGTCACCGAATTCCCAAAATAACCGCCCGTTTAACCGCTGCTTTCGAGCCTGGCACTTCAAGCATGCGTAACAACGCCGTGGTGGATTTTCAACTTCATCGCATGATTCGCCTACTTTCGGAGCTTGCCGACGCCCTACTCTCCGCCAACTTTGGCCCCGCCGTACGTTTACAAAATTACAAGCAGCTGCAAAACGCCGCTCACGTGATGACCGCCCAGAGCGACGATTTTACCGTTGAGCGGCTGGCGCTTACCCGCAGTGGCAGCACCATCGCCACCCTTAAAGCAGAGCACGCCTCCTCTGGCGAAATGATGGCAGTCTACAAAGAGGGGGAAAGCCAGAAAGTAATTGAAGAGCTTTATGGAGTAGATCAATGGAAGCGAATCTACCCCAAGGTGGCGCCCACGGTGCTCTCGCATCATGTCGAGCAGGGAGATGAGCTGGGTTCGATGGTGATCGAACACCTCCCCGGCCGTACGCTTGAATCACTGCTGTTAAACGGCCAGTGGAAATCAGCCAAGCAACTTATCCGCACACTCCAGCGGACGTTGAGAAAAATCTGGAAGACGTCACGTACCAACGAGTCTGCTCAGCCCGAGTATATGCAGCAGTTGCGTAAACGGATGCCAGCAACCCGCCACACTCACCCCAACCTGCTTAGTACGGGCCAGCTAATTTGTGGACTTTCTCGGCCAAGCTTTGACCAATTAATTGATCACGTTGAAAACCTTGAGCAGCACATCCGGGCACCGTTCTCAGTTCTGATCCACGGTGACTTCAACGTCGACAACATTATTTATGACGAATTCAAAGACCGTATCTATTTTATCGATCTGCACCGAGCCTCGTACTCTGACTATGTTCAGGACTTATCAGTACTCATGGCATCCATTTACCGGCTGCCCATTATGGATGTTTCTCCACGGGCCGAGTTAATGGCATTGATTCGACAGCTATATCAATTTGCGTGCCGATTTGCCAAAGACAATCACGATACAAGCTTTGATGCGCGTCTAGCCATTGCGTTAGGGCGCTCCTTTGCGACATCCACGCGCTTTATATATGACAAAAGCTTTGCCAACCGACTCGCGCTAAGAGCGAGCTACCTGCTAGAAGCAATCACACTTCTGAACCCTACAGAACTTGAGAACTACAGGTTTCCCCTAGAGGACATTTTTAATGACTAAAAAGCGGATTGCAGTTATCGGGATACCTGGCAAGTGGTCAACCGAAGTTCTTGCAAATCACTTGGAAAAGCACACCGGCTTCCGCTGCATCGTCGATATGTCTGAAGTAGTGCTAGAGCTAGAGACAGGCAAGCTGCGCTATCGAGACATTGTTCTCAACGAGCTTGATGGGGTGATCATCAAAAAAATAAGCGAAACGTACTCCCCTGCTGCAGACGATCGTTTACGGATGCTTAACAGCCTTGAAGCGGATGGTGTGCGCTGCTTCAGTAGCCCAAGCGAGGTAATGCGTTTGATTAATCGTCTTGAGGGCACTGCCGCATTGGCCGCAGGTGGCATTGCTCTGCCATCAACACGTGTTACAGAAAGTACTGAGGCTGCATTAAAGGCCATCAAGGCGTTCGGTACAGCAATCCTAAAACCACTCTACTCGACCAAAGCCCGAGGCATGGTGGTGTTAAAAGCGTCCGACGGCGTCGCGACCAACACACAAAAGTTGAATAAGTTTAAGTCTAAACATGGACTTTTTTATCTACAGAAATTCGTAAACTTAGGCGGCCAGGATTTAGGCATGGTCTTTCTGGGCGGCCAGTATTTATGCACTTATGCCCGTGTTGCCAGTGGCGATGCATGGAACACAACGATACACAGCGGTGGAAAGTATCAAGCCTACGAGCCAAGCCAGGAGCTGATTGAGCTTGGCCAAAAAGCCCAGTCATGCTTCACACTAAGCTTTACCACCGTCGATATTGCATTGACCGATGAGGGCCCTGTGGTATTTGAGGTTTCGGCCTTTGGCGGATTTAGCGGCGCATTAAAAGGCTGTGGCATCGATGCCAGCGAAAAGTTATGTGATTATGTCCTTAGCCAACTTGAAACAGAGGCCGCCGAATGACCCATCTGTTTGATGAGAAGCAAATAATGCTGGCTAAGGCTGCTTGTCTCTACGAGCTGCCGTTGGTGTTCCACGGGCTGACACTGCATGTGCTGGCTGATAACCCAGCTATTCTGGACTATCTTAAGCAGTACTACGCCAGCTTGACGGCAAGTACCTCCCCCCATACATCCCCTCCTCACGCTGAACAACGGATATTCCTGATCGATAGGCAGTTTGATACCAGCGGGATCGATTGGATGCCCGTTAAGCGCAACAAAAGCAGTTCTCTTGGCCTAAAAGAAGCCTATGTGGATACACCAAAAGGACGCTGGATACATAAAGTACGTACGGGAATGGTGCTATTCCAGTCGTTAACCGACCCGGTTGCGACTGGCGACTTAACCCAACATCGATCTCAAGTAGTCAATTTTATAAACAACCAGTTTCTTAATTATCATCAGCGTGACGGCTACTTATTGGGCCACGCATCAGCCTTTGACATTAAGGGCAGTACCACCGCCATTGCCGCAAGTTCAGGTGGCGGTAAATCGACGTTAATGCTGAAAGCCCTGGAGAGTGAAAAAGCGCGCTTTCTCTCTAACGATCGGATTTTGTTTAAGCCACAAAAAGGTCAAGTTAACGTTATCGGTGTCGCCAAACACCCGCGCGTTAACCCGGGCACGCTGCTTAACTCTGAACGCTTGGTTGCGCTGCTTACCAGCGAGGAGTGCGCTAAGCTGGATCGCATGCCGAAAAGTCAGCTGTGGGATCTTGAGCAAAAATATGATGTGTTGATCCCCAACGCCTACGGCGAGAACAAAACTGCTATTTCCGGAAAGCTAAGTAACCTGGTACTACTTGACTGGTCCTTAAGCTCAATGGAACCCACACGTTTGAGCAGTGTGGATAGCGATAAAACGCCAGAGGCACTTGAGGGTTTACGCAAAAGCCCTGGGGCATTTTTTCAGCAGGCGGATGGCCGTTTCCCGCCCGAACAGACTCAATCTGCCGAGATCTATGCCGATAACTTACGGGGCGTTCAGGTACTGCGCCTTACCGGCAGCATAGACTTTGAGCGTGCCATTGAACTGCTGCAAGCCAAAGGCATTCTCTGATGGTGGCACTGGCTCTAATCAGGCATGGTGAGTACGCACAACGGGCGGACACACCTAGCGCCCTACAGCCTTATCCGCTGACCGATAAAGGGGCAGCAGAGGTTAGACAGCAAGCTCGGCAATTCGGCGAGTGGCTATCTACGTCAGGCTACCAACTGAATAGCGAAATACACTCCTCGACACTGTTAAGAGCCTGGCAAACAGCTGAGATCTACCGCGAAGAGCTAGCAACACTCTTTACAGATCCCCCATATTCACGCTGCTTCTCAGCCCTTTGTGAACGCAGTGTTGGAGCGCTGGCCAACCTCAGTGTTAAGGAAATAGAAAGGATTGTTGCCCAGGATCCTCGCCTAACGCCCTTACCAGAAGGCTGGAAATCAGCCAGCTACTTCAAGCTGCCTTTCGAGGGTGCTGAGTCCCTGATCGAGGCAGGCGAACGAGTCGCCGCGCACTTAACGGCACTTTTAAAGACACCATTACGATGCGCAACGGATAACCGACTACAGCTGGTTGTTGGCCATGGCGCATCCATACGTCACGCTAGCTATCATTTAAATGTCATACACTTCAGCGATATTAAGCGGTTAAGTATGTTTTACGGGCACCCTGTCGTTTTTGAGCAACAGGCGGAAGGCTGGAACCGATTGTACGGAAACTGGAAGCACCGGCACTTGGCAGACCCAATCGATTAAAAGGTGGCAACTAATAAGATGGCGACGATAACCGCGTTGGACTTTATGCCAAAGATAAGCAAGCAACCGTATCATGATGCTATCTTGGCGCGCCTTCCGACAGATTGGGTCCCCTGGCCTAATGATCAAAGCTCGGTCAACCATGATGATGCATTGAGCACCTTTCTAAAGCGCTCACGAAAAAGTTGCTTTGCCTGGCCCAAGCAGCCTGTCGTATTTATCTCCGACCCTCACGCCGATGCCGAGGCTTTTGAAGCCTCATTAATTGCCGCAGGAGTGATTGAGCGGGATGGACCGCACCCGTGTGAATACGAGCTGACTAAGTTCGGTACAAAAGCGGAAATTGTGGTGGGTGGAGACTGCCTGGACAAAGGGCCGAGCAACCTGACGATGCTACGCAGTTTAGCTCACTTATACCGCCTCAACGCGAGCATCACCCTGCTTGCCGGCAACCATGATTTACGCTTGCTCATGGGGCTACTATCCCTGAAACGCGAGACAGATGCCGGAAGCCAGCATCTCTTTGTTCGCATGGGCAAGAAAGTGGTTCCACTGTTCAAAGAAGTCTTCGACCAGTACTTAGCCGATACTCAATGGGACAGAGAGATACCTTCTGAGGCTGCATGCCGTAAAGCCCTGTTCCCAAGCGAGGCATGGTTCGAGAACTTCCCTTTCTATGCCGCAGGTTTTCTTACCCCTGAAGGCATTGATCGTGAAATTAGCAAGATGGAGAGTAAAGCCCAGAGTTTCGAGGCACATTGCGCAAAAGCCGATCTATCACTCCAGCAAGTCTACGCAGCTGCCATGAAATGCCGCTCACTGTTCCTAAAACAATCAGGCGAGTTTGGCTGGTTTTTTCGCCGGATGCAGCTCGTAAAGAAGCGAGGCTCATTTCTGTTCCTGCATGCTGGTCTTGACGATAAGATGGCCGAACTACTCGCTAATCATGGCGTAAAACATGCCAACCAAGCCTTCAAAAAAAACCTGTTGAGCCAAAATTTATTCAGCTTTTATTATGGCTCACTCGCCAATACCTTCAGAACGAAATATCGCAAAGTCGACCTCCCCCTTACTCCGTACGGTGCCAGCGTTGCTCGCCGAGCGGGTATTCAAGTACTCGTTCACGGCCATATCAACCAGCACTTTGGGCAACGCGTAACGCTTAAAAACGGCCTCATCCATATCGAAGCCGATATCACACTGGATGCTCACTCCAGAAAAAATGAAGGGCTAGATGGCCAGGGCGTCGGTGTGACACTCATTGATAAAAAACGTGGTGTTATCGGCCTTAGCTGCGATTACCCTCAGGCAAAAGTGTTCAAACCCAACCACAAAGGCAAACTGGCGGGAGCGAACTAAATGAAGTCAAAAACTAAGTTCAGCCACGACTCACTACTGGATCGTCAGTCAACCCAAGCGCTTTTGGTCGCTCTGGCAAATGCCATCAAAGAAGGCGAATTAGCCTTTCAGGAAAGTGGCGATGACCTAGTGCTTTCACCTCAACAGCTATTGCAAGTTTCCCTGCGGGCAAGCGATGAAGGCGATAAACAGGAAGTGGAAGTGAAGATTAAATGGCGTACCAAAGAGAAAAAAATTTCCGATACACCACCAAAAATCAAAACCAGCGCCGGAAAACGGTGAGCTCATCAGCTATGCCCGCTAGGCGACCGCTACGCACTGCGCTCCATATCCGCCGCCAGCTGTAATAGTTGCTTATCCTCACCCAGGCGCCCCATCACTTGCACCCCAACGGGCAACCCATTGGCCGCCACATGGAAAGGTACCGACATAGCAGGCTGGCCAGTAAGATTCGCCAGTTGCGTGAACGGGGTGCGGCTGAGCGCATCTACCGCCAGGTGCTTTAACACCCCCGCTTTTAGTGCCAGCGCTGAAGCGCCTGGAACCGCTAACAGAGACATTAATCGCTCGCGAGCCGCCGAAGGATACAGCTCGCCTATTTTGGGAGCGGTATCCGCGGCTACCGGCAACACCAGGGCATCATAACGCTGGTGAAACTGGCTCATCTGCTCGGCAGCCTCGTGCCAATAGCGCTTGGCTAGCTCGTAATCTTTCGCCGACAGCTTAGCGCCCAGTCTGCCAACAGCGCGGGTAGACGGCTCAATGGCTAACCGATGCACCGGCACACCGGTTTGCTGGCTTACCCACTGAAGGTCAGCGGCTAAATGGCCAAGGTAGAGCGTCAGGTAACTATCAGCCAAGGCGTCACCATCAACCGGTGGTTCACACCACTCCACCTCATGCCCCATGTCGGCCAGTGCCTTGGCGGCCTTCTCAACCGCTATTTTCACATCGGTACTTAATTGGGTATCCAGTCCATAACTCAAAAAATTACCCAGCGATACGGCGATGCGTAGCGGCTTAGAGGAGGCCGATAAGGCATCCACATAGCCCGTTTCCCGCGGTACTGGGTAAGGGCCAGAAGGAGCCATGCCGTTAATCTGTTCTAGCAACGCGGCACTATCGCGTACGCTACGGGTGATGGCATGCTCGACCACTGCGCCCTGCCAAACTTCGCCGTGGGCAGGCGCTAACGGCACCCGCCCGCGAGAAGGTTTAAATCCGAACAAACCACAATAACTGGCGGGAATGCGGATAGAGCCACCACCATCGCCTGCCAACGCAATGGGCACCATCCCGCTAGCGACTGCCGCTGCGGCACCACCGCTTGAACCGCCTGGGGAATAGCCCTCTCGACATGGGTTTTGCGGGTGGGGAAACGCCTTAGGTTCTGTAATCCCCATTAGCCCTAATTCCGGCGTGGCCGTTTGCCCCATCACCACTAACCCAGCCGCCCGCGCACGCTGAATAAGCAGCGAATCTTGCTTAGGGCACCACGCTGATAAAGATGCACTTCCGAACGCCAGTGGCTCGCCTGCTAGCGCCATCAATAAGTCTTTACTTAGCGTGGGTACTCCAGCAAATACCGAGCTTTCCAACACGTGCTTACACTCGTGCCGCGCTTTTTCAAAGCGTGTTCGAACCACAGCATGAAGAGATGGGTTAAGCGTTTCAATCGCAGCCACTGCCGCATCGAACACCTCAACCTGGCTTACCTCTCGGCGGCGAATTAGCTCAGCAAGGCCAGTGGCGTCAAACGTTTGGTAATCCTCAAAATGCATCGCATTAACTCCACCTATCAATAACGACGCCTTATGCACACCCAACGTCGCTTAGTGTCAATTTCTATCTCGCTATTTAGCCATACTGAAGCACATTACTTAGAACTACTCTCAAGGAGCGGCCAATGAACCGCAACGTTATTTTAACTTGCGCTGTTACCGGCGCAGGCGATACCACCGGCAAAAATCCACATGTGCCTATCACACCTAAACAAATCGCTAACGACTGCATTACCGCCGCAAAAGCCGGTGCCAGCGTTGCGCATATCCACGTTCGTGACCCTGAAACCGGCGGCATCAGCCACTCTATCGATCATTTCCGCGAAGTAATGGAACGCGTACGCGAAGCGAACGTGGATATTGTCATGAACATTACCGCTGGCGGCGGCGGTGATTGGATTCCTGACGCCCAGGACCCCACTCGCGGCGGCCCCGGCACGGATATTCAGACGCCCGCCCAACGCCACGAACCAGTCGGTGAGCTTTTACCCGAACTCTGCACCCTAGACTGCGGCAGCCTGAACTTCGGCGATATGGTCTATGTGAACCCTGCCGACTGGCTACGCGAACACGCCCGCCTGGTGCAAGCGGCTGGCGTCAAGCCAGAGCTTGAATGTTTCGACCTGGGCCACGTTTGGTTCGCACGCCAGCTACAGCAGGAAGGTCTGATTGACGGTGATCCTCTTTATCAGCTTTGCTTAGGCATTCCCTGGGGCGCTGAAGCCGACACAGAAAGTATGCTAGCGATGCGTAATAAGCTGCCAGAAAATGCCCATTGGGCAGCCTTCGGCATCGGTCGCCACCAGATGCCCATGGTAGCTCAGGCGGTACTACTAGGTGGCCATGCCCGCGTCGGCCTGGAAGACAATCTCTTTCTCAAAAAAGGCATCCTGGCCACTAACGGCCAACTGGTAGAGCATGCCGCCACGCTAATCGACAACCTGGGTGGCCGAGTGATGACACCCGCAGAAACTCGTGTGCACCTCAACTTACGGGATCCGCATAGCAAGCATTCCTCCGCGCCAGCTACAGGGGGTCAAGCATGAGTCAACAGCTATCGGTTATAGGCACGGGCGTTATTGGCAATGGCTGGATCGCGCGCGCTCTGGCGCGGGGCTGGGACGTCGTGGCCTTTGATCCAGACCCTGATGCGCCACTGCGTACTCGCGCCTTTGTTGAGAATGCCTGGGGATCTTTGCAGCGCCAGGGCCTAGCCGAGGGTGCCAGCCCCCAGCGGCTGCGCTTCGTGGAAAGCCTTGAGTCAGCGGTTGAAGGCGCCGACCTGATCCAGGAAAACGTACCAGAGCGACTCGCGCTAAAGCGTGAGATACTTGCCGCTCTGGATGCCGCAGCAGCTCCAAATGTCTTGATCGGATCGTCAACATCCGGCTTCAAGCCCACCGATTTGCAACATGCCTGCACACGGGCACCGGGGCGTGTGATCGTCGCGCATCCCTTTAATCCCGTTTATTTACTGCCACTCGTGGAGCTGGTGGGCGGGGAAGCCACCACGTCTGACGAGCTAGCGCGTGCCCAGGCCCTCTACCAAACACTCGCCATGCGCCCGCTGGTCGTGCGCCGGGAAATCGAGGGGCATATTGCCGACCGTCTGATGGAAGCGCTCTGGCGTGAGGCGCTGCACCTAGTCAATGATGGCGTAGCAACAACCGAAGAGATAGATGCCGCCGTCGTCTACGGCTGTGGTTTGCGTTGGTCGCTAATGGGTACTTTTCTCACCTTTCATTTGGCTGGTGGCGAGTCAGGAATGCGCCACATGCTTGAGCAGTTCGGCCCAGCGTTAAAACTGCCGTGGACAAAGCTTGAAGCTCCCGAGCTTACCAACGAGCTTATTGATCGCGTGGTAGAAGGCTGCGAGCATCAAGCCGCCGGTCGCTCGGTGGCCGAGCTTGATAGCCGCCGTGATGACTTTCTTGTTGAACTGCTCGGCTTAGTACAAAAATATTGGCCTGAAGCCGAAGGTTTGGAAGGACGTATCTAATGATTATTTTGCAAAGCCGCGTTGCCTCAGAGTGGGTCGATTACAACGGCCATATGAACGACGCCGAATATGCCCGGGTCTTCTCATTGGCGGTAGAAGAACTCATGGAGCATATCGGCTTAGATAGCGCAGGCAGAGAATGCTACGGCTACACGATCTACACCCTTGAAACGCACCTTTGTTATCGCCGCGAGGCCCATGAAGGACAGCCACTCAGCGTGGAGCTGACCCTGCTGGATCACGATACCAAACGGCTACATATTTTCTTCAAGTTACAGGATGAGGCAGGCAATCTGCTTGCTACCAGCGAGCAGATGCTGATGGGCATTGATATCAATACCACTCGCCCTGCGCCTTTCCCTGCCCCCGTTGAAGAAGCCATTGCGGCTCTACCCCAAGCTGAGCCTTCGGTCTGGCCAGAGCTGGCCGGCCGCACTATTGCCATACGGCGATAACGGCACGGCACAACGGCATATCAAAACCACAGAGTAAAACCACATAGCAAAGCAACACTAAAAATAATGAGAACCGTCCGCCAGCGCGGACGGTTGACCGGGATTGCCGGCCCGACGTCCGGCCTAAGAGGACAAGCATATCGCTACGCCAACTCCCTCTCATCGACCCACGCCGCCTTCGCATTACAACTCACCCAAAGCCGAACTCAGTACTGACTACATGGTGACTGAACTCGCCCAAGGCGGTTTCTTCCAAGGCATGCACAAGGGAATGACGCTAACCGCTAGCGGCCTAGTGCTGCTCTTCGTACTTTTCACCGGGCTTGGCTCAGATACAGCGGGCAGCGTGTTCGGAGCAACACGCGCCTGGATTGAGAGCACGTTCAGCGGTTATTACCTAATTACCGTCATGCTGCTACTAGCGGTCTGCGCTTTCATTGTCTTCAGCCGCTATGGAAGCGTAAGGCTTGGCGCTGACGACAGCCGCCCAGAGTTCAGCAACTTTGCATGGTTCTCGATGCTCTTCTCAGCAGGTATCGGCATTGGCATCCTGTTTTTTGGCGTTGCTGAGCCTGTCTTCTATCTCGACAATACTGGCGCCTTTGGCTATCCCAACAATCCTCATGCCGACATGGCAGGTGCCGCCGCCATCGGTCACGAGCGCGCTATCGATGCGTTACGCGTCACCGTTTTTCACTGGGGCCTTCACGGCTGGGCTATCTACGTGATTGTCGGTATGTCGCTGGCGTATTTTGCTTATCGAAAAGGGTTGCCGCTAGCACTGCGCTCGGCGCTTTATCCTTTTATCGGTGAACGCATCTTCGGCCCTATCGGCCATCTTTTCGATATTCTCGGGGTACTCGGCTGCGTCTTTGGTGTGGCTACTTCGCTGGGACTTGGGGTTAGCCAAATGGCCGTTGGCTTAGAGCGGCTCATTGGTATCGACCCAGGGTTAAATACCCAGTTAATGCTTATCGCGGTTATCTCAGTTATCTCTATACTTTCAGCGGTATCCGGCGTACGCGCTGGTATTCGTCTTATTTCCGAGATGAATATCTGGGTGTCCCTAATAGTGGTGAGCATTTTCCTAATTGCAGGCCCCACGTTGTGGCTCATCATGGCATTCGGCGAAACCATGCTCGACTACGCTATCAATTTTATTCCCATGGGACTTTGGTACGCGGATGAAGAAGGCACCGCCGCTTGGCAACAAGGTTGGACAATCTTCTACTGGGGCTGGTGGCTAGCCTGGGCTCCTTTTGTCGGTCTGTTCATCGCGCGAATTTCTAAGGGACGTACGCTACGTGAGTTCGTATTGGGCGTTCTGTTAGTGCCAACTCTGATTATCTTTATCTGGCTGATCATCTTTGGCGGCAACGCCATGTATCAGGAACTCTACGCTACGGGCGGCCCTGCCAGCGCCGGTATCATCGAGCTGGTTAACGCTTGGAACCTACCCTCCGCACTGTTTGCTACGGCTGATGGCATTGTCGGCAGTGGCACGTTTGGCTGGATACTCTCCGCCATGATGGTATTTCTGCTAATGAGCTGGTTTGTCACCTCTTCAGACTCCGGCACGTTAGTGCTGACCACCATCTTATCGTTAGGTGACAATGAACCGCCTAAACGCTTCCGCGTGTTCTGGGGCGTGGTGATTGGTTTAGTAGCAGCGGTGCTGCTGATTGCCGGTGGTCTTACGGCGCTGCAAACAGCCCTTATTGCAGCCGCCCTTCCACTCAGTGTTGTCGTGCTAGTGATGACGGCTGGTGTGCTGATTTCGCTGTTCCGCGAGACGCTCGATGCACAGCGCAGAAGGCGTTGATCGAACAGTCCCGATGACATCAGGCGTGCTTAACGGCAGCGCCTGATTGCCAGCGAGAAAGCATCAAACCAACCCAGTAACGACTGACGGGTGACGCCGCTGATGGACATTAACACTTTTATCGCCCGCTTCGGTGCGGGCTTAAAAGATATCGAAAATGACGCTCCTGCAGTAGCACGCCAGCGCTACGACCAACTATGCCAAACGTTTGCACCGCCTAATCCGCCAGGCATGACAATCACTGACGAAGCGCGGGAAAATATCGTCATTCGACACTTTATCCCTGCATCCGCTCAGTTTGGCCAAGTGCTATACATTCATGGAGGTGGGTTTACCCTGGGATCTATCGACAGCCATCATGGGGTAGCAGCAAACCTAGCAGAGCAGCTAAAGCGTCACGTTATCAGCATTAGCTACCGCTTAGCGCCCGAGGCGAGCTACCACAACATGCTAGAAGACTGCTTCAAGATTGCTAAAGCCATAAAGCCCATTGCAGTAGTCGGTGACAGCGCTGGCGGTCGCATAGCCATAGATTTAGCCCCCTTACTGCATCATTCTGTGCTGTTAGGACTCATCTATCCGCCGGTCGGCAAACTAAATCAGCAGACGCTGGGAGCCGATGCGCCGTTACTTAGCCGACATGATGTTTTGTCGCTCATTGCCTACTGCCCATGGATTGAAAACCACGTCGATACATTTCCACCAAACATGCAGATTGAGGTTCTTGCAGTTGAGCACGATCCTTTAACCGCACCGCTTGAAAAAGCCATTGCGTCCTGGCGGAACAGCAGCATGCAGATAGGCTATCGCTGTGCAAAAAACATGGTTCATGCGGCACTACATGCCCACGCGAACCTGCCTGAAATGCAAAGCGCTTGGCAAGATTTTTGCCAAGCGCTTAACAAGCGGTTAACACAAAATAGTGGCTATTGGTAAGTCGAACGCACCGCCTGTATCGCAGGCTGCCCATCTTTAGCCATTACCCCATCTAGCCATGTCTCTACGGTGTCTAAATTAGCACCAATCCACTCAGACGCTACCTCGTCAGCGGGACGATCCTCATAGCTGTAGTCATGCACCCACGCGTTTTGATCTTCAATATCCACTACATATTGCGAAAGAAAACGATGCAACTGAGGGTCTTCCTCAGCCATATTGGCCGGCACGATGGTCCAAACCGTACTCTCAATTTTGGCTATGCCCGCCTCATCGGCATCATCCAGATAAGCCATGTCAAAGCTGACATTCATCCAGTGGGGCTCCCAACCAACAAAAGTCACCCACTCTTCATTCGCCATCTTTTGCTCCGCCTGCGCCAGCATAGCGGCAGTAGAGCTTTCACGTAGACGCCAATCTCCTAAATCTGCAATGTCATTATCAATAGCCGCCAGAATGGCGGTATTAATCCCGGTGCCCGCCTCGATGCCCTGAATTTCACCGCCAAAGCGGTCGCGGTAGGCGTCCAGGTCGGCCACCGATGTTACACCGGCATCATAAACATACTGAGGAACCACCAGACCAGAGCTCGCCCCCTGGATATTGGAGACCACTTTTTCAATTTTATCATCAGCCACCAGAGGCTCTACCATATCGGTTTGCACCGGATACCAGCCGCCCAGATAGACGTCCACATCGTTGCGCGCTAGCCCCTCAAGAATCACGCTTACGGCCAAGTCACGCTGACTTGTTTGATAGCCCATCGCTTCCATCAGCTGCGCTGCTACTTCAGATTTCACGGTGACACCTGGCCAGGGAGGAACACCAAACCGTACTTCATCAAGGTCGGCTGCGGCGGGCCCTGACAAGGCAAGCGCTGCCACCCCAGCGGCGCTAAGTGCTGACATACCCTTAAAACCAACGAGTGCGTTCTTCATTATAATGTCCTCTTTTGGCAATATACCGCACCAAGTTTGACGACTAGACAACAATGGAAACGACACAAAGCGACATTATCTACGCGTAAAACGACAGAGCTGCGTCGTTCATCGCTCAGTTAGCGGCCCTGTTGGCGTGCCTCTATCGGTGAGCAGCCAAAGCAAGCACGAAACGCTCTGGCAAAGCTCGAACTAGAGCTAAAGCCGCAGGCTACCCCGATGGCGAGTACGCTCATATCAGTTTCATTCAATAAACGCCTTGCCCGCGCCAAACGAAGTGACAAGTACCACTGGCGCGGTGTTTGATGAAGATGATCCTCAAACAACCGCTGCAGCTGACGAGATGACACACCGCTTCGGCGTGCAATCTCAGCCAAAGCAAGAGGCTCCTCTAAATGTCTTTCCATCAATGCAACGGCTTCCACTAAACGCCGGTTATGAGTGCCTAACCGTTGCGCTAACGACATCCGCTGCTGGTCGCTGCGGCTGCGTAACCGCTCATGAATAAGCTGCTCCGAGACATCGACGGCTAATTTGCTCCCGTGACGCCTGGCGATGACGGCTAAGGCCATATCCATGGCTGCGGCACCGCCCGCACAGGAAAAACGCCGCTCCCCTATCTCAAATAACTCGTCGGTGGTTTCAATCGTTGGAAAACGCTCACGAAAGACCGGCAAGCTTTCCCAATGCAACGTGACCCGCTCCCCCTTCAATAACTGAGCGGCGGCTAATATAAACCCTCCGGTGTCCAATCCACCTAGGGCACATCCGGCTTGATCAAGCCGATGTAGCCATGACATGAGCGCTCGGCTTAAATGGTCTTCAGGCTCAAAGCCGCTACATACAGCCAACGATGGCAGGTCGAGACCACCACCCATGGTCTGATCGACTAATAGCGTCATGCCATTGCTTGCGGTGACAGGCTCACCATCACGACTAAATAGCGTCCACTCAAACAGCGTTTGGCCGCTGATACGATTGGCTATGCGTAGCGGCTCTACCGCAGAAAAAAATGCCATCATTGAAAAGCGCGGTAATAATAAAAAACCAACGCGCTCTGGCAGTGCTCCAGAATAGTTTAGGCGCAAAATAACTCCTAAAATAAGCGCTTTCTTATCGATGCTGACGATTACTAAACGCATCAGGCAACGCCAATAAATCCGCGTACATAATACACGCCCAACCAGCAACAGGATGCCCTGGGCCTTTGCACAAGGTACACTGGATATAGTTAGACATTAGATTCATTTGAAAGGCACTTCATGACCAGCGCTCCCCCACTTTATCTGCAAATACAGCAGCACCTGTTAGAGAAAATCCAGGGCGGTGCCTGGCCAGCACACCACCAGATCCCTCCCGAAGAGCAACTTGCCCGAGATTTTGGGGTAAGCCGAATGACGGCTAATAAAGCGATTCGTGATCTCGTCCATAAAGGCTACCTAACACGCCAGCCCGGGTTAGGTACCTTCGTGACAGACCGCAAGGCAGAGTCATCGCTGGTCGAGGTCTACAATATTGCCGACGAAGTGCGCTGCAGGGGGCACCATTACAGTAATCGCGTACTGGTATGTGAAGATATTGAAGCGGATGACGAAGTCGCCTTACGGCTAGGCGTTCGCCTGGGTAGCCGCGTGTTTCAAACGCTGCTGGTGCATTTGGAAAACGACACGCCTATTCAGCTTGAAAACCGTTATGTTAACCCGCGTTGGGTACCCAACTACTTGACCAGTGATTTTTCACTGCACACACCCAATGAAGTATTGGTAGCGGCCTGCCCGATTACTGACGTCGAGCACATTGTTGAAGCCGTGCTTGTCGACCAGCAAACTGCCAATTGGCTTGCTATTGATACCGCCACCCCCTGCCTGAGCATGGTACGGCGCACCTGGTCAGGCGAGCAGCTCATCAGCTATGCCCGCCTGCTGCATCCAGGCGACCGCTACAAGCTGCGCTCCTCGGTGCATCGCCAAGCGTCATAATGAAGGGCTTGGCTGATAAAGACCTAGCTAATAAGAGCTTGCACCAAATACCCGGTGGGTATGGCGAGCATCAAGCTTAATGCAACGCGAATAAACCACACCACCACCATGCGCCCTACAGAAAGCGGAATGCTCGTAGAAAGAATGCAAGGAATCGAAGCGGAGAAAAACAACACAGCGGATACTGAGACAACGCCTGCAGCAAAACGCGCGACGAAATCCGCTTCTGCCATTAACAGTGCCGGTAAAAACATTTCGGCAAGGCCAGCAGCGGATGCCTGGGCAAGTGCAGCCGCATCAGCAATGCCCCACACAGCCACAAAGGGGTAAAACAACCAACCCAGCCACTCAAATAGCGGCGTGTATTTAGCCGCAAGCAAGCCTAGCAAGCCCACCGACATGATCGAAGGTAGGATGCTAATCGCCATCACTAGCCCTTCTTTAAAGTTGATCGCGACACTTCTATGCAACGCCGGTGCTCGAACGGCCACTTCCAATCCGGTCTGCCATGCCGTTAGCAAGCGTTTGCCTGGCACCGCCGTCGGTTCACCATCGTCAGCGCTGTCATCCATACGCGATAATGGCGGCAAACGAACGGTGACCGCCGTGACGATAAACGTGATCACTAACGTTAACCAAAAATAGGCGTTCCACACCGCCATTAAATCCAGCGTGCGCGCCACAATAATCATGAACGTCGCCGAGACGGTAGAGAAACCCGTGGCGATAATAGCCGCTTCCCGCGCGGAATACTGCCCCGCCTGATACACCCGGTTGGTAATCAATAATCCGATAGAGTAACTGCCCACGAATGAGGCAACCGCATCGATTGCCGAGCGTCCTGGCGTTCGCCAAATGGGCCGCATGACGGGTTGAACCAGCACACCAATAAGCTCAAGCAACCCATAACTGATCAACAAGGCCAGGAAAATCGCGCCAATAGGAACGATCAAACCAACGGGGATCACCAGCTTTTCAAACAGGAACGGCAGCATATCCGGTTCATGCAGAAAGGCAGGCCCCCAGCCCGTCAGCGCCATCAGGGCAGCCATTACCCCAAGCAGTTTCAGTGCGGTAAAAATGCGCTCGGTAACGTTTCGATTCCAGTAGCCTCGAATCAACGGGTACGCAGCCCCAGCGGCAATCAGCGCCAGCGCATAGAAGCCGCTTGCATCTCCTAGCCAGCGTCGGGAGCCGGTCACCATATGATCGAGCAATATAGTGCTGCGACCGCCAATTTCGACAGGCACGAAGAAAATCAAAATCCCCAGTGCGCTTGGCAAAAACAGTTTGAGGATCAGCGCGGCACTGGGCCGCTGACGGGTTGTGGTATTGGGGGGGAGCATGGGCATGCCTCTTGTTGTGTAACAGCGTTTAGTGAGCCTTCCACGTATCTTCAACACTTAATGTATATACATATACACGCCAATTGAAGAGCACCCCCAGCCAATATAAATAGACATTAGTCTAATAAATCAGTCTAAAAATAGTCTTCATTAACCTAAAAAAACACATAACAAACTGTTTAAAATACCAAAAGCAAAAATATCTCACCTTTTCATGCATTCCACCCTTCTCTCTATTTTGTAACAAGCAGCTTGACGAATCGGCTCATATTGACCTTAATTGTATATACATTAAGATTTGAAAATAAATTTTTGCACATCGCCTTTGAAAGGAGCTCCTCATGCCGAATGCAACGAATCGTCGCCTCTGGCGCGATATCAGCGTCTTCGATGGCTTGCAGACATTGCCCGACCGCATGGCCGTTATCACCCAAGGGGCACACATCATCACTCTGTCGCCCATGAGCGAGTTCGACGAGCAACTCGCCCATCACTGCACAGAGATGGGCAGTGGCGGTGTGATGACTCCGGGTCTTGTGGATTGCCACACCCACCTTGTCTTTGGCGGTTCTCGGGCTGAAGAGTTTGAAGCGCGGCTTGAAGGGGCTAGCTATGAAGAAATTGCTAAACGCGGTGGCGGCATTCTCAGTACCGTTCGTGCCACCCGTGAGGCGAGTGAAGATGAGCTGCTAAGACTCGCGAAACCGCGTCTTGAAGCACTGATTGCCGACGGTGTTACCACCGTGGAGATTAAGTCTGGCTACGGGCTTAGCGTCAAAGATGAACTCAAGATGCTGCGTGTTGCGCGCCGTCTCGGCAAGATGCTGCCAGTTAACGTCGTCACGACACTGCTGGGTGCCCATGCCCTTCCCCCAGAATACAAAGATGACAGCGACGGCTATATCGATCTTGTCTGCCAGGAAATGATCCCCGCCGCAGCGGCCGAAGGCTTAGCAGATGCGGTTGATGTGTTCTGCGAGAAAATCGCCTTCTCGGTGGAGCAGTGCGAGCGAGTGTTTGCAGCCGCCGAGGCCCATGGCTTACCCATTAAGGCTCACGCCGAGCAGCTCTCTAACCTGGGTGGCACGGCCATGGCCGCGCGCCACGGAGCCCTATCTGCAGACCACATTGAGTATCTGGATGACACTGGCATCGCCGCCATGCGTGAGGCCGGTAGTGTGGCAGTAATCCTACCCGGTGCCTTCCATACCCTCCGTGAAACGCAACAACCGCCGATTGCGGCGCTGCGCACCGCTGGCGTTCCGATGGCGGTGGCAACCGACGCCAACCCCGGCAGTTCCCCACTGTTTATGCCCACGCTAATGCTCAACTTGGCCTGCACGCTGTTCCGCCTGACTCCCCAAGAGGCACTGGCGGGCATGACAGCCCATGGGGCAACTGCGCTAGGCCTATCGGGCAAAGGTCGCATCCACGAAGGTGCAGAAGCCGACCTCTGTGTATGGGATATCGATGCACCCGCTGAGCTCGCTTACGCCGTACAACCAGGACGCCTTCGTCAGCGTATGTTCCAGGGAGTGCTTACCCATGGCCAGTAACAGTCAAGCCACTGCCCCTGAACTCGACATGTCGCCCTGGACGGGCCGAACAGACCCAGAACCCAACAGTGAGCGCTGGCATCAAAAGATCCAACCGCTCAGCCCAACGGCAGCGCCGGGCTGTGCTTTATTAGGTTTTGAAAGCGATGCCGGTGTAGCCAGAAACCAGGGGCGTACCGGTGCCGCGCAAGGCCCTTCGGCACTGCGTAAAGCGCTAGCACCACTGGCATGGCACCGTACAGGTCCAGCCTATGATGCGGGAAATGTCCGCTGCGAAGGCGATGCCCTGGAAACCGCCCAACAAGCCCTCGCCGATCGATTAGCAGCGTTACTGAAGGCCGAACACTTTCCCGTTGTGCTAGGTGGCGGCCATGAGGTGGCCTACGGCAGTTGGCTGGGGCTTGCCCAGCATCTCGCTGATAACGGCGAGAAAGCACCACGCATCGGCATTATCAATTTTGATGCCCACTTCGATCTGCGCGACCCAACCCACGTGCGCTCTTCGGGCACCCCCTTCACGCAAATTGCTGATGAATGCGCCAAGCGCGGCTGGCCGTTTCGCTACGCCTGCTTAGGCGTAAGCCGCGCTGCCAACACCCGCGCACTGTTTAACCGTGCTGCACAGCTCGGCGTCATGGTTCGTGAAGACCGGGACTTCCAACCGGCGCAGCTTGAGTGTATCCGGCGCGACCTGGAGCGCTTCATGGTGCGTTGCGACCACCTCTATCTGACCATCGATCTGGATGTCCTGCCCGCTGGGGACGCCCCTGGCGTCAGTGCCCCCGCCGCTCGCGGCGTCTCACTCGCGCTGTTAGAACCACTGATTGAGACCATCCGCGACAGCGGCAAGCTGCGCTTAGCCGATCTCGCCGAGCTAAATCCCGATCACGATATCGATAGCCGTACCGCCCGCGCGGCAGCACGAATTGTCTTTCAGTTGGCGCTAGATACCTAGCGCCCTGAATTAACAAATCAATCAATTACTAGCCAATAACTAATTAACTAACAAAAACCGCCAAACCAGAGGAACCAGGTCATGTTACCGAACGATAAACGTCACGACGCTTCCCGCAAGATTGCTGCCCCTACCGGTAGCCAACTCAGCTGCAAAAGCTGGCTGACCGAAGCCCCGCTGCGCATGCTAATGAACAACCTCCATCCTGACGTGGCTGAACGCCCCGAGGACTTGGTGGTGTACGGCGGTATTGGCCGCGCCGCACGTGATTGGGAGTGCTACGACAAAATCGTTGAGACCCTGCAGCGCCTGGAAGACACGCAAACCTTGTTGGTGCAATCCGGCAAGCCGGTAGGCGTATTTGAAACCCATAAAGATGCCCCGCGGGTACTTATTGCCAACTCCAACCTGGTCCCCGCCTGGGCCAACTGGGAACACTTCAACGAGTTGGATCGCAAAGGCCTAATGATGTACGGCCAGATGACTGCAGGCTCATGGATTTACATCGGCTCTCAAGGCATTGTCCAAGGCACCTACGAAACCTTTGTGGAAGCAGGCCGCCAACACTTCGACGGCAACCTGACAGGTCGCTGGGTTCTCACTGCAGGCCTGGGTGGCATGGGAGGCGCTCAACCGCTCGCTGCCACCTTGGCCGGCGCCTGCTCGCTGAATATCGAGTGCCAGCAAACCAGCATCGATTTCCGCCTGCGCACACGCTACCTGGATGAGCAAGCCGATGATCTCGACGATGCCTTAGCGCGTATCGAACGCTACACTGCCGAAGGCAAAGCCGTCTCGATTGGCCTATGTGCGAATGCGGCGGATGTACTACCCGAACTGGTTAAGCGTGGCGTGAAGCCCGACATGGTCACTGACCAAACCAGTGCCCACGACCCGCTACACGGCTACCTGCCTGCAGGCTGGACCTGGGAAGAGTACGTGGCACGTGGTAAATCCGAACCACAAGCCACCGTCAAAGCGGCCAAGCAGTCGATGGCTGTACATGTACAAGCTATGCTCGACTTCCAAAAGATGGGTGTGCCCACCTTTGATTACGGCAACAATATTCGCCAAATGGCTCAAGAAGAAGGTGTTGAAAATGCCTTCGACTTCCCTGGTTTTGTACCCGCCTATATCCGCCCCTTATTCTGTCAGGGAATTGGCCCCTTCCGCTGGGCCGCGCTTTCAGGCGACCCGGAAGACATTTACAAAACCGATCAAAAAGTCAAAGAGCTGATCCCTGACGACCCGCACCTGCACAACTGGCTGGATATGGCACGAGAGCGCATCAGTTTCCAAGGCCTTCCGGCACGTATCTGCTGGGTCGGCCTGAAAGATCGTGCGCGTCTTGGTCAAGCCTTCAACGAGATGGTCAAAAACGGCGAGCTTAAAGCACCCGTGGTGATTGGCCGTGACCACCTGGACTCCGGTTCCGTGGCAAGCCCCAACCGCGAGACCGAATCGATGATGGATGGCTCCGACGCGGTCTCCGACTGGCCGCTGCTGAATGCGCTGCTAAACACCGCTGGTGGCGCGACATGGGTATCGCTACACCACGGTGGCGGTGTCGGCATGGGCTATTCACAGCACTCCGGGGTGGTTATCGTCGCCGACGGCACCGATGATGCCCACGCACGCCTTGGCCGCGTGCTGCGCAACGACCCGGGTACTGGCGTTATGCGCCATGCCGATGCAGGCTACGACATTGCCAAACAATCTGCCCGTGAAAACGGCCTCGATTTGCCGATGCTGAACAGCTAACTCAACAACGACAAGGAGCACTAATAATGACCCATCTCGACATTCAGCCCGGCAAAATGACACTGGCGCAAGCGCGCCAGGTCTTTCAATCCCCCGTCACGGTTAGCCTGCCTAGCAGCGCTGACGAGGCAATCCAAAAAAGCGTCGACTGCGTCAATCGGGTGGTCGAGGAAAACCGCACGGTCTACGGTATTAACACCGGGTTTGGGCTGCTTGCTCAAACACGTATCGCCGATGAAGACCTGGAAGCACTGCAGCGCTCGCTAGTGCTTTCTCATGCCACCGGCGTGGGCGCTGCGATGGATGACAGCCTTGTGCGGCTGATCATGGTAATGAAAGTGAATAGCCTGGCACGCGGTTTTTCCGGTATTCGTCGTGAAGTCCTTGATGCCCTTATCGCATTGATCAATGCCGAGGTGTATCCGCATATTCCGCTCAAAGGTTCTGTGGGTGCGTCAGGTGATCTCGCGCCGCTGGCCCATATGAGTGTGGTACTGATTGGCGAAGGCAAAGCACGCCACAAAGGCGAATGGCTCAGCGCTGAAGAAGCGCTAAAAGTCGCCGGTCTTAGCCCGATTGCACTAGCCCCGAAAGAGGGCCTAGCGCTGCTCAACGGCACCCAGGTGTCAACGGCTTACGCGCTACGCGGCCTGTTCGATGCCGAAGACCTCTATGCTGCCGCCACGGTTTGCGGCTCACTGACGGTTGAAGCCACGCTGGGCTCACGCTCACCTTTCGATGCGCGCATTCATGAAGTACGTGGCCAACGTGGCCAGATCGATGCGGCGTCGGCCTATCGACATTTACTCGGCGAGAGCAGCGACATTGGCAACTCCCACGCCAACTGCGATAAAGTACAAGACCCTTACTCCTTGCGCTGCCAGCCCCAGGTGATGGGTGCAGCGTTGACACAGATTCGCCATGTTGCCGACGTATTGGCGGTGGAAATCAACGCGGTGTCTGATAATCCCTTAGTTTTTACTGACAGAGGGTTTGAAGATACCGACGACATCATCTCCGGTGGCAACTTTCATGCCGAACCAGTGGCCATGGCGGCTGATAACTTAGCTTTGGCGATTGCCGAAATTGGCTCACTGGCGGAACGCCGCATCTCGCTGATGATGGACAAACACATGTCTCAGTTACCGCCCTTCCTGGTCGAGAAAGGCGGCGTAAACTCTGGGTTTATGATCGCCCAGGTAACGGCAGCCGCGCTTGCCAGTGAAAATAAAGCCTTAGCGCACCCGCATAGCGTGGATAGCCTGCCGACTTCAGCCAACCAGGAAGACCATGTATCCATGGCCCCGGCGGCGGGTAAGCGGTTATGGGAAATGGCCGATAATGTACGCGACATTCTAGCCATCGAGTGGCTCTGTGCCTGCCAAGGGCTTGATATGCGCCACGACTTAAAGACAACACAGCAACTTGAGCAAGCCAAGCAGTTGCTGCGTGAACATGTCACGCACTACGAACAGGACCGCTTCTTCGCGCCAGACATTGAAGCCGCCAGCAGCTTGTTGTCAGCCAGAACGCTGAGCCACCTGCTTCGCCCTGGCACCCTGCCAAGCCAGCACTAAGCGGTCACTCCTGCCCCGTAGCAACAGGCTGCGGGGCTTCACCGCATTCAATTCCAGCTAAATCACATTCCAGCTAATTCTAACTCCAACGACAAGAGTAGCTATTCATGAATGCTATCGTTTTGGCCATTTTAGTAATGGTCAGCCTCAGCTTGGCTCGCGTTTCCGTTGTCTTTGCCTTAATCGTCGCAACGTTGGTGGGTGGGCTTTATGCGGGCATGCCGATCAATGCCATCCTTGATGCCTTTAACGACGGTCTTGGCAACGGCGCCACTGTAGCCCTAGCCTATGCTGTGCTGGGTGCTTTCGCCGTCGCGCTCTCACGCTCGGGCATCACCGAAGTAATGGCAAACCGCGCCATTGCGCGTTTTCATGTTGATGATTCTGGCAGTAGTCGCCGCATGGTGACCTATACCCTACTGGCCGCCCTATTAGCCGCGGCGGTCAGCTCTCAGAACCTTATTCCGGTACACATTGCCTTCATTCCTGTCCTGGTTCCGCCGTTACTGAAACTGATGAATCACCTTAAGCTCGACCGCCGACTCGTTGCTTGTGTGATTACCTTCGGTATTACCGCCCCTTATATGCTGTTACCAGTAGGGTTTGGCGCTATCTTTCTGAACGATATTTTGCTCACCAACCTCAATGAAAGTGGTGCCGAATTTGGCCTAGAAGTCACCCGTCAGATGGTGCCCATGGCAATGGTGATTCCTATTGGTGGCATGGCATTGGGCCTTGCCGTAGCAGTATTGTTTAGCTATCGCAAAGGGCGTAACTACCAAGACCGAGACCTGGCCAAGGGCGATGAAACCCCAGCGCAAGCGGCCCAGCATTTGCAAGGTTGGCAAAAAGCCGTACTGGCAATCGCACTGGTTGGCACCGTGGCCGTTCAGCTCTACACCGGCTCAATGGTGCTGGGGGGGATTTTTGGCTTTGCGCTGCTCTCTTTAAGCGGCGTCTTTAGTTGGCATGAGCAGGATGGCATCTTCACTGAAGGCATGCGCATGATGGCCTTGGTTGGGTTCATTATGATCACCGCGGCGGGCTTCGCCAGTGTGATGCAGGCCAGTGGCGAGGTTGAAGCGCTGGTCAGCAGCTCTACAGAAGTCATTGGTGATAATAAAGGCTTGGCAGCGCTGATTATGCTGCTTGTGGGCCTTTTCATTACCATGGGTATTGGCTCCTCCTTCTCAACAATCCCAATTATCGCATCGCTATACGTACCACTCGCACTTAACTTTGGTTTTTCGCCACTCGCTACCGTGGCGCTGGTAGGCACCGCAGCCGCCTTGGGCGATGCAGGCTCTCCGGCCTCCGACTCAACGCTTGGCCCAACCGCCGGTCTCAATGCCGACGGCCAGCACGACCATATTTGGGACAGCGTTGTTCCGACCTTCCTGCACTACAATATTCCGCTGATTGCCTTTGGCTGGATAGCCGCGATGATCCTATAACGCTCAGCCCCGCTTTTCAGCGCAATAATCCTTCCCCAAAACGCAGCCACCCCGCTCAGTTGAGCGGGGTGGTGTCGTCAGCAAACACAGTACATTACTACCTGTATTAGCAATAATTACTCGCTATCTGTCTCTGTCCCTGTATCGCTATCGCTTGGACGCAACACCTTCGGGTTAGAGTTTCCCCATACCGTGTAAAGATCGGCAAGTAGCGCGCCATTAAGGTCTTCAAGTTCTCCAATGGTAATTCGCTCGTCACCCTGAAGTCCGTAAAGTACCACTTCATCGCCCGGTGCCACGCCCTCGACATCCGTCACGTCTACCATGGTCGTGTTCATTGACACTTTGCCCATGACCGGCACACGCTCACCGTTGACCAGTACAAAAGCAGCGTCTGTGAAAACGCGCCGGTAGCCGTCAGAATAGCCAACAGGCAAGTTCGCCAATAAGCTATCGCGCTCCAACACCCTGACATTATCGTAACCAACGCCACTGCCTTGCGCGTAATCGTTAACCGACGCTACCCGCGTGCGAAACGACATCACCGGTTTGAACTGCTCATAATGGGGTAGATCGCCATACAGCAAGCCACCCGGGCGTACCATATCAAGGCGTGCTTCAGGCACTTCCATGGTGGTAAATGAGTTGGCGGCGTGAAGCGTTAGCGCCTCGCGATCCAGATTAGCCGTCTCGATTAACCAGTCACTTTGTTCATGAAACGCCGCTAACCCCTGACGAACAAAATCTTCGTCCTCAAAGGCAAAGTGGGTCATGATGCCCACCAGCTCTAACGACGCTAAGTCTTGAAGCTCTAACGCTTCCTGGCGACCGGCTTCACTATCAAGCGCCATGCCATTGCGTCCCATACCGCCGGCATTAAGGCCCAAATGATAGCGCAGTGTCACCCCTGCCTCAGCGGCATCGCTGGAGGCTTGGCGCGCAGCCGTTATATCGCCAAATAACTCTTCCATGCCGTAATCGAAGGCACCGCGCACTTCTTCTGGTGTCGCACTACGCACGCGCATTAAACGCCCATCGAAACCAGATGCCCGAACAACTCGCGCTTCTTCGTTACTCGCCACACCAATACAAGGAATACCTAACGCAATCACGGAAGGCATTAAATTAGCAATGCCGTGACCATAGGCATCGGCTTTCATAATGGCGCAAAGCTCCGCTTCTTCGCCCAATAATTCCAGAACACCGCGCACGTTCCCTTCAAAAGCCGATTGCGAGATTTCTACCCAGGCATTGGCACTCAAGTGTTCCGGGCTATCGACGAGCAATGCTTGGTCGCTCAGCAACGGCGCCGCATAGCTGGTTGTGGTAACGGTGGCAGCAACAGCGGCAGCTAACAGGGTTAGTGGATATTTCATTATCAGATCCTTGATTCGTTTTCATTGTTAAGACCCCACCGCTCACACTACCCCTACTAAACAATTCTTAACGATAGCGCGTGCCGCGTTTATTAAAAAAAGCAGCGCTAGGACGCAATAACCCGAAGAGAAGGAAAGCTCTTTCGCTGATTGCTCTGCCTGTAGGCGGGGCAGCTCTTCTGCTTGGCATGTATTCAAGTCTGCGTGTATTCAAGCGCCAAAACTCATTAAAACCCGCAAGCATTCCAAGCTCTGTTTCAAACCCTGTTTCAAGCTCTGTCTCAAGCCCTGTCTCAAGCGCTGTCTCAAGCGCTGTCTTAAGTGCTGTCTTAAGGCCTTACCCAAAGAGGATTTAGGCCAATAGCAGACTCGACGACCTGTTGGCTACACCGTTTATCAACGCTTACCTAATACACCTGATCGGCAATATATCGCTCAAAAACACAGTAACTCGATGAAAATTAATAAAAAGTTAATTTATAGATGCAGTTTCGGTTTGGTTTGACATCAGTCAACGTAATGCAAAAATGTTGATGTTAGACGATTTTATAGAAATTTTTTATAGCCTGAGTACCATGCGTGTGATTAAACTGGGGGCGCAACATGGTTTCGAAACTGAAGCATGGATGCCCTCTATAACTCTAAACGCGATCAAGAAAGAGGTTTTATGAAGCTCTCAACATCCGTGAAATGCGCTCTAGCGACGTCCATCGCCGCTTCCATCATGGCTAGCCAAGCGCTTTATGCCGATACCGTTCGTTTACGCATGCACACGTTTTATGGCACCGAAGTGGATCAGATTGCAGCTGATTTGCGGGAACGGGTAAGTGAAGCGAGTGATGGCACTATCAGCATTCAATTTTTCCGTGGCGGCGAGCTAGTCAGCAGCGACCAGTTTGTCGAAGCCGTTGCCCGTGGGAGCATCGATATCGGCCATGGTGTGGGTAGTTACTGGCCAGGCACAGTGGGTATCGGCACGATCGAAGGGGGCCTACCAGGAGCATGGGTAAGCGCTGAAGAAGCCCACGATATATTTGCCAACCAAGGCCTTGATGAACTCATCGCAGAAGCTTACGAAGAGCAAGGCGTTAAGCTGATTGGCCGCGGCTTTGGTAGCGATTATGGTCTAGTCACCCGAGAGCCTGTTTCCAGCCTGGAAGATCTTGCCAGCATGCGCATCCGCGCAACCAGCTCCATTGCAACGGTGCTGGAAAAATTCGATATTCCGACAGCCTTTATTCCCGGTGAAGAACTCTACGTCGCACTTTCGACTGGCGTTATCGACGGTGCCATTTACGGTGGCCCTGTTGAATACGAACAGCTACGAATCAATGAAGTAGCGGGCTACTACACCGATATCAACTTACTCAACCCAGGCTGGACAGAAAACGCATTCATCAACCCTCGCACTTGGGAACGGATGAGCGAAGAGCAGCAGCAAATTTTGGTAGATGAGCTGGCTCAGTACCTGGAAGACGTTCACAACTGGCTTGAAGAAGGCAACCAACGGATCATCGATGAAGGTGAGCTGTTTGAATTCGCCACCCTGCCAGCAGAAGATTCACAACGCCTAGCGGAAGCATCTTTGCCGATTTGGGAAGAAGAAGCGGCACGCTCTGAGCGAAATGCCCAAGCCGTTGAAATCTTGATCAACAACGCCAAAGCGCAAGGAAGATTGAGTGAGTAAGATCAACCGATATCTACGCTTTCAGGATGGGCTTTCCGACTGGGTCGGACGAGTCACCGCCTGGCTGACGCTAGGTATTATCGGTGTACTGCTCTATGAAGTAGTCGCTCGCTATGTACTCAATGCCCCCACGGTGTGGGGGCACGAACTAGCGACGATGTTCTTCGGTGCACTGAGCATCCTGGCTGGCAGCTATACCTTACGCCACCAAAGCCACGTGCGCAGTGATGTCATTTATCGCCTGCTGCCCTTCCGCATGCAGGCGTTGTGTGACGTGATTGTGTTCTCACTGGGTATTTTGGTGTTGTGCATATTTTTCACCATGGCCGTGGAATTTGCCCACCGCTCCTGGCTAATTGGCGAATATTCCAACCGAAGCATTTGGCGTCCTGCGCTTTGGCCGATAAAGGCGACCATTCCAATTGCTGTTGGGCTGCTAATTCTGCAGAGCATAGCAGAGCTAGTGAGGGCCATCGTGCGTTTACTTGGCATTCCCTATGACGATCCGCGAGACGACATTAGCGACGCTGATTAACTATCGTGCTGTTTAACCCTCGTTCTATTTCAACGTGGTTTTACCGTGAAAAATAAGAGACACACCCCGGCACGTCCTGGCGGATATGCCATGCAAAGGGTATCCCTATGTTAAATTTAGACCCCATGATAATTACGGCGATCATGTTTTTCTCCATGATCGTCCTAATGGCAATAGGCGCTCCGCTAGCGTGGGCGTTGATGATATCGGGCATGGGAAGTGCCTACATGATGTTTGGCCCTGGTGGCTTAGACTTCTTGCTCTCATCGGCATACAGCACCATGGACAACTTTCTCCTGGTGGCCCTGCCGCTGTTCATCTTTATGGGACTGGTACTGGAACGTTCCGGTATTACCGATGACCTTTTCGAGATGATGCATAAGCTGATGGGCAGCCTTCCAGGCGGGCTCGGGATTGGCACCATTCTGATCTGCGCCCTTATCGCTGCCATGGCGGGAGTCTCAGGGGCAGCTACTGTCAGCCTAGGGATCATTGCACTACCGGCAATGCTCAAGCGGGGCTACCACAAGCGGCTAGTCACCGGCACGATCATGGCGGGTGGTGCATTGGGTTTTCTCATCCCACCTAGTATCTTAATGATTGTCTATGCGTTTCTGGCTCGTGAATCGGTAGGAAAGCTATTCGCTGCTGGCTTAGTACCCGGCCTAATGCTTGCCGCTATTTACATGGCATACATATTAATACGCTGCCGTATCAACCCTTCCCTAGGCCCTGCTGCGCCAGTAGAAGAACGCTTTAGTGCCAAAGAAAAGCTGATGTCTTTGCGCCACGTTATTGCCCCAGGCCTTTTGGTCACTGCCGTATTGGGCTGCATTATCGGAGGGGTAACCTCGCCTTCGGAAGCGTCTGCTGTCGGGGCTGGTGGGGCAATGCTGATTGCAGCGCTGAGAGGTCGGCTTAACTGGAGCCTGCTGCGCTACGCCATGCTCAGCACGGCCAAAATAACCGGTATGCTGCTCTGGATTGCCATTGCCGCGGTATTCTTTAGCCGTATCTATATGGGCTTAGGCGCCGGTATGATCGTCAGTGATTTTATTAATGACTTCTCGCTGTCGCCCTATACCGTCATCATCATCATGCTAATTAGCTTCTTTGCACTGGGCATGTTTCTCGATGACTTTGCGATCCTGTTCATCACGATTCCGCTTTATGTGCCAATCGTACGTGACTTAGGGTTCGATACTACTTGGTTTGCGGTGCTGTTTATTATAAGTATGCAGTCCGCTTATCTGACACCGCCCTTTGGGTATAACCTGTTCTATATGCGATCAGTCGCGCCAAAGTCCATTACTATCGTTGATATCTATCGTTCAGCACTGCCGTATGTTGCTCTACAGATAGTGGGGTTAGCCATAATCGTACTATTCCCAAGTATTGCGCTATGGTTGCCCAACTTACTGTTCTAAACAGGCGTATCAAACGGCTAACGAACAGCAACCCAACTAAAAAGGCCCTAATCATTAGGGCCTTTTCTTTTAGCGTTTCTGCGCTGCCTTCTGTTGCCTTATGCGACACTTTGTTGGCGCATCACCTGGGCAATAATCGGCACGGGAGACATCAAGTGTTCATGCATCAATGCCACTGCTTCATCCTTGCGGCGCTCAAGGGTGGCGTCTACTAAGGCGGCATGCTCTTGGCGCTTTTCTTCAAGGGCCTGAGCAGAAAACACGGTTTCTTTAAGCCACAAAAAGCGGTAACGCTGAACTTTATCAAACAGCCCAGCGCGCACTTTCATCAAGTGAGGAGAGTTACAGCCAACCACCATCGCGGTATGAAAATCACTGTGCCGACGATCCCAACTATCTAACAGCCCTTCTGGCGAGTTCATTTCCGTCAGCTTTGCTAATTGATAAGACTTTGCCAGGATATTGGCTTCCCAGGCATCATCGCCGCGCTCGATTGCAAGCCCCAACATCATCGCTTCAACCTGCGCCCGGGCATCGTAAATATCGTTAAGCTCAGCGAGCGACATGGGCGCTACACGATAGCCACGCTGGCTAATTGCCACCACTAAATACTCAGCAACAAGCTGGGAAAGTGCTTCTCGCAGAGGGCCAATACCCAGGTCATAGCGCGCTTTAAGCACACTCATACGCAATTTTTCGTCAGGCTGAAAAGTGCCTTTAATAATATCTATTTTAAGTAGCTTGTAGGCACGAATACCCAAGTTTTCCTTGGCATCCGCCTTTTCGTCTGGGAAGAAAGATGAATTCATGAGTATGCATTTTGCAAAGTGGGTCAAAATAATAACACACCTTGTAACAGCTGTTTGAACGTGTTCTTCCCCCGCACTCAATAACATCGGCAACAAGCAATAAAAAAAGCCGATGCAGACTAGCTGCACCGGCTTCTATCAACTCGTTAACCAATACGCTTTTCAGCGCTCTTATCAACGCCCTCTACAAAAGCGTTCTAGCTACCAAAGCTTTCTGACTACAGAAGCTTCAAATTGGCGCTTAACTAACCAATGAGACGCTAGATATTACGCTGTAAGCTCTTCGAGCAATTCTTCAACAATCGCCAATCCTTCTTCAAGGATGCTGTCTTCAATGGTGACCGGCATTAAGAAGCGGAGCGTATTACCGTAAAGCCCACACGACAGCAGGATAAGACCCTTCTCCCGGGCACGTTTGCACATGGCCGCTGCAAGCTCTGGGTCGGGGGTTTGATCAGCAGCAACAAGATCCAATGCCGCCATCGAACCTAAGTGACGCACGTTTTCGACACAAGCAAAGCGCTGCTGCCACTGGGTAAAGCGCTGCCCCAGAACCTCTCCTAAGGCTTGGCTCTTCTCAAGAATCTTTTCTTCTTCGAATACTTCAAGTACCGCTAACACGGCCGCACAAGAAACCGGGCTACCTGAATAGGTGCCACCCAGCGAGTTCGGGCCACACGCATCCATATGCTCAGCCGTTCCCACCACGGCTGAAATCGGCATGCCACCGGCCATACTCTTAGCCATGGTCATAAGGTCAGGCTCAACACCACTGTGCTCAATGGCAAACAGCTTACCGGTACGGCCAAAGCCAGACTGCACTTCATCGACGATCATCAGCATGCCGTGCTCGTCGCAAATTTTACGTACCGCTTTAAGGAAGCTGGCCGGTGCAGGATAGAACCCGCCTTCACCCAACACAGGCTCAATCACGATAGCGGCGGTGTCTCTTGGGTTAGCATCGGTCTTCAGCGTCATTTTAAGACCGCGGATAGCGTCTTCTTCGCTGACCCCATGGAACGGAACGGGGTAAGGCGCACGGAAAACATTCCCCGGCATGCTGCCGAAATCAGCCGAGTAAGGCACCACTTTGCCGTTCATTGCCATGGTCATAAAGGTACGGCCATGGTAGCCACCATCGAAGCAGATCACGTTATTCTTGCCGGTGGCGGCACGCGCAATCTTAACGGCATTCTCTAGCGCTTCAGCCCCGGAGTTAACCAGCATAACTTTGCCATGGCCGCGCACAGGCGTGAGCTGGCTGAGTTTTTCAGCGACTTTCACGTAGCCTTCGTAAGGAATAACGGTTTGGCAAGTGTGCATCACCCGACCTAACTGCTCCCTAACCGCTTCGACTACCTTAGGATGGCAATGGCCGATATTAAGCACGCCAATACCGCCCGCGAAATCAATAATACGGTTACCATCCGCATCCCAGATAATCGCGTTTTCAGCACGGTCCGCAAATTGCGTTGCAGGGCTGGCGGCACCATTAGCGACATATTTCTGTTTAAGCTCATTCAGCTGTGCATTGCTCATCTTCATTTACTGCATTCCTCAGTTAATTAGTGAAAATCGCTTATAGGCCGCCAACACAGACGTATTTCAACTCAGTAAACTCATCAAGCCCATGACGTGAGCCTTCACGGCCCAGCCCAGACTCTTTCACCCCACCAAAGGGCGCTAGCTCGGTAGACAGAATGCCTTCGTTAACGGCTACCATGCCGTACTCCAGCCCTTCCATTACATGCCAAATTCTGCGGTAGTCACGGGCATAGAAGTAAGCTGCCAACCCGAACTCAGTCGCATTCGCCATGGCAATGGCTTCTTCGTCCGTCTCGAAACGGAACACAGGCGCCAAGGGACCAAACGTCTCTTCACGGGCAACCCGCATGGTGTCGGTCACATCAGCAATAATCGTCGGTTCGAAGAAAGTGCCGCCCAACGTGTGCGGCTTGCCGCCACAGACCAAACGCCCACCCTTTTCCAACGCATCGCCAATGTGGGACTCGACCTTTTCAACCGCAGCCTGATTGATCAACGGGCCTTGCATAACGCCATCATCCAGCCCATTGCCCACGTTCAGTTCAGCCACACGCTTGGCAAACTTCTCAACAAATGCCTCGTAAACGCCGCTTTGCACCAAGAAACGGTTGGTGCACACACAGGTCTGGCCAGAGTTGCGATACTTGGAGGCAACGGCCCCTTCAACGGCGGCGTCTAGGTCGGCGTCATCAAACACGATGAAAGGGGCGTTACCGCCTAACTCCAGCGATACTTTTTTGACCGTACCGGCACACTGAGCAAGCAGCTTTTTACCCACTGGCGTAGAGCCGGTGAAAGAGAACTTACGCACGCGCGGATCGGTGGTTAACACCTCGCCAATGGGTGCAGGCTGGCTAGCCGTGACCACATTGATTACCCCAGCGGGCAGGCCAGCAAGTTCAGCCAGACGCGCCACCGCCAACGCCGTCAGTGGCGTTGCTTCTGCAGGTTTGATAACCACCGTACAGCCTGCCGCTAAAGCGGGGGCACATTTACGGGTGATCATTGCCAGCGGGAAGTTCCAGGGCGTAACGGCGGCCACAACGCCAATCGGTTCGCGAAACACCAGAATGCGCTTATCGACACCATGGCCCGGCAAAGTTTCACCGGCCATGCGCTTGGACTCTTCAGCATAAAACTCGACAAATGACGCGCCATACGCCACTTCACCGCGGGACTCTGCCAGCGGCTTGCCCTGCTCCAACGTCATTAGTCGAGCCAAGTCTTCCTGATGCGCCATGATGGCATCGAACCAGGCGCGTAACAGCGTTGCACGCTCTTTAGCAGTACGCTTTTTCCAGCTAGGCCCTGCTGCCTCTGCTGCGGCAACCGCTGCCCGTGCACCATCAGCATCCAGGTCGGGGACTTCTGCTAATAGCTCACCATTTGCCGGATTCGTGACCGCAAAGCGCTTGTCAGCACCGCACCACTCTCCGCCAATAAATGCGTCAGGTATCAAAATATCGGGTAACTCACTCATCTTGTTTTCCTTTTTGCCATGACATTAGAGCGTGCTCTCAAACGCTGGCCGCGCCTCCCACGAACTCGCTACAACGCCATTGCCTGTACTTCCCAAAGCACTAGCGAGCCAGCTTCTTCATTTTCAGATAGGCAGCATCAACCGTAATGACTAACAAAAATATCTACATTTATAAAAAACGTCAAAATATATTTTTAGCATATACACTAAAAACTGGACGGTGGGGTTGGATGGCACCGAAAATGGTAGCTAGGCTGCGGGCAGGATTGGTACAAAAAGCGATTAAGACGCGCGCCTCAGCATTTCCGACCCGCAAGCAGGCCTTTATCGGGTATCGCTTTCGGATAAAATCAACCTGAAAAAGAGGCCGCCCCTACATCGGCGAAAATGAACAACGTAACGGCTAACTCCACCTTAAAGCGCCCTACCCGCTGGGCACTGTTCAGCGCGATAGCACTGATGTTGATAGGCAGCGGCACGCAGGCCGTGGGTGACTCCCACGCCGACAGCACCAACAGCGCGTGTGGCCTGATGGAGCAGCAACAGGAAATGCTAAGACTGGTAAACGAGGCACGCAACAACGCTCGTCAATGTGGCGATCAAGCATTTCCAGCAGCCAGCCCACTAACCTGGAGCTGCCAACTGGAGGCCGCTGCCGCAATGCACGCCAGCGATATGGCCAACAACGACTACGTTAGCCATACCGATGCTAACGGCGCAGGAATTGAGCAACGCGCCAATCAACATGGCTACACGTGGCAAGCCTTGGGAGAAAATATTGCTGCTGGGCACGCATCTGCCGCCGCCGTGATAAACGGCTGGCTAGAGAGCCCCGGCCATTGCCGCAATATGATGAATGGCACCTTCACCGAAATGGGCATGGCCAAGGCCAGCAACGCCGATTCGCGCTATACCACCTTCTGGACACAGATGCTGGGGAAGCCCCGCTAAGCCCTCTTAAAACCCACCGTAGTGGACCGCCGAAATCGCATTCTTTGGAGAACCATCCACCAGCTTGGTGCTATAAGTTAAGTACACAAAGGTTTCGGTTTCAGCATCGTGCATGCGCACCACGCGCATATTCTTAAACAACGCAGAGCGGCGCTGGTTAAAAACGACTTCTTGCTCGTCTACCTCGTCAGGGTCGAAGACGATTTCTCCCGTTTGCCGACAAGCCACGCTCGCCTCGCTAGCTTCCTCAGCCAGCCCGACCGCACCCGATAAGCCGCCCACCTGAGAGTAAGAGAGATAGCAGGAAATCCCCTGCACTTTTGGGTCGTCGAAGCGCTCCACTTCAATCGTACTGTTCGGGCCAATCAACCTAAACTCCGTTCGCACGCTGCCAATATGGGCATCCTGCGCCAGAAGCGCAGTAGGCAGCAGCAACGAAGAGATCATCGCAAGCGACGTAATGGCAATAGCGG
The DNA here is from genome assembly GCF_007989605.1 of Vreelandella venusta. Classification (GTDB taxonomy): domain Bacteria; phylum Pseudomonadota; class Gammaproteobacteria; order Pseudomonadales; family Halomonadaceae; genus Vreelandella; species Vreelandella venusta. The sequence continues at coordinate 45,138 of NZ_BJUL01000005.1, read as the reverse complement.
GTTGGAAACGCATAGCAATGTCCTTAGCAGGTGCAGCAGAAACGGCAAAACAAGAGCATACCTGATACCGGCAGAGCCGGGGCAGCCAAGAGAGACTAACTGTCGAAATGGGAAATAGATGGTAAAGGGAGAATGGAGTGGGAGGTTATGGAGCCCTGGCAGGAGTTTATAAAACACATTAAGCTATTGAATTATATGGTTTTAAAATGGAATGCAAAAAACCAATATACCACACAGTATACCAGCCCCCTCCATCTGCAACCCGCTAACGGCTTATCGTTGGATAACACCACTCGCGATTCAGTTTGCGGCACAGATGGACTGCTTACGGCCAAGTTCGGCTTTCAGCAAGCGCTGATATAAAGCCAAAACAGCGGTGCATTTATGCGTCCGATTGCTTTTTCTTGTTAGGTTTTGGAAAATATAGGTCACCACCTTTAAGCCACTTAGAGTCTAATCTATTACCCTTAATGTTCTCTATATAACTTAATTCACAACCATAACCTTCTTCGAGGCAATCCGTTAACTTTACAACACCAAAATCAACATAAATCACCCTATTCTCATATAGATAGTCACAGCCAAAAACGCACAATGGCATAACTATATATGGGTCTGTTCTTTCATTTTCGGCGCAGTCTTTTCGTTTCTTCTTATGCGCAGTAACTAATGATTTTACTGAAAATTCTTTTTTACAAATCGCGCACTTTTCTTTTTCCTTTCCTTCAAATAGCCATAAACTTAAAATATGATGCTCTTTTCTAGTTGCCACGCTGCCGCTTCCATCAGTACCATCTAATGAAGCTTTAATTAGTTTTTGACGAAAAACTTCGTACATATTCGGCATGTCGGCATTATTAACACTTCTCCCAATCAGTCTATACTTATAGTGGAACTTACCTTCACTCTTATCGACGAAAAGCAAAGGTGAGTGAAATACGGTTTTATCAACAAGTGGCTTGTCATAACCTAAAGATATTAAATAATTTGATATTGTGGGATAGTCATTTGCATTGGATTCAGAAAGATAGTTACCGACTGCCTTTTCTATATCAGTGAGCTTTCCTAATTCAATATTTATCTGAACGATGGATCCTTTAATCTGTGTATACTTAGAGCTTTGTAGATATTGTTTAATCACATCTACTGGAGGATACTTTCTTTTCTTTGGAGCAGTTCTTCTTTTTAACGAGTTTTCCAAGACTATTGCCAAGGTATTTAGCTCTTCTTGGCTGGCTATGTTTTTTATTTTCTCAAGACTATTAACGATCACATTGTCTCTAGACTCAAAGAGGTAATAGTCTTCACCATTGTATCTATAAAACCAAGAATCCGAATCTGATTTTATTACGTGCAATAGAACTTGAGCTTCAATATCTTCCAGCCCAACTTCTTCCATAAGATATTGAAGCCTAGCAATCCCAAGCAAGCCCGGTATTGTCTTAGCTTTTTTTAGGGCTTTTTGCAGAGCTTTAACTCTTGACTCTCTCCCAACAATTATTTCTCTGTTTTCGTTATACCTGGACCTAGTTAGTTCTTTCAGATCAATAGTATATACTTTATATTCTTTAGCTTCACCAAGATCATTGAGCAGCCTCACAAGAGAAACAATATTCTGATCCCCATCAAACAGACCATTCACTTCCAAGTATTTATTTAAATCTTCAGAGGAATGAACTGAAAATGAATTTAAGTATTTGGAGAATTCACTTAATAAATAAAATTTACTTAAAACTGCCACCTCCCTGAATTTAGATTTTATTATTTGCCGAGGGCGTTCTGACCGTCTTCCCTCTGAATCCCCAACGTTAAATTTAATTGCTGCATCTTCTAAAGTGGGCCATAGGTCTTTTCCAAATCCATAAAAGTAGAGAACCAAATCTATATCTCTCGACTTGGTATCTCGCTCTCTAATATTCGCAAACAAATAATCTCTTATTTCTTTTTCGACAGTCATTTATTTTCCCATGTAGAAGAGCCTAACATAGATGATTATGCCAGCTGCATAACACTGCTGAACCAGCATGCCGCTTTCGCCGGAATGTCCACTTTGGGTCGTTATATGTCATCTCGCCATCAGAATAGTTTGAAGCTCTGCATTCGGCCAGGAGCGGTACTTCAGAAGCCACTGATATAGCACTTTACGCCTGTATAATATGCGCGATCTTGCGAGCATCATAATTGACGCGTTTATTAAAGCTACCATGCGGTAAACTCTAAAATATTATCTAACTGGACTAGCTCAAACCGGCCAAAGCCAACCTTTTTCTCCCAGTGATTTCTTCTATGGTCTTCTTCTCCTGCGCCACTCCACTCAACGATAAGAAGTTCTTTCTCTTCTTTTCTTAGCTTTATCCTTTCGTTTAGGTGCACATCCAGACCAGAATAACCAAATAATATGATTTTATCTGACTCCTCAAAAGCCTTCTCCAGTCTTCGCCAGTAAGAAGAAAGTATATGAGAGGAACCAATGATTAGTGGTTTGTGTTCAACATGAGTTAACACTATATGAGATTCATTTTCGGGATCTAAAAAATCTCGCCCCGCTCCCATAACCTTGTTATTACCAATGAATAACGGCGATCCATGAAGATGCATATACCAGCCGTGACGACTGATATTATGTCTATTTAGATGATTTTCACCAAATCCAGTTGATGCCCAAAACCCATCAACTAGAGGTCCATTATAGCCATCAAGAACATTCTTTGACTTAAAACCATCGTATAGCAAGTTATCATAGTTGAGGGTGACCACATGAGATTTTGTATCTTTGATGTAATCTGAAAGTGGATCTAGAAATTCATCAGGCAGCTTATTACCTGAACGATGGAAGTGTAATGCAACTTCGTGAATATATTTTTTGAAAGTAGATGGTAACTCTTTAGCTACTGGAGATACCCATGATGTACCAGATACTTCGAAGTTACATAGATACTCAGTGGCAATAATGGCCACCTGAAGCTGATCGAGTTGATCTTCTGAGCAGGGAGGTTTTTCCTCAGTAGTACCTTCAATCGCACTAAGAATGAGTTCTTTATGTTTCTCACTCAAGTGGTCCGTATCATTCCATACGCTCGTCAAACCATTTTTAAGTGAGAAATACTCGGGATTCAAAGCCAACCCTATTCCATTACCAAAAATAAGTAGAGATCTAGGCATATAACTATCCTAGTAGTTTTAACGCTGCTAACACGCGCAGCTTTTTAGTGAAGGCGGAGCCGTAACGGAGAAGCCGTCGCAGTGCATGCGATTGTTAAGCATCCGTGATCAAACCTAAAAGCAGTTCTTGATCGATTTTCCTAGGATCGCGAAATCGCTCATTTGCCAACAGTACTTTCAATACCAGTCTCACATAGTCAATTGAAAGATTGTGGGCTGGCTTTTGTGTCTCGTCATCTAGCTTAACCATCCTGCTTTTTTCGAGATTCTGACTACCATGAACGATGTTAGAGCGGTATTTATAGATACTTTTTATATCATGGAATGCTTCCACGGAATTTCGCTCAAATGATGTATCAAACCCAGCTAATGCACCAATGCGCATAGCCAATTTATGCGTCATTTCTTGCTTACCGTCATCAGACAGAAGTGCTTCAAGAGCAATCGTAGCGTCAAGCACCGCATCCTCTTCATCGTCTCGGACCAGACACCGATTGAGCCGCTTAAGAGATAGACTTATGGAATTCTCTGAAGCGTTGGAAAGTTGTTCAAAAACCTCCTTAAGCTGCTCAAGTTGAGCACTAGTTACGAGTGGCACTTGATCTATATTCCAGTAATAGTTCTCAAAATCAGATGGGTAAGCTCGTACAGTTGCACCTTCGATGCAGGGTAAACTTGCTTTGCAGTGATTCTCCCAGCCTTTAGCTAAGGAGTAGATTTGGCCGTACCCAGTCTTGCTCGTTGAACAGACTCTTATTGCCCCAAAGAATCGGTCAATGATCTTTAAAGGGTAAGCCCGTGCATTGTTCAGAGTATTGAAATCCCACAGGCGCTCAGTGTTTGGAACGTACCAGTCTTTTAGAACCAGTGCATGAGTAGCTGCATGAACTACCGATTCATGAGCACTGGTGTTGTATGAATTGACCTCATACCGAGACAAGTGCTGATTGTCCGGAATCCGCACAATCGAAAAGCCATCTGTAAGTTCGTACTCATCGATCTCAAAATTCAAAAATAGTATTGGCACACAAATATCTATACTTAGTTTCTCTTCAAAAATATAAGAGATTGCAGGCTTGATAATGTCCTCAACGGACTGGTACCGATATTCGAATGTATTGAATCTATGGATATATCGATCTATAGAATGTTTAACAAAAGACAATATTTGAAATTTTTCTATCTCTAGCTCCCGCATTGATGGTGTTTCTTCAGCCAAGCTAAAGCGTTTTAGTAGAAGCTCTTGTGATCTGACGTACTGGACGAGTTTGCCAAAGCTTTCAATTTTATCTTCTTCGACGAGCGGTTTTCCACTGAAAGAAGAAAAACATCCGCTGTAATCAACCGGCCCAGAACCGATCGTTGAAGACAGCTGAGGAAGCCCATTCTTGCGAAAGCTAAGGCTTGGGAACTTGAAGTGAGTGCCAATGTACTTGCCGGAATCGTTTACTTCTCTAACAAGGTGTAATCCGTCCTTAAAAGCAGCCAAGAACAATTTGTGATACTCGGCTCTGTATTTCTGGATAGCCGAGAAGAAACTACTGCTTTCTGCCATTGTGTCTCCCATGCCCGTATTGCAAGGACGTTTGATAAGCACCTAACACTGATTTCACCCTCAACATAACCTCAGTGAACCTTGCAGCACGTCCATTGAATTTATACAACCATTATCCACACCCTAATTCCAATTAAAAATATGTATAAATAGGCAATGTAGCATTGATTATCGTGCCATCTGCATAACACGACTGAATCAGCATGCTGTATTTCCAGCAAGGTGCGGTTTGGATCGGTAGCTGCTGTGCAGTTAAAGTGGACAGGCCACCAAACAGAAAGAACTACTAGCACCTGTAATCAAACGATGACATCGGCACCACTTACGATTGCTAGTGATTTTCAACTCCCAGCCGCAAGCAAATTGATACTCATAAATCTCAATTTTAACTTTAATTATTTTTAGCAGTATTGCCCATTCCTTTACGCCTATGCAACCCGTTTAGCTGCGACTTTAGGCCACTCTGCGCTGGAAGGCCTCGGCTCTACAGGGTCTTATCAGGAATGTCTTTCTAAGCTATCGGCCAGCCTGTGGCCTGGCTTTAGGATATATCTCTGCCTCTTGCCTGTTGGAAGTGCATAATTCCGCATGAATTCGCATGATTTCCATGCACCCATTTTTGACCAGCCAGCCCAGCAGTGGCGAGGCTTGGCGGCGGGCGCAGGGGTGCATAAAAACCACACCATTTAGCGCGCGGGCGGGGCGGGGTGTCGAGAGCGCGCCGTGGGTCGCGGCGGGCTGCGGGGCATAGCCCCTGGCAACCACTGTTGAAGGCCGCTGTGTGCCACAGTAGACCCCATTCATGCTTGCAACGAGAAAGCCCCGCACAAAAGGCGGGGCTTTGACTGTAGAAGCGTGATCGAGCTAGGCGGCGGTATCGTCGCTATCCAGCTCTTCCATGCTTGGCACGTAACCCATTTGGGCTTCGAGCGCCTTTAGCTCCTGGGGGAAGCGGATAGGTGAGTAATAGCCACCATCGTCATAGTCTTCATACGTTAGACGTTCAGGCAACTCTATACCTGGAATGGTCATTCTTTTCTTATTGATTGGTATACGGCTTAGGAAAAGCTCACCAAGCGCTGACATCTGCCGCTTGTTTATTTCACGACTCAACTGCACCGTGTCATCTCTAGACAGTACTGCTAAGTACCCTTGCCCCTTCTGCATACTGGCATCTATACCCAGGGTAGCCATAAGGCCGTGATCGTTACAGGTATCAGTGGCGATGCGATCTAATAGACTAGGCACTACTTCAGCCAGCTTGGCCATGCAGTCCGTGTTTTGGGACAGCTCATCGATGGCTGAGATAAGCCGGTTGTGCGCCGATAATTCCAGCAAGCGGCCTTGGTACGCCACCAACGATTTACGCGTCTGGTAAGTATGCATTTTGAGCCACTGTATTTGAGGCTCAAGCAGTAGGATCATTTCTCGAATTTGCTCTGCCTCAAGCTTCGTTTGGGTTTTCTGCTTGATTTTTTCACGTACCGATTTGCTCTGCTTACCGAACCCTTTGACGAAGCTAAGCTTCCACTCTCCATCTGCCGCTTTTTCCTGCTGCTCCAAGGCACTTAGCGTTTTTTTGAGCCGGTCAAGCTCACGGCATGCCTCCGTTAATTTTTGGCGGCGCGTATGGTAGCTCTTAAGCTCTTTTTCGAAAGCTAAAGTCAGTTTTTCTTCTGTGGTATAGCCAGCAATATCTGGCGGCGAAAAGTAGTTGAATTTGCGTCCGGGGACTTTTCCTCCTTTGACGGGTGCTTGTCCCTCTGGCTGGGTGGTTTCCATGGCTTGGCCCTCGTGGCTATTACTGTCGGCTTGCTGAGTGGTTGTGGCTGGTTGGTTCATCAGGCCCTCCATTGGGCGGTTGGGGTGCAGGGTGATGCAGTGGAGCCAAAGCCCCACCAACGAGAAATGTTTAGCTGGGTGAAAAACGCCTGCCAGGAAGGGAAAGGGGTCGGCGTCACTAGACCGCTTGAAGTTGTTCGCAGTACGAACAGAATTCTGTCACCTGTGTGTTTCCACCCTCTAGGTCGCAAAAATCGTGGCAACAAGGCAACAGGGGCTATTCCACTGATTTTAATAGGGTTTTTAGTGGCAACACTGTTGCCACGGTTTTTTGAAATGGCAACAGACACACAACCACATAGGTATATAAAGAGATGTGTTGCCATTGTTGCCACCTCTCTTATTACTAAGGCAACGCTGAAACCCGCGTGGTTACTGGCCGTTGCCTTGTTGCCACTGTTGCCATAGAAACTAGGTTCACGCGTAACTAGGTTCTTGAGCTTATGAGCCGAAACTCCTCTTTCCTGGCAGGCGTGTTTTTCCCCTCTATATAATTCCTCTCTCTGACACTCGAAAAAGGCGGCAACAAGGCAACAGCCATAAAGGCTATTATTTTCAGTGCCTTGTAGGCTGCCACCTGTAGCCGCTGTTTTTGAGACGGCAACGGCTAGGGAGAGAACGCCAGAATTCGCCCAGAACGCTTGGTTTTTCATGGGTTCCTCCGCTCTGTCTCCAGTTTGTCGGGATCAATGACGAAAAAGCGCGTGCTCCCTCCTCCTGGCAGGCGGTAGTTTTTCTGGTTGCGCCCGCTATCCACCTTGGCCAACACGCCGTAGGTTTCCAGGGTGCGTATCACTCGCTCTCGGCCATAGCCTGAGGCGGCCTCACTCAATGAAGCGCGGTTGAATAGGTAAAGGCGCTTTAAGCCCTCGATCTCGTAGTAACCGGCACGGTGCTTAACGTTGGGGTTAGGCAAGCTGGCGGCGATATCGGAAAAGCGGCTATCACCGTGCATGGCGATAAAATCCGATAGCGCGCTAAGTATTTGCCTATCCTCTGCGTTCCCATCACCAACGGTAAGTAACCACTCGTCAAACAGTTGGCGGCAGGCACTGGCGGCGGTGTCGGCCTTCCAGGGTAAAAGCCCATAGGTGATGGCCAGCTCTCCGGCAAATCCGATAATGGCGAAGCGATCCGCTACCCTGCCCGCTTGTGGCCCTTCGGCTTCGAAGCCGTCCCGCACTTGTGCAAAGCGCTGATAGAAAACGTCGGGATCAGTCTCTTTAATCAAGCGCTCCACGAACGCAGGCCCCACCATGCCGTAGTGGTGTGCGGTGGCCGTGGTTAGCTTTCTATGGAAGGTAGCCCCGCTCATGCCGTGAACGTCATCAAAGGCACGGTAGGCGCGGGTGCCCGCGTTTACATCCACCATGCGCAGCTCTGCCCCGGCGTGGGCGGCATTACCTGAAATGGCCGCATGTTCAGACAGTGACCGCTCCCCACTGGAAAGCGCCAAAACGCGCCAATACAGCTTGGGCCGCCCTTCCCGCTCCCGCGTCATGGTGCCTTTGCCGGTGCCGTTAGCGATGGCGTAGGCCATTTCTTGTACCCGCTTGGGGTCGGCGCGTTTTATCTCGTCCAGAATCAGCACCGTGTCATTACGGGACGATGCCTCAATCTCGATACCGCCCCGCGACATATCCCAAGACGCGGCAAAACGGCTGGGGTCGCCCCATACTGAGGCGGCGATAGCCTGAGCCAGTGACTTACCGCTCGATGAGTCACCTACCAAATGCACACCACCACCGTTTACGCCTACTTTTGAAAGCAGCGGCCCCGCCAACGCGCAGCAAACCGATAGAATCAGCACCGGGTTGCCTTGGCAGTAGTGGGCTAGCTCGCTTTGCCAGCTTTCCAGCGAGCCCCGCTCGGAAAATAGGTGGGCACCCTTACCGCTGTCCTGAAAGCGCACGTCCTTACCGCCTAAAATTTTGCTGGGCAGTACAAACGCACCGCTTGCATCGTGCCAGCCCGGTTTGGTGGTAGTGGCCAGCACGCGCTTTAAGTCGTGGTGACTGGCGATATAGGCAGGCACATAGCGGCGCTGGTGGTACTCCACTTTTAAGCCCTGGCGGAAAAGGGCTTTTAGGATCTCCTCGCCCTTCCCAGCCAGTGCTTCCATGGGCATGACGTATTCAATGACCTTGCCCCGGTGCTTAAAGCGCAGTAAGCGGCCTACACTGCCGTCATCACTGTTGAGCGTTTCAGCATCCACATGCAGCGGTGCGCAGATCCATAGGTCAAACGGTTGGCCAATATCATCACCCTGGCCTTGTTTGATGCCGTGAAACCATGTGCCCGCTCGAAACAGCTTGCCATCCACCAGGGTTTGCCCTTCGTAAACGGCATAGCTTGGGCGCTCTAACGTGTCGATCTCCGGCGCAGTCGGTTGGCCAACAAGCGCAAGGTGGCTTTGCTGCTCACGTTTTACCTCACTCATGGCTGCCCCCTTGTTGGCGATACCAGCACGCCAAGTCGTTAAAATCGGTCAGGCTATGCGGGGCTTCTTTCGGCCAAGCCGGGAACAGCACCAGTGCCCCCACTGCCAGCGCGGCGGCATTGGCGGCATGACGCCCAGGGTTTCCAGGGGTAGCGCGGTCATCATCGCCCGCGATAACCATTTCTAGGTGGCCATAGCGTTCACATAACGCACGCGCCACCGGCTCAAGGTTGCCCGCGTGCATGGCGCACGCCACGGGTTCGCGGGTATGGGCGTGGATAGTGGCTCCCGTTGCCCAGCCCTCGCAGACGTACAGCGTTTTTCCTGGCAATACATGGCCAAGGGGTGAGTAAGCCCCCTGCACCTGCCCGCCTTTTAAAAAGCGCTTATTCCCTTGCGCATCGATCAACTGCACATTGACCAATTCACCGTTGGCGTAAAGGGGCACCATTAGCTGCCCTTTGGGGGTTTGGCGTAGGCGGTAAGGGTTAATCCCCTTACGCACCAAATACGCATGCCCAGGGCAAGCGGGCTGGCCATTGAGCCAAAGCTGCTTGGCCAGTTGGGCGGCTTTTTGTTGAACCGCTAGGCGTTGCGCTTCCGCCTGCTGGCGTAGCTGGGTCTTGGTGGGAGTAACAGCAATGGGGGGTGAGGCTTGCGCCTCACCGTTGCGATGAAAAATACCCAACCCTAAGCGCTGGTCGATCATCATGGCGGCGTCTACCTGCCGACAGCCGCGCAAGTAACTAAGTAGCGACACCAAATCGCCACCATGGGCGTCTGAGTCAGCAAAGTCGTTCCACTTGCCGCTGGTGAGCGAGACACCAAACGAGCCTTTGCCTTGATCATCGCGGGCCGTGTTGCGTGCTACCCATTCACTGCCCTGGCGTGCCCCATCGGGTAGCCATTCGGCGAGTAATGTTTCAGCGTCGTTTAATGCGGCGATGGCCACTTGCTGGATCTTTTGAACGGTCGTCTTAGCCATGACTCGCCCCCCTCTTGGCAGGCGGTATTTGGCGGCTGACGGTTTTGCGCGCCACTAGGAAAAGATCAGACGCATCGGCCAATAAAATACGCGCTGCGATAGCCACGTTGGCTAAATCACGCGCATCGGCGCTGGCCCCTGGCGTATCCAGTTGGCAAAGCGACAGCATCAAATTGCTGACGGCCTCCAGGCGCATTTCTGCGTGTTCAAACAGCGTGTCGCCATCGGCGCGGGGATCGACTAACAAGCATTCGGCTTCGGTGAGGCAAACCGCATCGTCAAGACGTAGGGAGGTGGTGGAATTAGTCATGAGCCACCTCCTCGGCACACAAGCGCTCAAGCTCGACGAGAAGTTGGTCATGTTCTTGGTAAGAGAGGAGGTTTAGCGCGGTGGCCATACGTGCCATACCCAACAACTGGTGAAGCTGTGCAGGCTTACGGTTAACACGGTAGGCAATCAGTTTTGCACCGATTAGCGCGATAGCAACATGCGAGGGGGAAACGTGGGTGTGCGTAGACGCACCTTGGCTGTGATTGGCCATGGGTAAGCTCCTAGATATCTCTTCGGAACCGCCCCGACTGTCGCCAAACAGAATGGGGGCGGACTGCGCAGGGTTGGCGAACCGGCTATCTAGGGAACCGGCAGACCCGAAGGTCTCCCCACGCAGCCCGCCATAACATAGCTTTACGGGCACAAAAAAAGCGCCTGCAATGCTAGTGGCGCTACTGCGCCTAGATAATCTCAGGTCGCCAAACCTGACCGTAGATTTTGCTACGGCAAGTTCATGATAAGCATTCCCGAGCGTTCCTCGCAAGTCTTTCAGGTCGAAAACGGCAAAAACTCTGCTAAAGTTATTCATACATCCCTCTTTGTTTATTTGTTCCCTTTGCCCCAGCGCTCCACACGCTGGGGCTTTTTTACGATCTCTGGACAAAACTTCCCCTTACCCGCTGGGCTTAGCCCAGCAGCGTTACCGCTTGCGGAAAGGGGTTAGGGGGTTAGCAGTCGGTCAATATTTCTGTGGCGGGCTGGTGGCGGCTGAAGCGTTCCAGGCCATCACGCTGGCCATCTAACCATTTAGCGCTGATATCACCGGTCGACCCTTTACGGAAGGCCTTTCGGCTGGGTGATTTGGTGGCGTCGACCATGGCGGCTTCAAGCTTGACCACATCGTCAGCGGTGAGCTTTAGCGTTGTTCCGTTAATGGTGAATTCAAACTGGCTCATGCGTGGCGCTCCGGTTGGTGTGTGGTCATGCGTAACGGCGCTGGGCGGCTTCCTAAGGTTTGGCGCTTGCGTTCTTCCAGGCAGTTAGCAATCCAGCTATCCACCTCCTCCTCTAGCCAAGCAACGCTTTTGCCGCCAATCGGCACCGGGGCCGGGAAAGTGCCCTGGCGAATACCGTCATAAATGGCCGAACGGCTTTTGCCGGTTTTCTGCTCGACCTCCTTGCGACGCAGCAGGCGGTTACCTAGCTGGATCTTGTTCACCGTTCTGAAAGGCGGTGTGTGAGTGGTGAGTTCAGGCATTGATTCGTGTCCTCGCGGTGTCATTCCAGGCAAGTGCCCTAGTGGCCCTATGAAGCTTGACGGTTATTGGAAAGGCCCGCCACAAGGGCGCGTTGTGCGAAAAATCTCGCACAACGGAATACAACATTGAGTTTTCACAGGCCCAAAAAAAACCGCTGCCACGGGCGTGACAGCGGGCTTGGATGTGTATCTAAAAATTCAACAATCTAGCTTTTCGCGCACGAAAGCTACGCGCTCGACAGTACTGGCTCGGGGCAATTCGACAAGGGTATAACCCAGCTCGTCATAAGTGGCGACCATTGCCTCCCAAGTAGCCCACGCCTCAGCAAAGCTCTGCTTACGTTCGGCGTCGCCAGCGAAAATAGCTTCCCACGGCGGTGCCACAAACACAGTTGGCGCATAACGGAACTGCTCGGCGGCGCGCCATACGTGATCCGGCACCGATAGGCCCACGACTCGCCTATAGCCGATCACATCGGGAACGCCCCTATCAAACAGCGCAGGCCCCTCGATCTCGGCCGCTTCATGCCACGAGCGCAGTTCCCAGCTCAACATCAGATCGGCGAAGGCCTCTTTATCTCCCCAAGGCAATGCATCGCCCCCGATGGCCACTTGATCCTGAATAATGGCTCTCCCGGCTTCCGGCATATGCTTAATGCCGACAGCCGCAAGTGCTTCAAGAAGGGTACTCTTTCCTGACCCAGGGCCGCCGGTAATGACGAAGCGTTTTACAGGCTGTGCCGTCGTGCTCACTCTCTGAATCATGGGTATGCTTAAGCTCCTTAACTCCTTTCACTCATCGCCTTTCGTCAACGAATTAATCCATAGCCCATATACTATTCACCCAAAAGGCCAGCGTTGTTCAAAGCTGGCTCATTCTTCGTAGAATGGGGAAACACTTAATTCCACTTTTTGCCCAGTACCGCATTTTCGATTGGTACATCTGAGGTAAATGATTTTAAAACTCTCCGAGACGCGCCTACTGGTTCTTATCCGCATATCCGACTCACATTTAGGGCATTTCTCCCCTAACCCATACAGTCCATCTGCGACCATATATTCATCGCTGTAGATGGGCAAAAAGGGAAATTTAGGTCTAATTGGCTTCTCATTTCTGGGCCTTTTCTTATATTTCTTTTCTTTGTATTTGTACGAGCGCACGGAAGAAAGGGTTAAATCAACACGCCAATATGCTCCACATCCAAAGCACCTTAAAAGAGCTACCTGCTTATCATCGGATGGTTTAATACGCTCCTCGATGCGCATCATTGTCTTGCAGTTAAGACACTTCTCCCCTAACCCCATCATTTTACTAAACCGTCTTCTTGCCTTTCTGTACCAAAAAGATAATCCGCCCAAAACTGCATCATGGCGGGCCGCTGATCCGGTGCCATGTGCTGGGCATGGGTATAAACGCCTTCAATGCCAGGCAGCTTGTGCGATAGCTGTAGTTCTATCCATTCTCTGGGGTAACCCAGCTCTTTTAAGCCGGTGGCCACAACATGGCGGGTGCCGTGGGGTACGTGTCTCCCTTCATAGCCCATACGCTTTAATGCCATATTAAAGGCGGCATCGGATATCGGCTTACGGGGGTTGTTGCGACCAGGAAACAGTAATTTGAATGTGCCCGTTAACTTGTGCAGATAGCGCAATTCGTGAATAGCTTGAGTGGGCAAAGGTACTTGATGCGCCCTTCCCATCTTCATACGTTCGGCGGGGATCTTCCAAACAGCGGCTTGTAGGTCGAATTCTTTCCACTCAGCCATGCGCAGCTCACCTGGGCGCACAGCCGTCAGCAACAATAGCTTTAAGCCGATACGCACCATCGGGCTTTTATCGTATTCCTCAATATCACGCACAAGCTCGGGTAGCTCCTCCTGAGATATGTGATGAAAGCTTCCTCGTTTATAGGGTTTAAGCGCTGTATTGAGGTCGGTGAGAGGGTTAAAACTAGCCCTTCCCGTTATGATGGCGTAGCGATAGATATCCCTGCAGAAGGCGTGTAGGCGGCGTCTTTGCTCAAATTTCCCCAAGTCTTCCAGCGTGCGCAGGATTTCCAGCCATTCAAGGGGCAAAATGCTCTCAATGGCGCGACTACCCACCTTCGGGAAAACGTACATTTCCAGCACACGCTTACTATCGTTGGCTCGCTTAGAGGTCTCTTTCCAACGCGGCACCATGCTCGCGTGCCACTCCATGGCCAGCACCTCAAACGTGTTTTGTGCTGCGTACTGTTGCTGCCGCCTATCGTTTTGCTTTTGCTCAACGGGATCGACACCTTGGGATACTAGCCGCCTGATATCGGCCCGCTTCTCTCTGGCTTCAGCAAGGCTTACTTCCGGGTATTTTCCAAGGCTAATCATGTTGCGCTTGCCATTAGGACGTGTGTAGCGCAAACGCCACCCTCGGCGGCCATCGGGCCAGATCCTAAGTTCTAATCCTTGGCCATCGTTGAGCGCTAAAATTTTCGTGCTAGGTTTGGTTGAGTTTATCTGTCGAACAGTTAGTGCCATGGAGGTATACCGAGCATCTTCGAATGGAGGCATATACCATTCTGTATACCATTTAGCAGCGGGATTTGGAAGGAACAGCGAGGAACAATGAGGAGCCAAAAACCTTGTATTTCAGAGTATTGTACTCTTTTTTAGGCCTTCTCAGGACGTCTCAAGAATGGCCGTTGGCGTCCCTGGCAGGAGTCGAACCTGCGACCTGCCGCTTAGGAGGCGGCTGCTCTATCCTACTGAGCTACAGGGACTTATGGGGCGCATAGTATAGCGCGTTGGAGAGTGTCAGCCAACCGCGCAGTTAAATCCAGCCTAACAGGCGCAGCGCAAAGATACCGGTGGTGACGGTGACACTGGCCATTAAGGTAGTCATCGCGACGATATTGGCAGCCAGCGCTACATTGCCGTTCATTGCTTTTACCATCACAAAGCTGGCGGCGGCGGTTGGGCTGGCGAAGAATAGAAATAACAAGCCTAGCTTTTCTCCAGAGAACCCTACCGCCCATGCGGCTAGCGTGGAGAGCAGCGGCAGCACAATCATTTTCATGCTACTGGCGCTTAATGCGATTTGGCTGCCGCTGCGCATGGTGGCAACCGAGAGCGTGGCGCCGACACAGATCAATGCTAGCGGTAACGTTAACGAGGCGAAGTAGTCGCCGGAGGTAATCAGCCAGCTGGGCAGTGGAATCGAAAACGCTGTAAATGGCAGCGCGGCGACTACAGAGATAATCAGTGGATTAGTGACGATATGCTTTAACAGGCTACGCCAATTTGTCGATTGCCCGGGCTGGTAGGCCGCCAGGGCCACTACCGAAAGCGCGTTATACATCACAATCACTACGCCAAGCAGCAGGCTACCGGCCGAAAGCCCGTAGTTACCGTACATTCCCGCCGCCAGTGCTAACCCGACGATGCCGCAGTTACCCCGAAACGCGCCCTGTACATAAATACCGCGGTCGGCTTTAGGCACCCGATAGCTGGCCCATAGCCAACTGATCAGGAACTGGCCAAGTGTCGCGGCGGCAAAAAACAGCAGCAAAGGTACATCTAATGCAACGCTTAGATCGGCTTTTATTAAACTCAAAAAAATCAGCGTGGGGAGCGTTGCTTTGAAAACGAGAGCGGACGCTGTAGAGACAAATTCCCTGTCGATCCATTTTAGGCGCTTTAAGCCGATGCCGACGAACACCATGGCAAAAACAGGCAACGTGGTATCCAGCGTGCGGGAAAACAGCTCAAGTAGGTTCACGAAAGCACTCTCATTCGAATAAGCAGGCGCTTATATTCTACCGTCATTCGAGGTTTGTCGACTGATGGAAATAAATAACGGCCTTAACAGAAGGCTACCCCGAAGACGCAAAGACCAAATGCAGTGCCAATGTCACCGCTAATCAAACACCGACATTGGATCAGGTGCCTTGGACAGCTTGACCACCACATCATCACGCCCATGGGCTTTGGCTTCGTAACTGGCGGCATCCGCGCGGGAAAGTGCCACGTTGTAGTTAGTGTCGTTCTCATCGAAGCAGGTCACCCCAATACTCAACGTTACGGTGTACTCTTTACCCTCGTGGGAAACCGACACTTCACTCACCGCTTGGCGTAACGATTCAGCAATACGTTCTGCCTGGCCTAAAGTACAGCTCGGCAGCAGCACCCCAAATTCATCGCCACCTTGGCGGGCTACGTGGTCACTGCGACGGACTTCCCACGCGACTACCTGGGCAATACGGCGCAGCATTTCGTCCCCTAATGCATGCCCACCTTCATCGTTAATGGGCTTGAAGTGATCAAGGTCGAATAGCAGCAGCGCTGACGGCGTGCTGGTTTTCTGAAAGTCGGCAAAGGCTTCGTCAAGACGGCGCTCAAACCCACGGCGGTTGAGCAGGCCAGTTAATGGGTCATGCTCGGCTTCCCAACGTTGAAGCGCTTCCTGCTCCCGGCGCTCAGTAATGTCTTTTACCACCCCGACCAAGCCAAGCGAGTTCCCCCCTTGGGAAAGCATGACCACACGGGCATGAATCTCAAGCCAAAGTATCTCATTATCACTGCGTATAAAGCGCAGCTGACGCACATAGTCATTGCCGGTTTTTAAGCTATGTATCCACATGTCTTTCGCGCCGGAACGATCATCTATATGGATTTGCTCAAGCCAGGCTTCCATAGGCAGATCAGGCTCAATACCCAAGATATCGAGTAGCGCGGGGTTCATATAGGTAATGTCGCCGCCAAAGTCAGCGACAAACATTCCTTGGGGCGAGGCATTAAGCACCGAATCCAAAAATGCTTCACGCTCTTGAAGGTGTCCAACGAGCTGCTGACGCTCGTTCTCAACACGATTAAAGGTACTGGCTACTTTTTGTAGCTCTTGCATATTGGTCGCAAGATCAACGCCAGAACGGCGGCCTAGCCCTACGTCACCAATTTGTGCTTCCAGCAGGTTCAATGGCGTTAAAATACGTGCCAGCAACCACCATAAAAGAGGCATCATTAATACCGCAGCGGCGCACCAAATCCACCATAGCTTATGGATAAAACCAGATAACGGTAATTGAGCTTGCTGCAAAGGAAGATAAAGCCCCACCACCCAGCTTGCTGACCACACTTGTGCATAGGACTGTAGGCCAACTCGGCCATCAAGCAACTTACCAACGCCATCGCCCTGCCAGCCGTCGAGCGCTAAGTCCAACAGCGGAATAGTCGTTGCATCAAAGCTATCGTTATTAATTAGCGCTCGATTCGGATGATACAAGACTCGGCCAGTTGCAGTAGAAACCGCAGCATAGCCTTCGCTACCCAATCGAATAGTTGCTAGGCGTTTGAATAACCCACTGCTATTTAAGCTGACAACACCACCAATCATGCCCGCGAACCGCCCGTCGTTATCTATCCGGGGAACACTGACTAGCACCATGGGCATCTCGCTAGCCCGCCCCACAAATGGCTCACTAACGTAAGGCCTTTGCGTACCTTGCAGCATTTTATAGTATTCAAGGTCGGCTGTTTCCAGGCCCACACGCCCCGCCACTGCCGGCCAATCAGACACAATTCTGCCGCTGCTATTGCTCACAACAATGGCATCGAACCATGCCAGTAGTGCGTCGTTTTTGCGCAGCTCATAGCCAAGCCATTCAGGATCATTGGTCATTCCAAGAATGTCGTTTAGCCGCTCTAACGCTTGGATACGGTGGTCGATTTGCTGGGTAACTTCATCCGCAATCAGGTCGGCTTCATAACGCATGTGGGCCATATTGGCTTCTTGCACCATGGTTTTCCCCACCTGCCACGCCATTCCCAACACCAGCCCAGCCAGTATCAGTAGCGCACACAAAAGCCCCAGCAGCAGCCGGCCTTTTAAAGAACTAACGATTGATTTACTCAGCATCGACTTCCTAAATATCAATCTTTTGCAGGCAGCAGCCAGACGCACCAATCACCACCTTGTTATTAACGTTTGCTACTTGCTCGTCCAATGAGCCAGTCCCAATTGCGCCATAAACCGACAACTTAACAAAATAGAGGAAGAAGTGCGCGTTGGTGAAATTCAACGTGATTGCACCTTTGATATGTATCATTGTGTAACAGCAAACCCTCTTACCGTAAGACCACTTTAGGCTTAATTGATAACCTAGACCTTTTCACGTATGTTCGCCGCTTTAAATGTTTGCGTTTATATTTACGCATGTTTTTGACACTATTTCGGCTCTTTCATGGCAAAACTAACGGCAGGCTATACATCTCCCGGTATTACCAAGATCAACGCGCTTGCTTCTTTTTTGCCCGAATATTCGCATTTTTCACGCATTAGGCCACTGAGTTCTAAACCGAGTGCGGTTATTGGCTGGGGGCTCAAGCCCACGAGTGAGGGTGCTCGCCATTATGCCGCCCGTCATCGCTTACCGTATGTCGCTCTTGAGGATGGCTTTCTTCGTTCTTTAGGATTAGGCGTCGAAGGCTATCAGCCTCATAGCATAGTCGTTGATTACACGGGTATCTATTATGACGCCTCTCGCCCTAGTGATTTAGAAAACTGGCTCAATCATGCCACCTTTGACGCCGAAGAGCTTGCCCAGGCCAGGCGCTGCATTGAGCAACTATCACGTTATCGCCTATCGAAATACAACCACGCGCCTGATTACCCGCTTCCCGTTGCTAGAAGCAGCGCGGTTGAAGCTGGCAGTGTTAAGACTGACGGTGCTAGGGCTGACAATGCTAGGGCTGACAATGCTAGAGCTGACAATGCTAGGGCTGACAGCGTGTTGGTGGTGGATCAAACGGCAGGCGATGCCTCTATTCACTATGGCGGCGCTAACGCAGACAGTTTTCGGCAAATGTTAGCCTGCGCTTTAACCAATCATCCTGATGCCGATGTTTTGGTTAAAGTACACCCTGATGTTATCGCAGGCAAAAAGCTCGGGCATCTCGCAGACGCTCACGATAACCCTCGCTGCCATATCATCAGCGATAACATTAACCCTTGGGCACTGTTTGACCGAGTTCAAACCGTTTATGTCGTCACTAGCCAGTTAGGCTTCGAAGCCTTGATGGCAGGTAAGCAAGTACACTGCTTTGGCCTGCCCTTCTATGCAGGATGGGGGTTAACGCACGATCAGCTTAGCTGTACACGAAGACAAGCCTCTCGGCGCTTGGAAGAGGTATTTGCCGCCGCCTATCTTCGTTACCCCCGATATGCCAATCCCTACACGGGCAAGGCCACAACGCTGGAAGAAACGATTGCCCTGATTGCCGATCAAAAGCGCCAGCAAGAGCGCCTGCGTGGTGAGTGGTTAGCCTGTGGCTTCTCTTCATGGAAGAAGCGCTTCATTGGCCACTTCCTGGGCCCAGCGGCAAAAGTCAATTATCAAAAAGAGCTGCCAGTCGCTTTCTCAGCGGATGTTGAAAAACCCAATTTACTGGTGTGGTCCAGTCGTATTAACGATGACTTTAAAGCCCGCCACCGTGACCATATAGCGGCGTTATGGCGAATGGAAGACGGCTTTATACGCTCCGTAGGTTTAGGGGTGGATCTCGCTCAGCCGCTCTCTTTGGTCATTGATCGACAGGGCATCTACTACGATCCCAGCCAGCCCAGCGAGCTAGAAACGTTGCTGAATACCGCTGATTTCAGCGATGACTTGTTAGAGCGAGCGGAACGATTGCGCGAACGATTGGTCGCATTGAAGCTTTCCAAATATAATGTACCGGGCAAAGAAGCCATTGAACTACCCGCCAACAAACACATTATTTTAGTGCCAGGCCAAGTGGAAAGCGATGCGTCGATTGCAACAGGTTCGCCAGAGATAAGTACCAACAGTGCACTGTTAAAAGCCGTGCGGGACAGCAACCCCGATGCTTTTATTGTTTACAAAGCCCACCCTGATGTGATTTCCGGCGCGCGTGTCGGAGCACTCGATACCAACGCCAAACGCCTGTATGATCTCGACGCTAGTTCTATCGATATCACCGTGTTGTTAGCACGCGTTGATGCCGTGCATACCATGAGTTCGCTGACTGGCTTTGAAGCGCTACTTCGTCGACGCCAAGTATACACCTATGGCCTGCCGTTTTACGCTGGCTGGGGGCTAACCCAGGATGCTATGCAGTGTTCGCGACGCAACCGTGTGCTGTCGCTGGATGCGCTAGTCGCAGGAACACTGCTTCTATACCCAAGCTACGTCGATCCCGGCTCTCGGCAACTGTGTAATGCTGAAACAGTAGTCAGCCTGCTGGAGCAGGCTAAATTAGAAAAAGTTAAGTCTCAAAAACATATGCTTACATGGAAGCAGCGGCTATATCGCTGCTATCGTAACTTATTCATTGGAAGTCATTAAGTTGAAGCAAAAGCGTGCATTCTTATTTCTCCAAGGCGTCTGCTCGCCCTTTTACCAGCGTCTTGCCCGTCGGCTAACCGACGATGGCCATCGCGTGGTAAAGGTTAACTTCAACGCTGGCGATATCGCCTACTGGCAGCGCACCCACAGCCAAAACCATTTGTTTCGTGGCCCACTAAGCGAGCTACCGGCTTATATCCAGTCGTTGTGGCAGCGTTACAGCATTACCGATCAGGTGCTATTTGGTGACCGGCGTCCGATTCACCGCCCAGCGGTTGACTTAGCACCCGCGGCTGGCATTCGTACCCACGTTTTTGAAGAAGGCTACTTTCGCCCTTTTTGGGTTACTCTTGAACGCGAGGGTGTTAATGGCCACTCGCTACTGCCCCGAGATCCCAAGTGGTTTTTTGAAACAGGCAAAGCGCTGCCCAAGCTCCCTGCCCCGGTTCGCTTTCGTTCGTCTTTTAAAATCCGTGCCGCTCACGACATGTGCTACCACCTAGCGGGGTTAGCGAACCCCTTGGTGGCTCCCCACTATCGTAACCATGCGCCTATCACTGCGCCGGTGGAGTATGCGGGCTACGCCAAACGCTTCACTTTACTTAAGTACTGGAAAAGGCGTGATGCTACGCGGATAAAAAACCTTATCGAAGGCGGCAAGCCTTATTTTATGTTGCCGTTGCAGCTCAACACCGATGCACAGATTCGTGACCACTCACCTTATGCCAATATGGAAGAGGTGATGGATCACGTTATGGGGTCATTTGCGCTAAACGCCCCTAGCGATGCGCTGTTATGTATCAAAAACCACCCGCTGGATATGGGGCTGGTTAATTACCCGAACATCATTAAACGGCTGGAAGATTTTTACGGCCTACATGGGCGCATCGTTTACCTGGAATCAGGCAATCTCAACCCATTGCTTAAACACGCCGCAGGCACCGTCACAGTGAACAGCACGGTCGGCATTGTGTCCCTTGAAAAGCAGTGCCCTACCTTTGCCCTCAGCGACCCCATCTACAATTTAGCGGGCCTCACCTACGAAGGCTCGCTAGACGAGTTTTGGCACCAACCACCGCTGCCCAGCCAAGCGCTGTTTGGCTATTTTCGCAATACGGTGATGCACACTACGCAAATCAACGGTGGTTTTTACTGCCAACCCAGTATCGATTTAGCGGTGAACAACGCAGCGCGTATACTAGAAGCCTGCCCTTCACCCCTGGAGACGTTGCTGTGAACGTTGCTGCGAACGGTGTAACGACCTCTTGCCCTGCTAATGCCTCCCGCTGCGTGCTGATCACCGGTGCCACTGGCGCAATAGGCGGGGCGCTGGCCCGTGCTTATGCAGCTCCGGCTACGCACTTGGTGCTACACGGCCGCAATCAGCAGGCGCTTGAAGGCTTGGCGATGGCATGTCGCGAAAAAGGTGCACAGGTGACGTTGTCATCAGCCAGCTTAACCGACCAGAACGAGCTCAACGACTGGCTCGATACGCTATGTGCCGAGCACGTTCCAGATATTGTGATTGCCAATGCGGGGGTCAATACTCATCCCAGCGCAAGCACGCTAGAACCTTGGGACGAGGTTCAGGCGCTGCTCGATGTCAACTTGAAAACCCCCATTGCAATGGCGCAGCGGCTAGTTCCTGCTATGCAAGCACGGGGCAGCGGTCAATTGGTGTTTATTAGCTCGTTAGCGGCCTGGCATGGGCTACCAACAACGCCAAGCTACAGCGCTAGCAAGGCAGGTATTAAAGCCTACGGAGAGGGCTTAAGAGGCTTGCTTGAACCCCACGGCATTGGTGTGACCGTGGTAATGCCTGGCTATGTTACTTCCGCCATGTGCAACGCCATGCCCGGCCCGAAGCCTTGGGAGTGGCCGCCAGAGCGAGCCGCTCACGCCATACAACGAGGCATCGCCGCTAACCGCGCTCGCATTAGCTTTCCCTTCCCGCTGAATTTCGGTACTTGGTGGCTAGCCGTGCTACCGGCGAACATTTCTCAATGGCTTATCAAACGTCTTGGCTTTAATCATACCGGGGGCGCGTAGCGTGGCGTTCTTTCTATCATCCACGTTTCTTAGCCCACTGTTAGTAGGCTTGTTAGGTAGTATGCTATTCGAGGCACTGCTGAGCCCTCGCCCACAACCGTTTTGGAAACGTGGCATAGCGGCAAATACGCTGCACTTTGGTAGCTGGTTACTGCTGTTTGGCGCCTTTATGCTGCTTCTGCTACGCCCTTGGTTTGCTGTTGTTTTCATCTTATCGCTGCAGCTCGTGGTCGTGCAGTCCAGCAATACTAAATCACGCACGCTGAACGAACCTTTTATCTGCCACGATTTTGAATACTTTTGGGATGCTATTTTGCACCCGCGCCTGTATGTGCCTTTTTTCGGCATTGGTCTCGCCATTGCCGCCAGCAGCGCCGGTGCGGTTGCCATTGGGAGCTTTTTGGTTTTTGAACCATCGCTAATCGGCCAATGGGGTGGCACGGCGTTTCTAGTGAATAGCCTAATGCTGATAGCAACCGGTACGCTGCTCGTTTGGCTGGGGTGGCGCAAGCTACCGTCTATTACGCTTAACCCGACCACTGACCTAGATCGACTGGGGCTATTTTCCAGCCTGTGGGCATACGGCATCGCCCTGATGCGCTCACAACCGCCCACAGCCGATGCATCGCCCTTTCAGCCACTTGCTCAACATCAGTCACTTGATCAGCACAGCCTTGAGCTAGACGCCGATGCGGCCAAGCCAAACGTTGTACTGGTACAAAGCGAGTCGTTTTTTGATCCTCGCCCATGGTGTAGCGAGATTGCCGCTGACTTACTGCCGAATTATGATGCTACCTGCAAGGAAGCTGTTGTGCAGGGAGCACTGAATGTGCCCGCATGGGGCGCAAACACAGTGCGCACCGAATGTGCTGTTTTAACTGGCATAGCACCTGATACCTGGGGGCCACGCCAATTTAACCCTTACCGCACGCTGTCGCGCCACACACTGCCCAGCATTGCCAGCGCATTTAAAGCCCAAGGCTATCGAACTGTTTGTGTGCATCCTTATCCCGCTACCTTCTATATGCGGGACAGCGTTATTCCCAAACTAGGGTTTGAGACGTTTATCGACATTGGCGAATTCGAAAGCCAGGATAAGCATGGTCAGTACATTGGCGACCAAGCCGTTGCACGAAGAGTTGGACGACTGCTTGAAGATAACGATAATAGGCCACTCTTTGTGTTTGTGATTACTATGGAGAATCACGGCCCTTTACACTTAGAAGCACCGGAAAAGGCCACGGCAGCGTCAACATTACCAGCAGCGCCGTGGCCACTACCGCATCATTTACGTGATTTGGCCGTTTACCTGCACCATTTAGGTGAATCAGATAAAATGCTCGGAAGCGTTAAAGCAGCGCTAAACTCTGCTATAAGACCAGGGCTGCTGGGCTGGTACGGTGACCACGTACCCATACTGCCTGCCGCATATAGGCACTTTTCGCCTCCTGCTAGCAGCACTCCGTACATGATATGGTCAACGGAAGTAGATCGAAATTTGCATGATAAGACGCCCATTGAGCGCACGTCGTGCACGCTGGAAGCAAACGAACTTGGCGTCTACCTATTTAAACGAGCGTTTGGACGCGATATAAGTAGCGATGTGATCAAGGCAGAACCAGAACCTCAGGAGCAAGAATGACTAAACGCGTTGCCATTATCGGCGCCGCCCATCGTTTCCCCGGCACCACACCTGAAACGTTCTGGCAGGACCTGCAAGCCGAAAAAGACCTCGTCACCCAAGTGGCCGCCGACCGTTGGAGCCTTGATGCTTTCCAGCACCCGGACAAACGCCATCCCGGCACCAGCGTCACCTTTGCCGCGGGTAGCCTAGGCGACATAAGCGGATTCGACGCAGAGTTTTTCGGTATTTCGCCCCGTGAAGCGGCAAATATGGACCCTCAACAGCGCATGCTGTTAGAGCTTAGCTGGGAAGCCATGGAAAGCGCGGGCATCGTGCCCAGCACCCTGCGCGGTAGCCAGTGCGGCGTTTTCCTTGGCATCGCAAGCCTTGATTATTCCTATCGCCTTGCCGATGACATGGCGGCGATTGATGCCTCGACCGCGACAGGTAATACCTCAAGTATCGCCTCTAACCGGCTTTCTTACGTCTTTGATCTACATGGCCCCAGCATGTCGCTGGATACCGCCTGCTCCTCTTCCATGGTGGCCTTCCACCAGGCATGCCAATCGATTCGCAGCGGCGAAACCAATATGGCGCTAGCAGGTGGCATCAGCCTGCACCTGCACCCCTATGGTTTTATTATTTTCTCTAAAGCCAGCATGCTCTCGCCCACCGGCCGCTGCCAAGTCTTCGATGAAGCCGGTAATGGTTACGTGCGCTCTGAGGGTGCCGGGCTGTTTTTGCTAAAAGATTATGATCAAGCCGTGGCCGATGGCGACAATATCCTGGCCGTGGTAGCAGGCTCAGCGGTGAACACTGACGGCCACAAATCTGGCCTGACGGTGCCCAACCCCAGCGCTCAAATTGACTTAATGCGTCGTGCCTACGAACAGGCTGGCATTTCGCCGGATGAGATCGACTACCTTGAAGCCCACGGCACCGGTACCGCCGTTGGCGACCCCATTGAAACCCGAGCTATCGGTGAAGCACTCGGCAAGCATCGTAAAACACCGCTGCTGATTGGCTCAGTAAAAAGCAACCTGGGGCATTTAGAAACAGCGTCAGGCGTTGCCGGGCTTGCTAAAGCACTGTACAGCCTGCAGCACCGTGAAGTGCCCGCCACCATTGGTATACGCAACCTTAATCCACGCATCAAATTTGATGAGTGGAATATTAGCGTTGTCACCAAAGCCCAAGCGCTCAAAAAGCAGGGCCGCTTGGTCATTGGCGTTAACTCTTTTGGTTTTGGTGGCGCCAACGCTCACGTGATACTGGAAAGTGCCCCCGAAAAAGCACCTACCCCCCGCCAAGTGCCCGATGTTGCGCTACCCGTTCGCATTAGCGCACGTAGCCAGGAAGCATTGGCGGCGAATGCCCGTGGGCTAGCTAATTTCCTACGCGAAAGCGACCATGCTTTTTATGATATCGCCCACACGCTGAACAGCCACCGCGAACAACACACCTTTGGCGCACTGTGTTTCGCCCAAACAGCGGAAGCCGCTGCCAATGCGCTCAGCCAATTTGCGGAAGGTGAAGCTAGCAGCGTTGTGACACTGGAGCGCTTAGCTAACGCCCGTGGCCCGGTGTTTGTTTACGATGGTAACGGCTGCCAGTGGGAAACCATGGGGCATGACCTGCTAGACAGCGAGCCCGCGTTTAGCGACGCCATTGACCGTGTAGATGCGCTGTTCCAGAAGTATGGGGATTTTTCGCTGCGTGACGAGCTTGCGGGCCGTAATCAGGAAGCGTCCAGCGAAGAAGGCCGCTTTGAGCGCACAGAAATCGCTCAACCCGCCCTGTTCGCACTGCAGGTCGCGTTAACCGAATGGCTTAAATCCAAGGGTATCGTGCCCACCGCCGTCTTCGGCCACAGCGTGGGCGAAGTTGCTGCTGCGTGGGCATCCGGCGCGTTAACATTAGAAGACGCCGTTAAAGTTATTTATTACCGCAGCTTCTACCAGGGCAAAACCCGTGGTCTTGGGGAAATGACGGCTGTCGCCATCAGCGCGGAAGAGATCGCCCCCTGGCTTGAAAAAGCCGAATTTAGCAACATTAGTCTGGCTGGCATTAACAGCCCCAAAGGCATTACGTTAGCGGGTGACCGTGACCAGCTAAGCGCCATCGAGGCCGCCCTTAGCGAGCAGAGCACCTTCGCAAAGCGCCTGCCACTGGATTACGCCTTCCACAGCCCCGCCATGGACAGCATCAAAGCGGGCGTCGTGGAAGCCTTGGCTGACATTCGTCCACGCGCCACCCAGATACCTTATGTATCCACCGTGACCGGCACCATCAGTGAAGGCACACAGTTGGATGCCCATTACTGGTGGCTCAATATTCGTGAGCCGGTCCTATTTGACAACGCCGCGACGGTGCTGATTGAGCAGGGTTACAATGTCTTTGTGGAAGTCGGTGCACACCCCATCCTGCGCCGCTATCTAAACGACTCTCTACGCCAGCAAGAGCGCAGCGGCTTAGTGCTAGGCACCATTGAACGGCATAAGTCAGGGGCAGATGGCTTAACCCGCTGCCTCGGCCAAGTGCTGTTAAGCGGGTTAAGCTTCGATAGTCACCACTTCTTCCCCGTCGAAGGCCAGCGCGTCCTGCTGCCACACTACGCCTGGCAACGCACTCACCTTTGGGTGCAAGGCACCAACGATGGCCAAGGGTTGCTTTCCCGCTATTACCAGCACCCGCTGCTTGGCTACCCATTGGCGCAGCAGGATCACACCTGGGAGAGCCAGCTGGATACCAAGCGCCAGCCATGGCTGGCCGATCATGTCGTCGGCGAAGGCGCTGTCTTCCCGGGCGCAGGGTTTGTAGAGCTAACGCTAGCAGCCGCTCTGCAGCAGAAAGACACACCGCTTTTAGATATTGAAGAGCTGGAAATTCGCGCACCCTTACTGCTGGATGGCCACAACGGGCGCACTATGCGCTTAACGCTGGACCCAGATGACGGCCGCTTAGCCATCCACTCCCGCGAGCCAGCCACCGGTAGCGAATGGCAGCTAAATGCCGTTGCCCGCCGCATGCGCGAAAGCCGAGGCTTCTTGCTCAATCGAAAAGCGCCAAGCCTGCCAAACCGCGCGCCCGACTATACCCTGGCCGAGCACCTGCAGATGGCCGAACGTATCGGACTGCATTACGGGCCTGCGTTCCAAGCCATTAGCCATGGCTGGATTGAAGGCGACAGCGTCATGGGGGAAATCACCCTATCCGATAGCGTCCAATCGCAGCTCGATACGCTACACCTGCATCCAGGCATTCTGGACAGTGCTTTCCAGATGTTTATTCCGCTGCTGGCTCAACACAACGAGTTTGCCGCCCAGCTAGCCTTCGTGCCGGTTCGTGTTGGGCGCATTCAGGTGAATGCTGAAGCCGGTGCCCCAGTACTGGCGCGAGCTGTCATGGGTAAGCGCGCGCCTCACTCCTTCACCGCCGACTTCGAACTCTATGACGCAGCCGGTAACGCTGTGGCCGTGCTTAGTGAAACCCGCTTCAAGGCGATTCGCTTAAACCGCGCCCATCACCAGCATTTTAGCTACCTGGATGTTGAATTAACGCCTGCTCCGCTGAACACGGCGGCACTTTCGCTGCCAGGCCATGCGCTCGCCCGACTGGCCGGGCTAAGCGAGGCGTTTACCGCCATCACCGGTCAACGCTATGCCCAAGAAGTGTCACCGCTACTTGATAGCCTTAGCGAAGCCTTTGCGGGTGTTAATGTTAACGCTGGCGAAGATCAGCTCGCACCGGAAACCATTTGGCAGCTACTGGTGCAGGATTATCCCGATTATTTTGCCCCGATTCATATGGTCGGTCGCTTAGGGCTACACCGAGAGCAATTGACCAGCGGCAACGACACTCTGGAAAGCCTAGGCATTACCGCTGAGCACCTTGCAGGCATTAATCGCGTCCTGATTGGCGAAAGCGGCTGGCAAGTATTAGCCGCCGAGCTGGGCGCCTTAATGGAAGCTACGCTAGCTACACTGCCTACCGGTCAGCGGCTGCAGTTGTTAGAAGCGGGCCCTTGCACCCCAGCCCTTGGCCAGCGACTGCTCGAACAGCTAGCGAACACGGCTATCGCTAACGATGCGTACCACTACCGTGCCATCACTACCAGCGACACGGCTCGCCATCAGGCGGAACAGCTTCAAGAGCGTTTCCCGCTGATGGATATCCAGCCGCTGGAAGAGGCTCTGCCGACGCTTAGCAATGCACAGAAAGCCCAGCTGGCGTTTATCAGCGTGGACGTGACCCAACCTGAACGCACCCGCCAGTTGATTGAAGCGCTGCCAAGCCAACTTGCGCCAGGCGCTCAGGTAATGGTGATTGGAATTCAGCCGAGCCGTTGGCTTGACGACTTACTGGCCACACCTGGCATCGACCAAACCGCCCTGGAACAAGACAATCTGGTCGAGTGGTTAGCGCAACAAGGCCTTAGCATTTCGCCACCGATTGAGCTGGAAGAGAATGGCGCTTACCTACTGCATGGCCAGTACACAGTCACCAATGACTCGCAGACACAAACGGCAGCAGCGGCCTACCAATTAATTGTCTCTGACACTGAGCACGAAGCACTTGCTGCCCAACTCGCAGAGCGGTTAGACACCGCCAATACATGGCTAGCCGTCAGCGACGAATCCCCACAAGCGCTGTTGACTTCAGCACTAGGTGAACGCCAAGACGTACCTGCGGCACTCAATGTGATTGACCTGCGTGGGCTTAAGGGCTCTACAACTGCCGCTCAAACTCAGCGCTGCTACACAGCACAGCAGTGGTCACTGGCATTAGAAGCCAGTGGGCTTGAAGGCCAAGGCAGCCGTGTCACGCTTTGGCTAGCAACCCAGGCTGCCAGTACAGGCGATGACGCCGCGCTATGGGGCTTTGGTCGTTCGCTCGCCAATGAAGCGGTTGGCCATAGCGTCACACTGATCGATCTACCCGACGCGCCCAGCAATGCGGCGTTAAATGCCTTTGTAGCGTCACTAGCTACGCCAGATAGCGAAAACGAGCTGGTCATAACGCTTGAAGGCGAGCGGTTTGCTACCCGTCTGCGCACCCTGCCCGCACCTCACCCGGTCAAGCAGGCAAGCGCTGCGCCTCATCAGGCAATGACGCTGGGCTTTGCCCTACCCGGGCAATTGCGTCAGCTACAGTGGCGGCCACGCCCACTGCCTGAACTTGGCGCGGATGAGGTAGAAATTCGTGTTAAAGCGACGGGACTCAACTTCCGCGATGTCATGTACACCCTGGGCTTATTGTCTGATGAAGCGATTGAAAATGGCTTCGCTGGGCCGACCCTGGGGCTTGAGTTCTCGGGCGAGGTGCTTGCTGTTGGTGCCAATGTTCAACACGTCGTTCCTGGCCAGGCGGTCGTGGGCTTTGGACCCGCTAGCTTCAGCGACCGTCTCATTGCCAGCCAGAATGCTGTCGCACCTCTGCCTGAAGGCGTCAGCTATGCTGCTGCCGCGACAATCCCGACCACGTTCTTCACCGTGTACTACGCGCTAAAACATCTGGCGCGCTTGGAGCCCGGTGAGAAAGTGCTGATTCACGGTGCCGCTGGCGGTGTGGGTATCGCCGCGCTGCAAATTGCCCAGTGGCTGGGTGCCGATATCTACGCCACCGTTGGCTCTGAAGAGAAGCGCGACTTCCTGCGCCTTATGGGTGAAGAGCGTATCTACGACTCCCGCTCGCTGACGTTTGCCGAAGAGATCCTAGAGGATACGCAAGGCGAAGGCGTGGATGTCGTACTGAACTCATTGGCAGGCGAAGCGATTAACCAAAACCTCCGCGCACTACGCCCGTTTGGTCGCTTCCTGGAATTAGGTAAACGGGACTTCTATGAAAACACTCATATTGGCCTGCGCCCGTTCCGTAACAACTTAAGCTACTTCGGCATCGACTCTGACCAGTTGATGAAAGTGCAGCCTGCCCTCACCCAGCGCCTGTTCGGTGAAATGATGGCGCTATTTAACGACGGTACACTCAGCCCGCTGCCGTTCACGGCGTTCAGTCACAACCAAGTGATTGATGCCTTCCGTTACATGCAGCAAGCACGTCAGATCGGCAAAGTAGTGGTCACCTACGAACAGCCTATTGCGCCACCGCGTAACGAACTATTAGGCACTGGCACGATGACGCTCACAGCCGACGCCAGCTATCTAGTAACCGGTGGTTTGGGTGGCTTTGGCCTAAAAACGGCTCAATGGTTAGTCAGTAAAGGCGCACGCCAGCTTATCCTGTTAAGCCGTAGCGGCCCCGCTAGCGAAGAAGCCCAAGCCGCTATCGCGGCCTTCGAAGCCCAAGGCGTGACGGTGCTGGCTGCAGCCTGTGATATTACCGATCACGACGCGCTAGCCAGTGTTATGGAGCGCGCGAAACGCGAGCTTAGCCCGTTGCGTGGCATCGTGCATGCCGCAACAGTGATCGACGACGGCTTGATTCGCAATTTAGATGCCGAGCGTATTCACAAGGTGCTGGCTCCTAAAATTGACGGTGCCCGTCATCTGGACACCCTTACCCAGGACATCTCACTCGACTTCTTTGTGCTCTATTCCTCGGCGACGACGCTATTTGGCAACCCAGGACAGGCCAATTACGTAGCTGCCAACCACTGGCTAGAAGCCTTTGCTGCCCGCCGTCGCGCCGCTGGTCTACCCGCTACCTGCGTACGCTGGGGGGCTATTGAAGATGTCGGTTTCTTGGCACGCAACACGCGCACCCGCGATGCGTTGCAAGAGCGCTTAGGCGGTTCTGCGCTGCGCTCTGATGACGCCCTTAAAGTGCTTGAACAAATGTTGCTGACGCCCGGGCCAAGCCTTGGTGTACTTGAGCTGGAATGGGGCGCACTAGCGCGCTTCCTGCCCACCGCCCAGGCACCACGGTTTAACGAAATTGCCCGCACCAGCGATGATGACGGCAGCGTTGACCACGATGACGATATCAGCGCGCTACTGGCCGATCTTTCACCAGAAGAGCTGCATAGCACCATTACCGATCTATTGCGCGCAGAGCTAGCCAGTATCCTGCTGATTGATGAAGAGAAAATCGACATTCATCGCTCAGTATACGATATGGGCTTTGACTCGCTTATGGGCGTTGAATTGATGACCGCCATCGAGAATCGCCTGAACGTACAAGTACCGGTGATGGTGTTGAGTGAAGCGTCTACGCTGCACAAACTGGCCGGTGTGCTGATTCAAAAGTTACATCAGCATGACAATGATGTTGAAGAAGCGCCACAAGATGCGTTAGCCTCTCTGGCCGCTCGCCACGGGGCGGACGGACTCAATAATGAGCCGGCTTCAACATCTACCACCGAGACACCATGACCGTAAAGCGCTCTGAACTGAAACGACAGCTGCTGGAACAGGCACGCAAGCGCCCAACGCCCCGTGCCGCCAGCACCCAGGCGCCTGCTATATCAGGCGCCGAAGCCACTCGGACTGTTCCCGAGCGCTTTACACGATTTGATGCCCACCCGGGCTATCAACAGCTAGTCATGATGCGCCAGGGCGCAAAACAGCTCGGGCTGATTGATCCGTTTTTTAAAGTCCATGACGGCCTCGCCGGTGCCACCAGCGTGATTGATGGCCATGAGTGCATTAATTTCGCCAGCTATAACTACCTGGGTTACTCCGGTGACCCGCGGGTTGTTCAAGCGGCATCCGACGCAGCGGCTCACTACGGCACCTCCGTTTCCGCCAGTCGCGTAGTCTCCGGTGAACGACCTATTCACGGTCAACTAGAGCAAGCGATCGCCGATATCTATGGGGTTGAAGACGCGGTTGTTTTTGTCAGTGGTCACGCAACCAATGTGTCGACCCTTGGCTATCTATTAGGCCCGAAAGATCTTGTGCTGCATGATGAGTACATCCACAACAGCTCGTTGGTCGGCGCGCAGCTTTCCGGCGCCAAGCGTATGTCTTTCAGCCATAACGATCCCGCTGCGCTAGACGCCCTATTAAGCCGCCATCGCCATCAATTTGAACGCGTTCTTGTCGTCATTGAAGGGCTTTACAGCATGGATGGCGATATCCCCGATCTGCCCCGCTTTATTGAGCTAAAGCAGCGCCATCAGGCGTGGCTGATGGTCGATGAAGCGCATTCGTTTGGCGTCATGGGCGACACCGGGCTAGGCTTACGAGAACACTTTGCGATTGACCCAGCCGATGTTGATATATGGATGGGCACTATGAGCAAAACGCTATCAGGCTGCGGGGGCTATATTGCCGGCAATAAAGCGCTGGTCGAAACACTGCGCTACTTTGCACCCGGTTTTCTTTACAGTGTCGGCATGCCCGCCCAAGTGGCTGCACCTTCGCTTAAAGTACTGGAATTAATGCCCCAGGAAACCGAACGCGTTACCCAGCTACAGGCAATTTCGCGCTACTTCCTGGAGCAGGCGCAAGCGCGGGGAATGGATACCGGCCATAGCATTGGCTCTGCCGTTGTACCCGTTATTGTGGGCAGCTCGCCGCTCGCGGCACACCTCTCCCATGCGCTGTTTGCACAGCACATTAACGTGCAGCCTATTCTGTATCCTGCGGTCCCTGAAAAAAGTGCTCGGCTACGCTTTTTTCTTTCCTGTGAGCACACCAAGGATCACGTTGACCAAACGCTGGATGCACTCGCGCTACTGCTTGCAAACGCCAAAGGGTGATTTATGGAGGAATTGGGAACCCAAGCCGAGCGGGCTACTCCCTGCTGGTATGTGATTCAATGCAAAGGCGGCGAATCATTTCGCGCCGCAGAGCACCTCACCAACCAAGGCTATGAGGTGTTCCATCCTGTGCTTAATGCTAAACGTAAGCGCCAAGGCAAACTCACGCTGGTATCCGAGCCGCTTTTCCCCTATTACCTGTTTATTCGGCTGGATCAGACCGTCAGCAACTGGCGGCCAATTCGCTCTACCCGCGGCGTGCTGCGACTACTCACCTTTGGCAACACGCCCATCGCCGTGCCGGATGCCCTGGTAGATACCCTTCGCGCACAGCCGCATCATCAAGAAGGCAGCCACAGCTACTTCTGCGCTGGGGAAAAAGTGACGATCACCGACGGCCCCTTCAAAGATTTAGAAGCCGTTTTTAAACGTTGCAAAGGCGAAGAGCGCGCTATCGTGCTGCTTAACGTGCTACAACGCCCTCAGGATGTTGAGATCTCTGTCGATAATCTACAGAAAAAATAACCCGCTGCCCGAAGCACAACAGCGCCTCGGGCAGGGACACATCACATGCTCTGGTCAACCACTTCCTCAGCACTCAACCCCTCTTCACTATCTACCACGTCGAGCTGCTCCAGGAAGAAGCTGCGTGCGGCTTCACCGTTAACACCACGCTCATTAGCCGCGGCCTCCCACTGACTTGGCAGATCTGCGGCGATTTGTTGGAAACGCTCAAGCTCTTCGGCGGGCAGTTCCACAAACGTGTTGCCCTGCTGTTGCGCGAACTCGACGCCACGCTCATCCACCACATCCATCATGTAGCCAAACAAACGAGAAAGTCGTTCTCCCGACACGCTTTCAATGGCTGTGCGGTCCTCTTCAGAAAGCGAGGCCCATGTATCAGGGTTGATAACCAGCGAGAAACTGCCCCGATAAAAACCACCCGGCATCTGAACGGTGTAGGGCAGCACTTCCGCTAGACGAAAACTTTTGAGCCCTTCAAGTGTTAGCATCGCGCCATCAATAACCCCCTGTGTAGCAGCCTCATAAGTGCTGGCGGGAGGTAGTGCTACGCCGGTAAGCTCAAGTGCATTCGAGATGTCTGCCATGATACCGCCACCAATACGAACACGCTTACCGTCTAGATCATCAAGGCTATCAATCTCTTCGCCAAGATAAAGCGCACCCGGCCCATGTACCCCAACCCCAATCACCTCAACCCCACGGTGCTCATTAGCCTCGGCTAGGAACTCGTTATGGGTGCGCCAATAAGCCACCGACGCAGACTCGGACGAGAAGTCTTCAAACGTGGGCAGTTCGGGCAGTTTGGTCAGCTCGAAACGACCCGGCATTAATCCATGAAAAAGCCAGGTAACGTCGGCCACGCCATCTGCGATTAATTCCATTTGCGAGCCTGGTGGGCCCATATCATGAACAACGTTAACAGTGACGCGCCCTTCGGTTGCTTCCTCTACCCAACTTCCCCATGTTGGCCAAACAATAGTGTTCACGCCGTGATTAGGGCCTGCCCAAGTACTAATCTGCAGTTCAGTCGCGGCGATGGCATGCTGTAAAGCGCCTAATGACATCAAGGCAGAAAAGGTTGTCAGTGTGGCGATTTTTTTCATTATTAATTTCCTCTCTTTGATTACAGAATTAGCGTGCAACGTAATGCGTTTTAATATTGTTAGTTGCTGTTTGTAAATTGCTAGCGGTCAGAGAGCGAGAACAAGACGCTCCCCTTTAGCTCTCGAACAGCAGGCCATCATCCGATCACTGGCAGCCCGCTCAGCACGGCTGAGTACCAAGTCACGGTGATCAATATCCCCCTCGACAACAGCGACTTCACAAGTACCGCACAAACCCTCACAGCAGTCACTGGGCACATCAACGCCAAACGCCGTCAGTGCTTCAAGCAAGGTCTGATCATTCCCGACCTGAAGCGTCACGTTAGAGTCGCTAAGTACTACCTCGAAGGCATGCTCTTGTTCAGGATCAAGGATGTTTGAGCGAGCCGAAAAATGCTCAACATGTAAGACGCCTTCAGGCCAGCCCTGCACTAATACCTCGAGCGCCTCTAACATTCGTTCAGGGCCGCAACAGTAGACCTGATCACCCTTGGCTACACTACTCAGTGCGGTTGAGATATCAAGCCGGCAGCCCTCATCGCTTGCATGAACGGTTAGCGCTGCGCTGTGATCACGCTCGACGCGCTCCAAAAAGGCCATGGTTTGCCGCCCGGCGCCGCAATAGTGAAGTGTGTAAGGCTTGCCTAATGCCTTAAGTTGATCCGCCATGGTAAGAATCGGCGTAATACCAATACCGCCAGCGATGAGGGTATAGCGCTCAGCAGTCAGGTCCAGGTGAAAATGGTTCTTCGGGCCAGCAATATGCAGTATGTCACCGGGCTTGAGCGTGCTGTGAAAATACAATGAACCACCACGCCCCGTCGGCTCACGTAGAATAGCAATAGACAAACGATGCCGGTCATTGCGCTTGCCACACAGCGAGTAATAGCGCCGCCATTCGCCTGAGACCAGCTCGATATGTGAGCCAGGTGACCAGTCCGGCAGCTCACGGCCATAGGGGTCGA
This sequence comes from Vreelandella venusta, assembly GCF_007989605.1. Lineage (GTDB taxonomy): Bacteria > Pseudomonadota > Gammaproteobacteria > Pseudomonadales > Halomonadaceae > Vreelandella > Vreelandella venusta. The sequence goes on along the minus strand of NZ_BJUL01000005.1, from coordinate 10,362 downwards.
CAAGATCAATCCGAACGACTTCCTCGGCTTCACGCTCTACCTCAGCGACTAAAACCCGGCGCACAATATCCTCTTTAATAGGCGCACCAATATGGAAATGTGTCGGGTTCTCAAGCACCGCCCGGTTACGACGCTCAGGGTTCTGCTCAGGATCCCACTCCACCCAAAGCGAGGTTGGTCCCCGGAAAGAGGTATTGGGCAGGTACTCGAACGCTTGATCCTCAATAAGATGTATATGGGGTAAACGGCGGACAAACTCATCTAGAATAATCCGCATTTCCATACGAGCAATATTTTTACCCATACATTGATGCGCACCATAACCGAAGGTGAAATGCTCTGCTGAGTTATGGCGGTAGATATCAAACTCGTCAGGGTTTTCAAAATTTCGTGGATCACGGTTTGCCGACGCTTGTACCAACAACAGTTTGCCGCCTTTAGGGATCGTCACACCCCCTACGTCAGCATCCTCAGTAGCGATACGCCGCCAAGCCACCACCGAGCCAGCGGCCCGGAGACACTCCTCAATGGCACTAGGAATTAGCGTCGGGTTCTCACAGATATCATTCCAAGAAGCACGGTTCGATAGCAGGATGCGGAAAGCGTTCGTGGTGGCGAAAGCTGTCGTCTCATGGGCAGCTACCAAAATCGCCATCATCATTGAGCGCAGGTAACTCTCAGGTACAACCTCGGGGTGCTGGTTGTGCATACGAATCGAATCATACATCCACCCCTCACCGGTTGGATCTTCACGCATGCGATCGAGAATAGTCTGCGCCGTTTTCCAAAATTGCCCTACGTCTTCAGCAATCTTCAGCTGCTGTTCTGGCGAGGGGCGCCCCCAAGTGTTAAGCGTGTGGGCGACCGAGAATTTGCGAAGCTCTTTGGCATCTTCGCTGGGCACCCCCAGAAAGCGCAGCGCCACGGTCATGGGAATTTCCCGAAACATCTCCTCTACCAGATCCGCGCGGCCTTTATCGATGAAATGATCCATATAGCTACGCACTAACTCACGAACCCATGCCTCATGCTTCTCGAGGTTTTCAGGCAAGAAAGCCTCCATCAGCAGGCGGCGGCGCTCCATATGGTCTGGCTCATCCTCATTGACCATGGTGCGGCGCATTGCAAAGCCATAGCTTTCGAGAATTTTTACCGCTTCGGGTGGCGCTGGCGTCAATTTTTCCAACGCGATAGCGGGAGAAAAGGTCAGATTGTCACGAAAAACAGCTTTTACCTCTTCATAGCGGCTGACAACCCAGTAACCAAGCTTGGGGCTGAAGAATACCGGCTCCTGCTCGCGAGACCAGCGTAGCGCCTCGGCGGGGTCAAGCTGGTAAGACGCGCCGAAAGGATCAAAGGCAGCAGCATCACGCGAAACGGGGCACCCCGTCGGTGATGTCAGCGTTGTTTGGCTAGCTCCATGGCTAGTTGCTTGAGCGGGCTGATGAAAAGGACAGCCTTCTGCCATTCCATCGGGCTGGCGTACAGGTGTGGTCATGATGTCTCCAAGGGGGGAACGCTCAACAAGATGCTTGTTTTATTTTTTGTATCTATTAACGCACAACTATAATCTATTATAGAGACAAAAAAATAGATGAAGAGTCGCGCACCGTCAATACATGTTTGCAGCCCCAAGGTACTGCGCCATACTTGTCGATCCTTCATTGTCCATACGCAAACGTCTGTTCGAGGTTCTTTACTGATGTCGTCCACGCTTCAAACGCTTGATCGCGGCCTGCTCGCCTTAAAAATAGTTTCCGAGCATAATGAAGGTATCAGCATTGCTAAGCTTGCTGAGGAGCTTGAAGTACACAGGACTATCGCCTACCGCATCGTCGCTACGCTCGAGTCACATGCCCTGCTTACCCGCACACAGGGAGGCACCCTTAGGTTGGGCGCAGGCATTACCTTGCTAGCTTCTCGTTTTGAACCCCAGCTCCATACGGTCGCCCTGCCACTGTTAAAAACCCTGGCCAAAGCAACACGCGCGACCGCGTTTATTTCGCTAGCCCAAGGGGAAGAGTGCATGGTGACGCTGGTCGCTGAGCCTGAAGAGGGAATGCTGCGTGTGGGCTACCGTGTTGGCAGCCGCCATCCATTAACACTAGGTGCGGCGGGTATCGCAATTCTGGCAGGACGAGCACCCCAGGAAGAGGACAGCCCTGAGGTTAAGCAAGCCCGCGCTGATGGCTATAGCCTCACGCGGGGGCAACTGCAACGCGGTGCGGTTGGCGTAGCCAGCCACATTCCGACTACCCGGTCTCGTAGTGGCATGGAAGCGTGTGTTGGGGTCGTCGCGATGGATGACCTGGATAGTGAGCGAGCAATTCGCGAGGTAAAGATTTCCGCGATACAGCTAGCTGAGCTGATAGGCCAGTAGTGATAAGACCAGTAGTATAAGGACAGACGTGATAAGGACACGGCGAACTGGCACGCTTTGCGACCCGTTCGCCATTAGGCATCGGTTCGTACTTGAAAGCGGTAATGCAGCACTCCTCTCCAGAACGGAGAGTCATCACTACTTACTTGCCACTACTTACTTGTCACTACCTACTTGTCACTATCTACTTAGCGATGAAACTGCTTCTCCCGCTCGGGCTGCCAGAAAATCGCATCGATACGTAGGCGCACTTCGGTGTTGTTGGGTAGCGGCCACTCAATGACATCTCCCACGCGCAAGCCAATTAACGCTGCGCCTATTGGCGCCATCACCGAAATTCCATCCTCAACACTTTCAAGCGCATGAGGATATACCAGCGTTCGAATCATCTGCCGTTCGCGGGTCAGGTCAGTAAAACGTATCTGGCTATTCATACTAACCACATCTTCAGGAATGTCCTGAGGGTCAAGTATCTCTCCGCGTGTCAACTCCTCTTCCAGTAACTCCGCCACCATCATGTCTTTTTCAGCTGCATTATCAATCAAGCGCTGAAGTCGTTCAGCATCAAGACGATTAATGATAATAGGAGGACGCTGCCCCATTTCTACTCTCCTCGGAAAGCAATCAATAGTGATGTCAGTGAGCATAAAACGCACCAACGAAAACAGCCCTTCCCCAGAGGGAAAGGACTGTATTACGACAGTGTATGTGGTTTAGCTAATAAAAGCGATTAGATAACGCCCTGTTCAATCATCGCATCGGCCACTTTGCGGAAGCCGGCAATGTTAGCGCCCAATACAAGATTGTCAGGTTCACCAAACTCACTTGCCGCATCTGCACACTGACGATGAATATCCGCCATAATTTGTTTAAGCTTCTGATCAACTTTGTCTAACGGCCACTGCTCCATACTGCTGTTTTGGGCCATCTCCAACTGACTCGTCGCCACGCCACCTGCATTTGCCGCCTTGCCGGGGCCATAGGCAATCTTAGCTTCCAAAAAGACATCTACCGCCTCTTTAGTGGAAGGCATATTGGCCCCCTCGCTCACACAGGTAACGCCATTCGCCAACAGTGTTTTGGCATCAGCTTCGGTCAGCTCGTTTTGCGTCGCACAAGGGAATGCTGCCTCGCCTTCAATACGCCAAACCGCGTGACCATCCTGCGGGTAATCCCGAGCCGCAATATAGTGAGCTTCCGGGTGCTCATGCAGGTAGCTTTCCAACGAGTCACGCTGGACTTCTTTTAACTGTTTTAGCAAACCTAAATCGATACCGCTAGGGTCGTGAATAGTCCCTTTGGAATCACTACAGGTAACGGGCTTGGCACCCAGCTCATAGAGCTTCTCGATCGTATAAATCGCCACATTACCCGCACCAGATACCAAGCAGGTTTTACCCCGCAAGGCGTCGCCTTTGGCTTCTAGCATGTTTTCGGCAAAATAAACCGCACCGTAGCCAGTGGCCTCTTTACGGCCGAGGGAACCACCCCAGTTTAGACCTTTCCCCGTCAGCACGCCCTCGTAACGTCCCGTTAAGCGCTTATATTGACCAAATAGATAGCCTATTTCTCGTCCACCAACGCCAATGTCTCCAGCGGGCACATCGGTATGCGGCCCAATATGACGATACAGCTCCGACATAAACGCCTGACAGAAACGCATGATTTCGTTGTCAGACTTCCCTTTTGGGTCAAAGTCAGCGCCGCCTTTACCACCGCCAATCGGCAATCCCGTTAACGCGTTTTTAAAGATTTGCTCAAATCCTAAAAACTTAATGGTGCCCGACGTCACGCTGGGGTGAAAACGCAAACCGCCTTTATAAGGGCCAAGCGCCGAATTAAATTGCACGCGATAGCCTTTGTTGACTTGTACACGACCAGCATCATCCACCCAACTCACCCGGAACATGACCTGACGCTCCGGCTCAACAATGCGCTCAATAATACTGTGCTGATGGTAATGCGGCGCACGTTCGAACAGTGGGCGAAGACACTCAAGCACTTCCTCAGTGGCTTGATAAAACTCAGTTTGTGCAGGGCTACTTTTCGCTAAACGTGTCAGCGTATCGTGAACATAAGGCATATATAGATACCCTTTTATAGTTAAAAACGTCGATTTGCTGGCCAGAGCGATGACGTATTTAACTGCGAGCACGCAAACCTGCATACCCTATGCCGGTTCGGTATAGGCAAGAAACACATTAAAAATAGACTAAAGTGGTAGCCTTATCGCCCCGTTTTGGTGCAATTAACGAACACTAATAAACGAAAAATAAACGTATTTAAATAGCTACGCACGCTTGGGTGCCAGTTCAAAAAGTGTTTAAACACAGTTGATGTTGCCCCCCCACTTTTTAACTTCTTAATACTCGCAGTGCTTTTTTAGTATTACGTGCTAACTTAAAAATAGGCGTGAATTTTACCAAATTCTACTGAGCATTTTAGGCCTTGAGTTAGATCTAGCTAGGTCTTGAGTTAGTGTTTGAGACAGATCTTAAGTGAGGCCTTGAGTCAATAAGCGAAATGCTCTTTCCTATGGGCAATGCTGTAAGCAGTTAATCTCTAAGGAGTTTATTATGCTGACCTCAAGCTACTCTCGCACAAGCTACTCTCAAACAAACTACTCTCGCACAAGCCACTCTCGAATCACCGGATTAAGCACTGTCATTGCTGCACTCACCTTCTCTTCTGCCCCACTAGAAGCCCAGACCGTTACCGGAACTATCGACGCTTCAATTACTCTTGAAGACGCCTGCTCAATTAATAACGAGGAAGGCTCGGCAGTCGACTTCGGCAGCTTGGCATTCGGCACCCACTCTGCGCTGTTCGATGAGTCAGATGCTCAAGTAGCTGGTGCTGGCGGCATCTCAGTACTCTGCTCTCCTGGAGTAGCCCCCACTTTTACTCTGCTCAGCGGCCTGCATGACAACCAAGCCTCCCCCGCTGTCCATGCCATGCAAGATACTGCCGAAACGGCATTTGTCGGCTACACCTTGTATACGGATTCAGCACGAACGACGGCACTGGCTGTAAATGACACTATCGTACTCAGCGCATTCGCCAACACTCCGCAGGCAATCGATCTATACGGGCGTGCCTTTGGTGACCCTGGAAACCTACCGGCGGGCACCTACGAAGACACTCTAAATGTTGAACTGTCCTGGTAGCTTCTCGAATGGCTCGCCGCTTGCGACTCGTCGCCCCGATGATCATAGCGGCGGGACTGGCACAGGCCTCTCCCACCGCCACGTTCATGGTGTCAGCGACCATTACACCTGGCTGCCTAATTAATAACGACGTTCCTCCTGAAGGCACCCAAGTTGGAGTGCTGGGAAGCTTAGCCTTTGGCACCGCCTCAGCACTTTCCCAGGAAACGCGCAACGTAGCGCTGCTGGCCTCTGGCTCTTTGACGCTCAGCTGTACACCAGGAATTACACTCAATATGCGTATTGATGGCGGGCTTCAGCCAGATAGTGATCGACAGCTCAAGCGGGAAAATGGCAGCGAAACGCTAGCCTACCAACTCTACCAGGATGCCACGTCACAGAACGCGATTGGCATTGACCAACCCATCACCTTAGATACCACGACCAGTCCTAATGATATTACCCTCCCCATCTGGGGCAGGTTAACGCTGCCAGGCAACCGCCCAGCAGGTAGTTACCGCGACGAACTCGTACTAACCCTGGAGTGGTAACACTGCAGCGAAGGGCACAAGTTCGACTTAGGAGAATAGCCATGCGGGAAAGGCGCTTCGGTCACATCATTGCAATTTTCACCCTGCTAAGCCTTCTTGCTGGACCTTCCTCAGCTAACTCTCTGCTGATTTGGCCCATTTACCCGATGATCGAAAGCCATCAACAGGCGAGCGCACTTTGGTTAGAAAACCGAGGTAGCGAAACGGTCAACATGCAGGTGCGGATTTTTGCTTGGTCTCAGGTAGGAGGAGAAAATCACTACCGCCCCCAACAAGGCGTTGTCGGCAGCCCCCCCATGATGGCGATTGCTCCTGGTGAGCGCCAGCTAGTACGTCTGATTCGCCAAGCTCCAGTACCTTCCGGCCAAGAACAAGCGTATCGCGTTATTGTTGATGAAATTCCAACCTTGGCACCCAGTGATAGAGGTCAAAATTTGCCTCGCGCCGCGGTGCAATTACAAATGCGCTACTCACTACCGTTGTTTGTTTATGGTGAAGGAGCACTGCCCCCTGAACGTATCGCTTCCAGTAACATACCTTACCCTGGTCTAACCTGGAGACTGGTAACAAATGAAGGGCAATCGCAACTAGAAATACGCAACATGGGTCAGCATCATGTGCGCCTAAGCCAAGTTATCTTTGCACAACCAGGACAACGCAACGAAGTCACCAACGGGCTGCTTGGCTATGTGTTGCCCAGGCAGGCACGACGCTGGCCACTACCACAACACATAAGGCCTACTGGCGAGCTGCGTGCTCATATTTCGGGGGTCAGCCATCGCATTGCGGCTGAGTAGGCGCCAACATGCTCCCGCGGATCCATTGGCATCTCCCGACATGGCTAATGCTAAGCAGCTGCGCTTTGCTCTTAGCGGCGGTGCCTTTTCCTGCTATCGGCCAGGCATTACCGCCACCGCCACGCGCGGGTGATTTTCAGGCAATTTCAGAACTCTATCTAGAGGTCATCGTCAATCAACGCTCTACCCAGCGTATCGAGCACGTTACTCAACAGAATGGCGAACTGTTCATCAAGCGTGAGGTACTCCAACAGCTAGGCTTTCCTAATGAACACCTGGACCAGTCAGATAACATTATTAATATCAGCCAATTAAATGGTTTAGAGGTGCACTATCATAGTCCCAGCCAACGGCTCTACCTGGAAGTCCCTCCCCATTGGCTACCTCATCAGTTGCACACTAATTTATCCCCAAACGAAGCATTCGCACTCAACACCAGTCCTGGCGCACTGCTTAACTACGACGCTTATATCAGTGACACTCAGGGTGGCGCGACACTTGCCAGCTTAGGGCACGAAGCGCGACTGTTTGGTGCAGCGGGAACACTCAGCACCTCAGGTATTTACCGTGAGGTAGTGACAGGAGAGAGTGGCCAAGACAACGGCTACCGGCGTTTCGACACCCGCTGGGAGTATGCAGATCAACAGCGGATGATTCAGTACAGTGCAGGAGACGTCATCACAAGGCCACTGGGTTGGACTAATGCAGTGCGCCTTGGCGGCATCCAGATTTCTCGAAACTTTGCCCTTCGTCCCGATATCATCACCCACCCGCTACCGGAATTCAGCGGCGAAGTCGCGCTTCCCACTACCCTCGATCTGTTCATTGATGGCGCGCAGCAATCCTCAATGGAGCTAGCACCGGGCCCTTTCACGGTCACCAATATGCCCATGGTCACTGGTGCTGGCGAAGCCACCATTGTGACCACCGATAGCCTGGGTCGCAGAGTTTCCACTCGCCTGCCGTTTTACGTTTCCAGCGAACTGCTTCAACCTGGTTTAAGCACCTTCAGTTTCAGTGCAGGTGCCCCGCGCCGCCACTTTGGCCAGCGTGATTTTGCCTATAGCGGAATGGCCGCCACCGGTAGCTATCGGCGCGGCATCAACAATCAATTCACCCTGGAATTACAAACCGAAGCCAGCGACGATTTAACCACGGCAGGCGCTGGCGGCACGTTTGGCTTATGGCAGCTAGGAACACTAGAAACAGCCTACCGCCAAAGCCGCAGCGAAGGCGTCACCGGTGACGCCTACACAACGGGATACCGCTATCGGAGTCGCCGCTTTAACATCGCCCTGCGCCATCAACTAGAACAAGCTGATTTCACTGATCTATCTCGCCACATTCACAACGCGACACGTGAAAATACGCAGCGGAAAGTTACCCAGTTCACCGGAGGGTTTAGCCTTGGCTCACATGGGTCACTTGCTGGCGGTTACTTTGATATTAAGACCGGCGACGACGGCCGTACTCGGCTGTTTAACCTGTCTTACAACCGCCCTCTATGGAATCGCACGCACCTCTCGCTCACTGCCAACCGTGAGATAGGTGGCGGCTGGAACACCCTAGCTCAGATAACGGTGCCGCTAAGCAGTCATCCCGGCACATTAAGCACTAGCGTACGCCGCGACAATAACGGAGAAATGGCCAGCAGAGTCCAATATGCCCACTCTCCACCGATACAAGGTGGCTGGGGCTGGAACCTCGCCTATGAACACCGCGACACCGAAAGCAGCTACCGTCAGGCTGAAGTGGCTTGGCGGGGAGCTTCCACTGAATTGCGCGGTGGCATTTTCGGCACCGGCGGCAATGACACACGCTATGTCGATGCTAGAGGATCGCTGGTACACATGGACAACCAATGGTTCGCGACCAATTACGTGCGCGATGGATTTGTCGTCGTCAGTACCGATGGTCAGGCAGGCGTGCCAGTTCGCTACGAAAATCAATTCGTTGGCCATACCCGTGGCAGCGGCCACTTGCTCGTTCCCTGGGCCCGTGCCTATTACGCGGGTAAATACGAGATCGACCCACTGGTTCTTTCCGCCAACCTCAATGTCCCAACCGTTGAGCAGCGCGTAGCGGTAAGCCCGGGTAGCGGCTACCTGTTACGCTTCCCAGTTGAACGGGTTATTGCCGCCACTCTGGCCATTCTAGACAAACAAGGCAAGCCACTGCCATTAGGCTCTCGCGTTATCACTGACAGCGGTGCAACCGCGCTGGTGGGCTGGGACGGACTGACGTATCTCGAAGGCCTGCAGAGTGACAACCAACTACACGTGACAATGCCCAATGGTAGCGCGTGCGCGCTTAGCCTATCTATTGATACCCATATCGATGATATCCAGCAGCTAGGGTCTCACCCCTGTATTTAGAGGAGCGCCAACCAATGCCACTCTCCACTGCTCGCTGCTATCACCGCTGGCTGGCCGGAGCTACATTACTGGCTTTACTATGGGTTACGCCGACGGCTTGGGCATGCACAATAAGCCCAAGCACCAGCGCTAACTTTGGCAACATCAGCTCCTTTGCCATTGCAAATACTCCACACGACACCTCCGCCCAACCCAATGCCGGTGCGGTTTGCCAGGGATCTGTGTTAGGGCTCGCAGTTGTGTCTAACCAATGGATTCGCGCAACGGTCACTAGCGCTAATCAAGGAGAGCTGGTCAATGCCGCTAGTGGTGATACCGTTCCTTTTCGCATCTTCGCGCTGGCCTCAGAGAATGAAGAGATCTTTCTCAACACCACCTACAACTATTTCAACCCTGTACTTATCGACCTGCTCGGCCTGCTTGGCGGCCAAAGCGCTAATATCCCCATGGAGTTTCGCACCCTACCTACGGCCAATATAGCCGCTGGGACGTACACGGATACGTTGTCTGTTAACTGGAACTGGCGCATCTGTAATCTAGGCGCACTTGTATGTCTAAACTTTCGCACTGGCTCAGGCACCAGTACGATTAATTTAAATCTAACCGTCACCCCTGATTGCGCCATTCAAGCGCCCGACCTGAACTTTGGAAGCTCCCCACTGATCGCCGGGTTCGACCCAGTAACGCAAACCATCGATATTACCTGCACAAAAGGCAGCGACTACTCAGTAGGATTGAGTGATGGTCAGCATCCTGCTGCCAACATCCGCCGCATGGAGAACAATGGTCACTACCTGGAATACCAACTTTACAAAGGCACTGCCGGTAACGATCGCTGGGGCAATACCGGCAGCGAGCGACGCCCCTCCTCCCTCGCCGACACCAACCCCGGCACGCCTAGTGGCATAACAAGCCAGGGCTTCACTTACCGAGGCGACATTCTACCGGGACAAAATACACCACCCGCAGGAACCTACACCGATATGATTGTGGTCGATGTTATTTTTTAGCCAAGGTGCTTTTCGAACCCCAAATTCCCCCGCGGGTGCGCTGGCGCTTACACCGCGCTACAAAACCCGCTAAATCAGCCTACGGCACCTACCGTAGCGCGGT
>NZ_BJUL01000004.1 GCF_007989605.1 Vreelandella venusta | reverse complement strand
CGCGGAAGAAAATCAATTAATCAATTAGGGACGTTCCCAAGTCACCACGCCGTCATTCCCGAGTGGGGTGATCGGGAATCCACCTTGACCTTGGCCTGCAGCAGCGCAGCCCGAAGCCCCAGGTTAATATGGATTCCCGCTAAGGGCCTGCGGGAATTACAAGGGGAAGGGCCTAAGAGAATAAATAACAAGGGCGGCTCGCAGGGCTAGGAGGGTGTATCGTTAGCCACTTATTCATAAAAATCCCCCAGGGCTGGTGCCCTGGGGAATTTTTTTGTCTGATACTTACCATTCGATAGGCTTGCCAGCCCAATCCCAGAAGCTGCCAGTATCTTCGGGGGTGCGTTTAGATATTACTTTTAATAGCTGTTCAGCGACAAAATCTGCCGTAAATAGCTTTTCGCTGGGAACACGGGCTTGGAAAGGTTTCGAAAGCGATGTATCTGTAGTGCCCGGGTGTAGGCACAGCACAATAGACTGTTTGTTTAGGCGCGTTAGTTCAATGGAGAGTGTCTTCATCAGCATGTTGTGCGCTGCTTTACTAGCCCGATAGCTGTACCAGCCTCCATGCCGATTGTCGCCAATGGATCCCACGCGTGCCGACAAACTGGCGACGATGGCCGGATGTTTGCCTTGCAACAATGGCTTCAGTGCGGCAATCAGTAGGGCGGGCGTGGCGGCATTAACATGCATAACATGGGCGAATGATGCTTCATCTAACTGCTCTAAGCGTTTCTCGGGCTGTACATCACGTGAGTCATCATGCAGCGTGCCAATAGCATTAAATAGTAGGTGTATGGGACGTCCGTTTAGCTGTTGGCGAAGAGCTTCACGCCCTGATTGTGTCGTGATATCGGCGTTTACCATCTCAACGGATGCGTCCTGAAAAGATGGATCTTGAGAGACAAGGGGTGAGCGGCTTACGGCAATGACACTCCCCACATGAGTGTCGGTAAGCAGCTGCTTAATAGTAGCGTTACCTATGCCGCCATTGGCACCGGTGACGACAGCGGTAAAGCTGTCTGGAAGATGGGCAAGCATCCGTTAGGCTCCAATTATGAACATTAATATTCACATTGAAGCTGCTTGTACAGTTTTTGTCTATGTTTGTATAGAGGTGCTGGTCAAGAAGAACTGGTCAAGAAGAACTGGTCAAGAATTGCTAGGCAGACGCATTAAAGCGACCGGGTTGGGCATTATTGCGCCCATTTGGCTTGTAGAGAGTTTTTTCAGCAATTTGGCGGATGTAATCCAGCATTTCCTGATTGTGCTTCACTCTAAGCGATAGCATTTGCCCGGTTAATTCGTTCATGCGTGATACACGCTCGCTTTTTTCGAGCAAGCTTTCCCAGGTGGTCAAGCAGTCCGCATCGTTAGCAGCTTGTTTGGCGCCAAGCGCACCGTCTGCATAGCCAAGCTTTGCCTGAACGTTTCGGCGCAATTGTTCGATGCGTTCCAGCTCAACTAACAGCGCCTGTTTTTGCAGGGCTATAGCGGAGAGCGCATCTCCGTCAATGCTGCCTTTAGTCAGCTGTGTTTGTTCATCTGAGAGCAGCTGTGCTAATTCATCAAGGCGTTGTAACTGATCTGAGAGCAGTCGTGAGAGACCCATAATCGTTCGCTTATCAATCTTTTAAGTTAGCAATTAAGCCGTCAGCAATGCGATCCGCGCGAATTTCTAGCTTTCCTTCACGAATAGCTTCACGAATTTCCTCAACTTTTGCCATATCGATATCGTGTGAGCTATCTGTATGCGTTTGGCTAAGTTGCGTTGCTGATCGTGTTGCGTTGTCTGCTTCGGCTGGCTTATTGCCAGCTATTTTCTGTGCTTCATCACGCTGCTGCGCCTGGTTAGAACGTAGCAGCGGATTAATATTATCGATTTTCACGTTGTTTGCCTCATCGTCAACGTTGGGGCGTCATGCGCTGTATTACTTATTACTATCGGCCTGGGTAGTATGGACTTTAGCCATTAGATTAAAAATCTATTACCAAGGTTCCTTGGCCAATAATGCGTGCGGTGACTAATTCTCGCGTATCGAAGCGCACACGAATACGCTCGCCTTGTGCACCATCAGACAAGGCCTCACCTTCGCGTGATACTCGGAAACCAGCGCCCTCTGCTACGACAGTGACGCGTTGCCCTCGTTTCACTACTTGAGGCGCTTGCAGGTAGTGGGACTGGAAAGTACTGCCGCTTCGAATAGGCCGCTGCGCGACCATACCGATAATATCGTCTTGGTCGATAAGTGCTTGGGCGGCTAGATCCCCAAGATTGCCTTCGCGTGATGTCAGCATATCGCTCGTGATGAGCGTGCCCCTATCAATATCCTGCCCAGCCACGGCGTAACTACCAATGATATCAATTTGCGCCTGGATATACCGCACTTGACGACGATTTTCGCCACAGCGTACGCCGACCGAAACGCGCCCGATAGGGGATTGGTTAGCATTCGGAAAAAAGGGTTCGGGGGCAATGCACTCAGGTAAATGTGCAGAAGGAGGTGAGATATCAATCATCACTTCCTGGCCAAGCGATTGAGATTCTTGATAGAGGAACTGTTGAACGGTATCCATCAACTGTTGGCTGTTGGCATGCGCGTGAAATGAAAGGCCAAGGCTGAGCAGTGATAGACAAGCTAGTTGCTTAAGGGTCGCCAGATAGTATCGCGTTGGGCGCAGTGGGTGTGGCATGGGAGAGTCGCTCAATCGAAGGGAGGCAGATGGTAATCATCAACCGTGCAGTGTAGTGCAAAAGTACCCTGTGCATCATATGAAATGCTGGTGTAAACGGCAGCTGTTCCATGCTTTAGGCTGACGATGCGAAGCCTATTATTCATCATCAATAATATCCGTTTTAATTTGCTTCTCAGCGAACGAGGGTTGGCATGATTGACCAGCTTGAATCTGCCTTTAACTATCACCAGCAGGCACTGGGCTTACGCCAAGCGCGTCACGACGTGCTAGCAGCCAATATTGCCAATGCCGATACGCCTAACTATAAAGCGCGCGATCTCGACTTTGCCAGTGAGCTTAAGAAAGCGGTTGCGGGTAGTCAGTCACAGCAGCAGCAAAATGGCGCGCTGCCGCTGGCTCGAACGTCAGAGCGTCATCTGCAAGGTGAAGGTCCAGCATGGCGGGGTGTGGGCGGTGCAGAGCTGCTTTATCGCATTCCCGATCAGCCCAGCTTGGATGGCAACACGGTCGATATGGATCGTGAGCGGACACAGTTTGCAGACAATGCTGTGCGTTACCAAGCTGCACTAACCATTATGAATCGCCGCATTCAGGGCCTGAAAAACGCGATGCAGCCGGAATAACCGAGCGGTAGGAGAAAGTAATTTATGTCGATGTTTTCAGCCTTTGATATTGCTAGTTCTGCTATGAGCGCCCAGGCGCAGCGTATGAATGTTACCGCTAGCAATATGGCCAATGCCGACAGCATTGCAGGCCCTGATGGCGAGACCTATCGGGCCAAACAAGTGATGTTTGAAACCCAAGCACACAATAATCGATATGGCGTCGGTGGCGTACGTGTCACAGAGGTAGTGGAAGACGATGCTCCGCTACGTCTGCAATACATGCCAAACCATCCTGCTGCGGATGAAGAAGGCTATGTCGCCAAGCCCAATGTTGAACCTGTACATGAAATGGTCAACATGATTTCGGCGTCGCGCTCCTATCAGGCCAACGTAGAAGTGTTCAACACAACGAAGCAGATGATGGTGCAGACGCTATCACTGGGTGAGGGGTAATGATGAACACAATCGACCCGGCAACACTTTCGGCGATTAACGGTGGCGGCAGTGGCTCCCAGTTAAAGCAGAGCGCATCAGACGAGTTGCGCAGTAGCTTTCTGACGTTGTTGATTACTCAGCTACAGAATCAAGACCCGCTGAATCCGATGGAAAATGCGGAAATGACCTCCCAGATTGCACAGATTAATACGGTAAGTGGGATTGAGCAGCTGAACACCACTTTGCAAAGCATCACGAGCCAAATGGATGCCAACCAAGCACTGCAAGCAAGTGGCCTGATTGGCCAAGGCGTGATGGTGCCTGGCAACAAGGTCATGCTAGAGCAAGATAGTGAAGGAAAACTCTATACGACACCCTTTGGTATTGAGCTTGCTAAACCTGCCGATCAGCTTACCGCGGTAATTGTTGGCCAAGGTGGCGAAGTGATCAGGCGTTATAACTTGGGTGCGGTAGAAGCCGGTGTGCAGTCTTTCCAGTGGGACGGTAAAAACGAGCAGGGTGAAGCCGCTGCTAGTGGTCGTTATACGGTTCAGCTAGAGGCTAAAGATGCTGAGGGTGAAACACTAGATTCAACCGCATTGAACTATGCGGTTGTTAATAGTGTGACCCCTAATGATGGTAGCGGGAAGGTTAAACTGGATTTAGGGGCTGTTTACGGACAGGTTCAGTTGGATCAAATCAAACAGATTCTTTAAGTCACATGTAAGTAAAACAACATTTTTACAGCAAGAACGTCTTAATGGAAAAGACGTTTTGATGAGGAACATATTATGTCATTTACAACGGCAGTGGCTGGTCTTAACGCACAATCAGAGAAGCTAAACTCTGCTGGCAACAACATCGCCAACTCGCAAACCGTTGGTTATAAGAGTTCTGACGTGCTGTTCTCTGATGTATTTGCGGCCTCGCGTGGGATAGGGGTACAGGTATCAGATGTGCGCCAGAACTTCACCCAGGGCAGCATCGAGAGCACGGGACGTAACCTGGATTTGGCGATTTCTGGTGAGGGCTTTTACCGCCTAGAGCGCTCCACTGGGGAGGTCGGTTATTCACGTAACGGTGAGTTTAGCATTACCGCTACTGGCGATATTGTTAATGCTCAGGGTGATCGTTTGATGGGGTACGGTATGGACCGCGGTGTGACCGAAGACACCGATGACCAGCAGGCGTTCCCGTTCTCAAACGTATTGGTGGGCGGTGACCCTCAGGCATTAAATGTGCCGGTTGACGATATTCCAGCTAAAGCCACTACCGAAGTAAATGCACTATTAAACCTGGATGCCAGGGCAGTCAGTGGCCAGGATTTAAATACTGTTGAAATTTCTGAAAGTGATGCTGACGCTGAGGCCAACCCTCCTGTTGTCACACCATTGAACTATCATTTTTCCAATAACTTCACTTCTTATGACTCCTTGGGGAATGCGGTTAATGTTGCTACCTATTTCGAAAGGGTGGGTGACAATAGTAATCAATGGAAGGTGACTGCTGTCACTAACGGGGTAACCAGAGGCAGCTTTACATTGGACTTTACCCAAAGTGGTAGATTGCAAACCAATGCGCAGGGAATTGTTACGGGTATTGGAGAGAGCGCCGACCCAGGAGGCGCAGTTGTAACTGAAGATCCAGAAACAGGCGAAACTCGCGTCACTATTGGTGGCATTCCCGGTGGCGTCGACGCAGAAAACCTGAATATCCAGCTTAAGTTCGATGGTACCACGCAGTTTGCTGCGGACTCGTTGCAAAAAGAACTTAACCAGGATGGCTACACCTCAGGTGCATTGGCCGGTATTACCGTTACTGAGAGCGGCGTTATTCAGCGTAACTTTACCAATGGTGAAACCCGTGCTGCTGGCCAGATTGCGCTAGCCAGCTTCCGGAATGAAGAAGGTCTTCAGCCACTGGGCAACAACTTGTGGGCGGCGACAAATGCCTCTGGGTTGGCAAACTTAGGGGCGCCGGGCACCGGTCGTCTGGGGCAGATCCAAGCGGAAGCAGTAGAGGCGTCTAACGTCAACTTGGCCAGTGAGCTGGTCGATACCATTGTGGCGCAGCGCTCTTACCAAGCGAACTCCAACACTATCAGCACCCAGGACGAGCTCCTGCAGACCATTATCAACCTGTAATCAGCTGTGATAATGGCGTGATGCTGAGCTAAGGAGTCAGTTGTGGATCGTATGCTATACACCGCCATGAGCGGCGCCAAACACACGATGGACCAGCAGACAGTGGTTAGCAATAACCTGTCGAATGTGTCTACTGCAGGCTTTCGCGCGCAGTTGCAAGCAGCGCGTTCAGTCCCGGTAGAGGGCGCTGGGCTACTCGACACACGGGTCTCGGCGGTGACGACCACCCCTGGCACCGATTTTTCGCAGGGGCCTATTGAGCGCACGGGTCGAACCCTCGATATCGCTATGCAGGATGATGCCTGGATGGCGGTGCTCGGCGAGGACGGCACTGAGGCGTATACCCGTCGAGGCGACCTGCAACTGGACAGTGATGGTGTACTGCTTAGTGTTGGGCGTCCGGTCATGGGAGAGGGTGGCCCTATTGCCTTGCCGCAAGGTGCGCAGATATCCATTGGTGCGGACGGTACCATCAGCGCGATCCCCCAAGGTGAGGGGCCTGCAGCGCTGGTCGATGTCGGCCGCATCAAGCTAGTCACGCCCGATGAGCAGGCATTAATGCGCGGTGACGACGGGCTGTTTCGTGGGCCATTGAATGAGGAAGGCGTTGCCGCTGTGCTTCCAGGTGATGAGGATGCCCGAATTGTCAGTGGTGCCCTAGAGGGCAGTAACGTCAGCGCTGTAGATGCCATGGTGTCGATGATTGATGTTGCCCGCCGTTACGACATGCAAATGAAAATGCTCAGCACGGCGGACGAAAACGCTCAGCGCGCTAACAGCATTTTATCTATTCAGGGCTGATAGCAGCCACTCAGCCAAGAGAGCACGCTTATGATTAAGTCGTTGTGGACAGCCAAGACGGGGCTAGAGTCTCAGCAAACCAAGCTAGATGTGATTTCCAATAACCTAGCGAACGTAAGCACAAACGGGTTTAAACGTTCCCGCCCTGTGTTTGAAGATCTGCTTTATCAAAATATGCGCCAGCCTGGTGCGCAAAATAATATTCAGGATCGCCTGCCTTCTGGGATGCAAATAGGTACCGGTGTGCGTGCGGTGGCGACTGAGCGCCTGCATACCCAAGGTGGCCTCGAAGAAACCAGTAACTCCCGCGATCTGGCGATCAATGGAGAAGGCTTTTTTCAAGTGTTACTGCCTGATGGCACCGTTGGTTACACCCGCGACGGCAGTTTTCAGCTCAATGAAAATGGTCAAATGGTGACTGCTAATGGTTATCCATTAGAGCCGGCTATTTTTATTCCTGCTAACGCCTTGTCGGTCACGATTGGTGAAGACGGTACGGTCAGTGTACGCCAACCAGGTATCGCCCAAGATGCTGATATTGGCCAGATCAACGTAGCGTCGTTTATTAATCCAGCAGGCCTGGAGAGCGTTGGCGGCAATTTGTACTTGGAAACAGGTGCTTCTGGTGCGCCTAACCAAAATGTTCCCGGCAATAATGGGGCTGGCAGGTTATTCCAAGGCTATGTAGAAACCTCGAACGTCAATGTGGTTGAGGAAATGGTCAATATGATCCAAACCCAGCGCGCCTACGAAATTAATAGTAAGGCGGTATCGACCAGCGACGAAATGTTAGCGCGCTTGAGCCAGCTCTAACGGTATTGATGAATAGGGCTTACTAAACAGGGCTTACTAACAGGTCGCATTATGTTGGATTTACACGCTGCTTCACGTCGTTTTTTGTTAGTTGGCCTTGCGCTGTTTCTGTTGTTTGCGGCGGGTTGCGCGCAAATTCCGCGAGCCTCGGTGGTCGGTGAGCAAGAGCAAATTACCATTGTGGACCGGCCGCCGCCGATCGCTAATGGCTCCATTTATCAAGCGCGCCGGGGTTATCAGCCGCTGTTTGAAGATCGCCGTCCGCGCTCTATTGGCGATATTTTGACCATTGTGCTCGATGAAGAGGTAAGTGCTAGCAAAAATGCCCGTTCCAATGCGGATCGTTCGGGGAGTGCCAGCCTAGAGCTTGCGCAGCTGCCTGATGTGCTGGATACATTGGCCGAGTACGGTTTTGATATATCGGGGGCGAGTGACTTTGCGGGTGGCGGCGGCTCTCAAGCTAATAATACCTTCACGGGCACTATCACCGTATCGGTATTAGAGGTGATGAATAACGGTAACTTGCGGGTACGCGGCGAAAAGCAGATCGCGATTAACCAGGGAACAGAATTCATTCGCTTCTCTGGGGTGGTTAACCCTCGCACAATTACCGCGCAAAATACCGTGCCTTCAACCCAAGTGGCAGACGCAAGAATTGAATATGTCGGCGATGGCTATATCAATGAGGCGCAGCACATGGGCTGGTTACAGCGCTTTTTCTTAAATGTATCGCCGTTTTAAGCCAGTTACTCGGCCCGCTAACAGAGACCTATCATGGCTATGCAGTTAAACCGTTATCGTGGTGTTAAGCACAGGCTACGTAGTGTCGTTATGTTGACGGCACTCTTTGCCGTTAGTTGTGTACTAGCGATGCCAGCCGCAGCGGAACGGGTGCGTGAACTATCAAGCTTTGCCGGGGTGCGTGATAACCAGTTGGTTGGCTATGGTTTGGTCGTGGGGCTGGATAGCACCGGTGACCAAACTACCCAGGCGCCGTTTACCAGCCAAAGCTTGACGAACATGCTCTCTCAGCTAGGCGTAACGGTGCCAGCAGGTACTAACTTACAGCTGCGCAACGTTGCTGCGGTCATGGTCACCGCTGACTTACCGCCGTTCTCACGCCCAGGTCAGCGTTTGGATATCGTGGTGTCTTCGATTGCTAACGCCCGCAGCTTACGTGGCGGAACGCTGTTAATGACGCCACTGAAAGGTGCTGATGGTGATACCTACGCTATTGCCCAGGGCAATATGCTTGTGGGTGGCGCAGGCGCTCAATCAGGCGGCAGCAGTGTTCAGATCAATCAACAGGCATCCGGACGCATTCCTAATGGGGCGTTGGTTGAGCGGGAAGTGCCGCTAAATCTTGGCGGTAACGGCGGACGGTTAGAGTTACAGCTTAATGAGTCAGATTTTGGCACGGTACAGCGCATGGTAACGGCCATTAATAACGAATTTGGCCAGTCGGTAGCGTATGCGCGTAATGGGCGGGTGATTGCACTTGATGGCCCGGTGGATGAAAACGCTCGGGTTAACTTCATGGCACGTGTAGAAAATGTGCAGGTGACACCTATGGAGGCGCCCGCACGGGTCGTACTTAATGCGCGAACGGGGTCCGTCGTTATGAATAGCGCTGTCACCCTGCGCCAAGCAGCCGTTGCCCACGGCAACCTCTCTATCATGATTGATACCCAGTTCGGGGTTAGCCAGCCGGCTCCCTTTGGTGAGGGTGAAACGGTGGTTGTGCCCAATACGGATATTGAAATTGAGCAGCAGGAAGCGTTTTTGCAAATCGTAGAAGGTGCCCAATTGAATGAAGTGGTCAATGCACTCAACGCATTGGGAGCCACACCCCAAGACTTAATGTCGATTCTTGAAGCGCTGAAGGCCGCTGGATCGCTTCGCGCAGAGCTTGAGGTTATTTAAATGAGCATTGGCGATATGACCAGCCAATTCGCGCTGGACATGAACGGCTTTCAGCGCCTGCAGCACAACGCCCGAGTGGATCCTGATGCCGGTGTACACGGCGCTGCCCAGCAGTTTGAAGCCCTATTTGTGCAGATGATGATGAAAAGCATGCGCGATGCTATTCCTTCTTCTGGTCTGTTGAGCAGTTCGACAACGGATACTTACCAGCAGATGTTAGATCAGCAGTGGTCGCAAGTAGTCTCGTCTAAAGGCATGGGATTGGCGGATATGCTGGTGGAGCAGCTGCAGCGCCAAGGACTGGTCAATCACAAGTCAGGTAGCGCTGACCAAGAACTGCAAGCGCTGATCGCGGGTATACCACGCGGTACCCCGAGGGTGTTGGATGAGCCACTGCAGCCGAATCGCGGTGGTTATGCGCCAGCATCGAGTGGTGGGCGGTTCTTGGCTGAACTAGATGCGATTAGCCAACGCTCAGCCGCTGAGACCAGCAATACCAACACGGCATCGGCCGTTGCCTCAACGGCTACGCCCACTTCCGCCGTGACACCAGGCAGTTTCAGTCATGCACCCGATCATGTTCAGCGCTTCTTAACGACATTGGCCGCTCCAGCCCAGGCTGCCAGTGATGCCACCGGGGTGCCAGCCGAACTAATTCTGGCACAAGCAGCGCTGGAAACAGGCTGGGGCCGCCATGAAATTGCCACGCAACACGGCGGCAATAGCCACAACTTGTTTGGTATTAAGGCGGGCAGTCATTGGCAGGGTAAAACGACCGATATTGTCACCCACGAGTATATTAACGGCCGTCGAGTCCAGGTTGTGGACTCTTTCCGCGTCTATGACTCGTTTGAGCATGCGTTTACCGACTATGCCAATTTGATCGGCAACAACCCACGCTACGCGGGCGTAGTGCAGGCCGCTGATGCGCATCAAGCCGCTCATGAACTACAGCGAGGCGGTTATGCGACGGACCCCCACTATGCCAATAAACTCGTCGCTGTCATGAACACCATGGGGCCGATAGCGACGGGGCGCGAGTTTCTCGCAGATTCCCGCTAACGTGTGATTTAAGTTTTGCTGCGCACTGCCGATAGACAACTTATCGGCCTAAGGAATTGACCATGAGCATGTTTTCAATCGGCTTAAGCGGCCTTAATGTGGCGCAAAATGCCCTCAATACCACCAGCAACAATATAAGTAATGTTTATACGCCTGGGTATAATCGTGAGGTGGCTCAGCTTGGCCAAGGGGCTGTAGGCGGTGGCGTTAAGGTCAACAGTATCGAACGCCAGTTTAATACGTATGTCTCGAGCCAGCTTAACAGCGCCAAAACTCAATCAAGCGCACTGGCGACTTATCACAACCAAATCACCCAAATTGATAACTTGCTTGCGGATCGAGAAGCGGGCTTGTCGCCATTAATGCAGTCGTTTTTCTCCTCTTTGGAAGATTTGGCCAGTGCACCAGCGGATCCTGCTGCCCGCCAAGGCGTTGTTGGCTCAGCCAATACTCTCAGCGCCCAATTCCGCTCCTTTGATGGTTATCTGCAAGATATGCAGAGCAACATCAATAGCCAAATCAAAGATGAAGTTTTTCAGATAAATAACACGACCGAACAAATTGCCGGCCTAAATCGCGAAATTGCGCTGGCCCGTGCGCGTAGCGGTGAAGCGCCCAATAGCCTGTTGAACCAGCGCGATCATTTGGTTTCTGAGCTCAATGAACGCATGGATATGCGCTTAAATATCCAAGATGGAAAAAGCTATAACCTCAGTTTGCCGAATGGTCAGCCGTTAGTGACGGGTACCAGCGCGTTTAAGCTTGAAACTATGCAATCAGAAGCTGATCCACAGCGTACAGTGGTGGCTTATCGTGATGGTGAAGGTGGCGTGACTCAGTTAGAAGAGTCAGCGATTAAAGGCGGCGCGCTGGGTGGTCTGATGACATTTCGTTCAGAAACCCTGGATAAAACTCAGAACCAAATTGGCCAATTGGCGGTTTCTCTATCACTGGCGTTTAACGAGCAGCACAAGCAGGGTGTCGACCTGGATGGTGAGCAAGGTGGCGATTTTTTTGCCGTGTACTCGCCCCAAACGTTTAGTCATACGAATAACAGCGGCACCGCCGTCGTTGAATCTGCCGAATTTGATAGCGACACGATTGACCAGCTTCGCGCGACGGACTACACCGTTCGCTTTGAGGGTGGTGCGCCTACCGTTACGCGTAACGATAACGGAGCAACAGTAGACGATATTGACTGGAACGCGGGAACCGGTGCGCTGACGTTTGGTGGTGTAGCGCTCACGATTAGCGGCACGCCTAACGATGGTGACCGTTTTGAAGTGCAGCCGGTGCGACGTGGCGCAAGCGATATGGATGTCACCATCAATGAGCTAGACCGTATCGCTGCAGGCAAGCCAGCCAATCCTGAAGACGACCCTGCCGATTGGGTAGCTACTGGCGCGGGCGATAACCGCAATGCCTTGGCGTTACAGGATCTACAGCAAAAAGCCATCGTGGGTGGTAGCGCATCGGTGAGCGGCGCGTATGGCGTCATTGTTAGCGATGTGGGTAACCGTGCCAATATTGTCCAGGTGAATTTAGATGCTCGACAAGGGCTAACCGATCAACTGGAAGCGGTTCAGCAATCAGAGTCGGGTGTTAATCTTGATGAAGAAGCGGCTAACCTGATTCGCTATCAGCGATATTACCAAGCGAATGCGCGCGTGATTGATACCGCAGGTGCCATTCTGGATACCATCTTGAATCTACGGAACTAATAAGGAGCTTAGGCGATGCGTATTAGTACGGTCACTATGTTTGAGCAGAGCACGGCTTCTATTAACCGGCAGCAAAGCGATTTCTTGAAAGTTAGCCAGCAAATTGCCAGTGGCCGTCGCGTGGTGAATCCTTCCGATGATCCGCAGGCAGCATCACGTGCTGTCGGCGTTGATCAATCCAGGGCGATGAATCAGCAGTTTTCAGACGCTCGGGTTTCGGCACGCAATTCACTGTCGCAAACTGAGAGCATTCTTAACAGTGTCAGTGATGCAGTGACTAGTGCTAAAACGCTGCTGATTCAAGCCTCTAGCGATACGCTGAGCGATGTGGACCGTGAATCCATTGCCAGTGATCTAAAAGGCATTTACGAAACGATGCTGGGTCAGGCGAATGCCACCGATGGCAATGGTCGCTACTTATTCGGCGGTTATAAAGATAATGCTCCGCCGTTTGTTAAATCGGCAGACGGCAACGTGGAATATAACGGTGATAACAATTCACGCCAGCAGCGTGTCGATTCTTCGCGTTTGATGCCTGTTGCTGAAAATGGTGCCTCGATTTTTCAGGGCGTCCCCAGCGGTGCTGGCTATATCGCTGAAGCTAGTACAGAAAACCTCGGGGGCGTTACCTTCAAGGGGCCTCAGCTGACCGATGTTAACGCTCCAGGCTATGGCGACAGCTATCGTGTTGTGTTCAGTGAAGATGCAGCGCTGGGTAGCGGCATCAGCTATCAAGTGCAACGTTTTAGCGACGGTGCCTGGCAGGAAGACGCCGCTGATTTAGTGGCCAGTGGTGAATATGTTGGCGACGGCCAGCAGCTTAGTTTTGCTGGGCTTAATATCACACTTACCGGCAGCGCCGAGCCCGATGATGAAATCTTAATTGCCCGGGCGGGTAGTGAGCAGCGTGGTGCGGACCTGTTTCGCACTATGGAAGCAGCGATTAGCGTGCTAGAAATGCCTGCCCAAAGCACCACGGAAAAAGCTGCGTTACGTAATACGCTTAATACGTCGATGCGTGATCTTGATAATGCGCTCGATAACGTGCTTTCCGTTCGTGCTTCTGCGGGTGCTCGTCTGAATGAGCTGGAAGTGATTGATGCGGTAGGCAGCAACCGAAAGCTTAACTATGAGCAAACCCTGTCTGACTTGGTCGATTTGAATTACGTCGAAGCGATTTCTGAATATAGTTTACGCCAAGTGGGTCTTCAGGCTGCTCAGAAAGCATTCGTCGATATTAAAGGCATGTCGTTGTTCGACTATATGTAAATCGGCCACGCTTTAGTCGTGCATGATGTTGCATTAAAAAAGGCCCCAACCGCTAGCGGTTGGGGCCTTTTTCAGGTGCGCTTTGCACACTAGCCTAGTGGTGCCATGGTCTCGATCAGGCTCTGCATAAAGGCCAGCCCCTGGCTAAAGAGCTGCTGTAAAAAGCGGCCGATGTCTGTCATTAATACCATCAGCAGGATAAGCCCAACGGTTAATGAGGCGGGAAAACCGATATTGAATACCGTCAACTGCGGCGCTGAGCGGTTGAGAATGCCGAGTGCTAAGTTAATGATCAACAGTGAGCCGACCAGCGGTAGCGCAAGCAGCATTCCGGAAGCAAAAATAGTACCTGCATAACGCGCCAGCAGCTCAAACGCATTCGGATTTAAGGCACCAATGCCAATGGGGAGTGTTTCAAAGCTCATGATCAACGTTTCTAACACCATCAGGTGGCCATTCATCGCCAGAAACATCAACAGCGTAATCATATAAAGAATACGCGATAGCACCATGATATTGGTGCCACTCGACATATCGAAAAAGCTGGCAAACGCCAAACCCATCTGCAAGCCGATAAACTCACCAGCTGCCTGCACTACGGCGAAAACAATATGCATGACTAAGCCAATCGCAACGCCTATCAGCAGTTGCTCAACCAGGATACCTACGCTTGCCCACGACACGATGGGAATATCAGGCATGGCAGGCAATATCGGGGCAATCACAATGGCAATGATCGCGGCTAACGCCACCTTGGCCTGATTCGGAACGCTGGAATGGCCCCAGAGAGGCGAAGCCGCCATAAAGGCAGTAATACGTGCAAATGGCCAAAAGAAAGCCACTAACCACGCCTGGAGCTGGGCGAACGTCACCTCCACCATGGCGTTACATCACCATACTGGGAATATTGCTGAAGAGGCGATGGGTGAAGTCGGTGATCAAACCGAGGAGCCAAGGCCCTGCAAGTACCAATACGGCAAAGACGGCTAATATTTTGGGAATGAAGGTCAGCGTCATTTCATTTATTTGGGTTGCTGCCTGGAACAAGCTAATGATAAGGCCGGTGAAGAGGGCGGCCAGCAGCATAGGGCCTGCAAGAAAAAGCGTTACTCGCATGCCTTGGTAAGCAATGCTCATCACCATTTCCGGGGTCATGGATACTCCTGGCCGCTGAACGCGACGCTCAAATCATGTAAAAGCTTTCTGCTAGCGAGCCGATAATCAACTGCCAGCCATCGACCAATACAAACAGCATGAGCTTAAAGGGCAGTGAAATCGTGATCGGTGGCACCATCATCATGCCGAGCGCCATCAGCGTGCTAGCGACCACTAAGTCGATAATCAGAAAAGGAATAAAAATAGTAAAACCAATCTGAAAGGCAGTTTTAAGCTCACTGGTAACTAAAGGCAGGCAGTAAGACCCGCATAGGTAGCTCTTCGGGGCCTTGCATGGGGCCTACCTCCGCAAGACGCACAAAAAGCGCTAAATCAGGCTCGCGGGTCTGGGCGAGCATGAATTCACGAAATGGTTGCTGAGCCTGCAGTAAGAACTCTTCAAAATTGATCGTTTCATTAGTAAGCGGCACCCAAGCGATGTCGTACACTTGGTTTAAGACAGGCGACATAATAAAAAACGTCAAGAACAACGCGATACCTAATAAAACTTGGTTTGGCGGCGTGGCCTGGGTACCCATGGCTGTTCTGAGCAAACTAAGAACAATAATAATGCGCGTAAAGCTGGTCATCATGAGCAGCATGGCTGGCAGAAAAGCCAGAGAGCTTAAAAATAGCAGCGTTTGTAACGACAGCGACCACTGCTGACCACCATTATCTAAAGGTTGAGATACCAGTCCAGGAAGCTGCTGCGCATGAGCAGGTAGAACAAATAAGCAGCAGGCGATCGTGGCAAGTATTAGCCACCAACGCCGCCCATAAGGCCAAGCGAAGTGCATCTCGAATCTCATGGTGTGTGGTTTGAATCGGAAGCGGTGGGGGGCTCGGCATCGCGTTTGCCCTGGCTGGTGGCTAGGGCCTGGGCTAAACGCTGAGAAAACCGCGAAGGCGCCTCGGCGGGTGACGCAGTGGGGCGATCTGTCGGCGCAGGACGTTCGTGCAGTTTGGTGATCCGCCCATTGCTAACGCCGACGACCAGCCACGTATCCTCTATCTCAACCACGACGATACGCTCGCGATTGCCTACCGCGGTATTGCCCACAATTTTTAAGTGAGCACCATGTTGATAGCGGGCGGTTTGCCAGCGTTTGAGTACCGCTGTGCATAGCAGAATAATGGCAATGACCAGAGCGAGTGCCGCGGCCGTTTTGCCGAGTGCTGCCATGCCGATTAAGGCATCACCGCTACCGCTAATGGCATCCAGTGAGGTGCTCGATGAAGAAGAGGAAGCGACGCTCATCGGTTGAGTTTATGAATGCGCTCAGAGGGGGTAATAATCTCTGTGATGCGAATGCCGTATTTATCTTCCACCACAACTACTTCCCCTTGGGCAATTAAATAGCCATTGATCAAAATATCCATGGGCTCACCAGCGAGGCCTTCCAACTCAATCACTGACCCCTGGGCAAGTTCAAGTAGTTGTTTGATGGTTAGCTTGGTGCGGCCTAACTCCACCGTAAGCTTGACCGGGATATCCATGATCATTTCCAAGTCGCGAGACTTGGCATGGCCACTTTCAGCACTTAGCGGGCGAAATACTTCATCGCTTGCTGGTTTAGCAGCAGGGGCTTCTGGCTCAGGCTTGCTGCTTGAGTCGTCTGCTTCCTCGGCGGCTTCTTGCTCGGCCATGGCCGCTGCCCATGGGTCTTCCTCGCCTGCGGCATCGGCACTCGAACTGGGCTCTTCTTGCTCTGACATGGCGTCCGCCCAATCATCATCAGAGACCTTTTGATCGGGTTTATTTGGATCAGTCATGCTTTGGGTTCCTTGGCTTTCTGTCGCGTTGAACCTTTAATAAAGTCCTTGGACGATAGGTTATTCATAGCGGCATGGTCGATCATACGTAGCACGCGTAATGCGCGTTGCTGCTGTTGGCTCCCGTACTCGCACTCCATCACCGGGACACCGTCGACGCGAGCGGTGATCGTATTGGGAATATCCATGGGCAACACATCGCCCTTTTTAAGCCCCATTACTTGGGCAATGCGGCTGGGTATTTGGGCAAATTCAGCGACTAACTCAACTTCTGATTGGCGAAGCTCGTTCGCCATGCGCCGTGACCATGTGCCATCGTGGTCATGGTTGCTGTCATTAATCGGATTGGCGAGCAAATCCCTAAGCGGCTCAATCATGGCGTAGGGCATACAAATCTGAAAGTTGCTCGACAGGTTGCCCACTTCAATATTGAACTTGGTGTTCACCACAATCTCATTGGGCGAGTTGGTGATGTTGGCAAACTTGGATTGCACTTCGGAACGTAAAAAAAACACCTCTAACGGATAAACAACCTTCCACGCCTCTTGGTAGGCATCAATGGCCAAGTTGAGCAGGCGCTGGATAATACGCTGCTCGGTATTAGTGAATTCGCGGCCATCCGATTTGGTTACGAAACGACCATCGCCACCAAACAAGTTATCCACCACCATAAACACCAGGTTAGGTGGAAAGACCACGAGTGCTGATCCGCGCAGCGGCTTCATTGATACAAGGTTCAAGTTGGTGGGTACTGGAACATTGCGCGAAAAGTCGCTAAAGCTCTGATAACGCACCGACTCAACGGTGATATCGGCACTGCGCCGTATCAAGTTGAATAGACCATTGCGGAAGTAGCGTGCAAAACGCTCATTGATAAAGTCTAACGCGTGTAAGCGCTCACGAATCACTCGATGCTGTGTCGCGGGATCGTAGGGGCGAACGCGCGCTTCCTCTTGGGTGGACGATGACGGAGCCGCAGGCTCATCATCGCCACTGACGCCCTTTAGTAAGGCATCAATTTCTTCCTGGGACAGTAGATCGTCCTGTGACATGAACGGCTCCAGTTCCCGGGTTATTGCACAATGAATTCGGTAAACAGCACTTCCCGTAAGTCTAGTGGAGGCTGGTTTTCGGTAAGCGGGACGTTCAAGCGGTTGATAATTGCTTGGGCCAGCGCTTCTTTCCCCTCAGTGGAGGTTAGCTCATTCGCCTGTTTGCCGGATAATAAAATCAGCAAGCGGCTACGTACCTGGGGCATGTGTTCTTCAATAATCGCCTTACTTTGCTCGTCGCCAACCCGAAGCGTAATGCCGGTATAAAGCAAACGGGAGCCATAGCGATCATCTGCCAGGTTGACAGTAAATGGGTCAATACGTGTAAAGACAGGCGGTACATGCTCAATTTTTTGCAGTGTTTCGTCGTGTTCAGCATTGCCGCCGCGCTGATCCAGCACCAAATAGATAGCTGCCGCTGCACCCGCTGACGAAAGCAGTACCAATACAATCATTATCCAAAGCAGTTTTTTAGACCCGCCGCTTGCTTCTGCCATTTGCTGTTCCCATAAATTTCACCCGTAACACTAGCCAAGCATTATGCCTAACGCTGTTACAGGTGATGAAATGAACAAGCTCATTGGATGAGCCTATCTTTTGGTTTAGTTACCTGATGGCGTGAGTATCAGAGCCGTCACACTCAACGCTAATGTCGGAATTAAGCATTAAGCATAGAGATCGACACGGCCATCTTGGCTACTTTGGTCATTCACCTCGGTAAGTGAAGGGGCGCTATCGTTACCTGACTCACCGCCTCGATTACCAGCGGATTTTCCTGGCGTTTGCTGGGCAAAAGCCTGTTCGTTCGGGGTCTGCTGCTCACCTACAGAGGTCTCACCGAGTGAAATGCCCTGTTCAGCAAGTGCTTCACGTAGTTGAGGAATGGCTTGCTCAAGGGCCTGACGAACAGGGGCATGTGACGATAAAAAGTGTGCCTGTGTGCCCTGTTCGGTCACCTTAAGCGTGATCGATAATGGCCCTAGCTCAGCAGGGTGAAGCTGCATTTTAACTTGGTGTTCGCCGCCACGCTGAGCAAACTGAATTAACTGCTGCCCTAACTGGGAAGGCCAAGCGGGGCTGGTCAGCGGCGTATTTAAGGTCGCTGTCGCTGGGCTATTAGGCATGGCTTGGCTTTGTGATGTCAGCGCTGCAGGTAATACCTGCTCACTGCCTTTGCTTGCACTACTGGTGACACTCACCGTCTCTGCCTCAGCGAACAAGCTGGCCACCGCGTCAGCATTCACCGTTGGCGTCAGTGCAGTATTTAGCGGGGACAGCGCATGCATGCCTGGCTGCATGGTCGTAAACGGTTGGGCAGGAATGGTTTCCAGCGATGCCGCAAGTGTCGGGGTGTTAACAGGCGTGGTCGCTGCTTCTGCTGGCAACGCCTTAGCACTTGATGCCGTTGGGCGCGAGGCGCCAATCGCTTGCTGTGCTGTGGCTGCCAATGCACTGGTTAGCGAGGGGCCAACCGCTGACTGAGCCAGCTCACCCGTATTGTTGGGTGGAGCCGTGGCTGAACCAGTGGTAGGCAGCAGCGCTATTGTTGATGCAGCAGCGTTAGCTGGCGTTTGTGTTGCTGTTCGTGGTGTTTCTGCAACCGCTCTTTCGCCGGCTAGCGCTACCTGCCCATCAGGTGGTGCAGCGCTAGCGAGGGCCGTGCTTGCAAGTAAAGCGACGGTGGCAGGAGAAGCGTTGCTGGGCGCAAGGTTACCGGGTGGTGTTTGGACCGTTGCCTGACTTAAGCTTGCTGCTGAGGGCGTCGCAGGGTGTGCACCGGAGCCCGCAGGGTTTGCGGTTGACGGCGTAGAATATGACGCGATGAGGGCTAAACGCGACGCGACTTCTGCGATAGTCATCTGCGTGGTTGTCTCGACCGTCTCAGTGCCTTCAGCAGGCGACGAAGAAGCCTGTTCTGGTGCCCAGGCTGGTTCTCGCGCTGCTGATGCCGTTTCTAGCGTTTGAGCAAGCGCAACGCTATCAGTACCAGAAGAGAGCATGTCGGTAGCCTGCCCCTGAGCGCTTACGGTGGCCACTATGCTCGACAGTGTTTCCTCATCCAGCTCACCATCAAGTGATGCTAATTGTTCAACAATATCGCTCAGTGAAAGTTTGGGGGCGCTTTCTGCCTGGGCGCTAGTGAAGGGGCGGGCCTGCTGGCTGGCAGCCTGCGTAAACGCCTGTAGGAACATGCCTTGCGCTGCACGCGGAGAGCCTGGGGCTGCAGAAGAGCTTGATGACGAGTTAGCTCCCTGGCCCTGCATTGTTAGCAATAGCTCAATAGTCATAAATACAGCTCCTCGGCGTGGCGCTAATGCGCCTTATCATTCGGCTGGCGGGCTAAACGGTTCGTTACAAAGTCATCGCTTGATTTTTGCTCGTAACGTTCTTGGCGGCGATGCTCTTCGGATAAACGTCGTGATGTCAGCGTATCGTAGGAGGAGAGCTTGCGCTGTTCCTGTTGCCAATGCTGTTGGCTTTGCTGTACACGTTTTTGCTGGGCTACAAGCGCCTGCCGTGCCCGGCTGAGGGCGGCATCCAGCGATGCCAGAAACTGCTGATAGTTGTACATGGTGGCGGGGTCGATGCCGTCGCGCATCGCCTTCTGTAAACGCTCGGCATACTCCACGCGATAGCGGCTAAGTGATTGCAGCTGCGCTTCTGTTTGTTGCTGCGTTTGTCGTTCTTCTGCCAATAATTTCCCGGCTTTATCCCGCGCATCACGGGCTAAGCCTGTCAGCATGTCGAGCTGTGAATGACTCATCGCTAACCTCCCACTACCGCGTGCAGTGCTTGGCGTGATGCTTCAAGCGTTGCACACTCATCAATGTTTTGCTGAAGGAACCGTTCCAATGACGGGAAGCGGTTCACCGCCTCGTCCAGTCTTGGGTCGTGCCCTGGGCTATAAGCCCCTACGCTGATCAAGTCACGATTGCGCTGATAGCGTGAAAAAAGCTGTTTAAAGGTGCGGGCTTCTTGAAGCTGTTCAGGAGAGCTAATGGCAGTCATCGCACGACTGATTGAGGCTTCAATATCAATGGCCGGGTAGTGGCCCGCTTCGGCCAGCGTGCGTGAGAGCACGATATGGCCATCAAGAATTGCCCTGGCTGAGTCGGCAATAGGATCCTGTTGATCATCGCCTTCGGTCAGCACCGTATAAAAAGCGGTGATTGAGCCGCCGCCGCGCTCAGCGTTTCCAGCACGCTCGACAAGCCCGGGTAGCTTAGCGAACACCGAAGGTGGATAACCTTTGGTGGCGGGCGGTTCACCAATTGCGAGCGCAATCTCACGCTGTGCCATGGCGTAGCGGGTCAGTGAATCCATAATCAGCAGAACGTCACGCCCTGCATCGCGAAAACCTTCGGCCAACCGCGTCGCGTAAGCGGCTCCTTGTAAGCGCTGGAGTGGTGAGGTATCCGCGGGCGCTGCCACGACCACAGCACGCCTGCGTCCCTCAGGCCCCAAGATGTTGTCGATGAAGTCCTGTACCTCACGACCACGTTCGCCGATGAGTCCCACTACGATGACATCCGCCTGGGTATAGCGAGCCATCATGCCGAGCAGTACGGATTTACCTACCCCAGAGCCAGCAAAAAGCCCCATGCGCTGCCCCCGGCCAACGCTCAGTAATGCGTTGATGGCGCGGATGCCAACGTCAATCTGGGCATCAATAGGCGCTCGGGAAAGCGGATTAAGTGGCGTCGCATTAAGGGTTGCGCGAGGCGTATCCTCAACACTTTCACGGTCATCTAACGGGTTGCCATTGCCATCGAGCACACGCCCCAGCAACTCATCGCCAATTGGAAAGCGTCGGGCGCTGTGGCCACTGCCATCACTAAGTGGAGAGACTCTGGCCCCCGGCATCAGGCCCGAAATTTCTTCTAGCGGCATAAGAAACAGCTTGTCGCCAGCAAAGCCAACCACTTCGGCTTCCGCATGTTTGTCGCTATCGTTCAGCCGCCCATCTGCACCAGGTAATTCAATGCGGCAAGCACTCCCCACCGCTACGCGTAACCCCACTACCTCAATGACCATGCCCGTGGCGCGTATCACACGGCCACTGGTGCGGTAGTTAGGCAACTGACTAACGCGCTGCGTTGTACGGTGCAGTGCTTTGCGCCAGCGGTAGAGGTGCGGACAGGTCGCCTCGCTCATTGGATTACCTGTTTCATCGCATTACCTGTTTCATCAACGTGTGCATTTACCTTTGTGTTACTGGGTAGAGGATGGTGAGTCACTGTTGTGATGGCGTTTGCGTAACTGGGCAACAGCTGCCTGCCAGCGACTTTCAAACGTCGCGTCCAGCTCTCCTTGAGCGCTGGTGATCCGGCATCCACCACGTGCGAGCTGATCATCTGGCTGCAGTGACCAACTGGCTGCTTGTAGCTCGCTACCGAGATGCTCTTTAACCAGCGCGTGGTCTTGCGGATTAAGCCAAAGACGTTGCTGGCCTACGAGCGGTGGCTCGGTGTGGAGCAGCTCACGAACGACCTCAAGAATTTGCTCAGGACGCTCTTGTAGCGCATCTGCGGCTAACTGCTTGCCGGTTGCCAGCGCGAGTTCGGCGAGGTCATGTGCCACCGTCTCATCAATACGCTCTAGTGCATCAGAAAACTGTTTTGCCAGTGAGCGTAAGGGCGCCACGGTTTTGCGTATGTGTTGTTCAAGCTCGCTCTCTGCTTGGGCACGCCCTTCGCGAAGGCCTTGTTCAAGACCTTCTTGATGGCCTCGGGCCAAACCATCCTGATAGCCCGCTTCCTCAGCTTCTTGGCGAACGCGTTCGTAAAGCGCCTGGCGTTCCTGCTCTTCACGTTGGCGTGCCTGCTCGGCTGCTTTTTTGGCTGCCGCGACTTTGCGTTGCTGGGCGGAAGGCGTTGGTATGCCGTCCGCTTGTGAGCCGCTGGTCTGCTCAGCTAACTCATCCATTTGCCAGCGTCGCCAACTACCGTGACGGTCAAATTCAGGCGTTTTGGCGTTAGACATACTCATCGTCCCCGCCAGCTAAGACGATTTCACCGGAATCCGCTAAGCGGCGCACCACCTGCAAAATAGCTTTCTGCTCGGTTTCTACCTGTGAAACGCGAATAGGGCCTCGGGCTTCCATGTCTTCGCGAACAAGATCGGCAGCTCGCTGGGACATATTGCGTAGGAACTTGTCGACCAACGCCTCCTGAGCACCCTTGAGGGCCACCACCAGAGAGTTGGTTTCGACTTCTTGAAGCACCATCTGAATAGCGCGGTTGTCCAGGTCGAGTAGGTTCTCGAATAGGAACATTTCGTCGATAATTTTTTGCGCCAAGTCTTCGCTGTGAGAGCGCACGGTTTCGATGGCGACTTCTTCTTGAGACGAATTCATTAAGTTGAGAATTTCGGCGGCCGTTCTTACGCCACCCATCTTGCTGCGCTTGAGGTTTTGGCCATCCAGCATGCTGGTCAGCACTTCTGTTAACTCTTGCAGTGCGGCTGGCTGAACGCCGCTGAACGTCGCGATACGCAATACCACATCGTTACGCAGCTTCTCTTCAAACAGCTCAAGAATATCGGCCGCCTGGTGCCGATCCAGATGAACCAGAATAGTGGCGATAATCTGCGGATGTTCGTCACGAATCAGCTCAGACACCATGGAGGCTTCCATGAGATTCAGTGCATCAATGCCGGAGTTGCCGCCCGTGGTCTCGAGAATATCTTCGATAAGGCTGGTGGCACGTTCGCTCCCCAGCGCTTTGGTAAGTACCGAACGAATATGCTCACTAGAGTTGAGGTTTAGCGCCACAAACTCTTCGCTTTCTTTATGGAAGGCTTCCAGCACTGCTTTCATGTCTTCGTGTGAGACTTGATGCAAGCGAGCCATTTCCAGACTGATGTCTTGTACTTCGCTGGCGCTGAGGTACTTAAAGACCTCCGCCGCGCTATCTTCGTCCAGCGCAAGCAAGAGAATGGCGCTTTTGCGTGCACCGGTCATCTCGGCAATCGGGCTACTCATGAGTGTTCATCCAGCTGCGGATAATCATTGCGACCATACGGGGATCTTCCTGGGCCATTTCACGCAGGTCGTTAAGATTGTGTTCGTACAGCGAGGTTTTGCGCCGCCGTTTGGGCTTATTGCTGTAGGTATCGTCGTCTTCACCAGACGCAGATGCCTCGTTCTCTTGCTCATCTTCTTCGCTTTCGCCTCCAACGCTGGCGCTAAACGTACTGCCAGGCATGGCGGCAGCCATCACCGGTGGCTGGGTATAGCGTTTGATCAGTGGCCGTAGAATCAGCAAATAGAGCAATAGCGTTGCCAGGGCGACAAGCAGATAGCGGCCCAAGGTTGATGCAATCGACAGCGTCTCCGGCTGTTGCCACCAAGCGACGTCAGACGCGCTGTCATCGACACTGACGAACGGCGTGTTGACGACTTCCACCTGATCGCCACGCGCTTGCGAAAAGCCCATGGCCTGTTGAACCAAGCGCTCCAACTGAGCAACCTCTTCTGGGCTTAGGGCGACTTGCTCTGCTTCGCCCTCGTCATTGATAACCTGACGGAAGTTCACGACAACCGCTGCCGATAGGCGCTCTACCTGGCCAAGGCGGTGCTGAATATGTTCAATGCTGCGGTCAACTTCATAGTTCACCACGTCATCTTGACGCAGGTTCTGCAAGGCGTTGTCAGGTACTTCGGCATCCTCTTCATCCGCGTCGGGCTGATTGATTGGTGATGGCGCAACACCGGGCGGGGTATTGCTTAATGCCCCTGGAATACCTGTCGCCAGAGGATCCTCACCATCGTACGACAGGCTAAGCTGACGGCTGCGAACCGCGGACTCATTGGGGGCTTGGTTGGGGGCGTAGCGCTCAGAGGTCTGTTCACGACGAGAAAAGTCGATCTGTGCCGCTACCTGGGCGCGTACGTTGTCATTGCCAAGGATGGGGGTCAGGATATTTTCGATACGGCGCTGATAGGAGCGTTCGACTTCTGCGATGTAGGCCAGTTGAGAGCCGTCCAGGTCGTTGCCTTGTGACGCTGTAGACGAAAGCAGGCGACCATTTTGATCCACAATGGTGACGTCTTCCGGAGCTAGCTCAGGAACACTGCTGGATACCATATGGACAATAGCGCTAACTTGCCCCTCGCCCAGCACACGTCCAGGCAACATCGTTAGTACAACGGACGCTTTGGCTGGCTCACGATCACGAATAAAGACTGACGGCTTGGCCATCGAAAGATGAACGCGAACCTTATCGACGGGGCCTAGTGATTCAATGGAGCGAGACAGCTCGCCTTCAAGGCCGCGCTGAAAGTTAACTTGTTCAGCAAACTGGCTGATACCAAAGGCTTGATTCTCCATCAACTCAAAGCCCAGGTTACCGCCACGGGGGAGCCCTTGCTCAGCAAGTTGTAACCTTAGCGTGTGCACCTGATCGCTGGGTATTAACAGCGCTTGGCCGCCCTGGCTGAATTGATAGGGAACGCCGCGGCTATCCAGCTCCGCAATGATACGCCCACCATCGGCTTCATTCAGGTTGCTATACAGAACCCGATACTCAGGGCTGCTAGCCCACATGAAAAGCGCAGCAACAATCGCAATAGACGCTGCAGCCGCGATCAGCAGCACAACCAACGGGTTGCCACGTAGCTGTTTTAACGTGCGCTGAGCCGTTGAGAGGCCTTTGGTGTCATTGTCTGCCGTTCCGCTGCGGGGGGCATTTTGTGTCGTACTGTTCTGACGGCCTGCCGTAGCACCAGTTTCGCTCATGCGTGCCCCCACGAGGACAGGCAAAACTGATGACGGCTCAGGCGCATCACCAAAGAAGGCATAGGCTAATATCCGTCAATCGCGATTATCCGCTAAAAAGATGAAGCGGAATTGTGATGGACGCCATTATCCTGGGGCAGGTCGAGCATAAATGAACGAACAGGTTGGCTTTTAATGCGTATTTGTACGTATGAGTGTTGTACTACCAGTGATAGGCTTTTGGTATTACTCCACTTTCCTCCGGACGAGTCGTACTTATGAGTTCACCTGCCATACAGTCAACGCTGCAGCAAATGCAAGGTTTAGCTACCCAGGCAGCCCAGCCAATCAAGGGTGAGCATATTGCCACGGCGGTGGGTCAGGGCAGTTTTGGTAGTGAGTTGCAGGCGTCTATTCAGCGTATCAATCGCTTACAACAGGCTGCTAACGCAAAAGCGACGGCTTTTCAGGCAGGTGAGCCGAATGTTGAACTGAACGACGTGATGGTCGACATGCAGAAAGCGAGCGTTGCTTTTCAGATGGGCCTTCAAGTGCGTAACCGCCTGGTAACGGCCTATCGCGACGTAATGAATATGCAGGTCTAGATAGCATTATTCGTTGGCGTCGAAAAAATGAGCCACAAGCGCTAGTGAGAATAGTGAAGAATTGACTGGCTAGTAGTGTAAGCAAGAGAGATCACTGGTCATGACGAAGTAACCTCTCCTATCGCTCGATCAGGCTTCTAGAGAAATAATTCGTCCTTGTAACTCTCCCAGTCGCTCTGCGACGAGCAACACCTCTTCGGCGGGTATTTGACGAATAACATCACCGGTTTCGCGGTCGATGACTTTCGTAATGACGCGCCCGGATTGCTCGCTTAGCTCAAACTCCAACCCCCGTGGCCGAAAGGCTTCGT
Organism: Vreelandella venusta; assembly: GCF_007989605.1. Lineage (GTDB taxonomy): Bacteria > Pseudomonadota > Gammaproteobacteria > Pseudomonadales > Halomonadaceae > Vreelandella > Vreelandella venusta. The sequence goes on along the minus strand of NZ_BJUL01000004.1, from coordinate 274,786 downwards.
TGATCCGCTGTATCGGTGCCGTAAGTGACTCTTTGCTTACGCTGAGGAGTTCGGGCTGTTCTCCGTCAACGCCTGCGACGCCAGGTGCCTGCGGTGACGATGTGTTTGGGGTGGCTGATTGGGAAAGTGTTGGTGGGTAGGGAGTTGTTGCTATCGAGATTAGCTCATCAATTAACAAGGGGCCCATAGACGGAATCCTTTAGAAAAAAGCCACGCGGCGTGGTGGCAATAAGATGGTAAGGCCATCGAATCGTAGCTATAGGCCTCTTCACTGTTATCGGCAAGGGGGCTAAAAACTTTATTGTTGTATAGCGAAGGGGTGTGGTCGTTAAAACGGCAGCCCAAAAGCTGCTGATAGGCTCTGTTGCCTTTTTTTGGGTGTGACGTAATAACAACGTGGTAGCGAGCGAGACGAGAATGTCAGTCCAACAAGATGAATATGAAAGAGTTACCAGTCCAACCGCAGTAAGCTCCCTGTTAAATACCATGATCGAAGGTGGCGGAGTGTCGCTTTGTTTGGCCTCCGCTGATGCGCGCCCAGAACCTATCGTGTTGATGGAGCAGTACGCCGGCAAGACGTTAGTGATGGACTTATCCTCGGTCGATCATTTGCTAGATTGCTTACAGCAAGGTGAGCTTTTTTTCCTGCGCGGCTACTCCCAGGGCAAAGTGGTGCGCACGCCGTTTCTGTCATTAACCGAAACCCGCCATGTGGGTGGGCGCTTTTTATGTTGTAGCGACTATCCGGCGACTCTGGAGGTGCTCCAGCGTCGCGAATCGTTTCGCGCTGAGCTGCGTTTAGGCATGGTCGTGCCCGCTTCAATATGTGGCGAAGGCGAGGATAGGGTTTACGGAGAGCTGCGCGATCTTTCCCAGGATGGCTGCCAGATAGAGCTGCCGCTGACTGCTAGTGGGGTGTTGGCTGATGCTGACCTGCCGCTAACGCTGGCTTTTACGTTTCCAGATGGCACGTATTTTGAAGTGCAGGGCGTTCCGCGCCATCAAAAAACCGATCCTGAGCGGCACCTATTGCGCGTAGGCTTCCGTTTTATGAACTGCGCCTCGGAGCAAGAGCGGCAAATTTGGTATTTTGTCTGTGAAATCGAGCGCGAAGCCGCCCGTTATAAAAAAGAAGTGCAGGATGATCGTCAGCCATCGCCGCTATTCGAGCAGCCTGGCAAACGTACGGCAGGGGGGGAGCATGTTGGGCGGCGTGATATTCGGCGCTATGCAACACCCATGGCGCGGCGCTTGGTGAAAGTAGCGGCTTATTTGGATGCTCAACTGCTGCTTTTGCAGCAAGGCAGCGACATCGATTCTCGCCAACTATCGCGTAATGCCGACCGCCTTTTGCTGCTTCATGAAGAGGACCGTGAAGCACTGCTATTTGCGACACGCTGCATGTCGCCGGAGCCGCTTCTCGTTCGCCATGGGATTGCAGTCGCCGTGCACTTGCTCGATTTAGTGGGTGCCAATATGCCCCGTGATGTGCGCAAAGCGATTGTAGCGAGTGGTTTAGTGCATGATCTTGGTAAAGCCCTCGTTCCGCAAATACTGTTCAAAGCGCCGCAATTCGAAGCCGTTCATCGCCAAGCTATGAGCGAGCATGTGGCGTTGTTGTTAGATCGTCTTCAGCACTGTCAGTGGCTTTCTACTGCCGTTGCCCAAGCGGTGATTGGCGGTATTAACGAACGGCTGGATGGGAGTGGCTACCCTGATGGCTTAACCGGTAGTGATATTAACGAGCTAGCCAAGGCGAGTGCTGTGGTCGATGTGATAGAGGCGATGCGCCGTGATCGAGCTGACCGGCCCGCTAAAACGGTGCAGCAAATTTATCGTCACTTGTTGAGCCATCCTCATCAATTTGATCCCCGCTGGACCAAGCGTTACATCGAGCATTTCAAGCCCCTGCCGGTGGGGGCGCTGGCGCATTTTTCCAGCGAGCAAATGGCTTGGATTGTTCGCCTTGATGCACAGGGGGCGCCGGCTGAAGTCGTGCTGACTCACCAGGCGACGTCACCCATGCGTGAAACGTTGGGCGATACGCTGCGGGGTGACGTTCTAGAAAGGCTGGGTAAGCCAATGCGTGAAGTAGCGGTGTCTACATAGCCATTTACTGCTTGGCAAAGAGAGCGAAACTTTCTGAGCGAAAAGTAAGTTAAACATTAAAGTCTATTAGTCAGGCGCCGATAATAGTTATAGCCGAGCCAATAAACTCGATTTTGAACGCGAAACAGTTAACGTGGAACAGCGCGCGTCGCTGCTTGTGTGGCTGTTACTCACATTAATAAAGGAGAGCCCGCTTATGACATACTCTCGCGGTGGCGCCGCTTATGGCCGAGGTGCCAATGCCTACGCCCGCGTTGGCGTGGAAAGCGGCGTTATGTCAGCTGATCCTCATCAGCTTATTGTAATGCTGTTTGATGGTGCTCAGGCGGCCATCCGTGCGGCGCGTATTCATATGCAGGCAGGTCACACGGCCGAAAAAGGAAAGTCGATTTCCAAGGCGCTGGATATTATTAACAACGGCTTGGTTGCTGCGCTGGATCAAGAGAAGGGCGGTGATATTGCTGAGCGCTTGGCTTCTCTCTATGACTACATTTCCCGTTTATTGTTAGCCGCAAACCTTCGAAATGATGAAGACAGCCTCAACCAAGCAGAACGTTTGCTTGAAGACATCGCCTCTGCATGGCGTGAAATCGGTCAACAGCAAAGTGCGTGAGGCAAAGCATGTCGGCTTCTGAAACTGCTCGTGAAAATGCCCAGCAAGCGCTTATTGAAGCGTACGCCAAGCTACTCATCTGTGTGACAAAAATGCACGAGCTCGCGAATGCGGAGCAGTGGGCAGAGCTTATCGAACAACGTACTCACTATGTGATGTCCGTTGAAGCGTTGCGTAAACATGATGAAGAGACCGTGCTTGATGATGATGGCCGGAGGCAAAAAACAGAGTTACTGGAAAGCATTCTTGAGCACGATGTTGAAATTCGTCGCCGTTTGGTGGCTAGGCGAGATGAGCTAGGCAAGCTGATAGGTGTTTCTCAACGTCAACGAAGTTTGCATCGTGCTTATGCGCCTCAGCAAGCGAATGCGACGCTTTTCGATAACGATCAGGAAGAGGAAGCTACGTGAGTGGCATTACGCCACTTATTGATACGCTCATGCACCAAGTGCTTGGGCGTAAGGGCGAGCTGTCCCAGCGTCCTCTTAACGCGCCCGTGCAGCCAGTGCCACCGGGTGAGGGGCCGCGCGCACTGCAAGGCGATGCAAGCCTGGATGGGCGCCCGCTATCGTCACCTCTTGATGACCTTAGGCGTCTGCCATCTACGCTTGATGGGCAACGGCTGCCCGCCGCTAAGGGAGAGACAGCCAATCCACTACTAGGCTCAACGCAAACTCACTTTAGCCCAGCGGCGCGCACCATCGCCGATGTCTTGTTGCGTTTTCCTGCGCCACCAGCAATGGTGCGCCCCCAGGCGCCGCTGATGGGATCGGCGGAAGCGCCCTCTGCGACGGCACTGGCGAGTCGGTTAGAAGGCAGCATTCGGGATAGCGGGCTGTTTTACGAGTCGCATTTGAAGCGATGGTTTCAAGGCGAGTTTTCCCGGCAGCAGTTGCTGCGAGAACCGCAGATGCAGACAGGTTCGCGAGTAATGTTGCCTGCCAGTATGGCCTCGTTTGTAATGCCTCCTTTTGCGCCAAGTGCCGCATTAGGGAAAAGTCATACAAACGTTGCCATATTGCCGAATTCGCTGCTGATACCTGTGGCAAGTGAGCAAGCTAATTTGATCCGCCCTGCCGCGCTTATGCCAGGTAATACCCTGCCAACAGGCGCACAGCCTGAGCGTGTGTCTGCCAATGTCTCTGCAAGCGCTGCCGTCAGCATTGATATGGCGATGGAAGAGAGTTCGCTAGCGCGCGGTGGCCGTGAGATTGTGCATGAAAGTTTGCAGAGCTTAGTGCGTCAGCAGCTCGATATGCTTGTGATGCCGGTTCTTCGCTGGGAAGGGGATGTGTGGGCCGGTATTTTCATGGCATTAGTCATTCATATGCCCACTCGGGAAGGGGAGCGCGAAAGCGCCCAGCAAGAGGCGGAGGAGGATGGTGTCTGGCAGTCAGATATGCAGCTCGACGTGCCTAACCTGGGAGCGTTCAGCGCCTCCATCAGGCTTTACCAGTCAGCGTTAAGCATCGATCTAACCACAGATACGGCGTCGACATACCAGTCTTTAGAGCTGGGCAGTGAGCGATTAGAAAAACGTCTGCAGGCGTTAGATTTTCGCAGTGTTCAGGTGCGAGCACATTATGCCGCCTTGGAGGGCCATGATGACGACCTCGGGTGAACATCGTCGCCAAGCTGTCGCGCTAGCCTATCAAGACAGAGATCAGGCACCGAGAGTGATCGCAAAGGGTTACGGCGAGCTGGCGGAGCGGATTATGGCGGAGGCTCAGCGCCAAGGTATTTATGTGCACGATGCACCTGAGCTTGTAGCACTGCTGATGCAGTTAGATCTCGATGCCGAGGTTCCGGCAAATTTATATCAGGTGATTGCAGAGCTTCTTGTATGGGTTTTTGAGTTATCCGAAGAAGGGTTAATTCCTCGTCAAGAGCGCTGGTAGCCAATACAAACGTTGTATGTAACCATGACAGAGGAATGTTAAAAACCTTTAAGGCGTCAGTATAAAGCCATAACGAAACGCCCATGTCGTTCGATGGAACACTATGAGTCAAACAAGCTTTCTCGATGAAATTCAAGAAATTAATTTAGCGTATTTACTTCTCGCGCAGCGTTTGTTGGTCGAAGACCGAGAGGCAGCGATGTTTCGCCTAAAGGTAGACAGCGAGCTTGCTGATCTGCTGGTGTCTCTGAATGCTCGGCAGTTGACGAAACTGGCGCGCAATAACCAGCTGATCTGCCGGCTAAGCCAAACGAGCGTCCATCAACTGCGCAAAATTACTCATAACCCTCGGGATCAAGGTCTTTCAGGGTTACATGCTTCTTTGTTGTCGGCTTGTGAAGAGTTTGAGGTGTTTCCGGTAGGAGAGTCAGAGTGAGTCAGAAAAGCTTGGTTGATGAAATGCACCAAGTGCAACTGGCCATTGAGCTGATTGAATTGGGTGCACGTTTACAAGTACTAGAGACCGAAACAGACCTAAGTCGCACGCGCTTGATTAAGTTGTACAAAGAAGTGCGGGGGATGTCGCCGCCTAAGGGGATGCTGCCTTTTTCAGCGGACTGGTTCGTGACGTGGCTGCCAAACGTGCATTCGTCGCTGTTTTATAACATTTATAACAGTATTCAAAATAATACCTGTTGCGAGCGTATTGATGCCTTTGTCAAAGCCTACCGCCTGTATGAAGAGCAGATAAACCTCGAAAACGTTGAGCCGGTGCTTGGGCTTACTCGGGCGTGGACACTGGTACGGTTTTTTGAAAGTGACTTGTTGCAACTCAACAGGTGCACGCGCTGTGGGGGGCACTTTGTCGCGCATGCGCATAGCCCCACTCATGATTATGTTTGTGGTATTTGTCAGCCTCCCTCGCGAGCCGGCAAAACGCGCAAGGCGCGGCTATGAAAGATTAAAACTGTCTTACCCACAGCGGGTAAGCATATAACCAAAAAAGTGCGTCTTTAACGCATAGATAGCACCAAAAGGGGTGGGTACTTTTTCATTAGAACTGCCTACGCCTGCGTATGCTATGGCTAAGAAACGCGTGGAGCGGGACTTTTCTGTGTCTTCTTTTTGAAACACGGCAATCGCGCTCCTATGAGATAAAACTGATACCGCAAGGACACTGCTTGTGCTGATTCCTCTGGGTTATTTGGTCGTACTGCTATCTGTCTTTGGCGGTTATGTGATGGCAGGCGGTAGCTTGGGCCCCTTGTTCCAACCCCTGGAGCTGCTGATTATTGGCGGTGCAGGCGTTGGCGCTTTTATTGCTGCCAATAACGGCAAAGCGATTAAAGCCACGTTTAAAATACTTCCCCGGCTCAAGCGCACCAAAAAATATAATAAAGCACTGTATATGGAGTTAATGGCGCTGCAATACAAGATCCTCTCTAAAGTGCGTCGTGAGGGGATGTTGGGCATTGAGCGTGACATTGACAACCCCCAGGACAGCCCGCTGTTTCAAGAGCATCCCACGGTGCTTGCAGACCCTCATATTATGGATTTTTTAACCGATTATCTGCGGTTGATGGTGAGTGGTGGCATGGAACCGATGGAAATCGATGAATTAATGCTTCACGAAATCGAAGTATTTGAGCAGGAAGCCCATATTCCCGTTGATGCGATTGCCAAAGTAGGTGATGCAATGCCTGCGTTCGGGATCGTCGCCGCGGTAATGGGGGTTATTAAAGCATTGACCTACGCAGATGCCAGCCCTGAACAAATGGGACAAATGATTGCCATGGCACTGGTAGGTACCTTCCTGGGGATTTTAATGGGCTATGGGTTTATCAGCCCAATTGCGAGCTATGCCGAGCGGCAAGCCAAAGAAGCAGAAAAAATGCTCCAGTGTATCCGTGTCACGCTACTGGCGAGCCTGCATGGTTATGCTCCCCAGTTAGCTGTCGAATTTGGTCGGAAGGCATTACACAGCACCGAACGTCCCAGCTTCGCAGAGCTTGAAGAGTACGTTCGCGACGCTAAAAAGGGCGGTAATGCATGAGTAAGGGGGGCGATAAGCGTCCGATTGTTATTCGGCGCAAAAAAGTGGTGCATGCCCACCATGGCGGTGCGTGGAAGATCGCCCTTGCTGACTTTATGACAGCTCTGATGGCGCTGTTTTTGGTCATGTGGATTTTAAGTGTTTCCGACGAAGAAACCCGTCGCAGTGTTGCAGAGTACTTCAGTACGCCATTGATCTCGGCAATGACCAGTGGCGATCGGTCAGGAAGCACCCAGGTGATTCCAGGCGGCGGCCCAGACCCGACCCACACCGATGGCGAACGAGCTCGGATTGATATCCTGCAGCATAGCCGTCCCAGTGTTCAGGAGCGGCGTTTCTTTAACGATTTGCAAGAGCGCATTGAGCGGGCCATTGAGCAAGACCCGGAGCTGCGCCACCTACGTAGCCAAATGCGCTTTGATTTAACCCGTGAAGGGCTACGGATTCAGCTGCTCGATACGGAGCAGCGGCCTATGTTCGAGTTAGGCAGTGACCAAGTGGCTCCCTACATGCGCAACCTGCTCCGTACGATGGCACCGCTACTTAACGAATTACCCAATGACTTAAGCATCAGCGGCCACACCGACAGCGTGCCTTATGCAGGTGGCTATCGAGGCTACAGCAACTGGGAGCTGTCCAACGACCGAGCGAATGCCTCTCGGCGTGAATTGGTTGCGGGTGGACTTGATCCCGATCAACTGCTGCGCGTATCGGGCTTTGCCGATCGTGTCAGGCTGCCTGACACTGCGCCGACAGACCCGGTTAATCGTCGCATTGAGCTTGTTGTCTTATTGCCAGAAATCGCTGAAGCGATTCGTAATCCAGGCGTTATGAGTTTTGATTCCTCATTGCCTGAGGAAGATGCGCTTTTAGAAGCGCTGCCACAAAGCGCGTCTCAGAGCGATGAAAGCGAATGAGCAGGGCTTATCACAACACTAAGACGTTTATGTGGAGCGGTGCATGGATATAGCGGATTTTTTTGACACCTTTTTTGAAGAAGCTGAAGAGCTGCTGGCCGATATGGAGCAGCACCTGCTGGAGCTGGATGTCGATGATCCGGATAGCGAGCAGCTAAACGCTATCTTCCGCGCTGCCCACTCAATAAAAGGCGGCGCGGGTACCTTCGGCTTCAGTGTGTTGCAGAAAACGACGCACATCTTTGAGAACTTGTTAGATCACGCACGCAAAGGTGAGCTGACATTGCGAGCCGACCTCGTTGATACTTTTTTAGAGGCAAAAGACATCATGCATGAGCAACTCGATGCCTATCGCAACGAGGAAGAGCCCAACCAAGAAGCCTACGAGCGGATCTGCCAGACACTGCAGCAGATCGCGCTAGAAGAAATTGGCCAGACGTTGGATGCACCAGCGCCCCCCGCGCCAGCGGTTGAAAAAAAACCATCAGCCAGCGCCGTGGCTGCCGAATCCCCCGCGCCAAGCGAGCGCCATCTGTTGGTTGCGCTACTGAATGTTAACGAAAAAGATCGCACGCTGCTGGTAGAAGAGCTTGAGCAACTGGGTGATGTCCAGTCCCACTCGGGTGATGAAAAACGTTATGAAGTCACGCTGACGGGTGACGTCAGTGCGGACGATATTGAAGCGGTGATGTGCTTCATTATCGAGCCTGAGCAGATCGAAATTAGCCAGACAGCGGTTGAAAAAGGCCAAGGTGCCAGCGCTGCGTTAGACGCGCCAGCAGCCGTGTCGACTGATGTTGTTGAGTCTACTGCTAGTGTTGAGCCTCCTAATAGTGTTGAGCCAGCGGCGCCAGCGGTGGCTAAACCTGCTGACAAAACACCCTCGCCAGAAAAGCCAGCCAAATCCGCCCCCAAAAAAGCGGCCGCCGAGTCTGCCTCGATCCGTGTGTCGGTAGATAAAGTCGACCAGATCATCAATTTGGTGGGCGAGCTGATTATTACCCAGTCGATGCTGGACCAAACGGTCAGCGACCTTGGTGATCAATCTGTTGGCAATAGCTCGCTGCAAAATGGCATGAGCCTGCTCCAGCGTAACGCACGCGATCTTCAAGAAGCGGTAATGTCGATCCGCATGATTCCGATGGAATTTGTGTTTAGCCGATTCCCCCGTGTTGTACGTGATACCGCCGGTAAATTGGGCAAAGAAATTGAGCTGATTACCGAAGGCAAGTCCACCGAGCTGGATAAAAGTCTGGTTGAGCGCATTACCGATCCGCTAACGCACTTGGTACGTAATAGTTTGGATCACGGCATCGAAATGCCGGATGAGCGGGAAGCGGTAGGTAAGCCCCGTGTTGGCAAGCTCGTGTTATCAGCACGCCATCAGGGCGGCAATATTCTGATTGAAGTGCGTGACGATGGCGCGGGCATGGATCGTGATCGGTTGTTGGCCAAGGCGCGTGAGAACGGCTTGAGCGTTTCCGACAACATGCCTGACGAAGAAGTCTTCCAGCTGATTTTTGCACCGGGTTTCTCCACCGCAAAAGAAGTCACCGACGTTTCTGGCCGTGGTGTTGGCATGGATGTGGTCAAGCGGAATATTCAAGGCATGGGCGGCCGGGTTGAAATCCAGTCCAAGAAAGGTGAAGGCACCAATACGCGCATCGTGTTGCCGCTGACACTGGCCATTCTTGACGGTATGTCGATCAAGGTAGGTGGTGAAACCTTTATTTTGCCACTCTCCACAGTACTTGAATCGTTGCAGCCTGCCAAAGGCGATATGTATGCCATGGCGGGTGATGATGTGGTGCTTAAAGTGCGCGATGAGTACCTGCCGGTCATTGCGATCCATGAAGTGCTCGATGTGGAAAATGCCATTACCGACCCAACCAAGAGTATTGCCGTGATCGTGCAGGGGGAGGGGCGCCGTTATGCCATGTTGGTCGATGAACTGATTGGCCAGCAACAGGTGGTTGTCAAGAACTTAGAAGATAACTACCGCAAAGTGCCGGGGGTTTCGGCGGCGACCATCCTGGGTGACGGTAGCGTCGCGCTAATTCTCGATATTACAGGTTTACATCGGTTAAGCCGTGCCAAGAAAGAAGCCGGAAAACAGGTGAGTTATCCCCATCTCTCTTATTACCAGGAGGCCGAGCCGTCATGAGCCAGGCAAACAATGGTGCGGTGCTGTCCGCCGCAGAAGCCGATAATCGCGAATTTTTGGTGTTCTCTTTGGGAGAAGAAGAGTATGCCATTGATATTCTTAAGGTTCAGGAAATACGCGGCTATGAAAACGTCACGCGTATTGCCAATGCCCCTGATTTTATTAAAGGGGTGACCAATTTGCGTGGCGTCATTGTGCCCATTGTCGATCTACGCATTAAATTTCACCTAGACAGCGTGGAGTACGGTGGTCAAACCGTTGTGATCGTGGTCAATGTCGCCGATCGCGTGGTTGGTATTGTGGTGGACGGCGTTTCCGATGTCATGACGCTAACACCCGAGCAAATCAAGCCAGCGCCTGAGTTTGGCGTCACGCTCTCCTCTGATTTCTTGAGCGGCTTAGGCAGTCTTGAAGACCGCATGTTGGTGTTGGTTGATATCGATAAGCTGCTGACCAGCGAAGAAATGGCCTTGGTCGATAGCACCAGCAACCGCAACCGCTAACACCTGTGTGACTGGGCACAGGGAGAGTGCCTTCTTAAGCCAAAAAAACAGCCCTCTCTGGTGCTACGGATAGCATCGGCTACTACGGTTGTGTTTGGAGTAATGCGTGTGACACCGCTACTGCGTCAAATGATGAGCAATATGACCGTGCGTCTCAGTTGGGGGCTGGTATTAGCCACTTTCTCAACCTTGGTGGTGGTGGCCTGTGGTATAGGCCTTTATGCACTCCACCACGGTGCCGCTATTGTGCAGGCATCGAGTGATTTGCAGGCGCAGCAAGCGGCGTTTAGTGAGTTTGCGACGCGCATTCGCTGGGTGCTGATTGGCGTGGTCATTATGACCGGCGTAACGGTCGCGGTGGTGGTATGGGGGGTGACCGTTAATGTGTTGCGCCCCTTGGATCGTCTGGTCGGTTACTTTGAGAAAATGGCCCAGGGCGATCTAAGTCAGCAAATAACCTCACCGGGCAATAATGAAATTGGCAGGCTGTATAGTGCAATGGCGCATATGCAGTCTTCACTGTCTGAAACGGTTGGCGTAGTACGCCAAAGCGGTGCGTCGATTTTTGAGCGCTCTCAACATATCGCCAGTGGCAATAACGACCTCTCCTCACGCACTGAACAGCAGGCCTCTTCGCTAGAAGAGACGGCCTCAAGCATGGAGCAATTGGCCTCTACCGTTGGACACAATGCAGACAATGCACAACAAGCCAGTCAGCTCGCCAATGAAGTAACGCTAACCGCCAGACGCAGTGGCGAAGAAGTTGCCAATATTGTTGAAACCATGCAGGACATTAGCGCCAGCTCCCACCAGGTTGCCGACATTATTACGGTGATCGATAAGATTGCCTTTCAAACCAATATTCTCGCCTTAAATGCCTCGGTAGAAGCCGCCCGTGCGGGTGAGCATGGCAAAGGGTTTGCGGTTGTCGCGCAGGAAGTTCGCAGTCTCGCTAGCCGCAGTGCGAATGCAGCTAAAGAAATTCGCACGCTGATCGATACATCGCTTGGCAAAGTGGATGCGGGTACCCAACGGGTGAACCACGCGGGAAAAACCATGCAGGACCTTGTCGCCGCGGTGCAGCGGGTCAACGACATTATGGATGAGATTGCGGCTGCCTCCGAAGAGCAAAGCAACGGGATTGGGCAAGTGAATCAAGCGGTTGCCCAAATGGATCAGGTTGTTCAACAAAATGCCCAGTTGGTTCAGCAGGCGGCACGCAGCGCCAACGAATTAGAGAGCGAAGCGGCACGTCTTAGGGAAGCGGTTGAGCGCTTCCAGGTGACGCCTGCCCTGGCAGAGAAAAAGTTTGCCATGCGGCCTCAAGCGCTTCAGCCAGTACCTATCGCCCACAGCACGGCGACCAAAAAAACACCTGCGCGCAACACGGCAGTCGATGAGTGGGAAGCGTTTTAGGTCTTGCGGTTTAGGCTCATGACTTCCTCGGCTTCAATACTAAAAATAAGGTAGGCGGATGCGTAATAACCAGCCAGTCACTCAGCGTGAAATTGAACTACAGAGCGATGATTTCCTCGTTTCGCGCACGGATCTTAAAGGGCGCATTACCTATGCCAACCCAGCGTTTATCGAGATCAGTGGTTTTCAGTACGAAGAGCTGATAGGTGCGCCCCATAACCTGATTCGACATCCGGATATGCCGCCAGCAGCATTTGAAAACCTGTGGCAGACCGTGAAAAGCGGTGAAACATGGCGAGGACTGGTTAAAAACCGTTGCAAGAATGGTGACCACTACTGGGTGAGTGCCAGCGTAACGCCGATTATTGAAGACGACCAGGTCGTTGGCTATGCCTCGGTCAGGGTACAGGCAACCCGAGAGGCGATCGCCCAAGCGGAACAGGCCTACGCTGAAATCCGTGAAGGCCGTAACAAACAGCTCTATTTAGACAAGGGGAAGTTGCGCAAGAAAGGCTTAACTCAAGGTTTAAAGCGGATACGACTGGATACTCTGCGCGCTAAATTGGTTGGCATGATTGTCGTCGCTGGCGCACTGCTGCTGGTGAGTGGAGGCCTTGGGTTGTATGGCCTTAATGTCGCAGGAGAGCGGCTAGCGACGCTAAATCATGATGGCCTGCAAGATGTTATTCGCTTACAGCAAATTGACCAGACCATTGCGCAAACACGCCAGGCCATGATTGAACCAGAGCGCATGGAGCTGATTCAACAGCGCTTCGAGATGGGCGACATGATTGCCAATAGCGCGGCGACGATCGAGTCCGCTTGGCAGCAATACTACTCCCGAGATGTCAATACGACAGCGCTAGCCAGCTCCTTCAATACTCAGCTGCAAAGCTTTTTAGACAATGGCATGTTCCAGGCGGAAACCGTCTTGCAAGCAGAAGACACGTATCAAGTGTTTACCGGTTTGGACGCAGTCATCAGTGTGATGAATAACGAAGGGCGCGAACTCTCAACGATGGTGAACCAGCTCATCGCTGAAAAACAGGTGGCTGCGGAGGTAATGGCTGCTGATGCTGAGCAAGGTCAAACCCGCATGCTAAGCGCTCAGGCCGCTGTACTAGGTGTTGGCGTGCTGGCGCTTATCCTGCTTGGGGGGCTGATGTTACGTTCGATTGTTCGGCCGCTTAAAAGCGCGTCTCGCTTTACCTTGCAAATTGCGGGCGGAAACCTAGCCGCAAAAGTGCCCCCCCACCAGCGGGATGAAGTTGGGATGCTGATGGAGTCGCTGAACACTATGCGGAAAAGTTTGAGCAGCATTATCAGCGATGTAAAAGGCGGTATTAATGTGGTTACCCCAGCCGCTCGAGATATTGCCAGCGGCAATGAGGCGCTATCGTCTCGTACCGAGCAACAGGCCGCGTCGCTCCAGCAAACCGCATCCAGCATGGAAGAAATGACCACGACTGTGCGTCAAAACAGCGATAACGCTCAAGAAGCGCGTCGTCTTGCCGATAATAATGCTAAGCAAGTCACCCAGACTGGGGAGCTAATGTCGCAATTGGTCGAGAATATGCAGCGAATTACCCAAAGCTCGCAAAAAATGACTGACATCATCAATGTAATTGACTCGATTGCTTTCCAAACCAATATTCTGGCGCTCAACGCATCCGTTGAAGCCGCCAGGGCTGGTGAGCATGGGCGTGGGTTTGCGGTGGTTGCGGAAGAAGTGCGCAAGCTAGCCGGCAGAAGCGCAAGCGCCTCTCAAGAGATTCGCGTGTTGATTGATGGTTCTAATCAAGAAGTCAATGTGGGCGCTGGGCTGGTCAAACGAGCCGAAGTAGCAATTAGTGAGGTGGCCGACGCGGCGCGCAATGTTACCCAGATCATGCATGACATTTCGTCAGCGTCAGCAGAACAGAGCCACGGTATCGCTGAAGTGAACCAAGCCGTTGCCGAAATGGATCAAGCGACACAGCAGAATGCCGTTCGTGTTCAGGAAACAGCGCGCGCCGCCGTGGCATTGGAGCAGCAAGCGAGCCTATTGGCCCTGTCGGTTGAAGCGTTTCGTTTGAATCATCAGAACTCGCCAAAAGCAGCGCTTAGCCCAGCACCGACTGCTTCTCGGTCGCCAGCACTGCTCCCAGATAGCCCAACTAAACCGCCTTCATCGCCAACCACGCGGCAGTTGGCCGCAGTAGAGGAGTGGGAAGAATTTTGATCGACCAACGCGAGCGGGGAGTTGACGTCGGCCAGTGGGCATCGGGAGGGCAGATCGAACGTGATCTGGTGCTAACCGATGCTGACTTTGCGCGTATACGAGAATTGATTTACCAGCGCGCCGGAATAGTGCTTGCGGAGCATAAGCGTGAAATGGTCTACAGCCGCTTAGCCAAGCGACTGCGTCACCACGGTATTACGCGTTTTACCGACTATTTATCTCGGTTGGAGCGCCAGCCGGACGCTAGAGAGTGGGAGGCGTTTACCAACGCTTTAACCACCAACCTCACTGCTTTTTTTCGTGAGGCGCACCACTTTCCGCTATTAGCTGAGCACATTAAGAAACAGCAAAGTCCGGTGACTATTTGGTGCTCAGCGGCGTCCACCGGGGAAGAGCCCTACTCGATTGCCATGACGCTGCTAGAAACCTTGGGGCCAAAAGCCGCCCAGGCCAAAGTCATTGCCACCGATATTGACACCGATGCACTCAGTAAAGCGCGTGCCGGTATCTATCCGCTTGAGCAGGTACGTAAATTAGATGAAGGGCGGGTTAAGCGATTTTTCCAGAAAGGCACCGGTGGTCATGCCGGCTTGGCACGTATAAGGCCGGAAGTATCATCGTTGGTGGAGTTTTTGCCGCTTAATTTGCTGGCGCCCCAATGGCCGGTAAAAGGCCCTTTCGATGCCGTTTTTTGCCGTAATATTATGATTTATTTCGATAAAGATACCCAGGCCAAGATACTAAAACGGTTTGCCCCGCTAATGAAGTCAGACGCCTTACTGTTTGCGGGACACTCGGAAAATTTTTCGTATATCAGCGATGCATTCAAGCTGCGTGGGCAAACGGTTTATACCCTCGCAAAAAAATAAATCGGTTACGTGCGTTGACTCCTTTTGGCAATCGCCTTAGCGGAGTGGGATGGCACACAGGTGGCTACCGTCATAAAGGAGGCGTGCTTTGAGCGCAGCCAAAATCAAAGTGTTGTGCGTTGATGACTCGGCGCTGATTCGTGATTTGTTAACGGAAATAATCAACTCTCAGCCGGATATGGAAGTCGTCGCCGTCGCGCCAGACCCGATTGCTGCAAGGGATCTGATCAAACAACACAATCCTGATGTGCTGACATTGGACGTAGAAATGCCGCGGATGGATGGTCTTGATTTTCTGGAACGGTTAATGCGGCTGCGTCCCATGCCGGTACTTATGGTGTCATCGCTGACCCAGAGCGGCTCAGAGATTACTCTGCGTGCATTAGAGTTAGGCGCATTGGATTTTGTGGCCAAGCCCAGCTTGGGTATTCGCAGTGGCATGATGGAGTATGCAACTGAAATTACCGACAAGCTGCGCGCTGCTGCCCGCTCGCGTCCTCGCCAGGCCCGTCATAAAAATGCGCCGCCACCCACACAGCTAAAAGCACCCATGGTGTCGAGTGAGAAGCTGATTATCATTGGCGCTTCTACCGGCGGCACAGAGGCAATTCGCTCAGTGCTCGAGCCACTGCCGGCCAATGCACCGGCCATCTTGATTACTCAGCATATGCCCGGTGGCTTTACCCGCTCTTTCGCCGAGCGGCTAGATCGGCTGTGCCGAATTAGCGTAAAAGAAGCCACCGATGGCGAGCGGGTCTTACCGGGCCATGCCTATATCGCGCCGGGCGATCAACATCTAGAGCTTGTCCGTAGTGGTGCCAACTATGTTGTGCGCTTAAATGATGGCCCGCCGGTGAATCGTCACCGTCCCTCTGTCGATGTGCTGTTTCACTCTGCTTCCAAGCATGCGGGTAAAAACGCCATTGGTGTGATTTTGACCGGCATGGGCAAGGATGGCGCTGCAGGTCTTCTTGAGATGCGTGAAGCCGGGGCAGCCACCATTGCGCAAAATGAGCAAAGCTGTGTGGTGTTTGGTATGCCAAGAGAAGCCATCGCCGTCGGGGGAGCAGTCGAAGTGGTTGCGTTAGATGATATTCCATCGCGGTTGATGGCCTTAATTGCCGCTTCAGGGCGTGCTCAGCGGGTGTAACACCCCGTTACGCATCAATAAGAAAGGGGAACAAAAAAATGACACGCTCATTGCGTCATATCAGTATTCACTCTGCCGTTATTGCCGCGTTGGCTAGCTTTGTCATGCTGATAGTGGTGTTAGCTGGTATTAGCTTTATGGCAGACCGTAATGCCCAGGCTAACCTGGCAACCTATAGCCTCATCAGCAATAGCCAGCTCAACGAGATTAATCGCGCTGACTCGTTGCTTAACCAAGCGATGCTGGCCATGGAAACAGCGTCCAACTTTTTGATGGTCGGCCAAACACGCCAATCCAATGACCAGGTCGACATTGCGCTGGATCGCATTGGCCGTGCCGAACAGCGTTTTGAACGCTTCGCTGCGACGACAAACGACGCATTGGGCGAGGCATTGATAGACGACTTTCGCGCAGTGCTGGCCTTGGTCAAACAGCAGCATGCGACGTTCGAAACCATGGACATTAATGCTTTTAATCGGCTTCGCGGCGAGCTGGTTGAGCCTTTGAGCAATTTAGCCAATAGCGCCACTGCTTTTGTGCAGCATGGTTTTCAGCAGGTAGATAGCATTCGTGGCGACGCTGAAGCGCAAGGCGATCTGTTTATGCTAGTCAATGCGATTGCCGTGGCAATTGCGCTATTGGTGACGGTGCTAATTTATATCGCTCTACGCCGTACGGTCATCGCGCCGTTGAATGATGCCGTAAGACGACTGGACAAAATATCTCAGGCTGACTTAACGGAGCCTGTTCCCGCATCAGGCAAAAACGAAGTGGGGCGTCTTTTTGCAGCGATGGGCACGATGCAGCAAAACCTGACGGCGATTGTGACGCGGGTTCGTGAAGGCAGTAGTGAAATCCATTACGGCACGCGAGAGATAGCCAGTGGTAATGCGGATCTGTCATCACGCACTGAGCAGCAGGCTGCCTCGATCGAAGAAACGGCCGCCAGCATGGAACAAATGACGGCCACGGTTAAACAAAATGCCGACAATGCGCGTCAGGCAAGCACGCTGGCAGCAGATGCTTCCACTACTGCCGAGCAGGGAGGCCAAGTGGTTGAGCAGGTAGTACAGACCATGCACGGTATTTCTACCAGCTCCCAGAAAGTGGCCGATATCACCAGTGTGATCGACTCTATCGCTTTTCAAACCAATATTTTGGCGCTCAATGCCTCAGTCGAAGCGGCACGCGCTGGCGAGCAAGGGCGTGGCTTTGCCGTTGTCGCTGGTGAGGTGCGCAACTTGGCTAGCCGCAGCGCAGATGCGGCAAAAGAGATTAAAACACTGATTGATGCCTCTGTTGCACAAATCAAGCAAGGCTCTACCCTGGTAGAGCAAGCGGGCACCACTATGTCTGATGTGGTGACGGCTGTCCGTCGGGTGACCGATATTATGGATGAGATTTCTGCAGCGTCTCAGGAGCAGAGCGATGGCATTGAACAGGTCAGCCAAGCGGTAGGGCAGATGGATGAAGTGACCCAGCAAAATGCAGCGCTGGTTCAGCAAGCCTCCGCGGCGGCTATGTCGCTCGAAGAGCAAGCAAACAAGTTAGAAGAGGCGGTGGCTGTCTTTGCTTTGTTAACTAGCCAAGAGGGCGTGCAGCGTCAAGCACTGCCTGCGAGTAGCCAAGTAAACGTGCCGGCTGCTAGGCCGCAGGCAGCCACTGCGCCCAGCCCTCGCCGGTCCCCAGAGCCTAGCCACCACGAAGAGTGGGAAGCGTTCTAGGCGTTTGAGGGGGTAAGAGCTGTTTTAAGAACTGTTTAAAAACTGTTTTTAAGAGCTGTTCTAAGGACGGTTTTAAGGACGGTTTTATAAGTATCATTATGTTAGAAATAATTTGATTGAGAGGATAACCAATGGCCGATAAGAACATGAGTTTTCTGGTAGTGGACGATTTTCCCACCATGCGTCGGATCGTTCGCAGCTTGTTGAAAGAGCTTGGCTTTACCAATGTTGATGAGGCAGAAGATGGTCAGGACGCGCTGAATAAGCTGCGTGCGGGTAACTTCGAGTTCGTCGTATCTGATTGGAATATGCCAAACCTGGACGGCTTGGAAATGCTTAAAGAGATCCGCCAGGATGAAGCACTGAAAGAGCTACCCGTATTGATGGTGACCGCGGAAGCCAAAAAAGAGAACATCATCGCGGCCGCCCAAGCGGGCGCTAATGGCTACGTCGTCAAGCCGTTTACAGCAGCCACACTCGAAGAAAAGCTAAATAAGATCTTCGATAAGATGGGTAAATGAAGCGGCTGCGCCTGAATGCTCGGTTAACGAGGAGACAACACGATGAGTCAGCATGAGCAGGATAGCGCTACCCAGCTATCTGAAGAAGCCGCTGAAGACCTGATCTTTCGCATCGGCAAACTGACCCGCATGTTGCGCGACAACATGCGAGAGCTGGGTCTGGACAAAGAGATCGAGAAAGCAGCGGAAGCAATTCCTGACGCGCGTGACCGATTGCATTACGTCGCTACCATGACTGAGCAGGCAGCTGAACGTGCATTAAATGCCATTGATCGCGCTCAGCCATTACAAGACCAACTCTCTGACCGTGCTGAAGCGCTTGATAAGCGCTGGGCTGAGTGGTTTGAAGCACCCCAAGAGTTGGACGATGCCAAAGCTCTGGTAAAAGAGACACGCACCTACCTAAGCGATGTGCCAACCATTGCGGCCGCGACCAATAAAGAGCTGCTCGATATTATGATGGCTCAGGATTTTCAAGATCTTACTGGCCAAGTCATCAAAAAGATGATGGATGTCATTCGAGAAATTGAGCATCAGTTGGTGCAAGTGCTGATCGATAACGTGCCGGGAGCTCATGCCCGTGAGTCGATGCAGCGTAAGGCAGAAGATCAATGGAAAAATGACAATGCACGCCGTAATGAAGAGCTGTTGAATGGTCCACAGGTGAAGGACAATGCGCCTGATATCGTCACGGGTCAGGATCAGGTCGACGACTTATTGGACGAATTAGGCTTTTAATGCGTTGTTATTAAGACATTGTGAAAGGCAGTATCTGGCACTATAGGCATTTGTTCAGCCGCCCCACGGGGCGGCTGAATTTATGATAAGCCACGCAAGATACCGCCGGATGGCCGCATGGCAGATAACGACAGCGATCAGGAAAAGACGGAAGAGGCCACGCCCCGACGCTTAGAAAAAGCTCGGGAAGAGGGCCAAGTGCCCCGGTCTCGAGAACTGGCGACCTTTTTGCTGCTATTCGGCGGTGTGCTTGGACTGTGGAGCATGGGGCAAATGCTCTATGACCAGTTGGGCATGGTGATGGAGCAAGCCTTCTTGTTCGAGCGCCGTCACGCCATGGAAAGTACCCCGATGCTGGTCAATGCGCTGGATCTGGGGCAGCGTACGCTATTTGCAATGCTGCCGCTGTTCTTACTGTTGACGGTGATCGCACTGGTTGCTCCGGCATTACTTGGGGGATGGTTAGTCTCGGCAAAATCCATGCAGCCCAAACTGTCGAAGCTAAACCCTGTGAAAGGGTTAAAGCGTATTTTTTCGTCCCAGGCGTTGATTGAGTTAACCAAAGCGATTGCCAAATCAATCCTGGTCGGCGGCATTGCAGCGGCGTTTTTGTACGCCAACCTGGGTAAGTTCATGGGGCTAATGAATCAGCCCATTCAACAAGCATTGGCGACCGCATTGAATATGTCGGCGCTAGCCGCTGGCCTGATCGTTTTATCGCTAGTGGTGGTTATTTTAATTGATGTGCCTTTTCAGCTTTGGAGCAACGCCAAAAAGCTGCGTATGAGCAAGGAAGAGGTTAAGCGAGAGCACAAAGAGTCGGAAGGCGACCCCCACGTCAAGGGGCGTATTCGCCAGCAGCAGCAAGCAATGGCCAGAGGGCGGATGATGAGTAAAGTGCCTGACGCCGACGTCATTATCACCAACCCAACCCATTATGCGGTGGCCCTAGCGTACAAGGAAGGTAGTATGGGCGCCCCAAGGCTAGTGGCCAAGGGGGCCGATGCCGTGGCCGCCCGTATCCGCGAAATTGGCCTGGATGCTGGTGTGCCGAGACTGGAAGCAGCCCCTTTAGCGCGCGCTCTGTATCATCACGTGGATTTAGACGCGGAAGTGCCTGCGGAACTGTATACCGCAGTGGCTGAAGTGATGGCTTGGGCTTTCCGCTTGAAGCAGGTCGCACAACAAGGAGGCGAGGTGCCCCCAACCCCAGACAATTTATCGGTTCCCCCTGAAATGGAACGTTCCAATCGGGATACCGGTGGCAGCGAGGCGCAACCATGAAAGGCTTAAGCCAGTTGATCAATCAGCGCGATTGGATAGGCGATGTGCGCATGAAGTTGCTCGCAGGGCCGCTGCTGATTCTGATGATCTTGGGCATGATGATTCTGCCCTTGCCGCCCTTCGCGCTCGATTTGCTGTTCACGTTTAATATCGCACTGGCCATCATGGTGCTGCTGGTCAGCATGTTTGCAGAAAAGCCACTCGACTTTGCCGCTTTTCCTGCGGTGCTGTTGTTTACCACGCTATTACGGCTATCGCTCAATGTGGCCTCGACCCGTGTTGTACTGATGGAAGGCCACCAAGGTGGAGATGCGGCCGGTAAAGTCATCGAAGCGTTTGGTACTTTCCTGGTCGGCGGTAATTTTGCCGTTGGCCTGGTGGTCTTTTTGATCCTGGTGATCATCAATTTCATGGTTATTACCAAAGGGGCTGGGCGTATTGCCGAAGTGGGCGCTCGCTTTATGCTGGATGCCATGCCCGGCAAACAGATGGCGATTGATGCGGATCTTAACGCAGGCTTGATTGGTGAAGAGGACGCTAAAAAGCGGCGCGCTGAAGTCGCCCAGGAAGCAGATTTTTATGGCTCGATGGATGGTGCGAGCAAGTTTGTGCGTGGTGATGCCATGGCTGGCTTGGTCATCATGGTGGTCAATATTATCGGTGGGTTATTGATCGGTATGATGCAGCACGATATGGGGTTTGCTGATGCCGCCCGTACGTATACCTTGCTAACTATTGGCGATGGCCTAGTGGCTCAGATCCCTGCGCTGGTGATTTCAACCGCCGCCGGTGTCACTGTATCGCGCGTCAACACTGACCAAGATGTTGGTCAGCAAATGATCAGCCAGCTGTTTATTAACCCTCAGGTCATGATCCTATCTGCGATGGTGATGGGGCTGCTGGGTATGGTGCCCGGTATGCCAAACCTGGTATTTCTGATTTTCACAGCCTTACTGGCGGGCTTAGCGTGGTATTTGATTCGCCAAAAAGAGCAAGCGTTGTTAAAAGAGGAAATTTCCGCAGTACCACTGCCCCAACAAGAGTCACCAGAAGCCAGTTGGGAAGATGTGCAACTGGTTGATACGCTGGGGCTTGAGGTGGGACATCGGCTTATTCCTCTAGTGGACTCCCGCCAGAAAGGGGAGCTGTTGGCCAGAATTAAAAGTGTGCGCAAGAAATTTGCCCAAGAAGTTGGGTTCTTACCTCCTGTGGTGCATATACGCGATAACCTGGAACTGCCGCCGAATACCTACGTACTCTCTATGAAGGGGGCAGAAATAGGCCGTGCGGATGCACAGCCGGGCAAGTGGCTGGCAATCGACCCAGGTCAGGTCTCAGGAGAATTACAGGGGACGCCTACCCAAGACCCGGCCTTCGGTTTGCCCGCTATCTGGATCGATGCCAATCAGCGTGAACACGCCCAGGTGTACGGCTATACCGTGGTGGATGCCAGCACGGTCATTGCTACTCACTTGAATCACCTGCTGCATCGCCACTCGCCAGAAATGCTGGGGCGGCAAGAAGTGCAAAAGCTGCTTGATAAGCTGGGTGAGGATCAAAAGTCGCTGGTCGAAGAGGTGGTGCCGAAAGCCATTTCGCTGACTGTACTGCAGCGTATTCTGCAAAATCTGCTGGATGAAGATGTCTCGATACGCGATATGCGCACGGTGTTGGATACCCTGGCAGAGCACGCTGGTCAGCAAAAAGATGCTAATGAACTGACCGCACTGGTGCGCATTGCCTTGGGGCGTGCGATTACCCAGCAGTGGTTTGCTGGCCAGGAAACGCTCAACGTGATGGGGCTTGATGCCCAGTTAGAGCAAGTGCTTATGCAGGCCATGAATGGTAACGGTGCGATGGAGCCAGGGCTGGCTGATACGCTTATGACGCAGGCACAAGAGGCCCTGGAGCGTCATGAAGGTAGCGGTGAAGCACCGGTGCTGGTTGTACAGCACTCGCTGCGTGCTGTGCTAGCGCGTTTCTTACGTCGGCGCGTGCGTCATCTGGTGGTGATGTCTCAAGCAGAAATACCGGATGACCGTACGTTACGAGTCACTACGGTCGTAGGAGGGCGGGCGTGAGGTTGCTGCAGAACACCCGTTCCAAACCATCAAACAGAGGCGCAGGTAACACATGAGCGTGAGACGATTTGTTGGAGCAAATAGCCGCGATGTGATGCGCCAAGTGCGCGAAACATTAGGTGATGACGCTTTAATTGTCGCCAATCGCCGTATCGAGGATGGGGTTGAAATATTGGCGATGGCGGACGAGGCGGTCGATCATTTTGAACCTTCCCCAGCATCGCCACCTCCCCCAGCTGCCCAAGTTGCCTTTTCAGCGCGAGATGCAGATCCGCTGCAGGCAATGAGTGAACGCTTGCTGCGCGAGATGCAAGAAATGCGGGAGCTGCTTTCCCAGCGGCAATCAGCTGACGATGCGCCTGCCTCGGCACTCACTGACGACTCTTTCTCCCGTTTGCGCCAACAGCTGCTTAGCGTTGGGTTCAGCGAAGAGCTTAGCGACGAAGTACTGGCGGCGTTGCCGGCGCCCTTGGCTCAGCCGGATGCCGATGGCGCACTTGCGCTGGAGTGGCTGCGTGGGCAGCTAATGGCACGGTTGCCGGTACTGAAGGAAGAAACCGGATTTTTCGATCAAGCAGGAATTGTCGCGCTGGTGGGGCCTACGGGAGTGGGGAAAACCACCACCACTGCGAAACTAGCAGCACGTTTTGTGATGCGCCACGGTACGCGCCCTGTGGCCCTTGTCACCACCGATAGCTTTCGTATTGGTGCCCATGAGCAGCTACGAATTTATGCCCGCCTGCTTGATACCCCCATGTATGCCTTAGACGCCGAGCAGCCGATTGATGAGCTAGTCGGACGACTGCAGGGTAAGCAGTGGGTGATTATCGATACCGTCGGTATGAGTCAGCGTGACCAGCGAGTGATTGAGCAGATTGCCCATTTGCAGGGCGGGCAAGCGTCCGTCCGCTTAGTGCTGCTGTTGAATGCAGCCAGCCAGCCTGAAACCTTGGAAGAGGTCGTGTTGCGCTATCGCCAAGCCGCACGGGCGGCTGGCGCTGAGTTAGATGATTGCATTATTACCAAGCAGGACGAAGCTGGGCGGTTAGCCCCCGTGCTAGATATTGTCATACGCCATGGTTTACGCGTGCTGTTTGGTTCGTACGGGCAGCGTGTTCCAGAAGATATGGCGGTTGCGGACCCTGCTGCACTGATTGATCAAGCGCTTAATAGCCCATTGGGGAGAGTGCGTGAAGAGCGGCGCTCCGCCACCGTTTCGCAGTCTCACTCGGTGAGTTTGCCGCGCTGGTCGCGAGACGTGCTGGGTCAAGGGCGCCGCCTCAGCTCTGTACTGACGCGACTACGTGACAGAATTATTGGATTTTCAGCGTTAGAGTCGATATGGGATATCGCCTCCTTACCGGGCGTGCTGCAAGACAAACGCTTGGATGCACTGCTAGCTAGCGAGCCCTGCGCGGATAAGGGGCTGGGCATGGCATGGTCTCCCCGCCGTAATGAGCGAGGCTGTGACTGGTCGATGCCTGATCTTGGGCTAGATGCTGATGGCGGTTGGCTCGCGCTAACCAGCCTACAGCACCGTCAGCCCGCTGGCTGGCAGTCACGGCTGCTGCACCAGGGCGAAACGATGGGGGCCGCCGTACATCTGCTCCCCGTGTTTCCCGATCCCGCCACGTTAGCGTGGCTAGAAGCCCAACACTTGACTTGGATCACGCAAGTAGCTGCCACTCAGCGGGTATACTGTCAGGGCGAGCGTTATGCCCAGCGCCAGCTGCTCAAAGATAGCCCGCTCACTCATCACACTGATCTGCGTTTTCGTGGTCAAACGGCGCAGCTATGGCACACCCACACTGCTGTGGAGGATGCCGCTGGTACACCGCTGTTGGCATGGGTTGGTGAAGTTCGCGATCCAGAAAATGGTAAACGCATCGCGCGCCGCTACTGGTTAACACCTGCTCGATTAGGTGCAGATGTGCGCTCGCTGCTGGTTATCCAGCTGCAAAGCGATGGGGTGTCTAGCCTAACCAAACGCGCTTGGCAGCAGTTGAAAGATGCGGATGATGGCGAAGTAAGCACAGAGGTACGCTTATTAATGGCTAGCGGTGTCGCCGCTGCAGCGGGACACTTAGATAGCGCCACTGATGACGCTGCGATAGCGCTGCGTTCCGATTTGTTAAGGTTGTTGGGCACCACGCGTAAGCGGCGCGATACGGCGATGCTAGATGCGCTTGTTCACGCGTTTATGGCCCGTGACGCCATTCGCCAGCTCAGCAGCGTTAGCCGTGAGGGACTGGCATGAGTGCCCAGGATCAGGCAGCGGGCCTGCGCAAGTGGGCAGATTTACAGCGCCAGCAGCGCCAAGCAGAGTCAGTTGAGAGTGACCCCACGGGAGACGAACTTGCGGCTGAGCCACTGGCCG
Source organism: Vreelandella venusta (assembly GCF_007989605.1). Lineage (GTDB taxonomy): Bacteria > Pseudomonadota > Gammaproteobacteria > Pseudomonadales > Halomonadaceae > Vreelandella > Vreelandella venusta. The sequence continues at coordinate 250,148 of NZ_BJUL01000004.1, read as the reverse complement.
CTATGACCGATTCTTTAACGGTGCTGCCAACTGCTGCCCAAACGCCAACCACCGCACCGCCTTCGGTGCCGCAGAAGCCGCTTATCGTGATCGGTATGCCTAACGGTGGCGATCAGCAGGTGGCAAGAGTAAAAGGACGCCTAGCTCAATGGGCAGTATTGGGGCGACGTTGGGCGGGTGACCCGGATGATTGGGATATTCACATCGTCAATGCGGGCGCCGCTAATCTTGGTCAACTGAAAGAGCGCTTTCCGCGCTGGGCGCTATGGATTAATAGTGATGCCGATGCTTTCGCACAGATGTACTGCTCGTTGCGGCAATTGCAGGAAAACGGTGGTCCTAGACAGCTGCTGGCACTGCACGAGCCAGATTTGCCGCGCCGAGGTCTACTCGATAACCTGCGCGAAGCAGCCAGCTATTACTTGGATATAGAGCTTTTACTGCTGGCGCGATGACAGCTAGCCTGACGCTATGTAGCCGTGCTTTAACAGCCGCTATCAAGCGCCTCTATAGGGAGTAACAATGTCGATGCTCGCTGACTTCAAAGTCGCTACCTGCAAAGCCGACAGGCTGCTCAAAAGCGTGTTGATAGTGGCGCTAAGTGTCATCGCTATGCGTGTTTACGCCGCGACGGGCAGTTGGAGTAGTGAGGTGCCCAGCGTACTGGTCGCGATGAGTGATCGAGCTGTCAGTAGCCAGCCCATTCAACCACCAGCAGGGGCTCCGGTAGAGAACGCCGCGATAGAGCGTATTCATTGGCGTTTTCAAATGCCGGTCAATGCGCCGGTTAACGCCTGGCTATGCCACCCTGAGCAGTGTGTTCCTTTGACGGCTATGCGGGGATCAACCACGGCGCTAGCCGGTAAGTCGGTGAATGGGCCGCTGTACTTGCGTTTTGCGTTGACGCCAGGCCAGCGCCCGGTACGGGTACAGGGACTGCAAGTGATTGTGAATTACCAGTGAACAGAGTTCAGCCGTGAGGCACGAGGATGTATACAGCACAAGGCAGGATTAAACAGGGCGAGTTGTTAAACCAATACATGCCACTGGTAAGACGTCAGGCCTTAACGCTGCAGGTAAGACTACCCGCAAGTATTGAGTTGGATGATCTTATTCAAGCCGGCATGGTGGGCTTATTAGAAGCACTAGGGCGTTTTGATGCGACCCAGGGAGCAACGTTCGCCACGTTTGCAAGCCAGCGTATTCGCGGCGCCATGATGGATGAGCTGCGCACACGTGATTGGTTGCCACGTAGTGTACGCCGCTCTGCCAGAGCCGTGGATGATGCGGTGCGCCGCCTTGAGCAGCAGCTAGGACGTCCGCCGGAAGAGGGTGAAATCGCGCGTGATCTGGATATGCCGCTTAGCGAGTATCAGCAATTGCTCAATGATACGAACAGTGGCCAGCTGTTGCCCTTTGAAGAACTGGTGGCCGAAGGGGCCGAGTCGGTGAAAGATGAAGCCACGAATCTGCCCTTCGATCAGTTTCTAGATCAGCAGCAGCGACAGTCGTTAATTGACGCGATTGACGCCTTACCTGAGCGTGAAAAGCTACTGATGGCGCTGTATTACCAAGAAGAGCTGAACCTTAAAGAGGTTGGGGCGGTGCTGGGTGTGACCGAATCCCGTGTCTCCCAGCTTCACAGCCAGGCGATTAGCAGGCTTCGTGCTCGCTTATATGACACCGCCTAACGTCACTATTAATCACGAATAACCGGCGAGGAGCCGTTGATGAACCCATCTACGCTGATCGGTATTTTTGCCAGCATGCTGTTGCTGGTAAGCGTACTGTTTTTTACTGCAGAGTCGCCAGAAAGCTTTATCAACCTGCCGGGGCTAGCCATTGTAGTAACGGGCACCTTGGCGGCCACCTTTATCAGTTATCCGCTGAAAGAAGTGCTACGCGTGGTGCGCCTAGTGGGATTGGTGTTTCGGCGTGAAAACACTTATGTGCGCGATGATATCAACGAACTGGTGTCCATGGCGCGCTTGTGGTTTAAAGGCGATGTCAGGGCGGTTGAAAAGGAGTTAGAGCACACTCGCAACCCCTTTTTGCGCACCGGGATCCAGCTGGTCATTGCGAACACGAAAGAAGACGAAATTTTCGATATGCTGCGCTGGCGCATCGCACGATTAAAAGCACGCGAACATGCTGAGGCGCAGATATTCCGCACTATGGCCACCTACGCGCCCGCGTTTGGCATGATTGGCACCTTGGTGGGACTGGTCAATATGCTGGAAGTAATGGATGCGGGCGATCTTGACGTTATTGGCCCGCGCATGGCGGTAGCTCTGCTGACAACATTCTACGGTATTCTGCTCGCTAACTTGGTGTTCAAACCGATTGCCGTCAAGCTAGAACGGCGTACGGAAGAGCGCCTTATCACCATGAATATGGTGCTGGAAGGTATTTCGTTAATTACCAAGCGGCGACTGCCTTCTTTTATTGAAGAAACGCTCAACTCCTTCGTGGCTAACTATCATGACGAAATCCGTGACGCCGCTGTAAAACCGCGGCCTACGGTTAGCTCTGCGGCAAAAGGGTAGCGCCATGCTAGATCGTGATTCACGGCACGCGCTGGAATTGCCCACTGTGCCAGGGGAGGGCGATGAGGGGTGGCTAACGAGCTATTTAGACGTATTAACGCTGTTAATCACGCTGTTTGTCTTACTGCTTGCGTTGACGCCGCCGGGGGGAGGGGCTGCTTTTGAACGCGATAGAGTGCATTCTATAAGTGCGATCGCCTCGCTTCCGTTGGCCAGCTTGGCAACTGGTATTCATCCCCGGCACAGCGGGCTAAAGCCGCAAATGGCTGAGCTGAATATTCCTGGAGTTAGTGTCTCTCAGGGTGAAGAAGGTGTTACGCTGCGCATCGACGATAGCTTGCTTTTCCCTAGCGGTGACGCCGTGCTAACGCCCCAGGGGCAAGATGTGTTAGAAAGCCTTCTGGCAGTGCTGGCATCCTTTGAGGGGCAAATTTCAGTCGAAGGGCATACGGATAATGTTCCCATCGCTACCTCTCGCTTTCCCTCAAATTGGGATCTCTCGGTAGGACGCGCCATTGCGGTGGTCCAGTATCTTGAGCGCCAGGGAGTTGCTATTTCACGTATGCGGGCAGTCGGCTATGCCGATACCCAACCCATGGAAAGTAACGCTACACCGGAAGGCAGATCTGCCAACCGGCGCGTCGAACTGCTGCTAAGGCAGCAGGCTGAGGGGTAAAGAGATTTCTTGAGGCCATCTCTGTGTCGAAGCATCACTCGCTACTACAGTCGTTCGGTGCATTACTGGTGCTCGATGCTGACTGTCGGCGCATACAGGCATTTAGTAGCAACTTTGCGGAACTGCTGGGAGTAAGCCTTCCTGAAGGGCGTCTTCCAACGCTTTCCAGCGTTCTAGGCAAGCGCTTAAGCCAGCGCATACGCTACGAGCTACAAGGCCAACAGCGTTTGCCGGGGCCACTCACCTTTAAGTGTCCTACTCGATCAAACCGTTTCCAGTTACATGCTTACCGTGCCGGTGTGCATGTGCTGGTTGAGATAGAGCCCCTTCATACTCTCGGTAAACAGCGTCTGCTTGGCACGGTGAACGAACGCCTGATGCGCCTAGCGGAAGCGACCCATCAAGAAGAGCTACTTGATTACCTAGTGATGTCGGTACAAGAGTTAACCGGGCATGACCGGGTATCTGTATGCCATCTCGATAGTGATTGGCATGGAGTAATCGTGGCTGAGTCGTTAGCTAAGAGGCGCGCTCAGTCGAGTGTCGCAGTGGCGGCAGATCACTTACCGGCCTTGTTAGGGCAGCGCTTTCCTGCCAAAGACTTTCCTATTGCTCTAAGGCGCGCTTATGAGCGCCATTCGGTGCGACTGATCCAAGATGTCACAGCACCCGGTGAGCACCTACTGCCTGCGAGTGTAGTAAATGTAAATGTCAGTGATTGTTTCCTGCGTGCGCCGGCTCCTGAGCGGCAACAGTACTTACAACGACTGGGCGTACGCGGCGCACTAAGCGTGGCCATGCAGGGGGATACCGGTCTTTGGGGGCTGCTATTTTGCCATTCGGCAGCAGCTTACCCTGTAACACCGCCCGTGAGAGATGCGGTACGTACCTTGGTGCAAATGGCTACTCAACGGCTGCTGCTGCTGAGAGCTCGCCAAGAAGCGCGCTATTTGCAGCGCGTACAAGACAGCTTGGTGCTTTCAAGCAATAATCGCTTAAAGCCCCAGGGGCCTTATCAGCTATTTACCGAGCATGCCGACAGATGGAAGTCGCTCTTCCGTGCCAATGGCGTTGCGTTATGGGTAAAAGGTAGCATCTATCAATCAGGCAATACGCCCAAGCCGGAAGTGATTGGCCAACTGGTCACGCGGATTGAAAAATCCCACATCCATAGTGGGCCATGGTGTACCCAAGAGGCAGCCAAAGAGCCGCTAACGTGCTCTTTAGACATGCTAGAGCAGAGCGGAGTACTTGCCGTGCCGTTGCCTACCGACCCTGCTCGGCGCGGCTGGCTGATATTTTTTCGTCCTGAGCAAGTGGAAACGCTCTACTGGGCGATGCAGCCCTCTTCGGTATCCCTGCCGCCTATGGCAATGTCGCCTTCTGACGCGTGGTGTGAGGAGGTGACAGGAAAAAGCGAAGCCTGGCAACGCGTCGAACGGCTAGCTGCGATGGACTTGGGGGAAGACTTAACACTGGCGATTTCTGCTTATGAGATCAGCACGCTCAATATGCACCTGGAGCGCGAGCGTAAAGCGCTGGCAGAAGCGAATCAACGATTAGAGCAGTTGGCGCATTTTGACCCGCTCACTCAGGTGTGGAACCGTTACCGCATCGAGCAGGCTATTGATGCCGAACTAGTAGCAGCAAAACGTTACGGAGCGACTTTTGCGCTGCTGTTATTTGATGTCGATCATTTTAAACAGATTAATGACACCCTCGGCCATAGCGTGGGCGATGATGTGCTGATTTCGCTAGCCCGCATGGTGGAAAGCTCACTGCGGGGCTGTGATCATTTGGGGCGCTGGGGAGGGGAGGAGTTTGTGGTATTGGCCACCCACTCCAGTATGGAAGCCGCAGAAGGGCTTGCTGAACGCTTGCGTGGGCTAGTGGCAACACTACAGGTGAAGGGCTTGAGCCAACCGATAACGGTCAGCATTGGTGTTGCAGTATGGCATCCCTATGACAGCTGCAAAACCCTCATCGCCAGGGCCGATGCTGCGATGTACCGAGCTAAACATAATGGGCGTAACCGCGTTGAAATCGCTGAAAAAAGCGTGCAGTGACAGGTAGCATCATGGATTGTCGGCACGACCGCATAAACGCTGCATTCTCGCTATGGCAGCATCAGCGCCATCAAGACTAAAGGTCATGTACCAAGGGTCGCTATCTTGTTGATCGAAACCAATAAACAGCTGCTCTCCCTGGCTCATTTGAGCCATTAATGTTGGTAGCTCGCTTAGGTAGAAGTGCGCATAAAATCCATCATCGCCACGCTCAGTAATAAACTCAGCCATGGTATCAATGATTGGTGTGTCATCCACCCGGAGCCTAGTTGGCACTAAGTTAACCGCGCGGCTTTCGCCTTGCTGTTCCGCCAACGTGACCCGCATTTCCAGCCACGGTAAGTCGCAAACACCCTGAGTTGCGTTCAAGCTCAAGGTGGCATCTGAATAGCTATGGGTTTCCACGGCGCGAAAGTGCCGCTCACTGCCTAACGTTAGCGCCATTGACTGCCAATGCCCGTGGGGCTGTACGTCATCAATATTGAACGTTGTTGCCATGCTAGGCAGTACAGTGCTGGAAAATATGGCGCTAAAGGTCACTAACGCAAAAGGCTTGAATGTAGGCATAAAGGTGGCATCGCACAAGAAAAACATTAGCCTATCGTGTGTTGCAGATAAGCAAAAGGTAACGCGCTGATTTTTCTATATGTAGTAGTTTTTAACAAGAGAAATGCCGCATATAGTGTAAAGTCAAGTCTATACTTCATAGTCGCAGAACGTATAATCGCTCCGTTTTGAGCGCTAATTTCACCCCGTTGTGAAGGAGTTTCGCGACATGAGCACCGCAGCAAAGGCTATGAAGACTTCGAATGACGTCCCCTTACAGATTCCCTCAAAAGATATCTGGGATGCCAAATATCGGTTAAAAGATCGCCATAGCCAACCTGTTGATCAGGATGTGGGTGCTACCTTTGAGCGTGTCGCGCGAGCGTTGGCGGCGGTTGAAGGTGACAATGCTAACGAATGGCTGCCAAAATTCCACTGGGCGTTAGAAAACGGCGCGATTCCTGCCGGACGAATCCTTTCCAATGCGGGCGCTGAAGCCTACAAACCGGCGGTTAGCCTGATTAACTGCACGGTTTCCCGCACTATTCGCGACTCTATGCGCGATATTCTCGACTCCGTCGTTGATGCCGGTATGACGTTGAAGTCTGGCGCCGGTATTGGCTACGACTTTTCGACGCTGCGCCATAAGGGAGCGTTTGTGTTTGGTGCCGGGGCTGGCACTAACGGGCCGCTGGCGTTTATGGATATCTACGACAAGATGTGTTTCACCGTGGCATCCGCAGGTGGACGCCGAGGGGCTCAGATGGGCACTTTCGACGTTGGCCATCCTGATGTTCGTGAGTTTATTCAAGCTAAGCGAGAAGCCGGTCGTCTGCGCCAGTTTAACCTTAGCTTGTTGATTACCGACGAATTTATGGAAGCAGTGAAGCATAACGCCGACTGGCCGCTGGCGTTTCCATTGCACCCTGGTGAAAAAGACGATGTAAAAGCGGGCGATTTGATTTATCGCGACTGGCCCGTCATTGAAGAGGGCTATACGGTCGATGATGAAGGCCGCGTGGCTTGCCGTGTCGTTGAAGTTATTAAAGCGCGCGAGCTGTGGGACACCATTATGTCCTCGACCTATGACTACGCTGAGCCTGGGTTTATTCTGATTGATCAAGTCAATCGCATGAACAACAACTGGTTCTGCGAGGATATTCGCGCCACCAACCCGTGTGGCGAGCAGCCGCTGCCGCCAGAAGGCGCTTGTCTGCTGGGATCGGTCAACTTGACCAAATTTGTGATTGAGCCGTTCAGTGACAAGCCACGCTTTGATTGGGAACGCTATCGCAAGGTGGTAGCGATCTTTACGCGTATGCTCGATAACGTCGTGGAAATTGCTGGTCTGCCATTGCCGCAGCAACAGCGTGAGATTGAAGCCAAGCGCCGTCACGGCATGGGCTTTTTGGGGCTTGGCTCAACGATGACCATGCTTAAAATTCCCTATGGCTCCCAGGCGTCGTTGGCCTTTACCGAAGAAGTTAGCCGCCACCTCGCACTGGAAGGCTGGAAGCAAGCGCTAGAGCTGTCTAAAGAGAAAGGCATGGCGCCTGTGCTTGAGCAAGAGCATACGATTACCCCGAAGATGATGCGTGAGCGCCCCCAACTCGCTGCTGATGGTTATGAAGTGGGTGATAATGTGCCTGGACGTATTCTGCATGCCCGCTATAGCCAGTATATGGCGAAAGTGGCTGAGCTTGATCCTGAACTGGTCACCCAGTTGGCGGAACATGGGGCACGCTTTACCCACCACAGCTCGATTGCGCCCACCGGCACGATCTCGCTATCCATGGGGAATAATGCCTCCAACGGCATTGAACCCTCGTTCTCGCACCGTTATTTCCGCAATATCATTCAATCGGGTAAGAAAACCAAAGAGCAGGTGGAAGTTGTCTCGTTCGAGTTAGCCGCTTATCGTCACTTTATTGCCGCCGATGCGGTGGAAAGCGATTTACCCGACTACTTTATTACCGCCGACTCCGTGTCGCCTGAGCAGCATGTGGCCGTGCAGGCGGCCGCTCAGCAGTGGATCGACTCGGCAATCTCTAAAACAGTTAACGTGCCGACAGAGTTCCCGTTTGAGAAATTCCAGGATCTCTATCTACAGGCGTATGAGAGCCGCCTCAAAGGCTGCACGACATTCCGCTTCAACCCAGAAGCATTTCAGGGCGTTCTGGTACGTGAAGATGATTTAAAAAACACCACCTACGTGTTTGAGCTGGAAAATGGCGAGACCTTAGAACTGGCCGGCGATGAAACGGTGGTCTACGACGGTGAAGAGCATAACGCCGCCAACCTGTTTGACGCCTTAAAAGAGGGCACCTACGGCAAATGGTAAGGGCGGGCTACGCCCTGCTACGAATATCGCCCGACACCCTTTGCCCCGGCCCCCTTTGCTAAGTGGAGAACACCATGGCTGTAGAAATTACCTCAAAAATCGTTGGTTACCGTATCAAGCAGCAGGAGCCAACAGCGCCTGCTCCCGAACTTCCGGAAGAAGACCCGCTAACGGTCAGGATTCCTTCGCGTCCAGAGGGTACGTTAGAAGCGGTATCCGAAAAAATCTCTTATGTGGGGGCGGAAGGCCGTAAAAAGGTTTACCTGCTGGTCTCATTTATGCCGGTAGAAGGTGTGGTAGGTGGTCGACGTGTGATCATTGAACGCCCGGTTGAGTTCTTTTTCCCATCAGGACAGCTTTCCAGCGAGCATCAATGGATTACGGCAACGATGCGTAGCCTTTCCCTTGCTGCGCGCGGCGGATATGTTACTCAGGCGGTGGCTGACCTGCGCAAAGTAGCGTGGGATAAGGGGTTGGTACGCTGTGGTATGAACCGTTGGAACAAGCCAATGTTTCACGATTCCGAAGTGGCGGCGATTGCCTGGTCGATCCAGCAAATTCTTTATCGGCGCGGTTTTTTGGACCAGGATGGTAACCAAGTACCGGTAGAGATGTTGGTAGAGCGTTATGCGCACCGCATGCAGCATGGCCATGCTTGGCAACCTCCGGTCGATGAAGAACCAGACACCAGCCCAGCGGTTGGCGCCGTGGAGCCAATTGGTGGCGCCGCTGAGCAAGAAAATAGCCTAAAAAAGCCTGAAGGCAGTGGCCCGGCAGTCGTGGGTAACTGTCCCGAGTGTCGCGGTGAGCTTATTATGATGGATGGCTGTCCAACCTGCTATGCAGGCTGCGGCTGGTCTAAGTGCGGCTAAGCCAGCCAAACCAGCTCAAACGCTAACGAACAAGGCCGCGCGGCTTAGAGAGCCACGCGGCCTTGCTTGTTTTAAGAGCAAAACATTTTAAGAACCAAAATTCAGCCGTTGATTTAGGCGCTAAGGCTCAGACGCTCATCAGTAGCGGCCTGACGTTATCGGTTAAATAGCAGTCGTCGAACTCCCCTTCGCTAGCCAGCGCCTTCAAGTCGGGGATGGTGACGTTATGACGGTCACGGAACACCAAGCCATCTTCACTCAATGCACTAAAGGTTCGGCTCACATGAACCGGACTCAAACCGAGAATGTCGGCTAACTGTTCTTGAGAAAGCGGCAACCGGAACTGTTCACTGATGTCATGGTTCGTTTGGCGTAAACGTAGGTACATTTCATGGAGAAAGTGAGCCATTTTTTGCCGAGCACTGCGCCGCGCTAAGTTGACCAGCCGTTCCGTGAGGAGGGCCTGGTGACGGCTACCAATGGCAAACATCACCGAGGTAAGCGTTAGTGACTGACGAAATAGCTCTAGCATGCGCTTATGAGGAAAGTGGCAGACCACGCCGTCGGTTATCATGCGCACGTTTTCCAGCCGCCTGGAAAACGCAAACTCTCGCAAACCGATAATGTCGCCAGGCAAAAATACTTCCAGAATTTGCCGGTCGCCGTTTTCTAAATGTCGATAGGAGTAAGCCCAGCCACTGCGCAAGGTGCAAAACTCATTCGCGGGAGCATCAACTTCCCACAGTAGTGATCCTGCTTTGATCTCGGTAGGGCTCTCTTCCAGTTCTATTAATAGTGCTTTTTCTTCTTCAGTTAGTGAGCAGTAGTGATTGAAGTGGCTAATAATGCAGCTTTTATCCTGATCCACAGCTTCCTTCTCCTAAAAAGGTTAGCAACAATTAACCGGCCGCGTTGTTGATCAATATAAACGTTAATCAATATAAACAGAGCCGTTTTATGTTGCTTGGTCTTTTCTGCTCTCTTGGCGTCCTTGTGGGGGCAGGCATATCGCTGTCATTTTCCAGGGAGGGCAGGCCCGCCCTGGAAGTCGCTCTAGGCGGTTTTTTTGGCGCGATTACCACGCTTTAACAACGGCGCCAGGAAATGCCCTGTATGGGAAACGCTCTGCTTGGCAATCTGTTCCGGTGTTCCTTCGGCAATAATTTGTCCACCGCCAGAGCCACCTTCTGGGCCAAGATCAATAATCCAGTCAGCCGTTTTGATCACATCCAGGTTGTGCTCGATCACCACAATGGTATTGCCGTGATCACGTAACCGGTGGAGTACCGTGAGTAGCTGACGGATATCCTCAAAATGCAGGCCAGTGGTTGGCTCATCCAATATATATAACGTTTTTCCGGTGTCGCGCTTGGCTAGCTCACGGGCCAGTTTGACCCGCTGCGCTTCACCGCCAGAAAGGGTAGTGGCACTTTGCCCTAGGCGGATATAGGAAAGGCCCACATCCAACAAAGTTTGCAAACGACGAGCGATAGCAGGCACTGGACTGAAGAATTCCAAGGCGTCCTCTACCGTCATGGCCAGCACTTCGTGGATCGTTTTGCCTTTATAGTGGATATCCAACGTTTCGCGGTTGTAGCGTTTGCCTTTACACACATCGCAAGGCACATAAATATCCGGTAGGAAGTGCATCTCTACCTTAATCATGCCTTCGCCCTGACACGCTTCGCAGCGACCGCCTTTAACGTTAAAGCTGAATCGGCCTGGCTTGTAGCCCCGCGAACGTGCTTCCTGAGTGCCCGCGAACAGCTCACGAATCGGTGTGAAAATACCGGTGTAGGTGGCTGGATTGGAGCGGGGTGTCCGTCCGATAGGGCTCTGATCAATATCGATCACTTTATCAAGCTGATCTAATCCTTCGATTTTTTGATAAGGCGCGGGGGTAAGCGTGGTGGCACGGTTAAGCTCGCGGGCTGCAATCGGCATCAGCGTGCCGTTGATCAGCGTCGACTTGCCCGAGCCGGAAACCCCCGTAACGGCAATAAACAGCCCCAGCGGTAGGCTGAGCGTGACGTTTTGCAGGTTATTGCCCGTAGCGCCACGCACCACCAGCTGCTTTTCCGGATTGCCGGGAATACGGTAGGGCGGTACGGCAATTTCTCGGGTGCCGGATAAGTACTGACCCGTCAGCGAATTGGGGTTGTCCATAACGTCTTGCGGCGTACCTTGGGCGACAATTTCACCACCATGGACTCCGGCACCAGGACCGATGTCGAGGACATGATCCGCAGCGCGAATGGCGTCTTCGTCGTGCTCCACCACGATCACGGTGTTGCCCAGGTCGCGTAGGCGCTCCAGGGTTTTCAACAGACGGTCGTTATCCCGCTGGTGCAGGCCGATGGAGGGCTCGTCCAGAATGTACATCACACCCACCAGCCCCGCGCCAATTTGGCTGGCGAGACGAATACGCTGGGCTTCGCCCCCTGATAGCGTGTCAGCGCTGCGCTCCAGGTTCAGGTAGTCGAGCCCTACATTAACCAAAAACTCTAGCCGAGCATGAATTTCGTTAACGATCTTGTCGGCAATCTCGCCTTTACGGCCCGGTAGGGAAAGTTCGGCAAAGTAGCGCCACGCTTCGCCAATAGGTAAATGCACAATATCGGCAATGTTATGGTCATCGACAAACACATGGCGTGACTCTTGACGCAGCCGCGAACCGCCACAGGTGGTGCAGGGTTGCACGGCGATATACTTGGCCAAGTCGTCACGTACCATATTGGATTCGGTTTCCCGATAGCGACGCTGCATATTGGGTAGTACGCCTTCAAAGGCGTGCTCGCGCGTTACCTTGCGGCCACGATCACCCACATAGACAAAGGGAATTTGTTCGCTGCCACTGCCATTTAAAATAATCTCACGCTCATGGCTGGCCAGCTCAATCCATGGCGTTTCAAGCTCAAACTGGTAATGTTTAGCCAGCGCCTGGAGTTGGGTAAAGTAATAAATATTGCGCCGATCCCAGCCCTTAATCACGCCTTCTGCTAGCGAAAGTTCCGGATGGCTAATCAACTTGTCGGGGTCAAAATATTGCTGAACGCCTAAGCCATCACAGGTGGGGCAAGCCCCCGCTGGGTTGTTGAACGAAAACATCCGCGGCTCAAGTTCAGAAAGCGAATAGCCACATACCGGGCAGGCAAAGCGTGCCGAAAAGGCAAGATCTTGCTGGCCGCCATCCATAAAGTGGATCATCGCCGTGCCGTCGGCGAGATTAATGGCGGTTTCAAACGATTCTGCCAGACGCTGGGCAATATCATCGCGTACTTTAAAACGGTCAACCACTACGCTGATATCGTGTTTCTTGCGCTTGTCGAGCGGGGCAATATCGTCAAGCTCTAGCACTTGGCCATCAATCTGTACCCGAACGAAGCCTTGAGCCCGCAATTCTGCCAGCAGTTGCAGGTGCTCCCCTTTACGGCCTTTCACCACCGGCGCCAGCAGCATTAGCCTGGTGCCTTCGGCCAGATTCATGACTTGGTCGACCATTTGGGAAATGGTTTGTGCTTCCAGTTCTTCGCCGTGCTCTGGACAGCGTGGTGTGCCTGCCCGGGCGAACAGTAGACGCAGGTAGTCGTAAATCTCGGTAATTGTGCCGACGGTAGAGCGTGGGTTGTGGGAAGTGGATTTCTGCTCAATAGAGATCGCAGGTGAAAGCCCTTCGATGTGATCTACATCGGGCTTTTCCATCATCGAAAGGAACTGACGCGCATAGGTGGAAAGTGACTCCACATAGCGGCGTTGTCCCTCAGCGTAGAGCGTATCGAACGCCAGCGACGACTTACCTGAGCCAGAAAGGCCGGTAATGACGATAAGTTTGTCGCGGGGCAGCTCCACATCGATCTGCTTGAGGTTGTGGGTGCGTGCACCCCTGACCAGAATGCTGTCCATCAACACCTCGAATCGCGTGGCAAAAGCGTAATTATACGTTTGCTGTCCCCCTTCCGGCAAAGCTCCATCTCGATATGCTGTCAGCGCTTGGCGTTTCCAGCGTGGATACAAAGCGCTAGAATGGGCGGTTATCTCGGGCTGTTCAGCCTCTTTATTGACCACAAGGGTATTATGCGCAAGGTTTCCGCACTGCTGCTGGCCACTGAACGCCGTGCAATCAGTGGCTTAGCCGGGCTTTATGCGTCTCGTATGCTGGGGCTGTTTATGGTGCTGCCGGTGTTGGCGCTATATGCCGACACCTTAAATGGCGCTACCCCCCTGCTAATTGGTGTCGCATTAGGTGTCTATGGGCTAACTCAGGCAACGCTACAGATTCCCTTTGGCCTGCTGTCAGACCGCATTGGTCGTAAACGCGTTATTGCCATGGGCTTACTGATCTTCGCCGTAGGAAGCGTGGTCGCTGCGATGGCCGACTCCATTGGCGGGATTATTTTGGGCCGTGCGTTGCAGGGCTGTGGAGCCGTTGCTGCAGCGATTATGGCGCTATTAGCAGACCAAACCCGTGAGCAGGTGCGAACGGCAGCGATGGCCACGATTGGGCTCTCCATTGGCGTATCGTTTGCTATCGCCATGGTTCTTGGCCCCTGGCTGGCGGCCTGGGCGGGTCTGGCGGGTGTTTTTTGGTTTACGGCGCTGTTAACGCTGGTCGGTTTAGTGGTGCTTTGGCGATGGGTGCCACCCGCCCCCCGCCGTTTGCGCCACCGTGATGTGGGGATGGATCGCCAGCAGTTTAAAAGTGTTATTACGCGCCCCGATTTATGGCGGCTAGATCTGTCGATTTTTTCGCTGCATCTGGTGTTAATGGCGATTTTTGTTGCTGTTCCTTTCCGCCTGTTAAATGCAGGCGTTGCGATTGAGTATCACGGGCTGGCTTACCTGGCGATTATGGCGCTGTCATTTATTGCCATGGTGCCGCTGGTGATTGTGGCAGAGAAATACCAGCACATGAAATTAATATGCCTGCTGGCAATCGGCGCCATCGTCATTAGCTTGGGCAGCCTGGGGCTGCCATTCTCCCAAGAGAGCTGGCTATTCGCATGGCTATTTGTTTTTTTTACAGGATTTAACTTGCTCGAAGCCACGCTGCCGTCAATGCTCAGTAAGCTGGCTCCCGCGGGTGCTAAAGGCACGGCGATGGGGGTGTACTCGACCAGTCAGTTTTTGGGCGCTTTTTTAGGAGGCACGCTGGGTGGCTTGTTGTCGAACCTATGGGGGCTTGATGCGGTGTTCTTCGGCTGTGCAGGGCTGGCGCTGCTATGGTGGCTGGCAATGTGGCGCATGCCGCCACCACCGCCTCTCTCCAGTGAGGTCGTAGCACTACACGATACGCAGCCTGATGCATTAAATCTGTTGATGGAGCATCTAGCCGATGTCGTGGGTGTGGAAGATGTGATGGTGGTGCCGGAAGAGCGCTTGATGTACCTAAAAGTGAACCGCAAAGAACTCGATCAAGCAGCGCTGAGCAGGTTGCTATCACCACCTAAGACGTAACGACCATTTCTGATTATTGGTACAGCAAGCGTTTACACCTCCAGGTTTAAACACATACCGAAGCTTTTACACACATTTGCTGCATGGCATTCAGGCCTGTCAGCCGTATCAGTGATACCCTTGAGGGCACTGGTATTGATATATGACCGATTATTGAAAGGAGCGACCTATGGCGCGCGGTATTAACAAAGTCATTTTGATTGGTAATCTGGGCCAAGACCCTGAAGTACGCTTTACGCCCTCTGGAACGGCGGTAGCAAACCTGAATTTGGCGACGTCTGACACCTGGATGGACCGCCAAAGTGGACAGCGCCAAGAGCGTACCGAGTGGCACCGCATTGTGTTGTTCAATAAGACCGCTGAGATTGCCCAGCAGTACCTGAAAAAGGGCTCTAAGGTCTACATTGAAGGTCGTCTACAAACCCGTAAGTGGCAAGACCAAAACGGTCAAGATCGCTACAGCACGGAAATTGTGGCCAACGACATGCAGATGCTAGATAGTCGTGGCGGCGATTTCCAGGGTGGCGGAGCCCCTCAAGGTGGTTACGCACAAAATAACCCTGCACAAGGCGCACCAGCCCAGCAGCAACACGCGCCGCAGCACCCCGCTCCTCAGCATTCGGCCTCTCAGGGGCATCAGGGTGGCGGTATGCCTCAGCAGGGTGGTTACCCCCCCCAGGGCGGTGCTCCTCAAGGTAACTATGGCGGCGCGCCCCAGCCTGCTCGTGGGCCACAACACAGCCAGCCAGCTCCCGCCAATCAAAACAGCAATTATGGGGCTCCGGATCCAGGCAACTTCGATGATTTTGACGACGAAATTCCGTTCTGATCGCCTGAACTGAATAGTTCGCTACATTCCAGGGGTTAGGTGAGGGGGAGGTTCTGTTTTGAAGCTGCTGATACTAGATGCGGGGCACTGCTTAAGTTTGGCATTAGCCCAGGAAGCCAGTCGTCGAACGGATACAGAGCTTGTTATTGAGCAGGGGACCACGATTACCTCTGCTCAACTCCAAGCGATTACACCTGATGCGGTGATTATCCCCCCATTAGCGCACCCGCTCAGTATGGCGCCTGCCGATGTAATGGCACACGCCGATGCCGTTGATGCCTGCGTCGATGCCTGCCAAGCACAAGGCATTGCGCTGGTGTGGTGTGTTTCAGACCAACTTTACGAAGATGGTTTTGAAATTCCCATCGATGAACATGTGGTGCCTGCCCCTCGGGATGAAAGCCTGCGCCGCTTAGTGCAAGCGGGTGACCGTATTCGTGCTGGGTATCACCGGCATCTCATTGTTCGCTTAGGTCCCTTGTTTGCGCTGGAAGGTAGCCATGCGTGGCTAAACGAGATAATCGATAGCTTGATGATTGGCCAGCCTGCTCGCGCCGCTGAAGATGTTATTTTTTGCCCGACGTCTGCCGACGCTGTCGCCATGGCGTTGATCGGCATGCTACAGCAGCAAGTCTGTGGGGCCGATGCTTGGGGAGCTTACCACTTAGCGGGCACCGAGCCGGTTAGTGCGTTTACGTTTACCTCAATGGTTCGCACCCAACTGGCAACCCATCTGGAAGGCCGCGGTGAAAGCGTAGCCCTTGGCGAAGTACAAGCACTTAACCATCACCATGATGCCAAGCTGCGGCGAGTACTCAATTGCCGCCGTGTGCTTGATGTGTTTGGTGTCCATCAAAAGCCATGGCGGCTGGAGGTAGGGCGAATGCTGGATGCGTGGTGTTTGATGCGGGAACAACAGCAGGGTGAAGGGACAGGAGAGTTGGCTTGATCAATTTGGTTCGCAGCTTGGTTTTTTATGTGGGATATTTTTCTGCCATGCTGTTGATTGGCATTCTTTTTTTGCCAATTGCGCCGTTTTTGCCTTTGGCTGCCCGTTATCGTTTGCTAAACCTCTATAACCATTTTTTGATAGCGTGGTTCAAAGTTGCGTGTGGCGTGCGCTACGACATTCAGGGGCGAGAAAATATTCCAGCGGGCCCTTGTGTGATCCAGGCCAACCACCAATGCGAATGGGAAACGGTGTTTCTGCAGGTGATGAAGCCACCCGTTTGCACGGTATTAAAACAGGAGTTGTTGCGACTGCCTATATTTGGTTGGGGGTTACGCTTGTTGCGACCGATTAGTCTGGATCGCTCTAAGCCTGCCCGCGCTATGAAGCAGGTGTTGACCCAGGGCGTCGCGCGACTGGGAACTGGGCTGTCAGTGCTTATTTTTCCAGAGGGAACGCGTGTCGATCCAGGGGTTCGAAAGCGCTACAACAAGAGCGGTAGCGTGGTGGCCTGCCGAGCAGGCGTGCCAGTGCTGCCAGTGGCGCATAATGCTGGTGAACGCTGGCCTGGACGCCATTGGGTAAAGCGTCCCGGTGTTCTTCGGGTGCGTATTGGTGCGCCTATCGAGACGGCAGGCCGGACACCCGATGAGGTGCTGATGGATGTTGAAGCCTGGATAGAGGGGCAGCTGCAAGAGATTTCAGAGGTGCCGCGGCCAACGTCTCGTTAAGATCAGCAATCTTTCGATGACTATAAAAAAACGGCGCCGTAAGGCGCCGTTTTTTTATAGCGTACTGCACATGCACTGCATGACTAGGAATTAGCCATCAAAGCGCTGAAATACCAAGCAAGCGTTAGTGCCGCCAAACCCAAAGCTGTTGGAAAGCACTCGGTTGATGGTAACGCCATCACGCCGCTCTCTAACGATGTCGAATCCATCCGCCTGCTCATCGAGATGCTCAATATTCGCTGAGGCAGCGACGAAATCATGTTGCATCATGAGCAGCGAATAAATCGCTTCTTGAACACCGGTTGCGCCTAATGAGTGGCCGGTCAGCGACTTGGTTGAGCTCATCGCAGGGGTGGTATTGCCAAACACCTCACGGATTGCTTTCAACTCAGCCACATCGCCTACCGGCGTAGACGTACCGTGGGTGTTAATATAATCAATATCACCCTTAACCGTCGCCATGGCCTGGCGCATGCAACGCGTCGCACCTTCCCCAGAAGGGGCAACCATATCGTGGCCGTCGGAGGTAGCGCCGTAGCCCACCAATTCGCCGTATATCTTGGCACCGCGGGCTTTAGCATGCTCTAACTCTTCCAGCACTAGCATGCCACCGCCACCAGCAATGACAAACCCGTCACGCGCTTGATCATAAGGGCGAGAGGCTTTCTCGGGCGTATCGTTGTAATGAGTGGAAAGGGCACCCATCGCATCAAATAGGCAAGAGAGGGTCCAGTGCTCTTCTTCGCCGCCACCGGCAAACACGATATCCTGCTTACCAAGCTGGATTTGCTCCATCGCACTACCAATGCAGTGAGCAGACGTTGCGCAGGCGGATGAGATAGAAAAATTAACGCCTTTAATCTTAAATGGCGTTGCCAAGCATGCCGACACGGTGCTGCCCATCGTGCGGGTAACACGGTATGGCCCCACACGACGTAGGCCTTTTTCGCGCATGACATCGGCGGCTTCTACCTGATTCGCGCTGGAGGCCCCGCCAGACCCGGCTATAAGCCCCGTCCGTTCGTTGGACACCTGCTCTTCAGAGAGCCCCGAATCTTCAATGGCTTGTGCCATCGATACATAGGCATACGCTGCAGCGTCGCCCATAAACCGGCGAAGCTTGCGGTCAATGAGGGAATCAAGGTCGATGTCGACGCTACCCGCTACATGGCTACGGAAGCCGCGTTCGGCGTACTCTTCCTTAAAACGAATACCGCTGCACCCGTTTTTGAGTGCATCTAAGACCTGTTGCTGGTCGTTGCCTAAGCACGATACGATGCCAAGGCCGGTGACTACCACTCGTCGCATGGGAGCCTCCTGTCAGAAATTCGCAGTGGAGGTGAATAGGCCAACGCGCAGATCATTAGCCTGATATATATCGCGTCCGTCGACAGACACGGTGCCGTCGGCGATGCCTAGAATAAGCCGACGGGTAATTATGCGCTTCACATTAATGTGATATGTCACTTTTTTCGCGTCGGGTAGAATCTGGCCGCTGAATTTGACGTCGCCACAGCCCAGTGCGCGTCCACGGCCCGGATGGCCAAGCCAGCCTAGGTAGAACCCCACGAGCTGCCACATGGCATCTAGCCCCAAACAGCCGGGCATGACAGGGTCGCCGGGGAAGTGGCAATCAAAAAACCACAGGTCCGGGGTGATGTCCAGTTCGGCAATTAGCTCGCCTTTACCATGCACGCCACCTTCTTCGTGAATGTGCATGATGCGGTCAAGCATCAGCATATTGGGAGCCGGAAGCTGTGCGTTGCCTGGGCCAAATAGCTCGCCGCGGGAGCAGGCCAGCAGTTCTTCGCGATCAAAGGAATGTTGCTTGGTCACTGAATCGTTCCGAGTATCAAGATGGTAGTTGGCTCTAGTCTACTTCCCGAAACCTCTGAATGCACGTTGTTGGGCACTTATCGTGTTTTTCTACAGCTTTTTACCTGTCTGCCGATAGCCATTGTTAGTATTTCGCTATTTCAAATACGCGATTCTGCACAATAAACGCCCTATTGACGTAATATGCTGTATCCATGTTTTTTGTTAAGCGGCATGATGCCTGATCTGTAATCCATGCCCTGTTTGGCCCATTTATAGGACACACTAAACCGCCATGTGGCTGCCTGTTTCTCTTAATCGTCCGCTGGTGTGGATGGCGTTAATAGCGCTGCCCGCTTGTGTGTGGGTGCCTGACTCTGCGTTACGTATGGTGGCGGCTAGCTTGGTTGCATTTGGCATTTGGGATGCTTGGAACCAAATACGCCAACAGTTTTTACGGCTACGTCTTTCGCAAGATGCAATAGGCTTGGCGAGCGACGCCATTGTCATCAGCGATGTACATAATCGCGTCTTGTCGGTCAATCCCGCCTTTACTCAAATTACCGGCTTTGAAAGCCAGGAAATGGTTGGGCGTAAGCTAGAGACGTTAGCGGCGCAACGTCACGATAAAGCGTTTTATCAGACGTTTTGGAGCACGTTAAAGGCGACTGGCCGTTGGGAGGGCGAAATGTGGAATCGCCGCAAGCACGGTGATGAGTACCCCGAATGGCTAAAGGTCCGTGCGGTTACCGACAAACGTGGCAAAATTACTCACTTTATCAGCCTTTTTACCGATATTTCCTCTCAAAAAGCCCGCGAGCGTGATTTGCGCCGAATTGGTTATGAAGACCCGCTAACAGGATTGCCAAACCGGCGCCGCTTACACGATCTGATGTCTTCTCGGCTGCGCCATTTGCGCGCGGGTGAAAGCTTGGATATGGCGTTGATTGATATTGACGGGCTCAAATCGGTGAATGACAGCTTAGGGGTCGAGCAGGGCGACCGTTTGTTAGCACGCTTTGCCCAACGGTTAACAGGCTATATGGCGGGTAGCGTAGTGGGCAGGCTGGGTGGTGATGAATTTATGGTGATTCGCACGACCACCTTCGACGACCATGAGCAGTGGGTAGCGACCTTACGTGAGCACATGAGCCGGCCATTCGAAATAAAAGATCAATCGTTACGTCTGGGGTTAACGATTGGTAGCTGTCGAGCCCCTGAAGATGGCAGTGATTCAGGCGTACTGTTTCAGCGGCTTGAGTCTGCCTTATATAGTGCCAAGCGCTTAGGGCGTAATCTTAGCCAGCGGTTTCGCCCCGCGCTGGATAAACAAGATAACCCCCAGCTTGCTCTGGTGAGCGACTTGCGGGCGGCGTTGATTTCTGGTGATCAACTAGAGCTGCATTACCAAACGCAGCATCATCCAGGGACGGGCGATTTAGTGGGCATGGAGGCGCTGTTGCGCTGGCGTCACCCTGAGGCTGGCATGATCTCGCCGGGCGATTTTATACCGCTTGCCGAACGTCATGGGCTGATGGCCGAACTCGGTAGTTGGGTGATCGAAAAAGCCTGCGCTCAGCAAGCGCACTGGCAATATAGCGGGATGCCCAAAGTGACGGTATGGGTCAATATTTCTGCGCTGCAGCTTTTTCAGGGCGACCTGGAAACTCAGCTGTCTAGCTGTTTAGAGCGCTATCAGTTAAAAACGTCGCAAATTGGCTTAGAGTTAACGGAATCAGTATTGCTGGACGAGCGTGCCGGGGATATGGGACCTCGCCTGCAGGCGTTGCGTAGTCAAGGCTATGCAATTGCCATCGATGATTTTGGTACCGGGTATTCATCGCTTGGTTACTTGAAGCGTCTGCCGGTAGATAAAATTAAGCTAGATCGCGCGTTTATTCGTGAATTACCTCATGACCAAGCGGATGCCGCTATTGTAACGGCGGTGTTGGCGATGGCAGAAGGGATGGGGCTAGAAGTGGTGGCCGAGGGTGTAGAAACTCAGGAGCAGTGCCAGTTTCTGGTTAACGCTGGCTGTACGTTAGTGCAAGGGTTCTATTTTGCTAGGCCCTTACCTGCTGCGGAGCTTGAACAGCGTTGGGCACCGCGAATCCTGGCTGAATCAGTGTCTTCGTGAATGCTAGAAGCCGATGTTAATCAACACTAGAAGCAGCGAGCTTGTGGTTAGCGTAACGGCTAATACACAAACATAGCGCTGCCCAAATAATGGCCTGTGCCGGCAGTAACCAGGGGGCTAAGCTAACGCCAGTGAGCGCTGCACCGCCAACATAAGACAGTGGCCCGCTGACCGCGCCGCAAACCGCCGCAATCATGGGGTATTGCCACAGCCAAGCAAGCGAGTGAAATACCAGCGTTGCAAACAGCGGCCACAGCATCCAAAGCCACAGTGGTAGTAAACCAGCCACTAGGGTGTGCTCACCGAAGTCGAAACCGCCTGCCAAATGAAGGCCTCCGTCCAGCGCTAATCCCAGCAGCGCAAAAACACCAATAAAACGCCACTCCCCGGGTTTGGCACAGCGCCAGAAATGCCAACCTAGCAACGCACTCCCTATAATGGCTGCCACTCCTGAGCCACCTAGAACGCACAGCAGCCAGCCCGCTTCGAAGCGAAGTGCATTGAACAGCAAGCCGTGCCAGCGAGGGCGAGCCATTTATAGCGCGCCTGTTAACGGTGCGGGTTTAGCGGCTGGTTTGGCTAGCAATAAGTGGCACGTACCAATAGAGCGCTCAATAAAGCCGCCTTCGCAGTAGCATAAATAGTAACGCCACATACGAATAAAGCGTTCGTCGTAGCCTTGTTGCTTTATCTGCTCTAGGCTGCTTTCAAAGCGGTGGCGCCACTCGCGTAAAGTGCGGGCATAGTGCTGGCCAATTTCATCAAGCGCTACCACGTTCAGTGAGGTTTTGCGCATCACGCTGGTTAGCATGGCGTGATGAGACGGCAAAAAACCACCGGGGAAAATATAGCGCTTAATAAAGTCCATATCCCGTTTGGCTTCCTCAAACCGTTGGTCTCGGATAGTGATGGCTTGCAGCATAGCCTGGCCATCGTCGCTCAGCAGGCTGTCGATCTTTTCAAGGTAGGTATTCAAATACTGGTGGCCGACGGCCTCAATCATCTCAACAGAGATCAGTCGATCGTAGCGACCTGTCAGCTCACGATAATCCTGCTTTAACAGGGTGATTTTGTCGTCAAGTCCCTCTTCTTGAATGCGCCGGGCGGTATGGGCGTACTGCTCTTCAGAAATGGTGGTGGTCGTGACATGGCAGCCACGAGTTTTGGCAGCGTGTATTGCAAGACCACCCCAGCCAGTACCAATTTCTAGCAAATGGTGTTCTGGGCGCACATCTAGCTTTTCGAGCATGACATCGAGCTTGTAGGTAGACGCTTCTTCCAGGCTGGCTTCTGGATAGGGGAAAACAGCACTCGAGTACATCCAGTGGCGTTGATCAAGAAACGTGGCAAATAGGTCATTGCCAATATCGTAGTGTGCCGAGATATTACGCTTTGAACCGGAAAGGCTATTACGTTGGAAGCGATAGGCAGCGCCAAGCATCCAGCGGGTGAAGCGGGCGCTGCCGTTTTCCATTTTACCGTTTACATGATCCAGATTGGCCGCAAACAAACGCACCAAGGCCACTAAGTCATCAGCATCCCAGTCGCCATCCATATAGGATTCAGCTGCGCCCACTGTGCCGCCGAACGCGAGCCTTTTCCAGGCACGGGAGTGGCGAATCACGACGGTCACCTGAAGCGGTCCTGCTTGACCCAAGTGATGACACTGGTTGCCTTCAATTAAGGTGATACGGCCACCCTGGAAGGCATCTAATTGAGTCATCAGGCGAGGCTTCAACCAGCGAGTGAAACGATCCTGGTTAACCGGTTGTATATCAGGGGGCGTAGAACGCAGGGTCGTCATTTTGAAGTTTCCTTGCGCTTAGGGTGGTTATAAACGGGGATGCGCTTCAGCCAAAGGCGAAACGCTTCAAAATGAATTCCCGCCACGGTTTTCAGGCTCATCCAAGGCTGGCGTGCAAGCGTTGCTAATAGAACGCCGCGTGTCGCTGGCGCAGCCTCTAACGTAAGCGTGGCGTCGAAATGGCGCTGCCCGCTTTGCCAGTTTTCCATGTGAAGATAGAGCTGGTCGCCGGGTGCGTTGAGCTTCCAGCGGTAGGTCATTTCCATCGGGTTAAATGGCGATACATGCATCGCTTTATCAAAGCTTGCATGATGGCTATGACGATCAGGAGCGATCCGGCAGGCATAGCAGGTACGCTCTTTCCAGGGCATATTAGTGACTTCACCAACCACCGCTGCCAGCCTGCCAAGATGGTCGTAGGCGTAGTACATCGAAATAGGATTGAAGACAGTGCCAAAGGTGCGTAATTGAGTCAGAACGTAAATCTTGCCGCTGGGGGCACTACCCAGCTGACGAATTAGCTCTTCGCGTACCGCTGTGCGTAAGGGCTTATCCGTTGGGGCGAGATAATCTTCACGACGAAAGCGCGCTAGTGCCGGCCTTCGGGCGCTAAAGCAAGGCACATTGTCAAACAGGGTCGGCAACTCATCCAAGTCGAGCCAAGCCATCCAAACGCGGTAACTGAAAGCGTGCTCTTTAGGTATGAAGCGGCGATGGCGTAAGGTGCCGCGGTAAATACGCGAGCGAGGCGCGGCAATCATCCGAGCCCCTCCCCAACGCTGTTAGTGGGCATTAGGTCATGAGCAGGGAGTGCCGTGGGCGTTGTTGGGGGCGCGGCGGCTTCATCACAACCTAGTGCTTGGGCAACCCGCAGCGCGCTCCATACACCATCTTCGTGAAAGCCATTGCGCCAGTAAGCGCCGCAGAAGTGAGTGCGCCTAGCAACCGAAGATATCTCGTCATGGCGCATCTGCGCTGCTTGTCCCGCCAGTGTGAATTGGGGATGGGCATAGGTATAGCGTCCGAGCACTTTCGCAGGGTCAATGCTGTTTGAGTCGTTAAGCGTGACGCAAAAAGTCGTCTCGGCTTCTTTCAATCGCTGCAGAATATTCATGTTGTAGGTAACAGACACCCGCTCATCTGCTCCCCGACCATCTAAGCGATAGTTCCAGCTAGCCCAGGCTCGCTGACGCCGGGGCAGCAGCGAGGTATCGGTATGCAGCACTACCTCATTATCTTGATAAGGCATAGCGGCAAGAATGTTTTGTTCAGCGGGTGTCGAGTCGCCCAGCATCGCGAGCGCCTGATCGGCATGGCAAGCCAACACCACATGATCAAAGCGTTGCGTGCCTTGTGCGGTGGTGACCAATACGCTGGTGGCATTTCGCTCAATACGTGTCACCGGTGTATTCAGGTGAATACGTGCTGCGTATGGCGCTGTTATGCTGGGAATGTAGCGTTTCGAGCCGCCAACTAAGGTATGCCATTGCGGGCGGTGGTTAACCGACAGCAAGCCGTGATTGCGGAAAAAACGCACGAAGAACGCCAGCGGAAAGGCGCGTAGATCGGCAATGCTCGCAGACCAAATAGCGGCCCCCATGGGCAGCAGATAACGGCGCTGAAAAGCGTCACTGTAGCCATGTTGGTCAAGGTATTGGCCTAGCGTTGTGTCGCTGGGAAGCCGCTTGGCCTCTAAGTCAGCCGTTGCTTGTTTGTTAAAGCGCAAGATATCGCGTAACAGGCGATAAAAAGCGGGGCTAAGTAAGTTGCGCCGCTGGGCAAACAACGAGCCTAGCGTATGGCCGTTATATTCAAAATCAACATTGGTTTCATGCACCGAAAAACTCATTTCGGTGGCTTGGCTAGGTACTTCGAGTGTTTCTAGTAAGCGTTGGAAATGGGGATAGGTCCAATCATTGAAAACAATAAAGCCTGTGTCGATAGCGTAGGACTTCCCCCCGACCTTCACGTCCATCGTGGCCGTGTGCCCGCCAAGACGCCCGTCTGCTTCAAACAGAGTGACTTCATGTTGGGAGGATAAGTACCAACCCGCTGCCATGCCGCTAATACCGCTGCCGATAATGGCGATACGCTGTGAAGCCATGGTGCTCATTGTTGCTCCTCTTGACGTCTTGTCATGCGTAGGCCGATATGACGACGCAGCGCAGGCGGTAAAATTCCTAAACATTTCACCAGATAGGTGAAACGACGCGGAAAGTGAATATCCAGTCTTCCTTTGATAAGTCCGGCAATGATGGCATCGGCCGCTTGGTCTGCAGTGACTTGCATGGGCATTGGAAAATCATTGCGATCGGTCAGCGGGGTTTTAACAAAACCTGGGTGAATGACGCTGACATCAATGCCTTCTTGATTGAGGTCGAGACGTAATGACTCCAAAAAGTAACTGATAGCTGCTTTTGAGGCGCCGTAGGCTTCGGCTCTGGGCAGCGGTAAATAGGCAGAAGCACTAGAAGTGGCGGCTAGGCGAGCAGGTTTGCCCTCTTTGCGGGCAGCTCTTAATAACGGCAGGGCTGCTTCCACGCCATACAGGGTGCCAAACAGGTTTGGGGTGAAAACCCGCTCAATCAGCGCCATATCAAAACGCTGAGCATCTAGATATTCGCAGGTGCCTGCATTGAATAAGGCAATATCCAGTGCGCCCAACCATGTGCTGATCTGTTCACCCGCTGCCAATACGGCTTGGTGGTCGCTGACATCAACGGGGAGCGAATATGCATTGGGGTGACCGTCACATAAATCATCGAGCGCCTCTTGGTTGCGAGCACTAAGCACAACATGATGACCTTGGGCGATGAGCTTTGTGGCAAGCGCTTCACCAATGCCTGACGTGGCACCTGTGAGCCAAATGCGTTGGGGCGTTTTCCATGTGCTCATCATGCTCTCCTGTAACGGCCTGTTAGCATGCAACCTGTAGGCAAATAAATGGCATCTATCAGCTAATGCGCCGTTTTAACCAACGTATGACACGACCCATGATTGGTAAGTGTTCATACAACATGGCGCCTGCATCAAAATAGTCGCGGTGATTTGAAACCCGACCATCCTCGGCAAATGTTAGGGCACTGCAACCCGCGACATAGATCGGTTTTCCCTGGGCTAGTCGGGGATGAACGAACTCCATTGTCCACGTTACAAATGCTTGATTAGCCACCTGCTGCTGCGTGTGGTAGGTAAATTGGCAACGTTCAACGTTTTCATACATGGCGGCGAAATAACGTTCTAACGCCGACCTCCCAGCAATGTGATGTAGCGGATCGTTGAAGATAACTTCCTCAGTATATACCTCGTATAGTTTTTCTGTACAGGTGTTGTCTAGTTTATTAAAAAAGGCGCAAAAATTCGCCAAAGCTTGGTCGTTAGGCATCCCGCAGTCCTGTGGTGGTTAAGAAAAATAAGCAAACGATAATGCGAGGGGAGAGCAGCCGAGCGATTTGCATCACCGCAGTAGGTGATGCAAAAAAGGGGGAGTTATTTCGAGAGCGCTTTAAAAGCATCCAGGGCACGCTGGCGCGCTGCTTTATGATCAACGATGGGAGCTGGGTAATCCGTTGGGTTTAGCATGTCCTGGGGCGGCGCATGGCGAGCTTTTTTAGGCAGCGATTTTAACTCGGGCAGCCAATGGGCAATAAATTCACCCTCTGGGTCAAAGCGCGTTGACTGGGTAGTGGGGTTAAAAATACGAAAATAGGGCGCTGCATCCGTCCCCGTTGATGCCGCCCACTGCCAGCCGCCGTTATTGGCGCAAAACTCACCGTCGATTAAATAGCGCATAAAAAATGCCTCGCCGCGCCGCCAGTCAATCAGCAAGTGTTTACTTAAAAACATCGCGGTGACCATGCGCAGGCGGTTGTGCATCCAGCCTGTAGTCACTAGCTGGCGCATGGCCGCGTCGACAATCGGATAGCCGGTACGGCCTTCGCACCACGCTTGAAAGCCTTTGTCGTCGTCACGCCAGCGGAGCTTCTTGGTGTGCTCTTGAAAAGGTTGGTGACGGCAAACCTGGGGAAAGCCTACCGCGACATGCTGATAAAATTCGCGCCAAATAAGCTCATTCACCCAGCTGGTCAGCCCTGCATCACCATCAGCCAGGTGGCCACTATTTTCACTCATTACTGCCTGAAGGCATTGGCGATAGGAGATCATGCCCAGCGCTAGGTAGGGCGAAAGTTCGCTAGTGCCGCGAACGTTTGGAAAGTCTCGCTGCTGCTTATAGTGCCGTCCACGAAAGCGTAAAAAACGTTCGAGATTGTCGCTAGCTGCCTCTTCTCCAGCAGGCCATAGGCGTTTATCAACGGGGTCATTATCTAGCGATGGAGGCGCGGGCAGTGGGTCGCTATCGATCGCTAACGGAGGTTGCACGCCGGGGGTATTACGTAAGGCAAGCTGCTGTGCAGTCACCTGCTTGTGCCAAGCTTTCGAAAACGGTGTAAATACGCCGTAATAATCGCCTTT
The DNA here is from genome assembly GCF_007989605.1 of Vreelandella venusta. GTDB lineage: Bacteria > Pseudomonadota > Gammaproteobacteria > Pseudomonadales > Halomonadaceae > Vreelandella > Vreelandella venusta. The sequence continues at coordinate 222,909 of NZ_BJUL01000004.1, read as the reverse complement.
TCCGGTCAACAAACTGCCAGGGGCGAAGGCTACGGCGTCATGGTGACCCTGAACGGTGATCTCTGCTTGTTGAAAAGCATCGAGTACCGACTGATCGCGACGTTGCTCGTTCAGCGCATATTCATAATTAAAGTGAAGCTGGGTAATCTGGTGCTCGCGGGCGATATCAAGCAATACCTGAGCCGCTTCATCATAGTGGTCGATATCGCGATGCAAAAGTGGAATATTTAGCCCGTTAAGCGACGCTTTGAGCGCCGCAACACTGCGTGCCCAGAAGTCGATTTTAGTCGCCCCATGGCCATGTGTTTGCCATTGCGCCACGCTGCGTAGGAAAACGGCCACCACGGGGCCTTTGGCCGCCGCAGCAGCAAGCGCAGAGTTATCATGAATGCGTAAGTCGCTACGCAGCCAAACGAGCTGCAGGTTCATGCGATGTCCTTATCATCGGTAAGCTTAAATAGCACCTGATATTTCAGAGAATTCCCGATTCGCGCAACAATGGGCGAAGTCGTGAAATGGCTTGCGGAAGATCGTTGCCTAACATCTGCACTGGACCGTCACGCAGCTCATTTTCTCTTAAGCGTGCCACTTCTCCACACACTCCAATCGGAACATTCAACGCTTCTGCTGCCTGGGGTAGTGCGCGACCGATGTAGTCGTCGCTTTCTCGCTGGCCGCTAGAAAGCAGTACCATCGATGAGTGCAGTCGGGATACGGCTTGAGGAAGATCCTCCAGCGCTAATGAACGGTCAAAAAGTTGTACGCGGTAGCCCTGTTCGCTGGCCATTAGTGCACACATTAACACCCATAGCGGACCAGGGTCGTCAGGCATCGCGCTGAGCAGGATTAGCGGCCCACGCGTTGCCTGATTGGCATAGTGCAGACGAATGCCTACCTGACTGCGTAAAAAGGCCTCAAAGGTGCGGCGTACAAGATCATCAGGCTGGTTAGCCCATTTGGCTTCCAGGGTAATAATAACGGGCTGCCAGAGCTCATTAATCGCGACGCTTAATGGGTATAGCGCCAGACTCTGGTGGTACAGCGCTTCCAGCTTGGGAAGATCAACGGCTTCAATGATGGACTGCAACAACTGCCGTTGACTGGCCCAGTCGCCGGTGTTCGGCGAAGGTGCTTCTACCGCCTCAGGCTGGTCAAGCAAATCAACAACTTGGCTCACCGGGACGCCGCGGTTTAGCCACTGCAAAATACGCTCAATACGAGTGATATCATCTTGTGCGTATAGACGATGGCCCTTGGGGGTGCGTTGTGGACGAATTAAACCGTAGCGACGCTCCCAGGCACGAAGAGTGACCGAGTTCACACCCGTCAAGCGGGAAACTTCCCTAATCGGATAAAGCGGGGTATCGGGTGGGTGGGTCGCCTTGATGCTCATGGGCGCCATTGCCTCTTGGTTGCCTGCAAATAAGCGTGCAGGGATCTGTCAATAATTGTCGTGGCGATGTTTCAGCGCCTGGCCGGCGGTTTTGCCACATAATCGAGTCTTTATTAATCGCATAGATAGCTGAACGCTATTATAGCCACCTTTGTACAACTTGTGGCTTCTGGGTACAACCTTTCCTATGGGGGCGGAAAAGTTAAGTTTAATTTCTAATTTCAGACCGACCGGCCTAATAGAGCCTTTCCCAGCTCATCGCCTGATAACCAAGCATCTTCGACACGACTACCCTTAAAGCTATCGCCACAGAGTGCTAAGCCACTTGTACTGTATAAGTATGCCTGATGACCTGCCTGCGCTGGCTGAGCATAGCGCCAACGATGTGCACCCAGGTCAAGGACGTTCGGTAGCTCTGTATCATCGGGCAACAGCGATACAAATGCGGCTAGTAGCTGTTGGGCAACACTGTCGCTGTCACTCTCAATATGTGCATCGCTCCAATCCAGCTGAGCAAGCAAGCTAATACTTTCCGGCTGATGTTCACGGCCAGGCTTAGTGTGATTGCGTGATGCTAGACGAAGCGCCGGATGCTGTGTGTGAACGGTGTGCCACGCGGCGTCTACCTTCGCCATGGGGGGTAATGGCTTCTCGAAAATAACCCAGCCTGCCCAGCACCCACGCTGAGACTTTGCCTCACAGGCCGCCGCCAGTGTTGGCTCCCACGCGGCTAACAATGCCTTGGCTTGAGGCGGCGGAGCACTGATAACCACCATATCAAAAGGTCCATGACTTGAGCCGCGGGTATCGTGGAGTTGCCAGCCCGCAGCCGTCTTATCAAGCGTTGCAATATGGGTTTGAAACGTTATGAAGGCATTCGGTAGTGCGTTAAGTGTATCGGCTAGATGACGGGTGAGTGCACTCATACGGGGCGTGCCGGTATAACGTAGCTGAGCGTCACTGTGTGTTTGCCAGCCAGATGCACTAGCCTGATAACAAGATGTGGGCCAACGGGCGACACAACCAGCAGCTTGCCATTCAGCGACTTTATTGGCGAAGCGTGGATCGCGCACAGTGAACGCTTGAGCACCTAGGTCCAGTGTCGCTGAGGGACGTCGCTTGCTGGACATACGGCCACCCGGGCCGCGCGCTTTATCAAATAACGCCACCTTTACTCCCTGGTTGGCAAGTTGCTGCCCACAGGCAAGGCCCGACAGACCTGCACCGATGACGGCCACTGAGTGGGCGCCGGAGAGTGGTAATGACTCAGGCAATGGTTCAAGCATAGGCACTCGCGATGGTTAAGCAGCTGTGTGGTGGTCAATGCGTAGCATTTTTGTATAGATATCGTACAATAAATTCTATGCAACGGCCATTTAACTGACTGCTGTTCCCGGCTCTGCAGTTCGGCGTCGACGCGGGCATACGCTAGCCACCTTAATAAACCATAGGAGTGACACCATGCGGGTATTAATCACTGGAGGTAGCGGTTTTGTTGGTCAGCGGCTCTGCCAACAGCTTCTCACCCAAGGGCATGATGTGCAGGTGGTTTCCCGGGCTCCGCATCAGGTGCGTGGTAGGTTGCCAAAAGCCTGCGATATTCGTGATAGCGCTCAGGCGTTTGTGGACACTCCTCCGGATGTGCTGGTGAACCTTGCCGGTGAGTCGATTGCTGCCAAGCGCTGGAGCACCCGTCAAAAAGAGACTCTCATTCGCTCTCGTATCGACAGTACGCAGCAACTGATAACGCTTTGTGAGCAGCTCGAAGCTAATGGACAGGCGTTACCCAGCGTAATGATTAGCGGCTCTGCGATGGGCTATTACGGCGATCAAGGCGATAAGGTGGTGGATGAAACAACGTCGCCCAACGACGAGTTCGCTCATCAGCTTTGTGCGCAGTGGGAAGCGGCGGCAAAACCAATCGAAGCGATGGGCGTTCGCTTAGCGCTATTACGGATTGGTTTAGTGCTTGAAGCAGGGGGCGGTACGCTGCAGAAGATGCTGCCACCCTTTAAGCTTGGCTTTGGGGGGCGTTTTGGCAGCGGCGCGCAGTTTATGCCCTGGATTCATCGTGATGACCTTGTGGCAGCGATCATATTTTTGATGAACGAATCAACGCTTTCAGGGGCGTTTAATGGCAGTGCCCCGCATCCAGTGACGAATGCTGAGTTCACGAAAACGTTGGCTAGACAGCTAAACCGGCCGGCGATTTTTCCGGTGCCCGCTTTTGTACTAAAAGCGGGCTTCGGAGAAATGTCGCAGCTATTGCTGACCGGGGCCGATATGCGCCCTGCACGCCTGACCGAGGCGGGATTTACCTTTCAATACCCGACGCTTGATAAGGCGTTAAAGGCGATTCTTTAGTTTTGCCAGGTTAGGCGTTGGGGTCGACAGTGATTATCACCCGCACGGAATCAAGCCGTAAACGCGTGTTCTCTATCGCGTCGCTGAGCGCTTGGCGCTCTTGCTTCAACGCCTCAAGTTCTTCACTACGCACCGCGGGATTGTGCTCTGCCAGGGCGGTCAAGCGGGCGAGTTCTGCATCTAGCTGAGCTCGCATGCGTGTTTCAGCGCTTTCTACGATGCTGGGGAGTTCACGTTCGGCCTCACCTTCCCCTTGAATGAGGAGCGTACGCAGCTGGTCATGGCGACTTTTGATCAAATCTCGTGCCAGTGATTTATTGACCTTCTGCAGATTCTTGCCAAGACCCGTGAAGGAGATCTTGCTGGTGAGATTTGCGCCTGACTCATCAAGTAGAACGCGTACTGCCGTGGGGGGCAAGAAGCGGTTGAGGTGCAGCGATTTAGGCGCAGGGCAGTGGGTACGAAACACCAACTCAGCCATTAAACGGCCGCTGGGAATGGCTGGGTGGCGTAATAGCGCCAACGCGGTGTTGCCCATCGTGCCATCTAGAATGCGCTCCATCATTTCGCGCAGCAGCGGGTGTTCCCATGAGAGTCGTTGAATATCGTCTCGTGCAAGTGCCAGCGAACGGCTGTAAGTGGCCGAAAAGCCCTCTTCACCTTTCACCAGCCCGGGGAGTCCATCCAGCATATGCTGGCTAGGCTGCAAATAGAGCAAGCCATTGCCAATTTCTTGGCTGTCTACACCAAAAATATCCAGGGCGCGCTCGACAAAACGTGGCAGCGCTGGGTCTTCATCCAACTCACGCACTGCATCAATTACCTGCTGAGCACGGGCAGGGCGGCAGGCGTTTAGCTCTAGCAGTCGGTTACGGCCAGCGTCCCGCTCAGCCAGTTTGGCGGTGAACATTTCACGGGTTTCATCGATGATTTCACTGAGCATTTCATCGTCGAGTAACGCATCAGCCAGGGCATCGCCAAACGCATCAAAGAGGTCGTTGCCAATGCCATGCGGGGCGCTAAAAGCGTCCATGCCTTCGTGGTACCAACGCAGCAGGCGCTCGCCTGGGCTGCCCGTGAAGATGGGGACATGGAGTTCAATTGCGTGGCGCTGTCCTATCCGGTCGAGGCGGCCGATACGCTGCTCCAACTGGTCAGGATGCTGGGGCATATCAAACATTACCAAATGGCGGCAGAACTGAAAGTTGCGGCCTTCTGAGCCGATTTCAGAGCACACCAGCACTTGGCAACCGTCTTCTTCATCGGCAAATGCTGCTGCGGCCCGGTCACGCTCCACCAGCGATAGCCCTTCGTGGAACACGGGGGCGTGATAGCCGCCTAGCACACGTAGTCCTTCGGCAAGCCCTTCAGCGGTTTCTCTGTGGTGAGCAATAATCAGTACTTTGTCATTGGCAAAGCCGCTATCGCTATCGTCGCTAAGTTTTTCCAGCAGCCAGTTTACCCGTGGGTCGATATGCCACCAGGATTCGGTGTTAAGTGGGTCGTTGCTGAGCTCGCGATACATCGTGTCTGGGTAGATCAACACGTCTGGGTGATCCATACCCGTTTCAATCAGCAGCTCATCCAGGTAGTCATCGTCGCGTTCTAAGCGACGTAGCACGCGGCGATAGGCCGAGGGGAGTTCCAATTGGGCGAGATGCAGGCGACGTTCTGGGAACCCTCCCACATGACGGCGGCTGTTGCGGAACATGACGCGCCCGGTACCGTGACGATCCAGTAGCGCTTCGCGTAGCTGAGCGCGAGCAGCATCCTGCTGTTCGGTACTTGCTTCAGGGTTACAAAGCGTTGCTAACAGCGCCTGACTGTCGCGGTCGTCCGCGACACTATCGACCTGCTCACGTGCCTCGACGGTATTGGGTAGCTCATCCAGGGCATCAATAGCTTGAGCGACGGCAATATAATGATGCTCTTCGTCTTTAAAGCGTTCGATGTCGTGGTAACGCTCGGCATCTAGCAAGCGCAGGCGAGCAAAATGGCTCTCCATCCCCATCTGCTCTGGTGTCGCCGTTAACAGCAATAAGCCAGGAATATCAGCGGCAAGCTGTTCAACGCACTGATAGCCTGGGCCGCTGCTATCAGGGCTCCAGTCGAGGTGATGGGCTTCATCGACAATAAGCAAGTCAAAGTGGCTCGCCAAAGCCTGTTCTTGACGGTGTGTATTGGCAAATAGCCAACCTTGACTCGCCAGGACTATTTGGGCGCTTTCAAATGGGTTAGCGCTACCGTGGGCGAGACTTTGCTGCTCATCTAGTAAGCTTACCTTGAGAGAGAAACGGCGTAACAGCTCTACTAGCCATTGGTGGGTAAGGCTGTCAGGCACCAAAATTAATGCGCGTTCTACGCGACCAGCCAGTAGTAGGCGGTGCAGAACCAACCCAGCCTCGATCGTTTTACCCAGACCAACTTCGTCCGCTAGCAACACACGTGGCGCATGGCGGCCTGCCACTTCGTCAGCGATATAAAGCTGGTGGGGGATCAGGTCGATACGCGGACCAGCAAAACCCAGAGCACTGTGCTGTTCGATGCGCTGATAGTGGTGCAACGTGCGAAAGCGCAGATCAAACCAATCATTGCGATCAACTTGGCCAGTCAACAGCCGATCGCGCGCCTGATCAAACTGCATGGTATCGGCGAGCTTTGCCTCGGATAACTCACGAGGATTACCGTCGCTATCTTCGCCAATGTAAGTGATTAAGCCGCGGGTCTCTTTGCTATCGTCTACGATCATCTGCCAACCATCAGCAGAAATCACACGGTCGCCACCGCCGAACATGACGCGGGTTAAGGGGGCTTGGCGGGTGTTGTAGGTACGGGTTTCCTGGCTGGCACTGAACAAAATGGTAACGCTACGGGCGTCGCAGTTAAGCACGGTGCCGAGTCCAAGCTCAGCCTCGCCGTCGCTAATCCAACGCTGGCCGGGAGAAAAATCGCTCATGATGCCTCGAGGAAGTCTACAGAAACAGGTTGTACGCCACCGGGGCAGGTTTCCGGTGGCAACAGGGCGGGGGATTCTAACGCAAAGCGGCGGGGGGATTAAGGTCTATCGTGGTCAATCTTTTAACCAGCCTTCCAGCTGGGCACGGGTTAGCTCGCCAACGTGGACATCCAGCGTGTTGCCTTGGCGATCAAACAGGACAGTGGTGGGCAGTCCAGGTGCTTGAAATTGCGCCATTAGCGTTTGGCTCGGGTCTCGCAGCGCGTAGCGAAAATCCAGCGCCTGCTCATCTAAATAGCGCACTATCGGCAGTAAGTCCTCGCCTTGGTTCGCGATTACCACACTGACATCGTCACGCTTGGCTGCCTCTTCAAGCAGCGGCATCTCCCGCAGGCAGGGCGGGCACCAAGTAGCCCATAGGTTAACGATAATAAGGTCACCGCTCTCAGCCAGCGAAGGTAGGTGCACTGCGTTGCCGTCAGCATCGTCTAAAGTAATCTCCGGCAACGCGTCAATAGCAAATTCATTGCCTAAAGGAGCGAGCGTTACCAAGACCAACCACAGGCTTGTCGTGCCAATCAACATGGCAAGGCCGCCGATAAGCGACAGCAGCCGTTTGCGCAGTGCCCAGGCTGTCCAAATTAACCCCGCGATCAGACCTCCCAGCGCGTTGTAACCAGGCTGCCACAGCTTGAGCGCCTCGAACGGCTCTGCGCTGTAGCTTTCCCAGTTAAGCACGACAAAAACAGTGCGGGCCGCGAGCAGCCAGATCACCAATAGCCCGTTGAACCAGCGCCCATGCTGAGAAGACGTTAATCCCAATAGATAGCGGCTAGCCAGCAACAGGAGTAGCGCGCAGCCTAGCGCATATAGCCTAGGGGTGGAGATCAGCAGTGGTCCAATGGCAATCGCATTCATGATTTTTCCGTTAAGCAGGTACACTGGTGAACCATACCACGCACGTTAAACATTACGGAGATGTCTATGCCACAACCCGCTTTCGACATGCTGCGGGCGCTGGCCATTGGGTCGCAGGCGCTGGGTTTGATGCTGATTATTACGTTGGAAACCGTCATGGGCGATGCTGCGCGCCCCTGGCAAGGGTGTGTGCTGGTTATTATGGTCACGTCGGCGCTTACGATTGCGCTAGTTCGACTGTACCAAAATAAGCGTTACCAAAAACAGATGGCTGAGCGTCGCCAAAATGCTGATGAAGAAGAGGAGCGTTAGAAAGCGTTGCTTGTGTTTTTGGCGTTACGGTTCCAGATTAAGAGAAGTCCCGCGCTGGACAGTCGGGGCACTTAATATACTGGGAGCGACCAATAATATGATTAATAAGCGCGCATTAGCCACCGCCGTTGCAGCCTCATCACTCGCGTTAGCGGGTATGGCCCAGGCGGAGGTCAAAGTTGGCTTCTTGGGCGGTTTTACCGGGGGAATTGAAAGCCTGACGCCACCCATTTTTGCAGGTGCTCAGCTTGCCGTTGCGCAGATAAATGAGCAGGGCGGTATCTTGGGTGGGCAAACACTGGAGATGCCTTCCGGGGATACCACCTGTTCGGATGCATCGGCTGCGTCTAACGCCGCTGATCGGATGGTGAACTCTGAACAAGTCACCGCGATTGTCGGCGCTTTATGTACTGGGGCGACGGTTGCCGCCGCTAATAACGCTGCGGTTCCCGGTGGTGTGTTGATGGTCTCACCTGCGTCAACGGCGCCCGCTGTTTCTGGGTTAGACGACAACGACTTAGTTTTCCGTACCGTGCCATCGGATGCTTTCCAGGGCGAAATGCTTGCTAAGTTACTGCTTGATAAAGGTATCGACTTTGTTGCCGTGACCTACGTTAACAACGACTATGGCCGTGGCTTATCGGATGCCTTCAGTGGCGCCTTTGAAGCGGGCGGTGGCGAAATAGCCGAAAACCTCGCACACGAAGATAACCGTGCTGACTACCGCTCTGAGCTTGGCTCGCTTTCTTCGAGTGGCGCAGACACGTTGGTCGTGCTGGCCTATGCCGATACCTCGGGCCAGACGGTGCTACGCCAAGCTTACGAAAGCGGCATGTTCACCCAGTATGTGGGTGCCGATGGCATGGTGGGGGATAGCTTAATAGAAGCGATTGGCGCAGATGTGCTAGACGGCATGATCGCCACGCGGCCTGGTAGCCCTGATCTCCCCGGCACGGACATCTTTAATGAAGCGGCTACCGCGGCAGACATTGATCCTAGCGCCGTGTTTGCTGCCCAGGCTTATGACGCGGCCTTCCTAGTGGCGTTGGCTATTGAGCAAAATGGCAGTGCCGAGCGTGAAGGGCTTTCTGAAGCGCTACGCAGTGTTTCCAGTGCGCCTGGCGAAGTGATACTGCCGGGTGAGTGGGAAAAAGCGCTTGAGTTGATTGCAGCAGGTACCGAAATCAACTACGAAGGTGCCTCTGGCTCTCATGAATTTGATGAAAACGGCGACGTGCCTGGGGTTGTTGTGGAAATGGTGGTAGAAGACGGCTCGTTCACCGGCAAGGGCTTGGTTGACCTCTAGTCAAAATGACGCTGTTGAAGCAATAACCGAAACGCCCCAGGCGAGCCTGGGGCGTTTTTTTAGCACGGTAAGTTTTTAACACGGTAAGTTTTTAATACAGTGAGTTTTTAACACAGTGAGTTTTTAGCACTGTGAGGACGTTAACCGAGGGTTTTAATTTTCTCTGGCAACAGACCTTTCGGAGCAAAGCGCAGCACCAAGGTAATCAACATACCGATTACTAGAACCCGCGCCTGCAGCGCCCGGCTATCCATATTGCTAGGCGCTTCCCAACCGAAGGCGTTTTCCCCCAGTGTTACCGCTAGTTGCATTAAAAATAACGCCAGCGGTTCTGACATAATCCAAATGATATAAACCGCGACCGCCCCAAAAATGGTGCCAAGGTTATTACCGGGACCGCCTAAAATCACCATAACCAGCACTAGGAAGGTGTGGTTGAGAGGCAAGTAGCCCTGAGGGTCAAACAGGCTGTTAAAGGTGCCCAGCATGCCACCACCAAGGCCCATTAAAATGCAGCCTAATACGAAAATCTCCAAGCGTCGCTTATTGATATCTTTACCCATGGCCGCTGACGAGACTTCGTTATCGCGAATCGCCCGAATCATTCTGCCCCAGGGAGCGTGGTAAGCCCGGTGGAGTAAAAAGAAAATGACTGCGATCACGACAGCCGTGACTGAAAGATAGATCGCTCGGGAAAGCGTAAAGCCGAGCTCGGCCGGGCCGGGGGTCGGCCAGGGGAGAGGTGATACTGTGGCCGTGCCGCGCGTTAGCCAGTCGGAATTTTTCAAAAAAGCTTTGATGATTTCGGCGATACCCAGGGTGGCAATGGCGAGGTAGTCACTGCGTAGGCCAAGGCAAACGTGGCCAATAAAGTAGCCAACGCCGCCCGCCAGCGCGCCACCCACAATCCAGCCTACCCAGGCCGGTAAGCCAAATCCGCCAATAAAGCCCGCTTGAGACTGTATTTGGCTGGTCACTTCGCGCAGCAGGCTGATAACTATCAAGTAGAGTACGATCCCGATCACGATGGCGAGCACGGTGCGTAGTCTTTTCGGCACACCGAATCGATCAAGCTTTGTCACTCCGACGACGATCAAGGTTGCCGCCATGCCATACAACAGAACTTGGCCGAGTTCTCCCGGTAGTTCAGTGCCCCAGAATGCGTCATTCACCGGGACGCTAAACAGCATGGCACAGAAACCGCCGAGCGCGACAAAGCCCATAACGCCAGCGTTAAACTGACCGGCATAGCCCCATTGAATCGTTAGGCCTAGGGCAAGAATGGCATAACAAGCAGCTTCTACCAGCATGCGGGTGCTGTACGCTGCGCCCATGATGGCGTAGACCGCTAGCACGGCAGCTAATAGAGCGCCAAATAGCACCAGCTCGCGCAACGGAAAGCGTTGTTCAGGAGTGGCATCTTTAGGTGTGTAAGCAGGGTTACGGTTTTTTGTGGAATGGCTCATTAGATCACCTTGCCTTTGAACAGGCCGGTAGGACGCCACACTAAGATGGCCACCAAAATAAAGAACGGCACCACAATTTTGTACTCAGTGCCTACAAAGGCGAGGTTGGAGGGGAGTTCTAGCCAGGTAGGTAGGCTGTCGCGGAAAGGACGTAAGAGAACATTCCAGTTAAATACGGCCAGGGTTTCCGCAAAGCCGACGACAAATCCTCCAGCAATGGCACCGTAGGGGTGACCTACGCCTCCGACAATAGCTGCCGCGAAAATAGGTAGTAGTAGGAAGAAACTAAGGTCGGGTTTAAATGTGACGTCTAGTGACAACAGGGTACCCGCAATTGCCGCCAGTGCGCCTGCAATCACCCAAGTAACGGCCACGATGGTGTTGGTATTAATACCCGATGCCTGAGCAAGTTCGGGGTTGTCTGACATGGCGCGCATGGCTTTGCCAAGTCGTGAGCGATTGAGGAATAGGTGCAGGGCGACCACTGCCACAAGCGTAATCACAAACAGATAGATCTGGGGCTCGGTAATCACGATGGGGGCCCGAACTCCCTCGAAAGGTAACGCGATGCGGAAAATTTCTTTGCGGTCATCGACGTACAAGCTTTGGCCGCCGGTCCCGGAAAATAGCCGGATAAGCCCTTGGAGCATAAGTGTCACGCCCAGTGAGCCAATCACCATCACGATAGGCTTGACGCCATGGGCGCGGAGCGGCTTATAAAACGCTTTATCAATGCCCACGGCCAGCGCTGCAGTAAGCAGCATCGCTAACGGCAGCATGATGAGCGCTGTGGGTATTCCGATACTGGCGCCTACCGCTGGGAAGGCGGTAGTCAGGAGCAGCACCATGAAGGCACCAAACGTCATTATGTCGGCATGGGCAAAGTGGGCAAAGCGCATAATGCTAAAAATGAGCGTGACGCCAATGGCGCCAATGGCATAGATAGAGCCAGTAACGCTACCGGCAATCACCACGTTATTGATAAAAAAGACCAGTTCGTTCACGCGTTTCTCCCCCGGGCTAGCCGCCCAAAAAGCTTTTGGCGACGTCAGGGTCAGCCAGTAACGCAGCCCCCGTGTCGGTAAAACGGTTTTGTCCCGCCGCCAGCACAAAGCCTTTATCGGCAATGGCTAAGGCCTGTTTGGCGTTCTGTTCCACCATCAAAATGCCCACGCCGGCAGCGTTAATTTTTTTGACCCGGTCAAAAATTTCGTTCATGTAAAGGGGCGACAAGCCAGCGGTTGGCTCATCCAGCAGCAGCAGACTGGGTTCAGCCATTAGCGCACGACCCATGGCGACCATTTGGCGCTGACCACCGGAAAGTTCCCCCGCGGGCTGGTGACGCTTCTCCACGAGAGGGGGGAAGAAGTCGTAAACTTGCTCCAGCATGCGCTTTACGTTTTGCGGTTTTAGATAGGCACCCATTTCCAGGTTTTCTTTCACCGTCAGGCTGGGGAAAACGTTTTTCTCCTGGGGGACAAACCCCATGCCACGCTCAACCAACTGATTCGGCGCCAAGTTATGGATTGGCTGGCCGTTAAGCAAAATCTCGCCTTGGTTAACGTTCAGCAGCCCAAATACTGCTTTTAGCATAGTGGATTTGCCAGCTCCGTTAGGGCCAACAATGACACCGACTTCATCGGCGTACAGGGTCATATTGACCCCGTTAAGGATATTCATACTGCCATAGCCGCCGTGCACATCGCGTGCTTCGAGCAGTGGCTGTGGGGATGACGGTGTGGATGGCATAAACGCGTCTCAGCTGGGCCGCACTGCGGTGAACAATGGCGGCCATGTTGTTGTGGCTATTGTTTAGGTGACAAACTCAGCGCTATCAAGCGGCATCAGTACCGAAATAGGCTTCTATAACCGCCGGATTGTTTTGTATTTCTTCAATTGAACCCTCAACCATAACGCTGCCTTGCGCCAGTACAATCACTGGATCGCAGAGCCGCGAAATCATATCCATATCGTGCTCAATCACCAGAAAGGTATAGCCCATTTCGCGATTTAAACGTTCGATGTTGCCCATTAAGTCGCCGAGTAGTGTGCGGTTTACGCCGGCGGCGATTTCGTCTAGCAGCACGACTTTGGCATCGGTCATCATCGTGCGGCCAAGCTCTAGCAATTTTTTCTGACCACCCGATAAGTTGCCCGCAAGCTCGTTGCGTACATGATGCAAACCAACAAACTCAATGACTTCTAGTGCGCGGCTGCGCACCTCTGCCTCCTGGCTGCGGACCAGAGCAGGCTTGAACCAGGTGTTAAATAGACGCTCCCCTGCTTGGTTGGGTGGCACCATCATCAAGTTTTCCAGCGCGCTCATTTGGCTGAACTCATGGGCGATTTGGAAGGTGCGCAGTAACCCTTTGTGAAAACGTTGATCGGCACTTAGCGACGTAATGTCTTCACCGTCTAACAGAATGCGGCCACTATCTGGCGTAAGTGCGCCCGCAATTAAATTGAAAAGCGTCGACTTACCTGCCCCATTGGGGCCGATCATGCCGGTAATCGAACCCTTTTCAACCTTAATTGAGCAGTCATTGATAACGTGCAGCCCGCCGAAGGCTTTGTTGACGTGTTGTACCTCAATAAGGGGAGTCATCGTTGTCCTCGCGCCGCAGGCGACTTTTATCCACCCGCGTTATTAGAATTATATTAAGCAGACTTACGTAGCCGCTGACTCAAGGCAAATACACCCACAATGAGCAGTGCGCCGAGGGTTGGGACAACGTAGCCTTCCACCTGTGGAATAGTGCGTAAAAATACAAACGACACGGCGGCAGGGCCAACAAAGCGCACCAGTAACCGCCAAGTTTTAAACCAAGTGATGTTGGTACCAAGCTCTTTCATGACTTCGCTTTGCGTCAGCGCCCAGCCAGCGAATAGAGCGATCATTAGCCCGCCAAGTGGCATAAAGATATTGGTCAACAGCTCAATGAATTCAAAAGCACTGCGTTCAAAGAGTGCGTGGAAAATCGTCCCTTCGGCCCATACATTGAAGCTCACCACTGTCAGTAAGCCCATTGCCCAAGCTGCGACGACCATGATGGTGACTGCTTGAGGGCGGGTCATATCAAAGCGCTCAACCAGAAAGGCGGCGACCGGCTCTATCAATGAAATAGACGAGCTGATTGCAGCCCCAAGCACCAGAATAAAAAAGACCCCGCCTACCAAAGCACCAAACGGCATATCAGCGAATGCTAGCGGCAGAGTAACAAACATCAGCCCCGGGCCTTGGTCGGTTTCGAGCCCCGCACCAAATACCAGCGAGAAAATTGCGAGCCCTGCCACCATGGCAATTGCAGTATCTACAAATGCCACGGCGATAGCGGTACGGGTTAGAGAGGCTTCGCTGGACATATAAGCGCCGTAGGCCATGATGGCGCCCATTCCAAGGCTTAGGGTGAAGAAGGATTGCCCCATCGCTTGTAACCAGCCTTCTAAGCTGAGATCGGCAATGTTGAACGTAAAGAGGAAATTGGCTGCCGCTCCCACGTCGCCATTGATGACGCCGTAGATAAGCACCACGATGAGAATAGCAAACAGCGCGGGCATCATGATGCGCAGCCCTGACTCTATCCCTTTATGAATCCCCAAGCCGACAATTAATGCCGAGAAGGCGATAAACAGCGTGTGATAAAGCGTCATCAGGCCCGGAGATGCCAGCAACGCATCAAAGCCAGCACTAATTGTGGTTGCATCGGCACCGACCAATGAGCCAGTTAGCATCAGCCAGGTATAGTGCAGTGCCCAGCCAGCAATGACGGAATAGAAACTCAAAATTAAAAAAGCGGCAGCCGCACCTAACCAGCCAATGGATTCCCAGGCTCGGGAGGTCTTGTGTGTTTTAGTTAAGTGGCGCATCCCCATAATCGGGCTTTGGCGACTGGTACGTCCAAGCATTGTTTCGGCAATGAAAATGGGGATGCCGACAGCAAAAATGGTCAGTGCATAAATTAAAATAAACGCGCCGCCACCATTTTCCCCGGTGAGATAGGGGAAGCGCCAAAGATTGCCCAAACCGACGGCTGACCCTACCGCTGCCAGTAAAAAGGTACCTTTGTGAGTCCAGACGTTATGACCGCTCATATGGAGGGGTGTCCGTATGGTAGTGGAAGGATGAGGGTAACTGTCCAAACACTTGTATGAATTGTAGATTGTCAGTGGTCCAGGGACACACTGATAGTAACGTTACTTTGCGATAGAACGCCTGCGCTTACCAGTCTGCTAGCGTTAAGGCTGCGTTTATGAAGCCACTTGGCGCAGGAGGCAGGGCGTGTGGGGTGATACAGAGACGGGAAATAAGCGAGGAGATCGTTAACTGAAACTAAAAAAGAAGCCCGCACATGGCGGGCTTTGGGATACTAACTATCGGGCATTGACTGGCGCAAGCTTACTTCTTGCTAGCACGCTTGCGCTCGTTTTCTGTCAGGTGCTTCTTGCGTAGACGAATATGGCTGGGAGTAACTTCAACCAGTTCATCGGAATCCAAGAACTCGATAGCCTGTTCAAGAGTAAACCTGATCGGCGGCGTCAGAACGATGTTTTCATCGTTACCCGTTGAGCGCATGTTGTCGAGTTTTTTACCTTTGGTCGGGTTAACGACCATATCATTGGCACGATTATTAATACCAATCAGCATACCTTCGTATACTTCAGTGGCGTGATCAATAATCAGCTTGCCACGCTCTTGCAGAGCGTAGAGTGCATAAGCCAGGGCTTTGCCGCCAACCATTGAGACCAATACGCCATTGCGACGCTCGATGGAAGCATCGGGCTTCAGCGGGCCGTAGTGATCAAAGCGGCTGGTCAGGATGCCGGTGCCGGAGGTCAAGGTTAAGAATTGACCACGGAAACCAATCAAACCGCGCGCCGGGATGATAAAGTCGAGACGTACACGACCCTTACCATCGGGGTTCATATTGGTCATTTCACCCTTGCGGTAGCCAAGCTCTTCCATGATCGAGCCTTGGTGCTGCTCTTCACAGTCGATGATGACTTCTTCGTAGGGCTCTTGCTTAACGCCGTCGATCTCTTTAATGATGACTTCAGGGCGGCCAACTGCCAATTCGAAGCCTTCACGACGCATGGTTTCAATCAACACTGATAAGTGAAGCTCACCACGGCCAGAAACTTTGAACTTCTCGGGGGTATCGCCCTGTTCAACGCGTAGCGCCACGTTGTGGATAAGCTCTTGTTCCAGGCGGTCTTTAATATTCCGGCTGGTGACGAACTTGCCTTCTTTGCCCGCGAACGGTGAGTCATTGACCTGGAACGTCATCGAAACAGTCGGTTCGTCAACAGACAGCGGCGGTAGCGCTTCAACGGCGCTTGGATCGCACAGCGTGTCAGAAATTGATAAATCTTCAATGCCTGTAACGCAGACGATGTCGCCAGCTGTCGCTTCTGTCGTTTGGACACGCTCAAGACCCATATGGGTCATGACCTGGCCGATCTTACCCTTGCGGGTAGAGCCATCAACGCTGATGACCGAGATTTGCTGGTTAGGCTTCACCGAGCCACGCTTGATACGGCCAAGGCCGATAACGCCGACGTAGCTGTTGTAATCCAGTGCGGAGATTTGCATCTGGAAGGGGCCATCGATCTCAACCGCAGGCGGCTCAACGATATCGACGATTGCCTGGAACATGGGGTCCATGTTGTCGGCCAGCTCTTCAGGGTCCATGCCGGCAATGCCGTTTAGCGCCGAGCAGTAGATGATCGGGAAATCGAGTTGGTCATCAGAAGCCCCCAGGTTGTCAAACAGATCAAAGATCTGATCGATAACCCAGTCTGGGCGTGCGCCAGGGCGGTCAATTTTATTGACGACGACAATCGGCTTCAGGCCCTGGGCAAATGCTTTCTGGGTAACGAAACGAGTCTGTGGCATTGGACCGTCAACGGCATCTACTAGCAGCAGTACCGAGTCCACCATGGACATAACCCGCTCAACTTCGCCACCAAAGTCGGCGTGTCCAGGGGTGTCCACGATGTTGATGTGGTAATCCTTACCATTGCCATCTTGCCACTGAATAGCAGTGTTTTTGGCCAGGATGGTAATACCGCGCTCTTTTTCCTGGTCATTGGAGTCCATGATGCGCTCTTGGCCTTCGGCCTTGCGGTCGAGCGTTCCGGACTGGCTTAACAGCTTGTCTACCAAGGTAGTTTTACCATGGTCAACGTGGGCGATGATGGCAATGTTGCGAAGATTCTCGATCACGACGCGATCCTGCTAGAAAAATAGGGCGGCATTATAGGGTCTGGGCGCGGTCCACTAC
This sequence comes from Vreelandella venusta, assembly GCF_007989605.1. Taxonomy (GTDB): domain Bacteria; phylum Pseudomonadota; class Gammaproteobacteria; order Pseudomonadales; family Halomonadaceae; genus Vreelandella; species Vreelandella venusta. The sequence continues at coordinate 205,913 of NZ_BJUL01000004.1, read as the reverse complement.
CAGTGCTGTCTTAAATAAAGGTGCAAGTCAATAACCTAAACATGGCAGTTTTCGCTCCAGCGGTGCTTCCGTTAAGATAGGCGTTTTCCCAGTTGGGGCAAGCACATGACCATCGGTAACCTGATGCGTTTGTTGAGCGATGGCGAAGTTCATTCCGGTGAACAATTAGGTGAAGCGCTGGGCGTTTCCCGAGCCGCCGTATGGAAACAACTAAAAAAATTAGACGCACTGGGCGTTGAACTGGTGGCTGTGAAAGGTCGAGGGTATCGACTTGCCTATCCGCTAGAACCGCTCGATGGGGCAAAAATTGTAGAGCGTTTGCCCGCTAGTGCTCGCCATCTCTTAACCAGGCTATTCATCGAAGATCAGCTGCCATCAAGCAATCAATATGTGCGCGAGCGCTTTACGCAGGGAGCTGGGCACGGTGAGGTATGCTTCGCTGAGCTGCAAACCGCAGGTCGTGGCCGTCGCGGGCGCGTATGGTCTACGCCTTGGGGGCAAAGTTTGATGCTCTCGCTTGGCTGGCGCTTTGAGTCAGGAGTTAACGTCCTGGAAGGGTTGAGTCTTGCGGTTGGCGTGGTGGTTGCTCAAGTGCTGGAGCGGTACGGAGTTTCACCAAAATTAAAGTGGCCTAACGATATATTGCTGGCAGAGAAAGATGGGGAGCTTGGCAAGCTGGCTGGTATTTTGATTGAGGTCACCGGAGATGCAGCGGGCCCCTGTGAAGTGGTCATTGGAATTGGTATGAATCTGTCGCTACCCGATAGCCTGCGTGCCACTATTGATCAGCCTGTGGCGGCACTGTTTGATGCAAAAGCGGGTATTTCGCGCAATCAGCTAGCTGCGGATATGCTGTCTGGGTTATTGGATATGCTGGCAGGCTTCGAAGGCGAAGGGTTTACCCCTTGGCAAGATGAGTGGAATAGTCGCCATGCCTATGCAGGGTTGCCGATCCGTATTATTCAGGGTGAGCGCTCAAGCGATGCAGTGGCTAGAGAGGTAGATGAGAGTGGTAATCTTTGGGTTACCGAAAATGATCACTCGCGACGCCTGTCGGGCGGTGAGATCAGTGTACGCAGGCGCCTATGATTTTGGATTTGGATATCGGCAATACGCTATCGAAATGGCGTTTAAAAGATGCCGAAAGTAGTGAGATTCGTTCACGAGGTGCTGTGTGGACTCGGGAAGAGTGGCGGCCAGGGGCAGATATTCCGAATCTTGATGTAGTAGAGGCGGTGCGTATTTCCAGTGTTGCTAGAGCGGCCGTGCTGGAAGAGACCGTTGCTTTGCTGCGTCGCCAAGTGCGCCAAGTGTATGTTGCGCGCTCAACCCCTGAAGCCCTGGGCGTTGTCAACGGGTATGAGGAGCCTGGGCGACTGGGCGTAGATCGCTGGCTAGGAGCGCTGGCAGGCTACCAACTGGCTGGCGGTTGCTGTGCAGTCGATTGTGGTAGTGCGATCACCATTGATTTTGTATTGCCAGGGGGTGTCCATCTCGGAGGCTTTATCGTACCTGGGTTACGATTAATGAAAGAGAGTCTCAAATTGGGCACCCGCAATGTGGCAATTGATCCAGAAAGTGAGGCTGATGCGTTATTGGAGCCGGGGAGACGCACGGTAGATGCTGTCAACCACGGTATCTATATGGCGGCAGTCAGTGCGATTAACAGAATTTACAGTGAGGTGTGCGATCAACAGGGGGTTGCATTGCCAGTGCTATTGACGGGTGGCGATGCCAGAGTGATTTCACGCGGTGTTCAAGTGCCCCATGCGGTATGGCCGGATATGGTTTATGGGGGCTTGGAAGCCAGTTTTCCGCTGACCTTTGCAGAGCGTGCTGGAAAAATGTCGGGCGCACCTGGAGTGCCTGAACCTGTTTCGCTAGAAAAAATTCGCGCAGGTCTTGCATTCTCGATGCTGCTTTGACAGAATGCAGCGCGTTCCAAGGCACAAGCACACGTTAGTTATCAATGTGCAAGTGTTGGTAAGTTCACAAGCTTTGATAAATAAAGAGTTTGTAAGCTTGACATAGTCTTGGAGGTTGGCATAATGTGCCGCCACAGCTGGAGAGGTTCCCGAGTGGCCAAAGGGAGCAGACTGTAAATCTGCCGCGAAAGCTTCGAAGGTTCGAATCCTTCCCTCTCCACCAAGTTTTATCAAGCAATGGCTAGGTCGTTGCTTGGGAATGGAAGGCCGGTAAGCGGGCTTAGCTACTGTATCTCGTGCAACGGGTTGTCATTCCATAGGCAAGTTCGGCGGGCGTAGTTCAATGGTAGAACCTCAGCCTTCCAAGCTGATGGTGCGGGTTCGATTCCCGCCGCCCGCTCCAGTTTTAGATGTATTTAGCTCATGTAGCTCAGGGGTAGAGCACACCCTTGGTAAGGGTGAGGTCGACGGTTCAATTCCGTCCATGAGCTCCATATTGCATAAAGGCGAGCTAAGCTCGCTTTTTTTGTTTTCACTTGTCAGTTTGATGAGTGTTGAGGGTTGTCAGGCGGAAAGTTATCCGCTAATATGGCGCCCGCTGTTGCGTAGGCAGTTTGTTTGCGCACGTGATGATACAGGCCAGTAGCTCAATTGGCAGAGCAGCGGTCTCCAAAACCGCAGGTTGGGGGTTCGATTCCCTCCTGGCCTGCCAGCCTTCCCCAGGTTGGTATGTCTTTTTCTAGAATTCCTTTGTCGCTCGCTGCACCCTTGGGAGTCTCGTTTTTATGAAGCCTAGTTCCGTAAAACATGGCGAAGAGGTGCAACAGTCGCGCCATGACGGGCTCAAGTGGGCGGCGGTTGTGGCGCTGCTTGTTGTTGCAGTTGTTGGTAATACCTATTTCGCTGATATTGGCCTGCTCTACCGCGTATTAGGTGTGGTGGTGTTGTGTGTGATTGCGGGTTTGATCGCGCTGACCACCGCTAAAGGTCGCGATTTAGTAGAGCTTGCCGTCAGCGCCAAGAAAGAGATACAGCGCGTTGTATGGCCGACTCGCCCCGAAACTATTCAGACCACGGCCATTGTGCTGGCGGCTGTTGTGGTGGTGGGTTTGATGCTGTGGTTGATTGATACTCTTCTTGGCTGGGCGATGTCCGGCGTCATTGGTTAGGAGCTTTCATGTCCAAACGTTGGTATGTCGTCCACGCTTATTCCGGCTTTGAAAAGCATGTCATGCGCTCGCTTATCGAGCGCGTGAAAATGTATGGCATGGAAGATCGCTTTGGCGAAATTCTCGTGCCGACGGAGGAAGTCGTTGAAGTACGTGACGGAAAGCGTCGTAAGAGTGAGCGCAAGTTCTACCCCGGCTACGTGCTGGTCGAGATGGAAATGGCCGACGAAACCTGGCATCTCGTCAATGAAACCCCACGTGTAATGGGGTTTATTGGCGGCACAAAAGAGAAGCCAGCGCCTATTACCTCGCGCGAGGCAGATGCTATCTTGCGTCGTGTGAAAGACGGTACTGATAAGCCGCGTCCCAAAACTATGTTTGAGCCGGGTCAGTCAGTTCGTGTTATTGACGGTCCGTTTGCTGACTTCAATGGTGTTGTTGAAGAAGTGAACTACGAGAAAAGCCGTTTGCAGGTTAGCGTGCTGATTTTCGGGCGGGCCACGCCTGTGGAGCTTGAGTTCTCTCAGGTAGAAAAAGAGTAAGTTAGATTAATTGGCGGGATGGTGTGCATTGCACGCCATCCCTGCATTGTGTGAAGCAGCTATGTGCTGCTTTATATGTACCGGGGAGCCGTAAGGCGCTATCACCCAACTGGAGTATTTAGCATGGCCAAGAAAGTACAGGCTTATATCAAACTGCAGGTTGCTGCAGGTAAAGCCAATCCTAGTCCGCCCGTTGGCCCCGCGCTGGGTCAGCACGGTGTGAACATCATGGAATTCTGTAAGGCGTTCAACGCAGCGACTCAAGAAATTGAGCCTGGTCTGCCGACGCCTGTCGTGATCACAGTTTACTCTGACCGTAGCTTCACGTTCGTTACCAAGACGCCGCCTGCTGCCGTGTTGCTGAAAAAAGCAGCGGGTATCAAGTCCGGTTCTGGTGAGCCGAACAAGAAGAAGGTTGGTACCGTTACGCGTGAGCAGCTTGAAGAGATCGCTAAAACGAAAGAGCCAGATATGACGGCTTCTGATCTCGATGCCGCGGTGCGCACCATTGCTGGCAGCGCTCGTAGCATGGGCCTAAACGTGGAGGGTCTCTGATCATGGCTAAGCTAACTAAGCGTGCGAAAATTATTCGCGAGAAAGTAGACTCGAACAAAACCTACTCTCTTGAAGAAGCGGTTGCGCTGCTCGCTGAGCTGTCCACCGTTAAATTCAAGGAGTCCTTGGATGTAGCGATTAACCTGGGTGTTGATCCGCGTAAATCTGACCAAGTGGTACGTGGTGCTACTGTCATGCCTAACGGTACTGGCAAAGACGTACGCGTAGCGGTCTTCACCCAGGGTGCTAACGCCGATGCTGCTAAAGAAGCAGGCGCTGACATCGTGGGTATGGACGATTTGGCTGAGCAAGTCAAAAAGGGCGTCATGGATTTTGACGTCGTGATTGCCTCTCCCGATGCTATGCGCGTTGTCGGTCAGCTGGGTCAGATTCTTGGTCCGCGTGGCCTGATGCCTAACCCGAAAGTTGGTACCGTTACTCCTGACGTTGCCACTGCGGTTAAAAATGCTAAGGCAGGCCAGGTGCGTTTCCGTACCGACAAAAACGGCATTATCCACACAACGCTGGGTAAAGCTGATTTTGAAGCATCCGCTGTTCTGGGTAACCTGGAAGCGCTGGTTGCTGACCTTAAGAGGCTCAAGCCGAGCTCTTCTAAAGGTATCTACTTTAAGAAAGTCACCCTGTCCACTACCATGGGCCCAGGTCTGACTATCGACCACTCTGCATTGGTATAAGCAGGTAGTCGTACGTTTTACGTAAGAACCGAGCAAGAACTTTGCGGTCCCCTGTTAATACGTCAGTTAGGCAGGGCATCGTCAAAGACCGCAGGTGCCGCATCTTTTAAGGGTGCGGCTTAATCGCCTTAACAGCGCCTGCGCAGATGGTGTGGCCGCCAGTTGGTTGAGGTTTTTAGCCAAACCGCTTTCTGGTGAGCACCATCCCCCAAGGCTTCCAGCGTTATTTATTTATCGTCTGGGAGAGATGGTAACCACCGGAGCCTGTTGTGGGTTCCGGCACGAAGGAGTGATCACTGTGCCACTAGCACTTGAAGGCAAGAAAGCGATTGTTGCCGAGGTCAGTGAAGCGGCCAAGGGCGCACTCTCCGTCGTAGTTGCCGATTCTCGCGGTGTTACGGTCGGTAAAATGACCGACTTGCGCAAGCAAGCACGTGAGAATGGCGTCCAGCTGCGTGTTGTTCGCAACACCCTGGCACGCCGCGCCCTCGAAGGCACCCAATGGGAGTGTCTGAACGAGAGCTTTGTTGGTCCTACTCTGCTGGCTTTCTCTACCGAGCACCCGGGCGCTGCCGCTCGTTTGTTCAAAGAGTTCGCAAAGCAAGATCAGAACTTCGAAGTGAAGGCGTTGGCCTATGATGGTGAGCTGATTCCGGCTGCTGACATCGATCGTCTGGCAAGCCTACCGACTTACGACGAAGCAATTGCCAAGTTGATGTCGGTAATGAAAGAAGCCTCCGCTGGCAAGCTGGTTCGTACCCTGGCCGCCCTGCGCGACCAGAAGCAAGAAGAAGCTGCATAAGCAGGTCTTTTTGCAAGCAGACCGCGCTGCATAAGCAGGGCACTGCTTGAACCATGCAATGAATCCTGAGCACTCGGTAGACCGAGGCTCCCGCAAAGTTAGGAATGAGACAATGGCACTGACCAAAGACGATATCATCAATGCTGTAGCCGACATGTCCGTAATGGAAGTTGTCGAGCTGATCGAAGCAATGGAAGAGAAATTCGGCGTTTCTGCAGCAGCAGCCGTAATGGCTGGCCCCGCTGCAGGCGGCGAAGCAGCTGCTGAAGAGCAGACTGAATTTGATCTGGTACTGACCTCTGCTGGTGACAAGAAAGTTAACGTCATCAAAGCAGTTCGTGAAATCACTGGTCTTGGCCTGAAAGAAGCCAAAGGTGCAGTTGATGGCGCGCCGGCTACCATCAAAGAAGCAATGTCTAAAGAAGACGCTGAAGCAGCTAAGACCAAGCTGGAAGAAGCGGGCGCAAGCGTCGAGCTCAAGTAATTCTTGTGCTGACGGCTTTACGCGCTGCGTAAGCTTCCACGGCTGGCGGCGGGCTTATCCCGCTGCCGGCCTTTTTCTGTTGTATCATGTTGCTTGGCAGCATTACAGCAGGAAGGCTGCGGTAAGAAGCAGCAAAACAGTAAGACCGTTGTTGTGAAGCGTAAGTTGTGAAGCGTAAGTTGTGAAGCGCGAGTGATAACGAAGCGCTAGCAGCACTACTGTAACACTGTTATCTATCAAGATTTTTGACGGCGAGCTACCGATTTAGGAGCTTGCTGTCTGCGTCTGAAACGCCCGCGGGGCAGATGACCACGCATCGGTCACCCATGGTGAACAAGCTGGGGAATACAGATGGCTTACTCATATACTGAGAAAAAACGCATCCGCAAGGATTTCGGCAAACTGCCCCAAGTGATGGATGTGCCTTACTTGCTGGCCATCCAGCTTGATTCCTACTACGACTTTCTCCAGCAGGATCGTTCGCCCGACGAGCGCCACGAGATTGGTCTGCACGCGGCGTTTAAGTCCGTGTTTCCGATTGAAAGCTTCTCTGGGAATGCGGCGCTGGAGTATGTCAGCTACCGTTTCGGCACGCCGGCGTTCGATGTTAAGGAGTGTCAGCTGCGTGGCGTGACCTATTCCGCCCCGCTGCGCGTCAAGGTTCGCTTGATCATCTATGATCGCGACTCCTCGAACAAGGCAATCAAGGATATTAAAGAGCAGGAAGTCTACATGGGGGAAATCCCCCTGATGACCGAGAATGGTACTTTTGTTATCAATGGTACTGAGCGGGTTATCGTTTCTCAGCTCCACCGTTCGCCCGGTGTGTTCTTCGATCATGATAAAGGCAAGAGCCACTCCTCTGGCAAGCTGCTCTATTCTGCCCGAGTGATTCCTTATCGTGGTTCCTGGTTGGACTTCGAGTTCGATCCTAAAGACAACGTCTTCGTACGTATTGACCGTCGCCGGAAACTGCCAGCGTCGGTGTTGATGCGTGCGCTGGGAATGAGCACCGAAGAGATCCTTGAAGAGTTTTTCGAAACCAGCAAGTTTAGCATTGAAAAAACTGGCTTCTTCGTAGAGCTGGTACCGTCACGCCTGCGCGGTGAAACCGCGACCTTCGATATTAAAGATGGCGAAGGCAGCGTCATTGTTGAAGAGGGGCGTCGTATTACCCAGAAGCACATCCGTCAGCTTGAAAAAGCCGGTTTGTCGCGTCTGGAAGTACCGATGGAGTACCTGTTTGGTAAAACGTTGGCCAAAGATCAGATCGACACTAAAACTGGTGAGCTGATCTGCCCGTGTAACAGCGAAATTACGCCAGAAGTACTTGAGCGTATGGCGCAGGGTGGCATTACCCAGATCGAAACGCTCTACACTAACGATCTCGACTGTGGTTCGTTTATTTCCGATACGCTCAAGTTGGATGCCACCGGCTCCGCGCTTGAGGCGTTGGTCGAAATTTATCGCATGATGCGCCCTGGCGAACCGCCGACCAAAGAAGCTGCTGAGACGCTGTTTAATAACTTGTTCTTCAGCGAAGATCGCTACGACCTCTCCGGCGTCGGTCGCATGAAGTTCAACCGTCGTCTGCGTCGTGATACCGACACGGGCTCTGGTGTGCTGGATCGCAAAGACATCCTCGATGTTCTGCGCGAGCTGATCAATATCCGTAACGGCTTTGGTGACGTTGACGATATCGATCACCTGGGTAACCGCCGTATTCGCTGTGTTGGCGAAATGGCTGAAAACCAGTTCCGCGTCGGCTTAGTGCGCGTAGAGCGCGCAGTGAAAGAGCGTCTTTCCATGGCGGAGAGCGAAGGCCTGATGCCGCAAGATCTAATCAACGCTAAGCCGGTAGCGGCAGCGGTGAAAGAGTTCTTCGGTTCTAGCCAGCTGTCCCAGTTTATGGATCAGAACAACCCGCTTTCTGAGGTTACCCACAAGCGTCGTGTGTCGGCACTCGGCCCAGGTGGTTTGACCCGTGAGCGTGCTGGTTTCGAGGTGCGCGACGTACATGCTACGCACTATGGCCGCTTGTGCCCGATCGAAACGCCGGAAGGTCCGAACATCGGTCTGATCAACTCGTTGGCGACGTACAGTCACACCAACAGCTACGGCTTCCTTGAAACGCCATACCGTAAGGTCAATGCCTGCCAAGTGACCGACGACATCGTTCACCTGTCGGCGATCGAAGAGGGTGATTTCGTTATTGCCCAGGCGTCTGCTGCTGTGGATGAGTCCAACAGGCTGAGTGACGACTTGGTTCAGGTACGTCATCGTGGTGAAACCACGTTTATGCGTCCTGAGCAAGTCACGCTAATGGACGTTTCACCACGCCAGGTTGTTTCGGTCGCGGCCGCGCTGATTCCGTTCCTGGAACACGATGATGCTAACCGCGCCTTGATGGGGGCGAACATGCAGCGTCAGGCGGTACCGACTTTGCGTGCTGACAAGCCGCTAGTAGGTACTGGTATGGAGCGCTTCGTTGCGCGTGACTCCGGTGTTTGTGCCGTGGCGCGTCGTGGCGGTGTAATCGACTCCGTTGACGCACGTCGTGTCGTGGTACGGGTACACGAAGATGAGATCATCGGTGGTGAAGCCGGTGTTGATATCTACAACCTGACCAAATACACCCGTTCAAACCAGAACACCTGTATGAACCAGCGCCCTATCGTGCGTCCTGGTGACAGCGTAGCCCGTGGCGATATCCTGGCCGACGGCCCGTCTGTTGATATGGGTGATTTGGCGCTAGGCCAGAACATGCGCATCGCGTTCATGCCCTGGAATGGTTACAACTTCGAGGACTCTATCCTGCTGTCTGAGAGGGTGGTTCAAGAAGACCGCTTTACCACGATTCATATTCAGGAACTGACCTGTGTATCTCGCGATACCAAGTTAGGGCCGGAAGAGATCACTGCCGATATTCCCAACGTGGGCGAGTCCGCGCTGGGTAAGTTGGACGAAGCTGGTGTTGTTTACATTGGTGCTGAAGTTGGCCCTGGCGACATCCTGGTCGGTAAGGTAACGCCGAAGGGTGAAACCCAGCTGACGCCGGAAGAGAAGCTGCTACGCGCTATTTTCGGTGAGAAAGCATCTGACGTTAAAGATACCTCGCTGCGTGCGCCGACCGGCATGAAGGGTACTGTCATCGACGTTCAGGTATTTACCCGTGACGGCGTTGAAAAAGACTCTCGTGCGCTTGCTATCGAACAGATGCAGCTGGACGAAGTGCGTAAAGACCTTCAGGAAACCTACCGTATCGCTGAAGACGCTACTTTTGAGCGCCTGAAGCGCACGCTGGAAGGTCAGGCTGTTAATGGCGGTCCGAACCTGAAGAAAGGCGATGTGCTTGACGAGGATTACCTCGACGAGCTGCCGCGTCAGCAGTGGTTCAAACTGCGCATGCAGGATGAAGCCTACAACGAGCTGTTGGCCCAGGCCGATGAGCAGCTCGAAAATCGTCGTAAAGAGATGGACGAGCGCTTTGAAGACAAGAAGCGCAAGCTGACCCAGGGCGATGACCTCGCGCCGGGCGTGCTTAAAATCGTCAAGGTTTACATGGCGGTTAAGCGTCGCATTCAGCCTGGCGACAAGATGGCCGGTCGTCACGGTAACAAAGGTGTTATCTCGGCGATCATGCCCATCGAAGATATGCCGTTCGACGAGAAGGGCGAGCCGGTTGATGTGGTGTTGAACCCGCTGGGTGTACCGTCGCGGATGAACGTTGGTCAGATCCTCGAAACGCACTTGGGTATGGCTGCCCGTGGTTTGGGTGTCAAGATTGACGCGCTGTTACGTGATGCTCGTGGTCAGCAAGTTGCTGAAATTCGTGACTTCCTGGGCCAGATATATAACACGCCGGGAACCCGTGTTGAGGATATCGATTCGTTAAGCGATGAAGAAATCATTGCGCTAGCGAAAAACCTCAAAGGCGGTGTACCTATGGCAACGCCAGTGTTCGATGGTGCTAAAGAGCACGAGATCAAACATCTGCTGAAGCTTGCTGACATTCCTGAGTCTGGCCAGATGACGCTGTACGATGGCCGTACTGGCGATGCGTTTGACCGCTCGGTGACCGTTGGCTACATGTATATGCTCAAGCTGAACCACTTGGTAGACGACAAGATGCACGCGCGCTCTACCGGTTCTTACTCGCTAGTGACTCAGCAGCCGCTGGGTGGTAAGGCGCAGTTCGGTGGTCAGCGCTTTGGTGAGATGGAAGTATGGGCGCTGGAAGCTTACGGTGCCGCGTATACGCTGCAAGAGATGCTCACCGTCAAGTCGGACGACGTCGAAGGCCGCACCAAGATGTATAAAAACATCGTGGATGGCGACCACACCATGCAGGCAGGCATGCCGGAATCCTTCAACGTACTCGTGAAGGAAATCCGCTCGCTGGGCATCGATATCGAGTTAGAGAGCTAGGAGCCGTCCCATGAAAGATTTGGTGAAAGTACTCAAATCGCAATCTCAGTCCGAAGAGTTTGACGCGATCAAGATTACCCTGGCGTCGCCGGACATGATTCGCTCCTGGTCGTTTGGCGAGGTGAAGAAGCCCGAGACCATCAACTACCGTACCTTTAAACCGGAACGGGATGGTCTGTTCTGCGCCAAGATTTTCGGCCCAGTCAAAGACTACGAGTGTTTGTGCGGTAAGTATAAGCGCATGAAGCACCGCGGCATCATTTGTGAGAAGTGTGGCGTTGAAGTCACCAAGGCTGCCGTGCGCCGTGAGCGCATGGGCCACATCGAACTGGCATCGCCAGTGGCTCACATTTGGTTTCTGAAGTCACTGCCGTCGCGTATCGGCATGTTCCTCGATATGACCCTGCGTGATATCGAGCGCGTGCTGTACTTCGAAAGCTTTGTCGTCATTGATCCGGGTATGACCACGCTGGAGCGTGGTCAGTTACTCAACGATGAACAGTACTTTGAAGCGCTAGAAGAGTTCGGTGATGACTTCGACGCCCGTATGGGTGCCGAAGCTGTCCAAGAGCTGCTGAAAGATATTGATCTGGAAGAAGAGATTAATCACCTGCGTGAAGAAATTCCGCAGACTAACTCTGAAACTAAGATTAAGAAGCTTTCAAAGCGCTTGAAGCTGCTTGAAGCGTTCTACCACTCCGGCAACGCGCCGGCGTGGATGGTCATGGAAGTGCTGCCCGTGCTGCCGCCGGATCTTCGTCCGTTGGTACCGCTGGACGGCGGCCGCTTCGCGACCTCAGATCTGAACGACCTTTATCGTCGCGTTATCAACCGTAACAACCGCCTGAAGCGTCTGCTTGACCTCAATGCGCCGGATATTATCGTGCGTAACGAGAAGCGTATGCTGCAAGAAGCGGTTGATGCGTTGTTGGATAACGGCCGTCGCGGTCGCGCCATTACGGGCTCTAACAAGCGTCCGCTGAAATCCCTTGCCGATATGATCAAAGGTAAGCAGGGGCGTTTCCGTCAGAACTTGCTAGGTAAGCGCGTCGATTACTCTGGCCGTTCGGTAATCACGGTTGGTCCGACACTGCGTTTGCACCAGTGTGGTCTGCCTAAGAAAATGGCGCTTGAGCTGTTCAAGCCGTTTATCTACTCCAAGCTGCAGTCGCTGGGCTACGCCTCAACGATCAAAGCTGCCAAGAAGATGGTTGAGCGCGAACTGCCCGAGGTGTGGGACATCCTTGCCGATGTTATCCGTGAGCACCCGGTACTGCTTAACCGCGCACCGACGCTACACCGTCTGGGTATCCAAGCGTTTGAGCCGCTGTTGATCGAAGGTAAAGCGATCCAGCTGCACCCGCTGGTATGTGCCGCCTACAACGCCGACTTTGACGGTGACCAGATGGCGGTACACGTACCGCTGACCCTGGAAGCTCAGCTTGAAGCGCGTGCGCTGATGATGGCCACCAATAACGTGCTGTCGCCCGCCAACGGTGAACCGATTATCGTACCGTCGCAAGACGTTGTTCTGGGTCTGTATTACATGACCCGCGAAAAGATCAATGCCAAAGGCGAAGGTATGGTGTTCTCTGACCTCCATGAGGTCGAGCGCGCCTTCGGAACGCAGTCGGTATCGCTGCATGCTCGCGTGAAAGTGCGCCTGGACGAAGTCGACGTCGAAGAAGAGACCGGCGAGCGTAGTTTCCATCGCCGCATCTACGACACGACGGTGGGTCGTGCACTACTGTTCCGCATTTTGCCGGAAGGTGTGCCGTTCTCCTTGATCGACCAGCCAATGAAGAAAAAGGCGATTTCTAGCTTGATCAATGAGGTGTACCGTCGTGCTGGCTTGAAGCCTACGGTTATCTTTGCTGACCAGCTGATGTACACCGGCTTCCGTTTGGCAACATGGTCGGGCGCTTCAATCGGTGTTAACGACTTCGTTATTCCTGATGCGAAAACCGAGATTGTCGACGCTGCAGAAGCAGAAGTTAAAGAGATCGAAGATCAGTTCTCTTCTGGCTTGGTAACTGCTGGCGAGAAGTACAACAAGGTTATCGATATCTGGTCGAAAGCCAACGATAAAGTCGCTAAGGCGATGATGGTTGGTATCTCCAAAGAGACCGTCATCGATCGTGAAGGCAACGAAGTTGAGCAAGACTCGTTCAACAGCGTCTTCATCATGGCTGACTCTGGTGCGCGTGGTTCTGCCGCCCAGATTCGCCAGCTGGCGGGTATGCGTGGCTTGATGGCTAAGCCGGATGGTTCGATCATCGAAACGCCGATCGTTGCCAACTTCCGTGAAGGTCTGAACGTACTTCAGTACTTCATCTCGACTCACGGTGCGCGTAAAGGTCTTGCGGATACGGCTCTGAAAACGGCTAACTCCGGTTACCTGACCCGTCGTCTGGTTGACGTTGCCCAGGACTTGGTTATCACTGAGACCGATTGTGGCACCGAAAATGGCCTGACGCTGCACCCGATCATTGAAGGTGGCGACATCATCGTACCGCTGTCTCAGCGCGTCCTTGGTCGTGTCGTTGCGATTGATGTTATTGATCCAAGTAATGATGAAGTGCTTATTCCGCGCGGCACATTGCTTGACGAAAAGTGGTGTGCGTCGCTAGACACCATGGGTGTCGACGAGATTATCGTTCGTTCTACCATTACATGTGACACTGCTCACGGTGTCTGTGCCTCCTGTTACGGACGTGACTTGGCGCGCGGCCATCAGGTCAACATTGGTGAGTCTGTCGGCGTTATCGCTGCACAGTCCATCGGTGAGCCGGGTACCCAGCTGACCATGCGTACGTTCCACATCGGTGGTGCGGCATCGCGCTCATCGGCAGTGGACAGCGTTCAGGTCAAGCACGGCGGTAAAGTACGTCTGCACAATATCAAGCATGTAGAGCGTGCCGATGGCAAGCTGGTGGTTGTCTCTCGCTCCAGCGCACTTGCTGTTGCTGATGACCATGGCCGTGAGCGTGAGTACTACAAGCTGCCTTACGGTGCCGAGCTGTCTGTACGTGACGGTGACGTGGTTGATGGCGGTGCGATTGTCGCCAAGTGGGATCCGCACACGCATCCGATCATTGCCGAAGTAGAAGGTAAGGCGCAGTTTGTCGACCTTGACGAAGGTGTCACCATGCACCGCAGCGTCGACGAAATGACCGGTCTGTCCTCTATTGAGGTTATCGAGTCGGCAGCCCGCCCGATGGCAGGTCGCGATAAGCGTCCGATGGTGATGCTGAAAGATGCTGCTGGCGAGTATGTGTCGGTGTCAGGATCGAATACGCCGGTACAGTATCTGCTGCCAGGCAACTCGATTATCTCCGTTGATGATGGCTCTACCATTGGTGTCGGTGAAGTCGTTGCACGTATCCCAGTAGAAGCGTCTGGTAACAAAGATATTACCGGTGGTCTGCCACGTGTTGCCGACTTGTTTGAGGCACGTAAGCCGAAAGAGTCGTCAATCTTGGCTGAAATCAGTGGTGTGGTCAGCTTCGGTAAAGAGACCAAGGGTAAGCGTCGTTTGACGATTACGCCGGAATCTGGCGACCCGTTTGAAGCGCTGATCCCGAAGTGGCGTCAAATCGCTGTCTTCGAAGGTGAGAGCGTCGAGAAGGGTGAGGTGATTTCGGATGGTCCGAGCAACCCTCACGATATCCTGCGCTTATTGGGTGTGGCAGAGCTGGCTAAATACATCACTGCCGAAGTGCAAGATGTTTACCGCCTGCAGGGTGTAGGCATCAACGATAAGCATATCGAAGTCATTGTTCGCCAGATGCTGCGTAAGGTAGAGATCTCCGATTCAGGCGACTCTGACTTTATTACTGGCGATCAAGCTGAACTGGTACGCGTACTAGAGCAAAATGCGCGTCTTGAGAAAGAAGGTAAATTCCCGGCCAAGTATCAACGCTTGCTGTTGGGTATCACTAAGGCCAGCTTGGCCACTGAGTCGTTCATTTCTGCGGCGTCGTTCCAGGAAACGACACGTGTATTGACCGAAGCAGCGGTAACCGGCAAGCGCGATTATCTACGCGGCCTGAAAGAAAACGTGGTGGTTGGACGTCTGATTCCGGCAGGTACCGGTCTGACTCACCACGCAGAGCGTCGTCGCAAACGCGAAGACGTTGAGCGTCTGTTCAATCCCTCGGCTACCGAAGTTGAGCAGGAGCTTGGTGCTCAGTTAACCGCCCTTGATTCAGACGACGAGCTGTAATCGACGGTAAGGAAAACGAGTAACAACGAGTCGCTGGCCCTTATGGTGCAGTCTTGCTGGTTAAACCGCCAGCAAGACTTGACGCCACCTAGGGTCAGCCTTTAGAATGCGCAGCCTTTAACAGTGGGGTGGGTGCGCCCGCACCTACTGCTAGTATTTGTTGAAGGGCCAGGCAACCATTGGAGTCAGCTAAACACCATGGCAACGATTAATCAGCTAGTGCGCAAGCCGCGTAAGCGCCCCGTCACTAAGAGTGACGTACCTGCGCTACAGGCATGCCCGCAGAAACGTGGCGTTTGTACGCGCGTTTACACTACTACCCCTAAGAAGCCGAACTCGGCCCTGCGTAAGGTTTGCCGTGTGCGCCTTACCAACGGTTTCGAAGTGTCTTCTTACATCGGTGGTGAAGGTCACAACCTGCAAGAGCACTCTGTTGTTCTGATTCGCGGCGGTCGTGTAAAGGATTTGCCAGGTGTGCGTTATCACACCGTTCGTGGCGCCCTTGACACCTCTGGCGTACAGAACCGTAAGCAGGGTCGTTCTAAGTACGGTACCAAGCGTCCGAAGTCCTAAGACGTCTTGTTGCAGCGTCTTAAGACGCTGGCGTTGTTACCTTAATACGAATATGACGGTCTGATAAGAGTAAGGTCGGGCGGCGCTATTAGCGCAATTAGTTCCGGGTTTACCTGAAGGATCCTTAATTGAGGGCTTATCATGCCTAGAAGAAGAGTTGTAGCTAAACGCGAAATCCTGCCGGATCCTAAGTTCGGAAGTGAGCGTCTGGCGAAGTTCATGAACCACCTGATGGTCAGCGGCAAGAAGTCCATAGCTGAGCGCATCGTATACGGTGCGTTGGACAAGGTTGCCGAGCGTAGTAATGAAGAGCCGCTGGAAATCTTCGACAAAGCGCTGGAAACCATCCAGCCGATGGTCGAAGTAAAGTCGCGCCGTGTTGGTGGTGCGACCTATCAGGTGCCGGTCGAAGTTCGTCCTTCGCGTCGCCAAGCCCTAGCAATGCGCTGGTTGGTAGACGCAGCGCGTCGCCGCGGTGAGAAAACGATGGTTCAGCGCCTGGCAGGTGAAATGCTGGATGCCGCTGAAGGCAAAGGCTCGGCTGTTAAGAAGCGTGAAGATGTGCACCGTATGGCAGAAGCCAACAAGGCCTTCTCTCACTATCGTTTCTAAACTCGGCGTTTCTGAGTTTGTGTTTGATTTTGCTGGTTGTGCTGCGCTAAAGAGTTTTTTCGCCATGCTGCAACACACTGCCGCTACCTTTGTGGGTGGCGGCGGTGGGATACGCAAAACGAACACTGCTGAATTAACGAGCATTGCCAACTAACGGGAGCTTCACCGTGGCACGCAAAACACCGCTTAATCGCTATCGCAACTTGGGTATTGTTGCCCACGTTGATGCAGGTAAGACAACCACGACAGAACGTGTTTTGTTTTACACTGGCGTAAACCACAAGCTGGGCGAAACCCATGAAGGTGCTTCGACTACTGACTGGATGGAGCAAGAGCAGGAGCGTGGTATTACTATCACCTCGGCTGCTGTTACTACCTTCTGGAAAGGTATGAATCACCAGTTTGATGAGCACCGCATTAATATCATCGACACCCCTGGGCACGTTGACTTCACTATCGAAGTTGAGCGTTCTTTGCGTGTTCTTGATGGTGCTGTTGTTGTACTGTGCGGTTCTTCCGGCGTTCAGCCGCAGACCGAAACCGTATGGCGCCAGGCCAATAAGTATGAAGTTCCGCGTATGGTCTTCGTCAATAAGATGGACCGTACCGGCGCAGACTTCTTCATGGTTGTTGACCAGTTGAAGGAACGCTTAGGTGCTAACGCTGTGCCAATCCAGATTAACTGGGGTACAGAGGAAGACTTTAAAGGCGTTATCGACCTGATCGAGATGAAGGCTATCCTCTGGAATGAGGCAGACTTAGGCACTTCGTATGAGCTTGTCGATATTCCTGCTGAGCTACAAGAGACTGCCGAAAAATATCGCGAGCAAATGGTCGAAGCCGCAGCTGAAGGCTCTGATGAATTGATGGATAAGTACCTCGAGGGTGGGGAACTGACCATTGAAGAAATCAAAGCAGGTCTTCGTGCGCGCACGCTGGCTAGCGAAATCGTTCTAGTGACCTGTGGTTCTGCCTTTAAGAATAAGGGTGTTCAAGCAGTCCTGGATGCGGTTGTTGAGTACCTGCCCTCACCGACAGAAGTTAAAGCAATCGAAGGTGAGCTGGACGACAAAGATGGTACCGTAGCGACCCGTGAAGCGGACGACAGTGCTCCGTTTGCGGCGTTGGCGTTTAAGATCGCTACCGACCCCTTCGTTGGTACCTTGACCTTTATTCGCGTTTACTCAGGCGTTCTTAAGTCTGGTGACGGTGTTTATAACTCCGTTAAGCAGAAGAAAGAGCGTGTTGGTCGTATCGTTCAGATGCACGCCAATACTCGTGAAGAGATTAAAGAAGTACTAGCGGGCGATATTGCAGCGTGTATTGGTCTGAAAGATGTGACTACAGGTGACACCCTGTGTGATATCGATCACAAGATCGTACTCGAGCGCATGGAGTTCCCGGATCCGGTTATCTCTGTTGCCGTAGAGCCTAAGTCGAAAGCTGACCAGGAAAAAATGGGTGTTGCACTGGGTAAATTGGCCCAGGAAGATCCTTCCTTCCAGGTGAAGACTGACGAAGAGACCGGCCAGACTATTATTTCTGGTATGGGTGAGCTGCACCTGGATATTCTTGTCGACCGTATGCGTCGCGAGTTTAAGGTTGAAGCCAATATCGGTAAGCCGCAGGTTGCTTACCGCGAAACCATCCGTGGCAGCATTGAGCAAGAAGGCAAGTTTGTGCGCCAGTCGGGTGGTCGTGGACAGTACGGCCACGTGCATCTGCGCATTGAGCCGCTGACTGCTGAAGAGAAGGGCGAAGGTGATGAAGAAATCTTCTTCAAATTCGTCAACGAAATTGTTGGTGGTGTGGTTCCTAAGGAATACATCCCTGCAGTAGAAAAAGGTGCCTACGAACAGCTGAAGAACGGTGTCATCGCGGGTTACCCGATGATCGACGTTAAAGTCACGCTGTACGATGGTTCTTACCATGACGTGGACTCTAACGAGACTGCGTTTAAGATTGCTTCTTCCATGGCGGTTAAAGAAGGTGCCAGGAAGGCCAAGGCCGTGCTGCTGGAACCGGTGATGAAGGTCGAGGTCGTGACCCCCGAAGATTTCATGGGTGACGTCATGGGTGACCTGAACCGTCGTCGCGGTCTGGTGCAGGGCATGGATGACTCCAGCTCCGGCAAAGTCATCCGCGCAACGGTGCCGCTGGGTGAGATGTTCGGTTACGCAACCGATCTGCGCTCTCAGACCCAGGGCCGTGCGAGCTACTCTATGGAGTTCGCGAAGTACGACGAGGCGCCCTCCAGCGTCGTAGAAGCCGTCATCAACCAAAACGGTTAACCGTTAGCTAACGTAAAGAGGTTATAGCAGTGGCTAAGGAAAAATTTGAACGTTCCAAACCGCACGTCAACGTCGGCACCATCGGTCACGTCGACCACGGTAAAACGACCCTGACAGCGGCTCTGACTCGTGTGTCTGCTGAAGTTTTCGGCGGCGACTGGCGTGAGTTTGATACCATCGATAACGCTCCTGAAGAGCGCGAGCGCGGTATCACCATCGCTACGTCTCACGTTGAATATCAGTCTGAAGAGCGCCACTACGCGCACGTTGACTGCCCAGGACACGCTGACTACGTCAAGAACATGATCACCGGTGCTGCGCAGATGGACGGCGCAATCCTGGTATGTTCTGCTGCTGACGGCCCGATGCCGCAGACGCGTGAGCACATCCTGCTGTCTCGTCAGGTTGGCGTTCCGTACATCGTTGTGTTCCTGAACAAAGCGGACATGGTCGATGACGAAGAGCTGCTTGAGCTGGTTGAGATGGAAGTTCGCGAACTCCTCGACGAGTACGACTTCCCGGGTGACGACACGCCGATCATCACTGGTTCTGCGCTGATGGCTCTGAACGGTGAAGATGAGAACGGCATGGGTACAACTGCTGTTGCGAATCTGATCAAAGCTCTGGATGAGTACATCCCTGAGCCGGAGCGTGCTATCGACCAGCCGTTCCTGATGCCGATCGAAGACGTGTTCTCTATCTCTGGCCGCGGTACTGTTGTTACCGGTCGTGTAGAGCGCGGTATCGTTAAAGCAGGCGAAGAAGTGGAAATCGTGGGTATCCGCGACACCACCAAAACCATCGTTACCGGTGTTGAAATGTTCCGTAAGCTGCTCGACGAAGGTCGTGCAGGTGAGAACGTTGGCGCCCTGCTGCGTGGTACTAAGCGTGATGACGTCGAGCGTGGCCAGGTTCTGGCTAAGCCGGGCACCATCAACCCGCACACTACCTTCGAAGCAGAAGTTTACGTACTGTCCAAAGAAGAGGGTGGTCGTCACACGCCTTTCTTCAAGGGCTACCGTCCCCAGTTCTACTTCCGTACCACTGACGTAACAGGTACCTGTGAACTGCCGGAAGGTGTTGAAATGGTAATGCCGGGCGACAACGTTAAGATGGTTGTTACCCTGATTGCTCCAATCGCTATGGACGAAGGTCTGCGCTTCGCAATCCGCGAAGGCGGTCGTACCGTTGGTGCTGGCGTTGTTGCAAAAATCGTCAAGTAAGCTTGCTTGATGATTGATCAAGGGGGCTCTTGCGAGCCCCCTTTTCTGCGCACCAATAGCAAATGTTTGACATGGGCTTTTGGCGTGCCTATAATGCGCATCCTTTGAATGCGTGGGTAGACGGCTCGCGCCGTCGACATCCATTGGAGTTTAGGGCAAATGCAGAACCAAAAGATTCGCATTCGGTTGAAAGCGTTCGACCATCGCCTGATTGATCAGTCCACAGCGGAAATCGTTGAAACCGCTAAGCGTACTGGTGCTCAGGTTCGTGGTCCGATCCCGCTGCCGACCAACCGCGAGCGTTACACCATCCTGATTTCACCGCACGTTAACAAAGATGCGCGTGACCAGTATGAGATTCGTACGCACAAGCGTGTGCTCGATATTGTTGAGCCAACCGAGAAAACTGTTGATGCGTTGATGAAGCTCGATCTCGCCGCTGGCGTAGACGTGCAAATCAAACTCGACTAATTACACTAGACACTCGCGGCCCAGCGCTCATTAATTTTTTAGGATGAGCAGCAGCCGCCGCGCCGTGAGGCGCCACACAATGTGCTAGTGGAATGCTCTGGAAAGGGCAGCCATAGCGGGTGATAGCCCCGTACACTATAGGAGACTGAGTATGACTATCGGTTTAGTCGGTAAAAAGGCCGGGATGACCCGTGTCTTTACCGAAGATGGCGCTTCCGTGCCCGTGACCGTTATTGAAGTTGATCCTAACCGTGTAACGCGCGTTAAGACTCTCGAGTCTGACGGTTACGCAGCGGTTCAGGTCACCACAGGTTCTCGCAAAGCCAAGCACCTCACCAAAGCGCAAGCTGGTCAGTTTGCCAAGGCGGGTGTTGAGGCTGGTCGTTCACTGATGGAGTTTCGTCTTGCAGAAGGCGAAGAGTCTCCGGAAGTGGGTGGCGAACTCACCGTATCCCTCTTCGAAGCTGGTCAAATGATTGACGTGACCGGCACCTCTAAGGGTAAAGGCTTCCAGGGTGCTGTTAAGCGCTGGAATTTCCGTACCCAAGACAACACGCATGGTAACTCCCTGTCGCACCGCGCGCCGGGTTCTATCGGCATGTGTCAGACTCCGGGTCGCGTATTTAAAGGCAAGAAAATGGCCGGTCAGATGGGCAATGCCCGTTGCACCGTGCAGAGCCTTGAAATCGTCCGTGTCGACGCCGAGCGTAACCTGCTGCTGATCAAAGGTGCTGTTCCGGGCGCGACCGGTAGCGATGTTATCGTTCGCAGCGCCGTGAAAGCTCGCTGAAGGGGATAATTACCAATGAATCTGAATCTTGCTGCAGGCACGGGTACCGTTGAAGTAGCCGATGCCACTTTTGGCAAAGAATTCAACGAAGCGCTGGTTCACCAGGTGGTAACCGCCTATTTGGCTGGTGGCCGTCAAGGTACCCGCGCTCAAAAGAACCGTTCCGACGTACGTGGTGGTGGTAAGAAGCCTTGGCGTCAGAAGGGTACCGGTCGTGCACGTGCCGGTACAATCCGCTCTCCGCTATGGCGCAGCGGCGGTGTGACTTTCGCGGCGCGTCCTCAGGACCATAGCCAGAAAGTAAACCGCAAAATGTACCGTGCGGCGATGCGTTCCATCCTGTCTGAACTAGTCCGTCAAGAGCGTCTTGTCGCTGTTGAAGAGTTCAGCGTTGAAGCGCCGAAGACCAAGCAGGTAGCTGCCAAGCTGAAAGAGCTCAACCTTGAGAAAGTGTTGATCGTCACCGAAGAGATTGACGAGAAGCTCTATCTGGCCGCACGCAACCTTCCCCACGTTGACGTGGTGGATGTCGCTGCAGCTGATCCGGTGAGCCTAGTAGCCTTTGATAAGGTTCTGGTCACCGTCTCCGCCCTGCGTAAATTCGAGGAGAAGCTGGCATGAACCAGGAGCGCGTATTTAAGGTTCTGCTTGGACCGCACGTGACCGAAAAGGCCGCGATGGCAGCCGAGCGCAACCAGTACGTTTTCAAGGTGGCATCTGATGCTACCAAACCCGAGATCAAGAAAGCCGTTGAAGCACTGTTCGGCAAGAAGGTCGGTAGCGTTCAAGTACTGAACGTGAAGGGGAAAACTAAGCGTACTGCTCACGGCGTTGGCCTGCGTAAGGGTTACCGCAAAGCGTATGTGACCCTGGCTGCGGGTGAAACGCTCGAAGACTTCTCTGGCGCCGAATAAGGGCAGGAGTACGGATAATGGCAATCGTCAAGACCAAACCCACATCCGCCGGTCGTCGCCACGTCGTTAAGATCGTTGGTGAGGAACTGTACAAAGGCCGTGCTTATGCACCGCTTTTGGAAAAGCAGTCCAAGTCCGGTGGCCGTAACAACTACGGTCGCATCACCACCCGCCACGTGGGCGGTGGTCACCGTCAACACTACCGGTTGATCGACTTCAAACGCACCAAAGATGGCATTCCAGCCACCGTTGAGCGTCTTGAGCACGATCCGAACCGTAGTGCGCATATTGCACTACTGAAATATGCAGATGGTGAGCGTCGTTACATCATTGCACCGAAAGGTGTCAGCGCGGGTGACGTGCTGGAATCTGGTGTTAACGCGCCCATCAAAAAAGGCAACGCTTTGCCGCTGCGCAATATCCCGCTTGGTTCTACCGTTCACGGTATCGAACTGAAGCCGGGTAAAGGCGCGCAGATTGCTCGCAGTGCCGGTACTAGCGCTCAGCTGGTTGCTCGTGAAGGTAACTACGCCACCTTACGTCTTCGCTCTGGCGAAATGCGTAAAGTGTTGGCTGAGTGCCGCGCAACTCTGGGCGAAGTGAGCAACTCCGAGCACAGCCTGCGTCAACTTGGCAAGGCCGGTGCGAAGCGCTGGAGAGGCGTGCGTCCGACTGTTCGCGGTGTCGCGATGAACCCGGTGGATCACCCACACGGTGGTGGTGAAGGCCGCACCAGTGGTGGTCGTCACCCGGTATCCCCATGGGGTGTGCCGACTAAGGGTCACAAGACGCGTAAGAACAAGCGCACCGACAAGCTGATTATCCGTCGTCGTAACAAGACGCGTTAATCGAAATTGCCAAGAACTTAAGAGGTAACGGCTGTGCCACGTTCACTAAAGAAAGGTCCCTTCATTGACCTTCATCTTTTGAAGAAGGTAGAGGCTGCAGTGGAGAAGAACGATCGCAAACCAATCAAGACTTGGTCGCGTCGTTCGATGATCCTGCCCAACATGGTAGGTCTGACTATTGCGGTCCATAACGGACGCCAGCATGTCCCGGTGCACGTCTCCGAGGAAATGGTGGGTCATAAACTTGGCGAATTCGCTGCTACTCGCACATATCGCGGGCATGCTGCGGACAAGAAAGCCAAACGGTAAGCCAGAGAGGATTAAGAGATGGAAGTCACAGCTAAGCTGAGTGGCGCTGCTTTATCCGCACAGAAGGCCCGTTTGGTGGCTGACCAGGTGCGCGGTAAACCGGTCGCCGAAGCTCTTGACCTGCTGACCTTCTCACCGAAGAAGGCTGCCAAACTGGTCAAGAAAGTGCTTCAGTCCGCCATCGCGAATGCGGAAGAAAATAACGGCATGGACATCGACGAGCTGCGTGTCTCGACCATCTGCGTCGATGAGGGCATGACGCTCAAGCGTATCAAGCCGCGCGCCAAAGGCCGTGCGGATCGTATCTTGAAGCGCACCTGCCACATCACCGTCAAGGTAGCCGAGAAGTAGGAGTCGACCAGATGGGTCAGAAAGTCAATCCAACAGGCATTCGACTGGGCATCGTCAAAGACCATGCTTCTGTCTGGTATGCCGAGCGCGGCGCCTATGCCGATAAGCTCAATAATGATCTCGAAGTGCGCAGCTTCCTGGATCAGCGTTTGAAGAACGCTTCCGTAAGCCGCATTCACATCGAGCGTCCGGCTAACAATGCCCGCATCACCATTCACACTGCCCGTCCGGGTATCGTGATTGGCAAAAAAGGTGAAGATGTCGACCGTTTACGTCGCGATCTAACCGAGATGATGGGTGTTCCGGTTCATGTGAACATCGAAGAAGTTCGCAAGCCGGAGCTGGATGCCAAGCTAGTCGCTGCTAACGTAGCGGGTCAGCTTGAGCGTCGCGTAATGTTCCGTCGTGCTATGAAGCGCGCGGTACAGAACGCAATGCGTCTTGGCGCTGGCGGCATTAAGATTCAGCTGTCAGGTCGTCTGGGTGGTGCCGAAATCGCACGTACCGAATGGTACCGCGAAGGTCGCGTTCCGTTGCACACGTTGCGTGCGGATATCGACTACGCCACTTACGAAGCTCACACCACCTACGGCGTCATCGGCGTCAAAGTGTGGATCTTCAAGGGTGAAATCCTCGGTGGTATTGAGGAAGTACGTGCCAAGGCTAAGCAACAGCAGCCTGCCGGCAACGCGCCCAAGAAGAAAGGTTCCAGGTAAGGGGAGAGCGAGTCGATGTTACAGCCCAAGCGTATGAAATTCCGTAAGATGATGAAAGGCCGCAACCGTGGCCTGGCGCATCGCGGAAGCAAAATCAGCTTCGGGGAGTACGGTCTCAAAGCAACGGGTCGTGGCCGCATCACTGCGCGCCAGATCGAAGCAGGCCGTCGTGCGATCACACGTCACGTTAAACGTGGCGGTAAGATTTGGATCCGCGTCTTCCCTGATAAGCCGATCTCCAAGAAGCCGCTCGAAGTTCGTATGGGTAAAGGTAAAGGTTCCGTTGAGTACTGGGTAGCCCAGATCCAACCGGGTCGGGTCCTGTACGAAATTGAAGGTGTATCCGAAGAGCTGGCCCGTGAAGCATTTGAATTGGCCGCACAGAAGATGCCCTTGTCCACCACCTTTGCTAAACGGACGGTGATGTGATGAAAGCCCAGGAAATTCGTGAAAAGTCCGCAGGAGAGCTGCAAGAGCAACTCCTCGAGCTACTCCGCGAGCAGTTTAACCTGCGCATGCAGAAGGCCACTGGCCAACTGAGCCAGACTCATCTGCTCAAGCAGGTCCGCCGGGATATCGCCCGTGTGAAGACTTTGCTCAACGAGAAGGCAGGTGAATAAGATGGCCGAAGAGAAAAAAACACGTACGCTCACCGGCAAGGTGGTGAGCGATAAGATGGATAAATCCATCGTCGTTATGATCGAGCGTCGTGAGCGTCACCCGATCTACGGAAAATACGTCAAGCGCTCCACCAAGCTGCACGCCCATGATGAGGCGAACCAGGCTAAGGCAGGCGATACGGTTTCCATTCAGGAGTGCCGTCCGCTTTCCAAGAAGAAAGCTTGGACGCTGGTCGAGGTGGTTGAGCAGGCTAAGGGGTAATACCTAAAGTCTGCCGATCAGTGCAGTCAGATTAGGTTTGGAGAAAACCGATGATTCAGACTCAGACAATGCTGGATGTCGCCGACAACAGCGGAGCGCGCCGGGTGCAATGCATCAAGGTGTTGGGCGGTTCACACCGTCGCTACGCTCGCGTTGGTGACGTCATTAAGGTAACGGTGAAGGAAGCGATTCCGCGCGGTAAGGTCAAAAAAGGCCAAGTGCTGAAAGCGGTAGTCGTTCGCACCCGTAGTGGCGTCCGTCGTAGTGACGGTTCGCTGATCCGTTTCGATGGAAATGCGGCGGTTTTGTTGAATAACACCAACGAACAGCCGATCGGCACGCGTATCTTCGGGCCGGTAACTCGTGAGCTTCGTAATGAGAAGTTCATGAAGATCATTTCCCTAGCGCCTGAAGTGCTGTAAGGAGCGAGGCGGATATGCAAAAGATCAAACGTGACGATGAAGTCATCGTCATCGCCGGGAAGGATAAAGGCAAACGTGGCACTGTTAAGCGGGTACTAGAAAACCGCTTCGTGGTGTCCGGTGTGAATATGATTAAACGTCACACCAAGCCTAATCCCATGGCGGGAAATCAGGGCGGTATCGTCGAGCGTGAGGCTCCGATTCACGCGTCCAACGTAGCCATCTTCAATTCGGAGACCGGTAAGGCGGATCGCGTCGGCTTCCAAGTTAAGGAAGACGGTACCAAGGTACGTATCTACAAGTCGACGCAGACGCAGATCGACGCCTAACGCGAGTCGGGTAGCAAAATGGCGAACTTGAAAGAACGTTATCAAAACGAGGTTGTAGCCCAGCTCAAAGAGCAGTTCAGCTACGCCAACGTAATGCAGGTACCCCGGATCACGAAAGTGACTCTGAACATGGGTATCGGCGAAGCGGTCAGTGATAAAAAACTGATCGACAATGCCATCGGTGACCTGGAGAAACTCTCTGGTCAAAAGCCGTTGGTGACCAAGGCACGCAAGTCCATCGCGGGCTTCAAGGTGCGCGAAGGTTGGCCGATCGGTGTCAAAGTTACACTACGCTCAGCGCGTATGTGGGACTTCCTGGACCGCCTGGTGAACATTGCGATTCCCCGCGTGCGTGACTTCCGTGGTCTCAATCCGAAGTCTTTTGACGGTCGCGGCAATTACTCAATGGGTGTGCGTGAGCAGATCATCTTCCCAGAGATCGAGTATGATAAGATCGATCGCATCCGGGGGCTGGACGTCACTATCACTACTACCGCCAACACCGACGAGGAAGGTCGTGCGCTATTAGCAGCACTGAACTTCCCGTTTAAGAAATAAGGGTTGGATCATGGCTAAGAAAAGTATGGTAGAGCGCGAGCTCAAGCGTACTCAGCTAGTCGAGAAGTTTGCGGCTAAGCGCGCAGAGCTCAAGAAAATCATCTCGGACGTGAACGCTTCTGAAGAAGAACGTTTCGAGGCGACGCTGAAGCTGCAGCAACTGCCGCGCGACTCAAGCCCGGTGCGTCAGCGTAACCGCTGCCGCGTGACTGGCCGTCCGCACGGTTTTTACAACAAGTTCGGCCTTGGCCGTAACAAGCTGCGTGAAGCCGCCATGCGTGGCGACGTCCCTGGCCTGAAAAAGTCCAGCTGGTAACGTCACGTCGAATCATCAGGAGCGCACATTAAATGAGCATGCAAGACACTCTAGCGGATATGTTTACCCGTATCCGCAATGCGCAGATGGCCACCAAGGAGACGGCTACCATGCCGTCCTCCAAGCTGAAAGTGGAAGTGGCCCGCGTGTTAAAGGAAGAAGGCTACATTACCGATTTTGCGGTGGCTGAAGGCGTTAAACCCGAGCTGACCGTTACTCTCAAGTACTTTGAGGGTAAGCCGGTTATTGAGCACATTCAGCGGGTTTCCAAGCCGTCTCTGCGCCAGTACAAGGGCAAGGACAACCTGCCCAAGGTCGCCGATGGTCTGGGTATCGCGATTGTCACCACCTCTAATGGTGTCATGACCGATCGTGCCGCGCGCCAAGCAGGCGTCGGTGGCGAAGTCATCTGCACCGTATTCTAGGAGGCTGGAATGTCCCGCATAGCGAAATATCCGGTTAAAGTGCCTGCTGGTGTCGAGATTAAAATCGACGCTGGCCAGCTGACCGCTAAAGGCGGCCAGGGCACGCTATCTATGCCCATTCACCAAGACGTGGTGATTGGTCAAGAAGATGGCCAGCTGACCTTCGCCCCGAGTGAGTCTGCCAAGAGCTGGGCAATGGCCGGTACTACCCGCGCCTTGGTTCAGAACCTGGTAACGGGCGTATCCGAGGGTTTCACAAAAACTCTCGAAATTGTAGGCGTCGGTTATCGTGCCCAAGCTAAGGGCCAGACGCTCAATCTTTCACTGGGCTTCTCGCACCCGGTCGACTATGAACTGCCTAAGGGTGTCTCAGCGGAAACGCCGAAGAACACCGTGATCGTGCTGAAGAGCGCGGACAAGCAGATGCTCGGCCAGTGCGCCGCGGAAATCCGCGCCTTCCGTCCCCCTGAGCCGTATAAAGGCAAGGGTGTTCGGTACGCCGACGAGCAGGTGCGTCGCAAAGAAGCCAAGAAGAAGTAAGGCAGGGTTATGAACGCGAAGAAAGAATCTCGTCTCCGTCGTGCCCGCCGCGCTCGCGCAAAGATTCGCGAGCTGGGCGTGTATCGCCTGTGCGTCAACCGTACCCCGCGTCACATCTATGCGCAGATTATCTCGCCGGATGGTGGCAAAGTGCTAGCCAGTGCTTCTACGCTGGACAAAGCACTGCGCGAGGGTGCGACTGGCAACGCAGAAGCCGCCTCTAAGGTTGGCGCTCTGATTGCTGAACGCGCTAAAGAAGCAGGCATCACCCAGGTGGCCTTCGATCGTGCTGGCTTTAAGTATCACGGTCGCGTTAAGGCTCTGGCCGACGCCGCTCGTGAAGGCGGCCTGGAATTCTAAAGGGTTTTACGATGGCGAAGAACGAACAGCAAAGCGGTGATCTGCAAGAGAAGTTAGTGCAGGTCAACCGCGTCGCCAAGGTGGTCAAAGGTGGTCGTATTTTCGGCTTCACCGCACTGACCGTCGTTGGTGATGGTAAAGGTCGTGTCGGTTTTGGTCGTGGCAAGGCACGTGAAGTGCCTGTTGCGATTCAGAAAGCGATGGATCAAGCTCGTCGCAACATGGTCAAGGTTAACCTTGCAGGCCATACGCTTCAGTACCCGATAAAAGCCCGTCACGGTGCTTCTAAGGTGTACATGCAGCCGGCTTCTGAAGGTACCGGTATCATCGCTGGCGGTGCCATGCGCTCTGTACTAGAGCTCGCTGGTGTCCATGATGTACTGGCCAAGTGCTACGGTTCCACCAACCCGGTTAACGTGGTACGAGCGACTGTTAAAGGTCTCTCTGCCATGCAAGCACCGGAAGACATCGCCGCTAAACGCGGTCTGTCTGTCGAAGCGATCACGGGGTAAGGCACCATGGCAGCAACGATCAAGGTTACCCAGATCCGCAGCACCATCGGCGTTTTGCCCAAGCACAAGGCTACTATGAAGGGCCTGGGTCTGCGTCGCATCGGTCATACGGTTGAGCTGGAAGACACCCCTGCCGTACGCGGCATGATCCACAAGGTTAACTACCTTGTGCGCGTTGAGGGAGAGTAATCCATGAAACTCAATACCCTGAGCCCGGCACCGGGCTCCAAACACGCTGAAAAGCGCGTTGGTCGTGGTATCGGCTCCGGTCTTGGTAAGACCGGCGGCCGCGGCCACAAAGGTCAGAAATCTCGCAGTGGCGGCAGCGTCAAGCCTGGTTTCGAAGGCGGTCAGATGCCATTACAGCGTCGTTTGCCGAAGTTTGGCTTTACGTCTGCTAAGTCATTGGTATCTGAAGAAGTACGTCTGGCTGAACTTGCTAAGGTTGCCGGTGACGAAGTCACTATGGAAACTCTGAAGCAAGCCAACGTGCTAAAGGATGCAACGCTTCATGCGAAGATCATCCTTTCTGGCGAACTGAACAAGGCGGTTACCGTTCGTGGTATCAAGGTCACCAAAGGTGCCCGTGAAGCGATCGAAGCCGCTGGCGGCAAGGTAGAGGACTAAATGGCCAAGTCAGGAAATATGCCGGCGATGGGCAGCGGTCTGAGTGAACTGTGGGCGCGTTTGCGCTTCGTGCTCCTCGCCATCGTGGTGTACCGTATTGGTGCCCACATTCCCGTTCCCGGTATCAATCCTGACCAGCTTGCTGCCTTGTTTAGGGAGCAACAGGGCACCATCCTAGGCATGTTTAACATGTTCTCGGGTGGCGCCCTGGAGCGTATGAGCGTCCTCGCCTTGGGCATCATGCCCTACATTTCGGCGTCGATTATCATGCAGCTCATGACTGCGGTCTCCCCTCATCTTGAACAACTCAAGAAAGAGGGTGAGGCTGGCCGCCGCAAGATTAGCCAGTACACGCGCTACGGCACTGTGATACTGGCTTTCGTCCAGGCTACCGGTATGTCCGTTGGTCTGGCTAGCCAAGGCATCGCATACAGCGCTGACTTCAGCTTCTTTTTCACCGCCGTGATTACATTTGTATCAGGTGCGGTGTTTATGATGTGGCTAGGTGAGCAGATCACCGAGAAGGGCATCGGCAACGGTATTTCGCTGCTGATCTTCGCGGGGATTGTCGCTGGGCTGCCCAGTGCCGTTGGGCAAGCGTTTGAGCTTGCTCGTAATGAAGGTGCCTGGAATGTTCTTCCGCTGTTAGCGCTGTCAGTGCTAGGTATTGCTACCGTTGCGTTTGTGGTATTCATTGAGCGCGGCCAACGCCGCTTGAAAGTGAACTACCCCAGGCGCCAGGTCGGCAATAAGATGTATGCAGGCCAAAGCAGCTACCTGCCTTTAAAAGTGAATATGGCTGGTGTTATTCCAGCAATCTTCGCTTCCAGTATTTTGCTCTTCCCGGCCTCTATTGGTCAGTGGGTGGGTGCTGGTGAAGGAATGGAGTGGTTGCAGCGTGCATCACAAGCGTTAGGCCCCGGCCAACCGCTTTACATCTTGCTTTTCGCGGCGGCAGTGGTATTCTTCTGCTTCTTTTACACAGCGCTGGTCTTCAACCCCAAGGATGTGGCTGACAATCTTAAAAAGTCAGGCGCCTTCCTGCCGGGCATTCGCCCCGGCGAGCAGACCGCTCGCTATATCGATAAAGTAATGACTCGTCTTACTTTGTTCGGTGCCTTGTATATCACTGCGGTTTCCTTGATGCCCCAGTTCTTGATCGTTGCGTGGAACGTACCGTTTTTCTTCGGTGGCACTTCGCTTCTGATCGTGGTTGTGGTCATCATGGACTTCATGGCCCAGGTGCAGTCGCATCTCATGTCGCATCAATATGACTCGGTGATGAAGAAGTCCAACCTGAAAGGCTACGGTAGCGGCGGCATTATGCGCTGAGGCGCGCCGTTGCGATTTGGAGAGAACGATGAAAGTTCGAGCTTCCGTAAAGAAGATGTGCCGTAATTGTAAGATCATTCGACGCAATGGCGCTGTTCGCGTCATTTGTATCGAACCGCGGCACAAACAGCGCCAGGGTTAATACCTGGGTTGTTTTTAAGCGGGTGCCGGCATACCCCTTGCCATAAGGCTTATAAAGGGGTATGCTGTTGCGCCTTTTGTAGATGAATAAACGAGCAAGCCGCTCAAATTTCGGAGTAAGCTGATGGCCCGTATTGCAGGCGTCAATATCCCGGACAACAAGCATGCGGCGATCTCGCTGACCTATATCTTCGGGATTGGCCGTACCCGCGCTCAGCACGTTTGTGCTGCTGCCGGTATCGCGCCTACTACCAAGATCCAGGATCTGTCTAGCGATGAGCTGGATACCCTGCGTTCTGAAGTTGGTAAGTACACCGTAGAAGGCGACCTTCGTCGTGATGTAACGCTTAACATTAAGCGTCTCATGGACTTAGGCTGCTACCGTGGTCTGCGTCATCGTCGTAGTCTTCCGCTGCGTGGTCAGCGGACTAAGACTAACGCGCGTACCCGTAAGGGCCCGCGTAAGCCGATCCGCAAATAACACGCAGGCTCTTTAGAGAGCTGACGTTAAGACAGGAATAGACATCAACATGGCTAACCCGCGTAGTAACCGTAAAAAGGTTAAAAAGCAGGTAGTGGACGCCGTAGCGCATATCCACGCCTCTTTTAACAACACGATCGTGACGATCACAGACCGCCAGGGCAACGCTCTTTCTTGGGCGACAGCCGGTGGTTCGGGTTTTCGTGGTTCTCGCAAGAGCACCCCGTTCGCTGCTCAAGTAGCAAGTGAGCGTGCAGCAACTGTTGCAGCCGAGTATGGTGTGAAAAACGTAGACGTGCTGGTCAAAGGCCCCGGTCCCGGCCGTGAATCCGCTGTGCGCGCTCTCAATGCCGCCGGCTTCCGCGTGCAAAGCATCACTGACGCGACGCCCATTCCCCATAATGGCTGCCGTCCGCCTAAGAAACGCCGCGTTTAAGGAGACAGATTCATGGCTCGTTATATTGGACCGAAGTGCAAACTGTCTCGTCGTGAAGGCACCGACCTCTTTTTAAAGAGCGGTGTTACTCCCTTCGAGAAAAAGTGTAAATCCGAGCAGATCCCGGGTGTACACGGCCAGCGTCGTCAGCGTCTTTCCGACTACGGCTTGCAGCTTCGTGAGAAGCAGAAAGTACGCCGTATGTATGGCGTACTCGAAAAGCAGTTCCGCAACTACTACAAAGAAGCCGCTCGCCTGAAAGGTGCGACTGGTGAAGTATTGTTGCAGTTGCTTGAATCCCGACTGGATAACGTCGTCTACCGCATGGGCTTTGGCTCGACTCGCTCTGAAGCGCGTCAGCTGGTCAGCCACAAGGCGATTTCCGTGAACGGCCGCACCGTTAACGTTGCTTCCTACCAAGTGAAGCCCGGTGACGTTGTTGCTGTTCGCGAAAAGGCGAAGAACCAAGCACGTATTCAACACTCGTTGACCATTGCGGCCAACCGTGGCGATATCGCTTGGATCGAAATCGACGCCAAGAAGATGGAAGGCACTTTCAAGGCTCTGCCTGAACGCGGTGACCTGACTGCCGACATCAACGAAAACCTGATCGTCGAGCTGTACTCCAAGTAAGCAGTTTGATTTACATTTCTGCTTCTTGAGACCTGGGCGGGGTAGCAAAGCTAACCGCCCAGATGCTCTTGAGTAGTGTGCTCTAGAGTACTCAGTATCCGTTTGGCAGCCTGAAAGGTGTTCATATGCAGCGTTCAGTGACAGAGTTTCTTCGTCCTCGTGACATCAAGGTCGAAGAAATCAGCGCACATCATGCCAAAATCGTTCTCGAACCGTTCGAGCGCGGCTTTGGTCACACCCTGGGGAATGCACTTCGTCGCATTCTGCTTTCGTCCATGCCCGGCGCTGCCGTGGTAGAGGCTGAAATTGCCGGTGTAGAGCACGAATACAGTGCGCTCGAAGGGGTGCAGGAAGATGTCATCGAAATCCTCCTGAACTTGAAAGATGTTGCGATCAAGATGCACAGCCGCGATGAGGCGGTGCTCTCGCTGAACAAGCAGGGCCCAGCTGTCGTCACCGCTGGCGACATTGCGCTTGATCATAGCGTCGAAATCGTCAACCCGGATCACGTCATTGCTCATGTCAATGAAGGTGCCGAGCTGAAAATTCAGCTTAAGGTAGCGCTGGGTCGTGGTTACGAACCGGCTGACGCTCGTGGCTCTGATGAAGAGACACGTGCAATTGGCCGCCTGCAGCTGGATGCCACCTTCAGCCCTGTTCGCCGTGTTTCCTATTCGGTCGAGGCCGCTCGTGTTGAGCAGCGCACCGACCTCGATAAGTTAATTATCGATCTGGAAACCGACGGTACACTGGATCCGGAAGAGGCTATCCGTCGCAGTGCGACCATTCTGCAAGAGCAGCTGGCCGCCTTCGTCGACCTGGAAGCTGATAAAGAGCAGGAAGTCGAAGAGGAAGAGGATCTTGTTGATCCTATCCTATTGCGCCCCGTAGACGATCTTGAGTTGACAGTTCGCAGCGCTAACTGCCTAAAAGCCGAGAATATTTACTACATTGGTGATCTTATTCAGCGCACTGAAGTTGAGCTGCTGAAGACACCGAATCTTGGTAAAAAGTCTTTGAATGAAATCAAAGACGTATTGGCAGCGCGCGGCTTGTCCCTCGGTATGCGGTTGGAAAATTGGCCACCCGCTAGCCTGAAGGACGACAAGGCCTCCGCGTGAGTGTCGACTTGAGTCCCAGTTTGGTAAGGAATTACAACCATGCGTCATCGTAAGAGTGGTCGTCATCTGAATCGTACCAGCTCGCATCGTCAGGCCATGTTCAAGAACATGTCTGTCTCGCTGGTCGAACATGAAGTCATCAAGACAACCCTGCCTAAGGCCAAGGAATTGCGTCGCGTTATCGAGCCGCTAATTACCCTAGCTAAGCAGGACAGCGTTGCAAACCGTCGTTTGGCGTTTTCCCGCACGCGCTCCAAAGAAGCCGTCGGTAAACTGTTTAACGAGCTAGGTCCGCGTTATGCCGAGCGTCCGGGTGGTTACATCCGTATTCTCAAGTGCGGTTACCGCACAGGCGACAACGCGCCTATGGCGTTCGTTGAGCTAGTTGACCGTCCGGTTGTTGAAGAAGCAGCTGCAGAAGAGTAAGTCTCTGCGTTGTTGTTCAACAAAATGAAAGCCGACCCCTTAGGGTCGGTTTTTTTTGTTCTATTCATTGCGTTTTCAACTTTTATACTGCTTTCTTAATTTACTTGAAGAGTTACCGTGCTAGTCTTAGATTTCTTAGTGTGGCAAGTAGATTAATAGTTGGTAGTGTGACATTACAGCAAAACAAGAAAGGGGCATGTATGGCAACAAGGGGAATATGCGCAACGATAGTCGCGCGTTGGTGGCTTCCACTGTCGTTAATGGTATTGCTGCTAAGCGCCATATCGAGTGCTCATGCAAATCCGCGTTATGCTGGGATTGTGGTGGATTTAGAAAACGGAGAGGTACTGTACGCCGAGAATGCCGATGAGCGTCGCTACCCCGCATCGTTAACCAAAATGATGACGTTGTACCTTACATTTGAAGCATTGGAGAGTGGTCGGCTCAGCCTTAATCAGCCGCTTCCTGTGTCTGCTCAAGCTGCCGCTATGCCTGCTGTAAAACTATGGCTTTCTGCGGGCAGCACTATCCCCGTTGATTCTGCGATTCGTGCGTTAGCAGTGCGCTCTGCTAATGATGTTGCCGTCGTGGTGGCTGAAGCGTTAGGCGGTAGTGAGCAGCGTTTTGCCCAGTTGATGACCGCAAAAGCTCGCGAGCTTGGCATGAATGCCACCACATTCCGCAATGCTTCGGGCCTGCCTGATGACCAACAGGTCACCACAGCACGGGATATGGTGACACTCTCTGTGCGCGTGATGCAGGACTTCCCACAGTACTACCACTACTTTGGGCTCCAAGAGTTCACCTATCGTGGTACCCGGCACACCAGCCATAATCGCTTAGTGAAAAACTACCCCGGTGCAGATGGCCTTAAAACCGGCTTTATTCGTGCATCTGGTTTCAATGTCGCGACAACGGCCGTCCACGGAGATCGTCGCATGGTGGGCGTTGTCATGGGTGGCTTTAGCGGGGCATCTCGTGATTCTCATATGGCGAACTTGTTAGATCGCAGTTTTGCTCGTGCAGCGCTGCGTGACCAGCAAACGTGGTTGGCAAATACGACTTTCTCTAGTGAGTTTATGGCTTTCTCTGGCTCTGGCGCTCCTAGCCAACGCCCGATGTCGGCACCGCCAGTCTCGAATCGCCCTGTTATGGCTAGTAACGTA
Organism: Vreelandella venusta; assembly: GCF_007989605.1. Lineage (GTDB taxonomy): Bacteria > Pseudomonadota > Gammaproteobacteria > Pseudomonadales > Halomonadaceae > Vreelandella > Vreelandella venusta. The sequence continues at coordinate 171,283 of NZ_BJUL01000004.1, read as the reverse complement.
ACGATTTCGAATAATTCAGCGCCCGCGAATAATTTGGCAGCGACAACACTGTCTCCTTCGCCAGCGTCTACACCTATTGTTGAAATTGAAGATCGTCTCGCACGCTCCATGGAAACACCGGCGGAAAGACCTGCCGCCCATACACCCGATCCGGTGAATACGTTTATTGAACGTGAACGCGAGTTGGCTGCTACGCCCCAACGGTCTGTGACTGCGGGTAATTGGGGGATTCAGGTAGGTGCATTTAGCCAAGTAGCACGAGCAGAGCAGTTGGCACGTCAAGCTGCTCAGCGCCTGCCTCATGAAGTAGGAGGGCGGGTGGCTATTGACACCCTAGCTGGTCAAACGCCGGTATTCCGCGCCCGTGTTGTCGCGTTGGACGAAGCGCGCGCTAGACGCGCCTGTAGAACGCTTCAGGCGCAGGGAATGGAGTGCATGGTGGTTAACGCAAGTTTGTAAAACCACGCAAGATCCACAACCCCGCCAGTGACACATTGGCGGGGTTTTTTATTAGTTGTTTAATGCCGATTGATAAAGTGTCCTTAGGGTAAAAGGAGAGCGTCGTGACAACGTCGTTAAAGGGTATCCTGTGCATGTGCTTAGGGGTTCTGTTCTTGGCCCTTGGTGACGCGGTATCAAAGTGGCTAGGCGAAGTGCATTCGCCGCTGCAGATTATTTTCTTTCGTACGCTGGTGTCACTGCCGCTCATTGCCCTGTTGGCCCATTTTGCCGGCGGGTTGCGCAAGTTACACACCAGGCGCCCACGTATCCACCTTCTGAGAGGATTGATTTATACCGCTACGATGGTGTGTTTTGTCTGGGGGCTAACCCTGTTACCACTCGCAGAGGCCACGGCAATTGCCTTTGTGGCGCCTTTGTTTGTCACCTTGCTATCAGTGCCATTGCTTGGCGAGCGGATCGATCCACCCGTATTCATGGCGTCGCTAGTTGGCTTTTCCGGCGTGCTGATTGTGGTTCGTCCCGGTGGTGATGCATTCCAGCTTGGCACGCTAATCCTCTTGGCCGCGGCTTTCTTTTATGCCCTGATGATGATTACTGCGCGGCGCTATGGCGCTAGAGAGCACCTGTGGGCAATGGTGTTCTACATGACGTTAGTGCCCTTTATCGTCACTGCTCTGAGTTTGCCTTGGGTTTGGCAAACCCCAGAGCCTTGGCACTGGCTTGGCTTTTTGGTCTCGGGTGTTTTTGGTATTGGTGCGACGGCCTTTATTACCCTGGCGTTTCGCTTTGCCCCTGCTGCGATTGCCGCCCCATTTGATTACACAGCGATGCTGTGGGCGGTACTACTTGGCTGGTGGTTCTGGGGAGAGCTGCCGGATCTGTGGGTATGGGTAGGCAGTGTGCTGATTATGGGCAGCGGGCTGGCTATTGCCTACTATGACCGCCGCACCACGTTGAAACCCCGGCCAACAGCTTAAGCGAACTGATAGATATCCATCGCCAGTACGCCATGTTCAACGCTGTGGTGTAACTGAGTTGCATCACCGCCCGCGCCCATGGCCACCAGCAAGGGCTGGAAGTGTTCAGGAGTTGGGTGGTTTTCCAGCGCTTTTGGAGCACGCTCCCAGTGGCGTAATGCCTGGCGATCATTGGCTGTAATGTGCTTGCTGACCCACTGGGCAAACTCATCCACCCAGACGGGAGCAGGGCTGCCCTGGGGCAGAGTTTCATATAAGTTATGAGTCAGGCTGCCTGAGCCAATAATCAGAACCCCTTCTTTTCGCAATGCTGATAGGCGTTCGCCTAGCGTGATTAGCGCGTCATTTTCCCAACGCACAGGTAGCGACAGGGAAACGACCGGTACATTGGCCTCTGGAAACATCAGTGAAAGTGGTACCCAAGCGCCGTGGTCAAGGCCGCGCTCTACGCGTTCGGCAGCCAATAACAGCGCAATTTGTTCAGCCAGTTCAGGGTGGCCAGGCGCTGGATACTGACACTCGAAAAGAGCTTGTGGAAACCCACCAAAATCATGGATTGTTTCTGGTTGTGCGCTAGTGCTGACCTTGAGTGTAAGGCTCTCCCAGTGGGCTGATACGACGACCACCGCACGCGGGGAAAAGCGCTTCCCCAATTCACGAAGATAAGCGTGAGCCGGCGTTTTATTCAGTGCCAGCATGGGGGAACCATGGGAAATAAACAGGCTGGGTAGCATTTTAGTACCTCCGTTAGCCTATAGAAGGCTAATAATGCCCGCACCAGCCGAAGCCAATGCGGGCAGAGTGGTTAGGCGAATTTACGGCTGACAACAGCGCTACCGCCACCTAGGCCTGCTTGTACCACCAGGGCAATCGTCCAAAAAATAGGGAATTCCCAGCCACCGCCCGGGTTCGAGAACAGCCAGCCATTACCCAAGTGTACCGAAGCCGCCCCTAGCAGCACGGGGACGAGAGCAAGGCTTACCCAGCGAGTATAAAGGCCTAGTAGCAGTGCTAGGCCACCACCTACTTCGGCAGCAATGGTTAAGTAAGCAAGAACACCCGGCAAGCCCAGGGATTCAAAGTAGCTGACAGTGCCTGGCAGGGTGAAGACAAACACCTTAAGCAAGCCGTGAGCTAAGACCATCACGCCTAAACTGATACGTAGCAAGGCGGTGGCATAAAGGGCGAGTGGTGAAGTATTGGTAGTGGTCATAGCGGTCTCTCTTAGTCGCGAGCATCACCTTGGATGCGATAGTGCCACTTTACAGATGATAGCTAGGGAGATAATCCACTGTTCCTGCACTTCACTGTTGCGATAAAGGCGACAATCCTGGCTCGACTTCCCAGATTGGCGGATCGCCCCATGCTGCCGCCAATAACTCAATAAAGCGCTCTACTTTGGCAGGTAAATAGCGTCGGGCTGGGTAAAGCGCATGGATGTCTAGCAACGCCGGCGGTAAGTTCTGCAAAATCGGTACTAAACGTCCGCTCGCAATGCTGTCAGTGACTAAAAAGCTGGGCTGCTGCGCTATTCCTAAGCCCGCTTCAGCTGCATGCGTCAGCATATCGCCATTGTTGCTCTCTAAGGGGCCAGAAACACTAAGTAGTTGCCGACCAATCCGCCAATCGCCACTATTTTGGCCGCTTCGGTAGCGAAGGCAACGGTGAGATGCCAAATCTTCACTCTTTAGAGGCGTACCGTGCTGGGCGAGGTAATCAGGTGATGCGCAAAACAGCATCCGGCACTGAGTGAGCCGTCGCGCCACTAAGCTAGAGTCGGGCAGGGTGCCAATGCGAATGGCGATATCGTAACCCTCCTCCAGCAAATCAACGCGGCGGTCGTTTAAATCCAAACGCACCTCAAGCCCCGGGTGCGTTTGCATAAACTGTGCAACCAGCGGCGAAAGATAACGTGTGCCGAAGCTCATCGGGCCATTGATACGCAGCCGCCCGTTCACCGTGCTGGTGCCACTGCCGATTTCTGCTGCTGCCTCGTCCAAAGCGATCAAAATGCTTTGCGCACGAACGAGATAGCGTTCGCCTGCTTCCGTGAGGTGCAGCCGCCGCGTGGTGCGCTGAATAAGCCGAGCACCCAATGCCGCTTCAAGTGCCATCACTTGGCGGGACACCCGCGTGCGGGAAAGGTCTAGCGCCTCGGCTGCGCGGGTATAACTGCCCAGCTCGGCGACCTTTACAAACGCCGCGATATGCTCGAGCTGGGTCATTGCGCGTTGAACGCCTGGGCCGCCAGTCGAGGGTCTGGTTGGCCACAAATAGCAGAAATAACCGCAACACCGTTTGCCCCTGCGGCTTTCACTTGAGCAACGTGTTCAGCTTTTAGCCCGCCAATCGCGACGCTGGGCAGTTGGCAAGCACTGGCAAGCCGAGCCAGCCCATCAAAGCCAATTGGCTGGGCGTGATCTTGTTTACTACCAGTTGCAAACACGGGTCCTAAACCGACGTAATTAAGCAGTTCGACGGGAGCCGCCAGAAGTTGGTCAGGCGTGTTAATTGAAAGCCCGATAATGGCGTGCTGGCCAAGTGTGTTGCGCGCTTCCTGAACAGCCGTGTCGCTCTGCCCAACATGTAAGCCATCCGCTTGGCTTGCGAGCGCAACCTTAAGGCGATCATTAATGATCAGAGGGACGCCACTACCAGCCAACATCGCCTTGAGACGTTTGGCCTGGGTGATCATGTGCTCGTCACTAGCGTGTTTATCGCGTAATTGCACCATGGTAACGCCGCCCTGCACAGCAGCTTCAACCGTTTTTTCCAGACCCATGCCAGCACAAAGACCCGCATCGGTGACTAAATAGAGTGAAAGATCAAACGGCATGCACCGCCTCCAATTGAGCAAGAGTCGAAAGGTCGTCAGGGGATAACTGATACAGCGCGTCCAATAGCGCTACTTGGAAGCTGCCCGGACCTTGAGCGTGCTCTCCTGCACGGCTTCCAGCGATGCTAAAACACGCCAAAGCCGCTAGGCTGGCCTCCAACGGCTGCTCGCGGTTTGCGGCCACAAAGCTTGCCACCAGTGCACTCAAGCCGCAGCCCAAGGTCGTCACACGGGGCATCAGCGCATGCCCGCCTGTAAGACGATAATGGTCAGTGCCATCGGTAATGAAATCGCTCTCGCCAGTCACCGCCACCACACAGTGATGTTGCTGTGCCAGCGCAATGGCAGCAGTTGCCGCTTCTTGGGTGCTAGCCGTCGCATCGACCCCACACCCCTGGCTGGCTAATCCGTTAAGTGCTTGTATTTCTGAGGCATTGCCACGAATAACGTTAGGCTGATAAGCCAGCAACGTCTCGCAAACACGCTGGCGAAATGTGGTCGCACCAACAGCCACAGGATCAAGCACCCACGGGATGTGATTTTCATGAGCAGCGCGCGCGGCCATGACCATGGCGTCAGCCCAAGGGGAAGAGAGGGTGCCAATATTAATCGATAGCGCGCCAGCAATCGCTGTGAACTCTGCCACTTCTTCTTGAGCATGCAGCATGGCGGGGGAAGCGCCTATCGCCAATAGCAAATTAGCGGTGCTATTCATCGCCACATAGTTAGTCATGCAATGTACCAGCGGTGTGGTAGCGCGCAGGTCGCGGAGATAATCGCCGAGTGGGCGTGAAGGCATAATATCCTCCCGGCTGGGAGGTGATGCAATTGCACCACGACTCCCTACGCCGGTGTTATCCGGTTCAGGTTCAAAGGGTGCTTCTCAGCCCGTTAAGCAAGGGCGCCCCTGTCGTGATGGTACTATCCTTGGCTTAGATCAATCTGTAAAGCCTGGGCAACGCGAAGCGCGTATATCAACGAAACGAGATGCGGGTTCCGTAGGTGAGCATCTCATCAGGCGTTATCGCTTTACCCTCAACACCAATCATTTCATCGCCACACTGGTCGGCAAACGTAAGCACTCCATGCGTAAGACCCAGCTGGCCAAGGGTGTCGCGAATTTCACCAGTACCCAAAAAAGTACTGACATGGCCATCGGCATTGGTTAAATCGGAGACGCCGTTAGCGTGATGGAAGCGAACCTTATAAATACCATCCATTGACTCGACTTCCACAATCGGTGAAAAGCCATTGTGTATGGCGCGGGCTAACTGCTTCAGGGTTAGGTGGGCGCCGAGGGTCATATCAATCGCGGTCATGGAAAACTCCTGTGGACGTCTCAACGGTGAGGCATCGCTTATGTTGCAGAGCCTGCTTTTTTGTAAAGCTTATGAATAATAAGTGTAGGATTTTTGTTTAGTATTGCCAGTGCGCTGACTGCGACACTGCGCTAGCGAATCCTACATGCTTGTAAGGGCTGGTATTATGGCGCTAAAGCCCTCATGGTAAGTGAGGCTCAGTGGATTCAATGATCGGCATTAGCAACAGGAGAGCAAAATGAGTTTTCAAGGCGAACAACATCCCGGAATCGCGCCCGTCGCGCCACAAACTCAAGGGTTTCGCTTAAATCACACAATGTTGCGGGTGAAAGATCCCGAACGCGCGCTAGCGTTCTACTCCAAGGTATTTGGAATGCAGGTACTGCGCCGGTTGGATTTCGAAGAGATGCAGTTTTCGCTCTACTTCCTCGCCAATCTCGAAAGCAGCGATAGCGTGCCAGAAGATGCTCAAGCACGTACTGCCTGGACCTTCAGTCAGAAAGGCTTGCTGGAGTTGACACATAACTGGGGCACCGAAGATCAGCAGGATTTTGCCTATCACGACGGTAACGCTGAGCCCCAAGGCTTCGGTCATATCTGCTTTAGTGTGCCTGATTTAGAAGCTGCTCAAGCTTGGTTTGATGAGCATGAAGTAACGTTTATCAAGCGCGCGGACCAAGGCAAGATGAAAGACGTTATCTTTGTCAAAGATGCAGATGGCTACTGGATCGAAGTGATTCAGGCAGACCGTATGGCAGCCGTGGGCGACTAATATGGCCCACTTGCTGTTTCGGCTACGCCACGTGACTGATGAAGAAGCGTTGGAAGTACGCCAGTTGCTCGATGAGCAGGGCTTTGATGTGTATGAAACCCAGGCGGGCTTTTTTCGCCTGGGGGTCGATGCCATTTGGCTGCGTAACACCGCTCAGCGTGAGGCCGCTGAAGCAGCATTGGCGGCGTATCAGCAAAAGCGCCAAGCAAACGCACGCCGAGAGCACGCAGAAGCAGTTGCCAGTGGCAGTGCGCCAACACTATGGCGACGCTTCCTTGCCCACCCCGTGCAAGTCGTATTGGTAATGGCCGCCGTGGTGCTAATCGCCCTATTAACATTGCTGCCGTTTATTGGCCTAGTGGGCTAAATTGGCAGATTAATTTGGTAGATTGGCGGCAGCTAAATGTCCGCGCTTTAGGTAAAACTGCACGCCTTCATTACCTGCGCGTAACTGAGGCGCCGCACCTACTGGGTAGCGGCACCAGCTACCGGTAGCGTATTCCTGCCCATCGCAGAGCAGAGAGCCCTCCAGCACAAACAGCTCTAAACCACCGGCAAGCGGTGGATAAGACACCAGTGTATCGGCTTCCCAACGCTCTAGGCTGACCCGCTCTGGGCCATACTGTTCTGAACTGTAGGTGTGCAGCATTTTGTAAGTAATGCCTGGCCGTCGGTCGGGCTGCCAGGGAAGTCGATGGGCAGGCACGGCCAGTTGCAAAATATCGTTTTCATCAAACTGGTGTAACTTCACCAGAATAAGTGCGCCTTCTTCGCCTATTTGCGGGGTATGACCAGTGCCAATCGGGTTGCGTAAGTAGCTGCCTGCCGGGTAGCGACCATGCTCATCGGCAAAGACACCTTCCAGCACTAAAATTTCTTCACCACCACCATGAGTATGGCGATTGAACTGGCTGTTGGGCGCGTAGCGTACCAAGCTGGTGGCTCTGGCGACTTCGTCGCCAATGCGGTCTAGCATCATGCGCTTTACACCAGCGCTGGGGGAGTCCACCCAACGGTACTGATCCGGCGTGACACTGGCAAAGTGGCTAAAATCGGCGTTCAGGCGCATGGTGTTGGCTCTTTGCAAGGGTGAAAATTTGCAGCAGTAGTGCAAGTCTCCCCATCCCTGGGACAAAATGCAACGCAAAAAAATACCGCCCGGCGGCGGTATTCAATAGTTAACTTTTGGGCTTAATGATCATGACCATGATGGTCGTGGTCGTGGTCGTGGTCGTGGTCATGATCGTGGCCATCATGGCCCGGTTCAGCTAATGCTGAGTGGAGCACGTTTGCGTTATGACGCATCATGCCCAAGTAAGTGCTGGCTTCACCCTCACTCGCCAGCGCATCGGCATACAGCGTGCCAGCAATTGGCAGGCGAGTTTCTTCAGCAAGCTGGTTGATGATTGCTTGGTTGGTCATATTCTCGTGGAACAGCGCCTGCACGTTTTCCTGCTCGATGACATCTACAAGCGCGGCCATGCTGGCGCCGCTGGGATCAGCCTCGGTAGACAGGCCGACAGGAGCAAGAAAGTTCACCCCATAAGCACTTGAGAAATAACCAAACGAATCATGGCCGGTAATCACACTGGCGGAAGCGGGAATATCGCTCAGCAACTCACGAATCTCACGATCAGCTTCGTCGATTGCTGCTAAATAGCGCTCAGCATTCGCTTGATAGCTTTCAGCATTGGCGCTGTCTGCTTCGATTAAACCATCGCGAATATTGGCCACGTACACCCGAGCCTGCTGCATATCTTGCCAAGCGTGGGGGTCATCGTCGCCATGTTCATGATCGTGGTGTCCATGGTCATGGTCGTCGTGCCCGTGATCATGATCATGATCGTCATGACTGTGTTCTTCATGGCTGTGTTCTTCGTGACTGTGTTCTTGATGATCGTGTTTGGCAAAAGCACGGGGTTGAATGCCGTTGGTTGCGGTGACCAGGGCACCGGTATAGTCGCTCGACTCAATCAAACGCTCCATCCAGCCCTCAAACAGCAGTCCGTTAAAGACCACCATATCTGCGCTGGCCAGCGCGCGGGCATCGCCAGGGCTTGGCGAATAAACATGGGCATCGCCATCAGGGCCGACAAGCGACGTCACGTCAACATGCTCGCCGCCGACGTTTTCGACCATGTCGGCCAAGATAGAGAAGCTGGTAACCACCTGAACACGGTCGTCAGCCATTGCCGCAGGCAACGCCAGCATGGCCGAAACACCCACCCACCAGCGCGATGAAGAGAAAAGCGACATACAAGGCTCCTTCAAAATAACAAAGAGTTATGACGACTGTTCAAGTGCCAGCGGCGTTGTTTTACGCCGCAGCTTAGCGGCTAAGCTGTGATAGCGGCCGAACAGTGCCGACAGTAGATAGCCCACCCCGGCCAGCAAAATAATGCTCGGCCCTGACGGGGTATCAAGATGAAACGAAATCAATAGCCCGCCGGTACTGGCGATCATGGCCAATACCACGGCAATACCTATCAAGCCTTCCAGCCGCTTACTCCAAAACCGTGCTGCTGTGGCAGGTAGCATCATTAAGCCCACCGCCATTAACGTGCCCAAGGTTTGGAAACCCGCGGTTAAATTCAGCACCAATAGCCCTAAAAAAACGCTATGTACCCAGCTGCTACGGCGGCTTTGCCCGCGTAAAAACAGCGGGTCTAAACACTCCACGACCAACGCGCGGAAAATGATCGCCAAAATAATCACAATCAGCGTGCTGATAGAGGCAATGAGCAGTAGCGCTGTGGAATTAATCGCCAAGATTGAGCCGAACAGAACATGGGTTAAATCCACGCTGCTGCCACCCATGGAAATGAGTAATACCCCGGCTGCCAGCGAGATAATAAAAAAACTCGCCATGGCGGCGTCTTCTCGCTGGCCGCCCATTTTCGACACGGCACCGGCAAGTAACGCCACCATCACGCCAAACAGAACGCCCCCGGCGCTCATCACCGGTAGAGAGAACCCAGCGAGTAAAAAGCCCAGCGCCACCCCAGGCAAAATAGCGTGCGCCATCGCATCGCCAATCAGACTCATGCCCCGTAGCACCAAAAACACGCCCAACGGAGGAGCAGCAAGCGAAAGTGCCAAGCCACCCACGACCGCACGCCGCATAAAGCCATAATCGAAAGGCGCAACAAACCACGCATCAAGCAGTGCCAGCATGACGACCTCCCAAAGCAAACGGCACGACCTTGGCCGATGCATGTTGGTGGTTAAGCGCGCTAGGCGCGATCCAGCGACCATGGCCACCATTTAGCATCAATACCTCATCAGCCAGGCAGCTCAGGTGATCCATATCGTGCAGCACAATAATGATGGTCACGCCTTCATCGGCCATTTGGCGCAAGATGCGAATCAAAATATCCACCGTATCGCTGTCCACGTTGGCAAACGGCTCATCCAGTAACAAAAGCTCCGCTTCCTGCATCAACGTACGGCCAATCAACGCCCGCTGGCGCTGGCCACCGGAAAGCTCACCCAAAGGGCGGTGGGCCAAATGAGAAATGCCCAAGCGCGCCATGATGTCGCGACCCTTGCGATAATGTGCCGCACAGTAGCCTTTCAGCGCCCCATGGCTTGGCCAACTGCCAGTCATTACCAACTCTTCCACGCTCATCGGAAAGGTAAGATCCAGCGCCAGTTGTTGTGGTAACCATGCGCGGCGTGCTTTATCAACGGTGCAAATCACTTTGCCGCTAATAGGCCGCAGTTCACCCATAATCGCCTGGATCAACGTACTTTTGCCCGCCCCATTAGCGCCGATAAGCGCCGTAATAGCGCCGGGTTTTATATCGCCATCGATATGCTCAAGTACCGTGCGACCGCCTTGGGCAAGGTGCAAGTCATGTAGTTGCAGGCGTGAAAGTGAACGCTCACTCATAGCGGCCACCCGCTTGCCCACAAAACTAAACCCCATAAACCTAGCAGCGGCAGCGCCACTAGACCCAACCGCTTCGCGGCAGATAACGACATCAGCGAAAAATGACAAGGACCTTCCTTGTTGTGGCGATGCATATGCTCACTCATTGAGTGTCCTCGCTACCAATAAATAAGTTATAACATAACAGCTGATGAAACCAATAAAGAGGCCAATATTTTACGCGCTCCTTGCGTGCTGACAAACCTGTTGCACTGACAATATTAAATCGCGCCCATTCAATTATGGCCCTGGCATGCAGCGACTACGACACAGCTAATAGCGTCAAGCAGCAATAACTTGCTGGGATGAGACAAGCAGGGCGTACTTTTGCGTAGACAGCGTGAGCAGCACCAGCGCGGAAGCCGCCAACACACGAAACATCGGTATAGCGAATTGCCCCAAATACAAAAAGTAACGCGAAGCGTAGCACGCTGCGCCTAAGGCGTTAGCGTGGAATCGGTGTGGGCTAAGTATGACTAAGGTCAATAGCGAGGTTGGGTAAAGAGTGGTTAGATGGGAGGAGACTAACAAGGAGCGCTGTCATGGATGATTTATCACCGTCAGATCTTAAAACCATCCTTCACTCCAAGCGTGCCAACCTCTACTACCTCCAGCACTGTCGGGTATTGGTGAACGGTGGCCGCGTAGAGTACGTCACCGACGAAGGCAGCAAATCCCGCTACTGGAATATTCCCATTGCCAATACCACCTCACTACTATTAGGAATGGGCACTTCGATAACACAAGCGGCGATGCGCGAACTTGCCAAGGCGGGCGTGTTAGTCGGGTTTTGCGGTGGCGGCGGTACGCCATTATTTGCTGCCAATGAAGTCGATGTGGATGTTGCTTGGCTGACCCCGCAAAGCGAATACCGTCCCACAGAGTACCTGCAATACTGGGTGCGTTTCTGGTTTGACGATACCAAGCGTCTGGATGCCGCCAGGGCATTTCAGCAGGCACGCCTTGCTCGCATTGAAGCGCTCTGGACAAATCGCGTGATGCAAGACGCTGGCTTTAGTATTGCCACTGATCACCTGCACAGCGCACTTGCTCACCACCGTGAAGCGATCAGCAAAGCACCCAGCACCGTCGACTTACTCACCCTGGAAGCCCGACTCACCAAAACGCTTTTCAAGCTGGCCGTGAATGCTGTCGACTACGGTGATTTCACTCGCGCCAAGCGTGGAGCAGGCACCGACCCCGCCAACCGCTTTCTCGATCACGGCAACTATTTAGCCTACGGTTTGGCGGCCACGGCGACTTGGGTGTTGGGAATACCTCACGGACTTGCGGTACTCCACGGCAAAACCCGTCGCGGCGGGTTGGTGTTTGATGTGGCGGACCTGGTCAAAGACGCGGTGATTCTGCCCCAGGCGTTTATTTCCGCTATGCGTGGTGACGAAGAACAGGAGTTTCGCCAAGCGTGTATTGAGCGCTTAACGCGTACCGAATCTCTCGACTTTATGATTGATACGCTCAAGGAAGTCGCCCAGGAGCTGGGGCAAAAGTTGGGGAGCGGCAAGCAATGAACGTGCTGCTGATTTCCCAGTGCAACAAGAACGCCCTTAAACAAACCCGCCGCGTCCTTGATCAGTTTGCCGAACGCCGCGGCGACCGTACTTGGCAGACACCGATCACCCAGGCTGGGCTGGATACCTTGCGCAAACTACTGCGTAAAACCGCCCGCAAGAATACCGCCGTCGCCTGCCACTGGATTCGGGGCCACGACCACAGCGAACTGATGTGGGTGGTGGGGGATGCTTCGCGGTTTAATAACAATGGCGCGGTACCAACTAATACCACGGCACGAGACATCCTTCGCCGCCGCGATGAAAATGACTGGCATAGCGGTGAAGACATTCTATTGCTCACTGCGATGGCTGCTTTACTTCACGACCTGGGAAAAGCTAGTGATGCCTTCCAGCAGCGGCTTAAAGGCAAACTGGAAGGGCGCAACTTATACCGCCATGAATGGATATCGCTACGCCTGTTTCAAGCCTTTGTAGGGGGTGATGACGACGCTACCTGGCTGGCGCGCTTAGCCAAAGGCGGTTATCAAGAGCAGGACTGGTTGGAAGGACTAGAGCGCGATGGTATGGATGGCACTACTTCTATGGTGTTCGATCGCTTACCTCCGCTGGCTGCAGCGCTGGGGTGGTTGGTTCTTAGCCATCACCGGCTACCGTTAAAACCGCCGGAAAAAGATGGTGAAAATGATAGACGCTGGGGCAGAGGCAAGGCGCCCCTTCAGGCGGAGCAACTGGGCGGATTGTTTGCTTCTATTCATGCCGAGTGGAATGAGATCCCCGAGACGCAAGACCCTAAACGGGTAGCGCCGTATTGGCAGTTCAGTAAGGGCTTGCCTGTCAGCACATCCCGCTGGCGCGAACGCGCGGTAAAGTTGGCCTCTCGGTTACAAGCGCGGCTGCAAAATGGTCATCACTGGCTGGAAAGTCGCTACGTCATGCACTTGGCGCGGCTTAGCTTAATGCTGGCCGACCACCACTATTCTAGCCTGGAAAACCCTCTGCACCGCGTGCGCGGTGAGGCACAATATCCGTTGATCGCCAATACCTTGCGTAAAACCGGTAAGCCTAATCAGCCGTTAGACGAGCATATTTTAGGCGTCGAAAAGCACGCTGCTGCCGTTGCTCGCGCGCTACCTAGCGTAGACAGTCACTTAGCCCGCTTGGCGCGCCACAAAGGTTTTCGTAAACGCAGTAGCCACCCACGTTTTCGCTGGCAGGATAAAGCCTTCGACCTCGCTCAATCACTAAGGGAGCGCAGTCAGCGCCAGGGTTTTTTTGGCATCAATATGGCATCCACTGGCTGCGGTAAAACCCTCGCTAATGGACGCATTATGTACGCCTTGGCTGACCCTCAGCAGGGCGCGCGTTTTAGCATTGCGCTAGGGCTGCGCACTCTAACCCTTCAAACCGGCCAAGCTTTACGTGACCGTTTGCATTTAGGTGAAGACGAACTCGCCGTGCGCGTAGGCGGCAGCGCCAATAAAGCGCTGTTTGAGCACTACGAACAAGAAGCCGAAGCCAGTGGTTCGGCGTCCAAGCAAGCGTTGATCGAAGAAGATGCCCACGTAGTATTTGACGGAAATTTTGATAGTCACCCAGTGCTTCGCCGTTTAAGCGACGAACCGGGCACTCGTGCGCTGATCGCCGCCCCCATTTTGGTATGTACTGTTGACCACCTAGTACCTGCCACAGAAAGTACACGGGGCGGGCGACAGATCGTGCCCATGCTGCGCCTAATGAGCAGTGATTTGGTGCTCGATGAAATCGACGATTTCGATATCAGCGACTTACCTGCGCTTACTCGCTTGGTGAATTGGGCGGGGCTGTTGGGATCGCGGGTGCTGCTGTCATCGGCCACTTTGCCGCCCGCGCTGGTAGAGGGTTTGTATGAAGCCTATCGTAGCGGTCGTGAGGCCTTTCAGCGCCACCGGGGCGAACCGGGTTTGGCGGTGGATATTTGCTGCGCCTGGTTCGACGAGCACGACCGCCAACATGAAAACTGCGCTAGTAGCGAGACTTTCAAGGCCGTGCATCAAGATTTTGCCAAGCGCCGATTAGAGCGCCTCGCCAAAAGCCCGGTACGCCGCCGCGCAGATATTTTAGCGTTGCCGCCGCTGGGCAAACGCCCTGAAGAGATAAGGCCAGCCATTGCGACCCTACTGCGTGAGAATGCGCTGGCGCTGCACCAGCAGCATTACTCTATTGATCCACATTCGAGCAAACGAGTCAGCTTCGGCCTTATTCGTATGGCCAATATCGACCCCTTGGTGGATGTGGCCAGGGCACTGTTTCAGCAGGGCACGCCAGAAGGTGTGCGTATTCACCTCTGCGTTTACCACTCTCGACACCCGTTGGTCATGCGCTCTGAAATTGAGCGCCGGTTAGACAAAACGCTGCAGCGGGCCGAACCCGAGCGCGTGTTTCAGCAGCCGGATATCCGCCGCCTGCTGGATAGCAGCGAAGAGAATGATCACCTGTTTATCGTTCTAGGTTCGCCGGTAACGGAAGTGGGCCGTGATCACGATTACGACTGGGCCATTGTCGAACCATCCTCCATGCGCTCGATTATTCAGTTAGCAGGACGGGTATGCCGCCATCGCGAACAGACCTGTGAGGTGCCAAATATTCTGCTCCTGGAAACCAATCTGAAAAACCTTGAGCGCTCGGATGAACCCGCGTTTTATAAGCCAGGCTTCGAAACGAAGATGGACTGGAAACTTAATAGCCACTCACTTAACACGCTGTTAACACCAGATGAGTATCAGGTGATTGATGCCCGCCCTCGCGTGCTGGCGCGAGAAACGCTGCACGCCAAAGATAGCCTAGTAGATCTGGAGCACGAACGGCTGCATCAACTGATGATTGAGCAGCCCGCCGAGCCGTTAACCAAAAAAGAGCTGCGCATCGGCAAGACACCCAAGCCACCGCCCTTAGGAGCCTATAGCTGGCATGTGATACCGCAACTGCATCTAACCGGTGTGTTGATTCAGCGTGACCCATTTCGTAAGCAGCTCGAACCTGAAATAACACTAGCACTGCTACCCGATGAGGGCGGCGAAACCTGGACGCTACATCGCGTAGACGATGGTGCAAGGCGTGGTGAAAAAATTTATATCCCGGTGGAAGAGAGCCTGCTGGCGCGGGTAGACCTGGCAGAAGAGCAGGGCGAGAGGATTCAGCCTTGGGGTGTAAGTGATTACTTAACGGCACTGGCTGACTTGGCGGAAGATTTGGATATCTCCCTGGATCGCGCCGCCCGCACGTTTGGAACCGCCACGGTAGTGGCTAACCCCCAAGGCTGGTGCTACCACTCGGTGCTGGGGTTTTCGAAGAGGAAGTGACGCTAGACGTTAGCTAATCGATCACTGATCAAACGGTTGAGGCTGATATTTTCCTCTGCTGCCTTAATCGCAAGCTCGCGGTGTTTCTCTGGGGGAATACGCACATTAAAACGGCCAGAGTAGTGGCGTTCAGAAAGTGGGAGCGGGGGTGTTTCACCTTCAGCTTCCATGTTGGCCACTACGTCGGAAACTAGAGAAAGAATACCTTCCAACGCTTCTTGGTGGGTATCTGCAAGCCAAGAGAGGCTGGGTAGCTCGGTGCATAAACCAACGAATTCGTTATCCTCTTCTGACCAGCGAATACGGTAGGTGTAATGGGTATGGTTCACCATGGTACTACTCCCATCGTCATGAAGATGACGACAATTTATCAATAGCAGCGAGCGCTTGGCGTACCTGATAAGCCTTGGCTTCTCCATTTTTCCCCCGCTGAATATTAACGCGCGGGTCGCCGGGCCAGGGTGTTTTATACACCCGATGGCTAGTTTTTTGCTGGCGAGGAGGGCCAAAGTAGTGATCGCATAAATAAGCCAATTCGTCGAAGCTCATGCTTTTGGGCTGTCGACGTGCTTTATCCAGAAGCTTATCAAGCTTTGCCATAAGCACTCTCAAATAGTGGTACTAATAATAGTACTGTATTGATTGGATGTCACGCTGGAGACTGCGTGTTCGGCAGCTAAAAATTGCAGCGCATTACTTTTACTGAGCTGTATGTCCAACAGATATTAAAGGATAGCACAGGAAATGATATGCTGCGCACTACTTGGTTTGCAAAAAAAATGGGGCTTGGCCTAGTGTGAATACAGCTTCATTCTAATTAAGTGAGTCCCTTAAGGATGATCTATGGAAAATACTCAGCAGAAGGGTGCTCGAAGCATCATTGAGCAGTTTTTAAAAGAGCGCTTCGATGCCAAAGCGGAAAAGCTAGCTCCTGACGATCCAAAATACCAGGCATTGGTTGAGCAATTTCAATTCGATACCTGGATCAACGATGCGGCAAGGCGCGTTGGTCAACTGCAAGTCGTCACCCACTCCCTCAAGCCTATCCATCCCGATGCTAAAGGCTCCAATCTTTACGCCCCACCGGATTCGCTAAACAAACATTTTCTTGCAGGCAGTCACGCGCTACCCGCTGACTTTTCGGGTGACGTAGTAGGTAACGCTGCAGCACTGGATGTGTATAAATTTTTAAAGTTAGAGTTTGAAGGCAAATCTCTGCTTGAGCGTGTGCTAGAAAACGATACTGAACTGGCAAACGCGTTAAGCGATAATCCCGAACAAGCTCAGGCGTGGATCATCGCCTTTGCGGCGATTACCGAACCGCGTGGTGAGCATGCCTCGCATACCCGAGGCAAACAGCTCTACTGGCTGGTGGGAGATGATGCAGCAGACATAGACAATGACGCTGAGAACTTCCATCTGCTAGCACCGCTCTACGCCACTTCTCTGGCGCACCGTGTCTTTCAAACTATTAACCATGATCGCTTTAGTGAAGAAGCCAAGGAGGCGCGCAAGGCCAAGCGGGAAGGTAAATACGCGGAACAATCCGTGCACAATTACCCCAACCTAGCGGTACAAAAAATGGGCGGCACTAAGCCGCAGAATATCTCACAGTTGAATAGCGAGCGGGGAGGCAACAACTATTTATTGGCATCGCTTCCGCCCAGCTGGAATATCCGCGATATTCGCCCGCCGCTAAAAGTCACCTCCGTGCTTTCTAACCCAGGGGTCTTTGGTAGTCGCTCAGAAGTGCGCTCTCTTGTCAGAGACCTTAAGCGCTTTCTTGAGACCAATCCCTCTACCGACATGCACACCCGCGACCTGCGCGATGACTACACCGCCATGTTGATGGATGAGTTGGCTCTGTTTGCTATGCAGATGCATAGCCTGCCTGCGGGTTGGAGCGACGATGAGAAATGTGAACTAGTCGCCGAAGAAGCCTTCTGGCTAGATCCTGGTCGTGCTGAAGAGGATGTTCCTTTTCGTGAAGCTCGAAACAGTGTGGAGTGGGCAGACGATATTCGCCACCGCTTTGCTAACTGGCTGAATGCCGCGTTAGGCGGAAAGCTGCCTTTGGGTGATGTGGAATTCCGCCACTGGAAGAAAGCGCTGGCGAAAGATACGACCCATCAACGTTTATTAGATCGTGACCGCCGCTGGATGGAAAGCCTAACGGAAGACCTAACTAACCTGCCAGGAGGTGATGACGATGAGTAAAGTGCAAAACCTCTTGGTCCTGCCGCGCCTGCGGGTACAAAACGCCAATGCCATTTCCAGCCCAATGACCTGGGGCTTTCCTTCAATGAGTGCTTTTGTGGGCTTGATGCATGCCCTGGAGCGCAAGCTTTGCGCCGCAGGAATTACCGTTGCTCTCGAAAAGGTCGGTGTTATTTGCCACGACTTTGAAGCCCAGGCCACTGAAGGTGGTTACATTCGCGGCTTTCACCTAACTCGCAATCCAGTAGACAAAACCGGCGGCACAGCAGCGATTGTAGAAGAAGGGCGCGTCCACCTTGATATCACGCTGATTTTCACCGTTGATACGGCTGCTGCCGAAAACGAGCGTGGGCATATTGCCGAGCAAGTCGGCGAGATGGTAGCGGGAATGCGTATCGCTGGGGGCAGTGTGGTGCCTAACCGCAGCGTGCCAAGCTATAAACAACGCCCGCAATGGGTAGCGCTGGATGACGATGAAGGCGAACGGCAAAAACAGTTTGCCAAGCTTAAGCGCCGCTGGTTGCCAGGGTTTGCGCTCACCCTGCGCGATGACTACCTCACCGAACATTTCCAAACGCTGCAACAGCATAATCCCGAGGCGAGTTTGCTGGATGCGTGGCTAGACCTTTCACGGCTCAATCACGATTGCGTTATGGAAAACGAAGGCGAACCGAACGAGAAGCCCGTTTGGCAGGCCCAGCGTCCCTACCGCGGCTGGCTGGTGCCTATCCCCGTGGGGTATGGCGCTATCTCTGATCTTTTTAATTCTGGAGAAGTGGCCAACGCCCGGGATACCAAGACCCGGTTCCGCTTTGTCGAAAGCCTCTACTCTATTGGCGAATGGGTTAGCCCGCACCGCATGAAGCAACCCGAAGACCTGCTTTGGTACGTTGATAACGACGAAGAAGCGGGCCTCTACCGACTCAATAACGACTACCACCTTCGCGCCTCAGCACAGTAAACAAGGAGCTTTATCATGGCTAAAAACGATACCCTTAAAACCGCTTCCGTCCTCGCTTTTGAGCGCAAGCTCGACCCTTCCGATGCGCTGCTTTACGCCAGCAACTGGGATAAGCGGCAAGATGAACCGCAATGGCAGCCGGTTAAGGTGCGTGAAAAATCGGTACGCGGCACTATTTCCAACCGTCTAAAAGCCAAAGACCAAGACCCCGCTAAGCTAGATGCGCAGATTGAAAACCCCAATCTACAAACCGTCGATGTAGCCACACTGCCTCACGATGCAGATACCCTAGTTGCCCGCTTCACCCTGCGCGTACTGGCTGGCGCCGGAACGCCTTCGGCCTGTAATAACGCTGAGTACCAGGCCAAACTGGAACAGGCCGTTGCCGAGTATAAACAAGCGCAAGGCTTTGGCGAGCTGGCGCACCGTTACGCCAACAACCTCGCTAATGGTCGCTTTCTGTGGCGTAACCGCATGGGCGCAGAGCAAGTAGAAGTTAGTATTCGCCAGTTAGCTCAAGGCAAAGCCACCAAAGAGTGGACGTTTGATGCACTGTCACTCTCGTTGCGTGCCTTCGAGGATACGGCCGAGCTGAAAGAGCTTGCGAGCGTCATCGCTTCCGCGCTGGCGGGCGAGCAGCACTTACTGCTAGAAGTGGTGGCCTATGTCCGCATGGGTAGCGGACAAGAGGTGTTCCCCTCTCAAGAGCTGATTCTTGATCGAGGCCGGGGCGACAAGAGCAAAACGCTATATCACGTCAGCGAGATTGCCGGTATTCACTCGCAGAAGCTGGGTAACGCTATCCGTACCATCGATACCTGGTATCCCAATGAAAATGGTGAAGATCTTGGCCCCATCGCCGTCGAGCCTTATGGCTCGGTGACCACCCAGGGCAAAGCGTATCGCCAGCCCAAGCAGAAAGCTGACTTCTACTCACTGCTGGATAACTGGATGATCAAAGACCAAGTGCCTTCTGAGGAGAACCAGCACTTTGTGATGGCAACTCTGATCCGTGGTGGTGTGTTCGGCGAAGCGGGGTAAGCCATGGATAAATATATCGATATCCGTTTAAGGCCCGACCCGGATTTTCCAGAGCCAATGTTAATGGGCGCGCTTTACAACAAGTTGCACCGGGCGCTTTTCGACCTGGAGGCCAATGATATTGGCGTCAGCTTCCCAGATCATAAGCATGGTGTTGGAGCGAGAACACTAGGTGGCCATCTGCGTTTGCATGGCCCCCATGCGCGGCTGAAGCAACTGATGGGCGCTGACTGGCTAACCGGTATGCGCGACCACACGCAAGTCAGTGAGCTGCTTGCCGTGCCTGAAGGAGCGAAGCATATCAACGTGGCGCGCAAGCAGTTCAATACGGGCAGCCCAAGCCGCGCAAAACGCTATGCTAAACGGCATAACATCACAGAAGATGAGGCACGGCAGATCTATGCCAAGTTGGCTGAACGACGTATAGAGCTTCCCTTTGTGCAGATTAATAGCCGTTCTACCCAGCAGCGATTCAGCCTGTTTATAGAACACGGCAAGCCTCATGAAAACGCAGTAGCGGGTGCCTTTAACCACTATGGTTTAAGCAGTAACGCTACCGTGCCGTGGTTTTAACCCTTTTTTCTAACGTGAAAATTGGCAACCAATAATCAACCACTTAGCGGTGTCGCTCAAAAAAGGGTGATACCGCTTTTTTTGGCTAAAGCTCTTTAACAATCAGCACATTAATTTTGATATGCTCTAGTGCGCTGCCGCCCAGGCAGCTCAGAAAGTCCAGTAGCTGGTCGGCAAACGAGTCGAAGCGTGCGCTGCCGCCCAGGCAGCTCAGAAAAGAAGAAGAAACGCCCGCCCCTAAGCAGAAGCGTGCGCTGCCGCCCAGGCAGCTCAGAAACAATCACGGCAGCGGGAAGAGGAAAGCAAGGTGTGCGCTGCCGCCCAGGCAGCTCAGAAATGGTGCTAGTGATTAAATCATTGGGGGCAGTTGTGCGCTGCCGCCCAGGCAGCTCAGAAATCCAACGATTGCTACAGCACCGTTATTGGCTTGTGCGCTGCCGCCCAGGCAGCTCAGAAAAAAGGGAAATCACTGGCCTGGTGCTAACTATGGTGCGCTGCCGCCCAGGCAGCTCAGAAATTTGGGCTATAGCCACGAGGACGGCAGCACAAGTGCGCTGCCGCCCAGGCAGCTCAGAAAAAAGATTGCTCAACGAGCAATCAAAGCAAAAAGTGCGCTGCCGCCCAGGCAGCTCAGAAAATCAAGACCGGAGAACTCTAAATAAAAGTAACGTGCGCTGCCGCCCAGGCAGCTCAGAAAAACCGCGTGCGCGGGTTCAACGAACTGTTCTCGTGCGCTGCCGCCCAGGCAGCTCAGAAAACAACCAAGCCGACGAGCTGGCGAACCTGCTAGTGCGCTGCCGCCCAGGCAGCTCAGAAATTGGCCCATTTTGGGGAGTGACTGGCTTTCGTGTGCGCTGCCGCCCAGGCAGCTCAGAAAAGTTTCGCCATGAAACCAGCCGAGAGCAAGACGTGCGCTGCCGCCCAGGCAGCTCAGAAATGCTGCTCGGTCTTGTTATTCGATAGCACCTGGTGCGCTGCCGCCCAGGCAGCTCAGAAAAGTGGCAAGAAAGTAAGCTTTACGGTGTGTTTGTGCGCTGCCGCCCAGGCAGCTCAGAAATCCGCGCCCAGGCCCTCCAACGCAAGATGGAAGTGCGCTGCCGCCCAGGCAGCTCAGAAACGTGGAAACGAAATCGTCCTGCCCAGCGTGAAGTGCGCTGCCGCCCAGGCAGCTCAGAAATTGCCGACGCCAACGACCGCTTCTTTCGTCTGGTGCGCTGCCGCCCAGGCAGCTCAGAAAGCGATCGTTTTATGGACAAAGTACGGACTCAAAGTGCGCTGCCGCCCAGGCAGCTCAGAAAAGAAGTGATTTATCGAGCCAACCCGCTACCTTGTGCGCTGCCGCCCAGGCAGCTCAGAAACTTTCATGTGATGGCCGTCATGCTCACTGCTAAGTGCGCTGCCGCCCAGGCAGCTCAGAAAATGCCGGGTGATCATGCACCCGGCCGCAGGTAGTGCGCTGCCGCCCAGGCAGCTCAGAAATCGACCCAATCCCCCCAAATACGTTCTCCTTCGTGCGCTGCCGCCCAGGCAGCTCAGAAATGGCTGATGGGTAGTGAGCGCACCATGAAAGCGTGCGCTGCCGCCCAGGCAGCTCAGAAATCATCTAGCAGCGCGGACTGATCAACCATCTCGTGCGCTGCCGCCCAGGCAGCTCAGAAATGCAGCCGCTCAACGCGAACCTTGGTAATTTCGTGCGCTGCCGCCCAGGCAGCTCAGAAACTGCGCAAGTTTTGGCAAATGGCCCGCTTCACGTGCGCTGCCGCCCAGGCAGCTCAGAAATTCGGCGCGGTGGTTTTACGTGTTGCCATGTGGTGCGCTGCCGCCCAGGCAGCTCAGAAAAAGAGATGACTGCCGCCGATCGCAAGCGGATGGTGCGCTGCCGCCCAGGCAGCTCAGAAAACGTTGGAAGCATCCAGCATGCCGATCTCTCTGTGCGCTGCCGCCCAGGCAGCTCAGAAAAGCACCAGGCGCTTCCATTCGTTGCCGAAGATGTGCGCTGCCGCCCAGGCAGCTCAGAAAGCTGAAATCCCAGTCAACGACTCTGAATTCGCGTGCGCTGCCGCCCAGGCAGCTCAGAAGTGAGATTGCTAGTCCTAGTATGTGCGCTGCCGCCCAGGCAGCTCAGAAATGCATAGTCCATTTCGCACAGCACAACCCTGGGTGCGCTGCCGCCCAGGCAGCTCAGAAAAGCGAGCAATACAGGTAATGCGCGGCTTGCTCGTGCGCTGCCGCCCAGGCAGCTCAGAAAAGCACGTACTCCAGGTCGTCGATGCTCAGTTTGTGCGCTGCCGCCCAGGCAGCTCAGAAATGCCCGATGATCGCCGCCGTAAACAGGAAGGCGTGCGCTGCCGCTCAGGCAGCTCAGAAAAGAACCACCTAGCGCTGGATGAAGAACTAGAAGTGCGCTGCCGCTCAGGCAGCTCAGAAATGCTCTTCAAGATAGTCGTGTCTGTCGTACACGTGCGCTGCCGCTCAGGCAGCTCAGAAAATTTTCCATTATTAGACCAAGAGAAAACACAAGTGCGCTGCCGCTCAGGCAGCTCAGAAATTACACGCCCAAGCGGCGGCTTTCACCTCACGGTGCGCTGCCGCTCAGGCAGCTCAGAAAAGTGACTGGTTTCAAGAGCGGTGGCCTACCCCGTGCGCTGCCGCCCAGGCAGCTCAGAAATAGGTACACCACGAGATGGGATGAATTACCCGGTGCGCTGCCGCCCAGGCAGCTCAGAAAGTGGTCGCTGGGGGCGCGGTGTCGTTCGGAAAGTGCGCTGCCGCCCAGGCAGCTCAGAAATCTAATGTTAGATTTGATTTAACCGGGCCAGAGTGCGCTGCCGCCCAGGCCGCTTTGGTGCTACCTGAAACTGGTATCGCTGTGCAGCGTTTTCGCGGGTGCGCTAACGCTTACGCCGCGCTACTCGAAATGTGCATTACCTTCATTAATTCGTAGGTTAGATGTTGCCGCCCAGACAGTTCAGTGTTTAGTCGGTGTGAATGCTCTCTCAGTTTCGGCGTCATCATCACAATGGTGCTTTAATTGTTAAATATGGTGAGGAAGAGAGTGTTCAAAAATAAAACTGCTTTAACATAATGATTGGGGTGTGTTTCGGTAACTGCCATCTAGAGGATATTACGTCGTGGAAAACTTTCTTGAGCAATTTGGAGCTTACGTTCCTTTGATTATCAATGCCGTGAAAGCATTGTTGGTATTGATTGTGGGCTGGATGGCTGCTGGGATCGTCAGCAGCTTAGTGCGTAAGCGGGTGAATGCGATACCGCGTATCGACCCTACTCTGGGCAATTTCCTTGCAGCCTTGGTGAAGTGGGGCATTCTACTGGTTGTATTTATTACGGTACTGGGTCTGTTTGGTATTCAGGCTACTTCGCTAGTTGCTGTGTTGGGCGCAGCCACGCTGGCTATTGGCTTGGCGTTGCAGGGCACGCTGAGTGATTTAGCGGCGGGGTTTATGCTGATTGTGTTTCGTCCTTACAAACTGGGTCAGTTTGTGGATATTGGGGGCACGTCCGGTACGGTAAAAGATCTCAACCTGTTTGTGACGGAATTAGTGACGCCTGACAACGTGCAAATTATTGTGCCTAATGGGCAGGCTTGGGGGGCTATCATCACTAACTTCTCTCATCACTCGACACGCCGTGTCGATCTGGTGTTCGGGATTGGCTATGACGATGATGCTGATCTGGCCATGGCGATCATCAGCGGCTTGGCGGAGGCCGACAGCCGTATCCATGGTGATCCTGCACCTTGGGTAAAAGTTACTAACCTGGGAGCCAGTAGTGTGGATCTTAGTGTGCGGCTTTGGGTCGATGCCGCGGACTATTGGGATGTGAAATTTGATATGACGAAAGCCGTCAAAGAAGCCTTTGATAAGCAAGGTGTTTCAATACCTTATCCGCATTCGGTGGAAATTCAGAAAGCGGGGTAAATGTTTCCGTTGATTCGGTTTGGCAAGGCGCGCCCTTTAAAAGGGCGCGCCTTGCTTTTGTCGTTTGTGATGGCGGTTACTCTTAATCGTCCTCGTCCCAGTGTTCCATCGCGCGTTTGTCATCGGGAAGCCGGACGATGTCACCTACGTTAAGCTCGTGGTGGGAATCGTGGTGGTGCCCGTGACGATCAAGAATAGCGGCAACGGTGCCGATGCTGACGGCATCTTCATCACGATAGGCTTCTACTTTTACCCGCACAATGCGGCCTAGATAACGGGCTGAGAGCATGGCGCCTGGGTAGGGCGGATTGTGGTCGGGGTCATTTTTAAAAAACTCTACAACGCTTGCACTGCCAGGTTCATCCCATTCGATATGCTGGTGCATTGTCAGTGTCCTTTTGTTGAGCGGTATTAGGTAGCGTGATGTTTAAGTGTAGTGTGCGTTGGTGCGATAGAGCCAATGACTGCTGAGGCATTAAGGTGTTTAGGCCCGTTGTAGGCGCATTCGCTGGTTGATTAGTCTGGTGTTCCGAAGAACTTGTCCTTCAAAGAGCTTGTGTTTAAAAGCAGTCTAGGTAGTGCCTTTCTTTGTGCTGTTTATAGCTTGGTTAGTGCATTAACCGATTCTTGCCGATGGTATTGGCTTATTCGTGGTGAATAATATGGTTAACACTATGACAGCGATGGGAGTGCTCATTGGTAAACATTTGAGCGTCTAGCCAGCAGGAAGTCCTAAGCTATAAGTGATGTTAAGTATCCGTATGCGAACTGGGAGGAGGCCGGTAGGGTTTGTTACTCCTTGATAGCGAGCCGCGAGTAACCCCTGATGCGTCTATGCTGAAGGTTTGTAAACGGGTAGGGCATGCATAAAGGCGCTGAAGTAAATCAGCCAGCGCTGCTTCATCTAACTCTGGGTCTAAGCCTCCCAAGCGCTCGAACCACGTGCGCCTGATGGCTATGTAGGGAGGAATAGCGACGCTTGCGCCTAAAAAGCATTGGAGTAAGCGTTCGGATAAGCGGGGTGGCTCGCTGCCAATCAAAAAAGCATCCAGCGTGTACGTGTCTAGCTGGGGGTAAAGTAAACACCATAATTTGGCTACCGGCGTCTGTTGTTGCATTGCAATTAGCAACCAGTCCGCTTGGCTGAGATACGCTGCACGATTGATCCTTGCGCCTAATGGCTGGGAAGGGGTGACAAGAAAGTGAGCATGGTAGCGTTGCTCAATGTCCTGCATGCGTGGGTCGGGAGTGGCGCTGGTCACGATAATGGGAAGTGTGTGGTCTGCAAAGCCTGTTTGGCGAATAGTGCGCAGGTGACGTGGTAAAAGGGCACCTGTGACTGACGCATCAACAATAAAGCAGACCGTGCCCATGCGAGTGGCTTCCTGTGTTGTGAAAACCTGTTGTGAAAACCGTTTGTTATTAAATCTATCTGTTTGTAATCAATTGTAGGCGTGAGTTTCTTTTGGTATCAAGCTAAAGTTTAAAGTGATGAGGAAAATAGTCGATGTTTGATGTGCACCACATTGGTGCCTGCCAGTCTCTGCTTGTTCTTTATTGGTGCGTTTTTCTGAGTTAAATGACTATTTTAGGCGAAGCTCGTTATTGTAGGCAGTGTTATGCTACATGAAGAAGCACGATGCCTTATTTTTTAGTCTTTTAAAAATAAGGTCTTAGAGTTAATGTATGCTATGTTGGTGCAGGGTTGGCATGCTCTGTGCTTAGTATTAGCCAGCGGCTAGCGGGTCGTAGGCAGATGCCTCTCGGCGTGCTACAACGATAGCCGGTTTGTTTAATAACTCTTTAATCGGTAGCTTACTGTCACAAGCTTAAGCCACGTTCCTACCGGAGGACACTATGTCAGCCAAGACTCTCGCGCTAATCGAAGAGCATGATGTTAAATGGGTAGATCTGCGTTTCACCGACACGCGCGGTAAAGAGCAGCACGTCACCGTACCGGCACGGGACGTGGACGAAGAGTTTTTCGAAAATGGTCAGATGTTCGATGGTTCCTCTATCGAGGGCTGGAAAGGCATCAACGAATCCGACATGATTCTTCGCCCTGAAGATGGTACTGGTTTCCTCGACCCCTTCACCGAAGACGCTACCCTGATCCTGCGTTGCGATATCATCGAGCCTGCCACTATGCAGGGCTATGACCGTGACCCGCGTTCTATTGCCAAGCGCGCAGAAGCTTACCTGCAGTCCACCGGCCTGGGCGACACCGCCTTCTTTGGCCCTGAGCCTGAGTTCTTCATTTTCGACGAAGTTCATTGGAAATCCGATATTCAGGGTTCCATGTACAAAATTACCTCTGATGAAGGCGCTTGGGCGACCAGTAATCAGGTAGAAGGCGGTAACTTAGGGCACCGCCCGCGCGTTAAAGGCGGCTACTTCCCGGTTCCCCCGGTTGATAGTTTCCATGACATCCGTGGTGCAATGTGTAACACCCTGGAAGCGATTGGCCAGACCGTTGAGGTTCACCACCACGAGGTTGCTAACGCGGGTCAGAACGAAATCGGCGTTAAATTCAACACGCTGGTGAAGAAAGCTGACGAAGTTCAGGAAATGAAATACGTGATCCACAACGTGGCCCACGCTTACGGCAAAACCGCGACGTTCATGCCGAAACCGCTTGTTGGTGACAACGGGTCTGGTATGCACGTGCACCAGTCGTTCTGGAAAGATGGTCAGAATCAGTTCGCGGGTGATGAGTACGCTGGGCTTTCCGAAATGGCGCTTTACTACATTGGCGGTGTGATCAAGCACGCCCGTGCTCTGAACGCCTTCACGAACGCCTCTACTAACTCGTACAAGCGTTTGGTGCCTGGCTTTGAAGCGCCGGTTATGTTGGCTTATAGCGCTCGCAACCGTTCTGCGTCTATCCGTATCCCATACACCGCTAGCCCGAAAGGTAAGCGTGTTGAAACACGTTTCCCTGACCCGACCGCCAACCCTTACCTGTCGTTCGCGGCGCTGCTGATGGCGGGTATCGACGGTATTAAGAATAAGATCCATCCTGGCGATGCCATGGATAAAAACTTGTACGACCTGCCGCCAGAAGAAGGTAAGTCAGTACCGACCGTTGCTAACAGCCTGGACCAAGCATTGGAAGCGCTCGACGCAGACCGTGCGTTCTTGACCGAAGGCGGCGTGTTCACTGATGACATGATCGATGCATACATCGACCTCAAGATGGAAGAAGTGGAGCGCATTCGCATGACCACTCACCCGATTGAGTTCGATATGTACTACAGCTGTTAAGAGCGATAGCTAAACATATCTGCTAGTACCACCCCAGGGTGTGATTGGCCTAAAACCCCGCTTCGGCGGGGTTTTTTTATACCACAGGTTTTTTTATACCACAGAATAGTGAGTCGAAGAGGCCTGTTGGCGGGGAAAGCGTTGTCTGCAGTGCCGCACTGATGGGGTGATTATTTTTATTGTTGATGGGTCGCGTGCACTATAATGGTGCAATAGGTGGGCGGCTGACAGCACGGGCTGTGCCATAACAGCTCGCTACGCCCCTGTCTCCTGCTCATTAGCCGTGCAAATGGTTAATTGGCGCGCTTTTTGCAGTTTCTCTTTTATACGCTCGATTAACGCTATTTTTTACAGCGACGCTTCAGGATACGCCATGTACCAGCGCTTACTTGAACACCTCACCACTGCAGTCTTACTGCTAGATGGTGAACTCCGTGTTCGTTGGATGAACCCGGCAGCGGAAGCGTTGCTAGCGGTGAGTTTTAGCCGTGTGCAGGGCATTAGTTTAGACACGCTGTTAGGGGGCGATGAGAGTATTGATGATGTCCTCGCTAAAGCGCGAGATGCCTTTCATCCCTATACCCAACGCGAAGCACGTATTACGCCGCAGAACAGCGAGCCATTAACGGTGGACTACACCGTGACCCCGCTTTCAGCCGATGAATTGTTACTTGAAGTAGAGCCCCGTGATCGGCTGATGCAGATTTCCCGGGAAGAAGCGCTGACCACCCGGCAAGAGACAATCAAAGTCTTGGCGCGGGGCTTGGCTCATGAAGTTAAAAACCCCTTAGGCGGGATTCGCGGTGCTGCCCAATTATTGGAGCGCGATCTGGACGATCCTGCACTACGTGAATTCACCCATATTATTGTGGAAGAGGTGGACCGGCTGCGAGATTTGGTCGACTCCATGTTGGGCCCCAATCGCATCGTCAAACATGAGCCGGTCAATATCCATAAAGTGTTAGAGCGGGTGCGAGCCCTGCTGATTGCCGAGCATCCGCATGTTGAAATCCGTCGTGATTATGACCCGAGTTTACCGGATCTTTCTGGTGATGAGTCTCAGATGATCCAAGCGGTGCTGAATGTGGCACGTAACGCGGTACAGGCCATGAGTGATGCAGCAACGCCCTCGCCGGAGCTTACGTTGCGCACCCGCGCCCGGCGCCAATTTACGCTGGGCGCTGAACGCCATCGTTTAGTTAGTGAAGTGGGGGTTATTGATAATGGCCCCGGCATACCTGAAACGTTACGTGAAACGCTTTTCTATCCCATGGTTTCTGGGCGCGCAGAAGGTAGCGGCCTTGGGCTATCAATTGCTCAATCGATTTTGCACCAACATCAAGGATTGATCGAATGCGACTCACGCCCTGGACATACCGAATTTCGTTTACTGATTCCATTGGTTGTTAATTTCACCGGAGAAGCGTCATGACTGAGGCGACACAAACCGATGTGGCACGAGTGGTTATTGTCGATGATGACCGCGCCATCCGTTGGGTATTAGAGCGGGCCTTAGCGCAGCCAGATCTGGATATCGAGTGTATTGAACGCGCCGATACCGCATTGGAGCGATTGTTAGAAAATCCACCGGATGTGCTGGTAACTGACATTCGAATGCCCGGCATTGATGGGCTGGATTTAATGTCCCGGGTGCGTGACGCACACCCTGACCTGCCGGTGATTGTGATGACCGCGCATTCGGACCTCGACAGTGCCGTGGCATCTTACCAAGGGGGCGCCTTTGAGTATCTGCCTAAACCCTTTGATGTGGACGAAGCGCTGGCGCTGGTGCGCCGTGCGGTCGCTCATGCAAGAGAGCGCCAACGCCCGGTCAGCGTGCCGGAAGGGTTAAGTGCGGAGATTATTGGTGAAGCGCCTGCTATGCAGGAAGTGTTTCGCGCCATTGGGCGGCTTTCCCACTCCCACATCACGGTGTTAATTAACGGTGAGTCTGGCACCGGTAAAGAGCGTGTTGCTCAGGCGCTGCACCAACATAGCCCACGGGCAGGCAAGCCGTTTATTGCGCTGAACATGGCGGCAATTCCCCGCGACTTGATTGAGTCTGAACTATTCGGCCATGAGAAGGGCGCGTTTACCGGGGCAGCGCAACAGCGCCAAGGCCGCTTTGAACAGGCTAACGGTGGAACGCTGTTTCTCGATGAAATTGGTGACATGCCCGCTGAAACGCAAACGCGCTTGCTGCGTGTGTTAGCCGATGGTGAATTCTATCGCGTGGGTGGCCATACGCCTGTAAAAGTCGATGTACGTATTATTGCCGCTACCCATCAGAATCTGGAATCGTTAGTTGACGATGGGCGGTTTCGGGAGGACTTGTTCCACCGCTTAAACGTGATTCGCGTTCATCTGCCGCGGCTTGCCGAACGTCGGGAAGATATTCCGCGTTTAACCCGCCATTTTTTAGCGGAAGCAGCCAAAGAGCTGGCCACCGATATCAAGGTGTTAACGCCCGAAGCAGAAGCGCATCTTACCCGCTTGCCGTGGCCGGGCAATGTGCGTCAATTAGAAAATATTTGTCGTTGGCTAACGGTAATGGCCTCTGGCCGCGAAATTCTTATTGAGGACTTGCCCCCAGAATTGCGCTCGCTCAGCGCTTCGGAAGGCAGTGTTTATGGCGATTGGCGTTCCGCGTTCAGGGATTGGGCTGACCACGCGTTGGCGGAAGGCCACACCCACCTGTTGGAAGAAGCCGTGCCGGATTTTGAGCGCATTCTGATTGAAACGGCGCTAAAACATACCGGCGGGCGCAAAGGAGAAGCCGCCGAATTACTCGGCTGGGGGCGCAATACACTGACCCGCAAATTGAAAACGCTGCTGCCTGCGCTGGCAGATGATGCCTAACTGCCCCTTCATTGAACAAACAGCCTGTTAGTGGCGCGCCCCCTTTGTCAGCGGTTACTCTGCCGCTGGCAGTACAAATACAGCGTCTGCTAATGCAGGATCGGGTGGCTCACAGGTTTCTGTTGACCAGGGTAGTAAGCTGAAGGTGTGATCTACCCCCAGCCCATCAAGTTGGTGGGGCACACCATCTTGGTAAATTACATGGCCTAAACCCATTAAGCCAACGGCCAATTTACCCTCTAAGGCGGCGTCAGCCAGCCCTTCAGCCATCGCGACATCCCAGCTAAGCTGGGCCTGTAAAAAGCGCTTCATCATAGCGGGGTCGTCACCCATTGCATGCTGGTCAAATACGTCTTTTAAGCGCATTTCATAGCCAGCGCTTGGCGGTAACGGAGCAGGTATATAGTGTCGCTGGTCGATAGGCACACTGCCGAAGCCGTCACGAGCTAAGCGCTGACGCAGTTCGGGCGTAATGTTTAGGGCGACCAAGGGAATCCGTTGAACACGCGCGAAATGAAGAATGGGTAAGTAAAGGTCAGCATCGAACCCCCAGTGCTCCCCCCAGCGGGACTGCTCCAGCAGCTCTTCTTCGGTTAACAAGCCCGCAACCCAGTCATCAAGCACGGGTTGCGCTTCCCGGGGCAGCATTTCTAGCCCAATGACCATATCGTCACGCAGCGCGTAAAGCCCCGCGAGGGTATGTAACTGCCAGCGGTGGTGGTCCATGGCATCATGCTGCTCGCCCAATAGGACGACCTGATGCTGTACCGCTTGGGCTAAAATAGCGCTGTTAGCAACAACATATTGCGATTGCCACCACTGGCCAGGAAGAGGACAGCTATTAGCATTAGCCGCTAAAGGTAGCCAGCTTAGAGCCATGGCAGCAATGAAAGGATGGCGCATGAGCATAGAGTCCTAGCGTGCTTCTGCTTTAAGGCGATTGATCTCAGTCAGAATAGCTTCTGCTTCTTCCGTCAATGTGGCGTTAGCTCTCATGTCACCATTGCGCGAAGCTTGCATTGCGGCCTGTAATTTACGCTCGTAATCTTGCTGGAGTTTTTTCTTAGGATCGCGTTTGAATAGACCAAACATGAGCATTCCTCTATGGTTTGTACATTACTTGTATAGCTTTGTTTGGCGTATGTCGACTATTTGTTGTAACACTTCGTTAGCCAAAGTACGTTTGCGGTTCATGTTGAGCTAACTAGCGCGGCTTTAAGAGCGTTATTTTCAAAGGCATGGTTTTTAAAGAGATAGTTTTTAGAGAAATCGCTATTGAAGACACAGCTCTAAAAACCGCTCGAAATCGGCAAGTATGGTATCGAGACTGTTCTGCAGGCGATGGTCATCGTCAATCATGCGTAATGAAAGTCGCTGACAGCGGGCATGCTCAATGACGGGGCCTGGCGGTACGACATCGTCTCGCCAGCCATGAATGATATGCGTGTGCTGTGCTTGCAGTGTGAGTGAGGTTTGCGGGTAGTCTGGCAAACCAAGCGCGGGGGCTAATAAAAAGCAACCGAGCACGGGTTCCTGGGCACTCACCGCTGCACTTAACCACCCGCCGAGACTGGAACCCGCTAAAACACAGTTAGCCAGCGTGTCGTTTCGCTGATCAATCACGCTAAGTAAATGCTCTAAACGCTTCTGCGGCTCTTTTAAGCCACGGTAGTCCATGACGACCGGTTCGCAGTTCTCAAATTTCTCAGCAACCCCTTTTAGCGCTTGTACTTTCAGGGCACCAGGCCCGCTTTCCAGGCCGTGTGAAAGGTAAATCGTCACCATGGTCATTAGCTACCTGCGGAGCGCTGAATAGCTTCGCCGCCTCGTTCAATATCTTCGCCTGCGCCGCGAATGGTGTTGCAGCCACTAATCAGTAGAAGTGTCACCATCATCAATACACTGATCGCTATTGCACGCTTCATCGAAAGAATCCTCATTAGCTGAGTGCTTGTAGAGCAGTTTTAGGTACGCTGTTATTAAAAATAATCGCTGCGGGCAGCTGATGCCATCAATTTCCCGTCGTTTGCGTGCTGGCTGGCCGTGCGATTTTGTCGCATGTGTCAGTTTTAACCATAAAATCGCTGCGTTTCGTGCTAGGTTAGGTGCTGGTAAAATATTTCAAGTGTTTGTTATTTATATGCTTTTTTGTTTAAAATGGCATTTGGCCTATTGTCTGCAACAACCTGACTACAGTCGTAAGCTTGTTACTCGAACTTTTAGCTGAGGACTAACCGCCAAAAGCGCTTCGCAGTAGCGTCAGCCACCATTGATAGTTAGCCATTATGGGTAAAAAAAGCGTGAGCAGGCTAATAGGTAATTAGGGAAGGCATGGAGCCATATTAGCAAAAGGACGTGAAAGGACATTTAGCCTGCTCACCCTTATCAGCGTAAGGAAACGCTGATCATCACTGCCAGGGAATAGCATCGATGCAAAATCACCATCTCGTGAGAGCGAGGTGGTTTTTTTGCGTTATTTAATTTTTTTTAACACTTTGATTCTTCTGGATATTTAACTTGTAAAGACATTTTGAACAACTTTTGTATCAATAAGTGTGACATTTTGGTCTATCCTCTGGTGTAAACCAAAATTTAGCGGTTAGAAGACGTCAACGTAGCAGCCGCACACTTCCAGGGACAAGCGCTATGGCGATGGTATTGATGGTATGCATGTTTGTGCTGTTTCTAGGGTTTTCGGGAGTCGGTCTTTACATGATGTTCAAAACATCATTTATGACCACAATAGAGGACCGTGACGATATACCTCCCGATATGTAGATAATTAAAACGATAGGCCATTAATTGATCACACCAAAAGCCACCTGCGTCTACGTTGGTGGCTTTTTGCTTTTATTGATACGCCATTGAGTAACCGGTGACCGAGTTACCCCATCCAGTAAAGGCTCAGTAGCGCAAAACCATAGCCCATGGCTGCGCCGGCAATGACATCACTGACATAGTGCAGCCCAAGCCCCACCCGCGAAATGGCAATCAGTAAACTAAGGGGAATCACAATAGGTAGCAACCAGGGGGTATGGGCGGCCACCAATACGCTGAACATCACCGCATGCATGGTGTGGCCGCTGGGGAAGCTGTATTTGTCTCGGGCAGGTTCGCCGCAGTGGACGCCACCTAGGTAAGTGATAAACGGGCGTTCGCGACAGAGCCGCGTTTTTACCAGCTTATAAATAGCGACTGCGAACAGTGCGATGGCGCTGTACTGCATGATTCGCCAAACGCCGTTAGGCTGTAACCAGGGCTGTGCTGCAATTAATAAGACCCAGACAGGCCAGTCTCCCAGCTTGCTTGCCGTCTGCAGCGTTAGCCGCCAGGGGCGATAAAGCGTTAGCTGTGTTACCCGTTGGCAAAGCTGCCATTCAAAGACATCAAGACGATCGAATACGACAAGCGGACGCGGACGCATGGTGAGTCTCCTGGGCATTTTGTAAATAGCGTAAGAACTGCTCTGCGATTCCCGGCCAGCTTTGCTCTAGTGCACGTAGGCGTGCGGTTCTACCTAGGCGGGCGTAGTCGGCAGGGTGCTGGCATAACGCGACGGCAGCCTGTTGAAAGGCAAGCGTATCGCCAGGGGGCACGGTGATGCCGTTGTGCCTGCTTTGAATCAGCTCAGCGCTGGCAGCGTGATGATAGGCCACGACGGCCAGCCCGCTAGCCATGGCCTCAGTCACCACATTTCCCCATGTTTCTGACTGAGAAGGGAAAATAAAAATATCGGCACTGGCATAGTGGCGTGCTAGTGCCTGTTTATTTATAAAACCGGTGAAGTGAGCATCGGGTAGCGCTTTCTGTAACTGAGCGCGGCCTGGACCATCGCCAACAATGACGTGTGCCATATCGGGGCGCACGTCACTCATGGCCTGCAACGTTTCTTGCAGCAATGCGAGGTTTTTTTCCGGGGCTAAGCGGCCCACATGCAGAGCAACAGGTTGATGTTCGCTGACTCCCCACTGTGCGCGTAGGGTGTTGTCGCGGTGGGCTGGGGAAAATATATCGCCATCAATGCCGCGTGAGAGCACCTTTACACCGCGGATATCCTGAGCGCGCAGAGCATCCGCCTGTTGTTGTGTAGGCACAAGGGTAAGGTCGCAGCCGTTATGGAAGTAGCGTAAATATCGCCGCGTGGCGGCCGCTAGCCACGGCACCCCATAGTCATGGCAGTAGTGATCGAAATTCGTATGCCAGCCAGCCACTAGAGGTATGTTCAGTTGGCGTGCAGCCTGCCGAGCTGCCCAGCCTAGAGGGCCTTGGGTTGCTAGATAAATAGAGTCGGGGCGTTGCTTCTGCCAGAAACGGCGCAGTGTGGACGGTCTGGCAAGGCCAATCTGCACAGCGTTATACCCAGGCAGCGCTAATCGCCGAACCTGAAGCTCTTGGGATGGTTTTTGATACGGTTCTTGATACGGCTCTTGAGAAAGCCCTTGAGCGGCATTGACGGCACTGGCAGCCATGCTTGGTTTAGGGCGAATAACATCCACTGTTACCCCCAACCGAGTGAGTTCACGACATAGCCTATTTAAGGTATGCGCAACACCATTTATTTCTGGTGACCATGTTTCGCTAACGATACAGAGTCGCATGGGCGATCCATCCCTTTATCACGTTTTTACTCACTATTGCATGCACTGTTTCATTGACTATGCGTAGCGACAGTGACACTGCCAAGACAGCCTAGTGAACATAGGATGACAGGCCGCCATTTTTAATGGCGAAACTCTCCAGTGAATGGTGAAGCCCCCTAGTGAATAGTGATGCCTTAGCAGATCAAGATGTCGGTCAGGTTGCACTTTTATGGTTGTCAAAAAAACGCTAAAAAAATAAAACTTTAAGAAGAATGACATATATCGGTTTTAAGGTGGCTGACGACGAGGTAAACATATCCTCGATTGTGCCTTCGCAATGCACAATTAAAAGCTCAGTAAACAGCTTAAACATAATTTTTCGATTTTTATGATGACCCTTTTCTGACGCGTTTAGGGTTAAGTAGAAATTAAGTTAGAAGACTTCAGTGTCTGAATTTTCTTGCAACTAAAAGTGCTGGTAACAAGCGCTAACTACTTTAATGGGATCAATCATGTTTAAAAAGGCGACACTTGCTCTAGCTGTTAGTGGTTTGTTGGGTGCCTCTGCGGCTCAAGCGGCAGTGGTTTATGACCAAGACGGCACGACGCTAGATATCTACGGCCGCATCGCCATGGGGTTTGAAGGCGGTGGCGAAAAAAATGGCGTTGATAATGGAGAAGAGTTCCGTAATTTCGGTTCTCGTTTGCGCTTTACGGCAGGCCATCAAATCAACGCAGACCTGCGCGCGTTTGCACGGGTAGAGTGGCGTTTTACTGGGGATGAACGCAGCCGCCCGGGCTTTGACGAAGTGCGTAATAGCTATCTGGGTCTTGAAAGCAAGCAGTACGGTACCTTCATGGCGGGTAACTATAACAGTTACTACGATAACTACGTGATGACACCGTTCGATGTTTATGTAGAGCGTGGCTATGAATTTGCCGGCGGTGGTCTTCAGGCGCGTGGCGACTCTCTGGGCTATAAAACGCCTGAAATCAACGGTTTCCAGGCTGTTTTCTCAGCAAAACATTTTTCTGAGCGTGGTCTCACAGAAGCGCAGCAGTCTAACGAAGGTAGCGTTATCGCCACCCAGGGTGGTGTCGTTTACTCGACTGGCCCCTTACGTTTCGCGCTTGGCTATGTAGAAGATTCCGTACGTGGCGGTGGCAATGGTGAAACACGTTTTGGTACCACGGCCGAGTACGAGATCAATGATGCTTTCTCTGCGCGTTTAGGTTATGAAACCCGTGGTGATAACGATAAGCGTGGAGGCGGTTTCGACACAGTAGGCCTAGGTGGTAGCTTTGCTACCGGCGCTTGGACCTTCTATCTCGATTATTACAACATTGACCTAGAGAATGCTGATAAGGATCGTGACGCTTGGGCAGCTGCGGCGCATTACGATGTTTCTAACAATTTTGATGTGTTTGTTGAGCTAAATGACGCTAATAAAGATGCCAATGATAACTTCGAAGATGATCTTTATTATGCAGTGGGTGCCCGCTATCACTTCTAAATGATAAATAGCTTCCTTAGCGCTTTAGCCACTTATTAAGATCGTTTTGCCGATGTGCTAAAAGCACATCGGCTTTTTGCGTTATGTTATTTATTATAATAGCAACTAGTGTTCGATACCTTGTAGGGCATACGCCTTGGTAATGTGTGGTTAGTCTAAGGGCTTCTTTGTCGCTGGCGTTTGGCGCTTTTTCTCGCGGCGGCGCTGCTTGGCTAATGCGTTGCCGTTAGCCAGCTCCTCTAAGTAGGCGATTTCTTCGTCGCTGAGTGGTTTGCGCGGTTGGTTTGTCATTGATATCACCACATTGTCAGGCCTTTCTAGCACGCTAACGATGAACGATGACATCAATATGAAAGGAGCCATTAAGATACGCTTTAGTCACTATGGGGGTGCGCTAGGGGAAGTCACTAACCAAGCGGAAGGGCTTGCGAGCCGTTTCTATGGATTGAAACGGCTCGGCGTCCTCACATAGCCATGATGCTTTCAAAGCCTCCATAAATAAGGCGCTTGCCGTCAAATGGCATGGGGTTAACGTCGCTTTGTAAGCGTGGATCTTCCATGACTTTTGGCATAGCGACATCGCGTATCGCTTTGGAAGGCCACTCTATCCATGAAAAAACCATGCTTTCGCCATCTTTTCGCTTAACCGCCAGGGAGAACGAGGTGACTTCGCCTTCAGGAACATCGTCTTCCCAGCACTCGACCACCCGTAGTGCGCCAAACTCTTTGAACACTTCTGCGGCGGCACGGGCGTGCTCAATATACTGAGATTTATTCGCGGTCGGCACCGCAGCGATGAAGCCATCGACATAGGGTGTGGCGTTAGTGTTCATGCGGTATCTCCTGGGGTTGTTTTGGGTGGCAGTTCTCGGGCGGGGCGTACTTCAATGCTGCCAAGCCGAGCTGGCGGGATGCGGCTCGCCAATTGCAGCGCCTCATTCAAATCGTGAGCTTCTAGTAGGTAGAAACCAGCCAGTTGCTCTTTGGTTTCGGCAAAGGGGCCATCGGAGATTAGTGTCTCGCCATCACGCACGCGCACAGTGGTTGCGGTTTCCGTTGGCTGTAACGGCTGCCCGGCGAGGTAGTTGCCGCTGGCGCTCAGGCGCTCGACCCCTGCAATACACTCCTGGTTGAGATCGTGCCACTCCTGTTCGCTCATGGCATTGATGATTTGCTCTTGGTAATACACTAGCGCAACGTACTTCATGGAGCGTCTCCTTCGGTGGCCAAGGGGCAGTTTTCTGACGAAACGTTAACCATCCAGCCGACGCCAAAGCGGTCGGTTACCATACCGAACCCAGGCGACCAGAAGGTGGCTTCGAAAGGCATGACAATCTTTCCGCCCTCCGCTAGCTGAGCAAAAGTGTGTGCGGCCTGCTCGATATCCCGATACTCCAGTTGAACCTCTACCCCTTGTGGCGGTGTATAACAGTCAGCCGCCATATCGGCACCCATCAAGCGGCGCCCACGTAGGTTCAGCGAGGCATGGATGATGCGGTCGTGAAGGGCGGGGGGCATGTGTTCAGCGGCGGGTGTTTCAGCGTAAGTCAGAAGGCATTCCAACTGGCCACCAGTGATATCGGCATAGAACTGCATGGCTTCACGGCAGGTGCCGGGAAAAGCGACATGCACGTTCATGGCATCCGGCACACGAGCAAGGTTACGGTGCTGCTCAATGCCGGCACTGGGCTCAAAATCCTCCAGCGAGAAGTAGCGCCGCAGCTCAAGTGTCACGTTGCCATCGGCATCTTGGGTGGGCCACTGCTGAGCCCAATGAATGGCCTCTTCCAGCGTTGGCGCTTCTAGTACGCTGTAGCCAGCAATGCGCTCACTGGGGTGAGAAAAAGGTCCTGGGATAACGGTGGGAGTACCCTTATCGAAGCGGATCAGGCAGCCATCGCTGGTTGGACGTAAGCCATCACCGCCTAAAAATACACCAGCCTCAGTTAAACGCTGGTTATAAGCGGCCATGTCGGCAAGCAGTTCTTGGGAGGGCATAACGCCGTTTTCGGTATTGGTATCGGCACGGCGAATTAGCATGAATTTCATTGAGAGTCTCCTGGATGAACCGAGGGGGTACTCTTACTAATCGTTTGGGGCGAGCGGAAATCGACATGGTCGGACTATTTTTTTATCACGTTTTTTATCAATGCTGTTTTAGCTCAGACAGCCGCCTGCGCAAAAAGCGCTTCTCTGGATCAAGCGTCGCCAGCACGAGCGCCTGCTGATAGGCACTGCGCGCTGCATCATATTGGCCTTGGCGGCGCAGTAAATCCGCTTGTGCCGCGTATAATAAGTGGTAGCGGCTCATTTGTGGGTGATGGGCTAACTCATCGAGAAGCTGCAAGCCGGTTGCCAGCGCGCCATTCATGGCGATGGCCACTGCACGATTGAGTGCCAGAATGGGCGAGGCATTGTGGCGGCATAGCGCATTGTAGAGCCGCACGATTCTTCCCCAGTCGGTCTGTTCGGCGCTGCTAGCCTGTGAGTGTTCCGCGGCAATTGATGCCTGTAGGGTGTAGTAGCCGGTTGGAGTGAGCGCTAGTGCCTGCTCAAGCCATTCGATACCACTATTGATATCCTCTTGGTGCCACAAATCTCTGTTTTGTTCGTCCAGGGTGACTAAGTCACCCGCGCTGTCTTGGCGTGCATCGCGACGAGCATCATTAAGCCGCATCAGTGCCATCAACCCGAACACCTCGCCACTGGGTAGCAGCCTTGCTAACGCCTCACCGAGGCGCATGGCTACCTTCGTCAAGCTAACATCAACGACCTGGCTGCCCATGCTGCGTGAGTAGCCTTCGTTGAACACTAAATAGATTACCTGGAGTACATCCGGCAAGCGTTCGGGAAGTGCTTCGCTGTCAGGTACTGCGTAGGGGATGCGGGCATCGCGAATTTTGCGTTTAGCGCGTACGATGCGTTGCGCCAGCGTAGTGGGTTTCATAAGTAACGCACTCGCCACCTGTTCGGTAGTGAGGCCGCACATTTCCCGCAGGGTTAATGCCACGCGGGCTTCCATGCTCAGGCTTGGGTGACAACAGGTGAACAACAGGCGCAGTGCATCGTCTTGAATCGTCGCTGGTTCTAGATCCAGTGTCTCTTCGGCGGGTAACAGCAAATGAGCTCGGCGGCGTGCCGTGCTGCGTTGGCGAATTTGATTAACCCCACAGTGGTAGCCGGTACGAATTAACCAGGCTTGAGGGTTGTCGGGTGAACCGTTAATTGGCCATTGTTGAACCGCTGCCACAAACGCATCCTGCATTGCTTCTTCGGCAAGCTCAAAATCCCCTAGTAAGCGAATCAGAGTCGCCTGTACGCGTCGGGAATGATCGCGGTATAAGCTGTCGAGGTCATTACATTCTGTCTTCATAGACCAGTATTCATCATAGAGATCCATACGCTACTACCGGCAAAAATAGCTGAGCAGCGAGTTATTGTTATTAGCTCAAACGTAGCGCATGAAGTCTCCGATGATGTGCTTTTCTTATGCAAGTTTTTCTTAAGTCGCGCTGTCAACCATCGGTGCGCTTTTGAGTGGTGCTGTTAAAAGGATGAAGAGCATCGCGGGGCACGTAGAAACGTAGTGCTTCACCTTCACGAACGGCTGGCTGGCCCGCGGTGCGAATCACCGTGGGTTGCTCGCTGTCGGCGAGATTAACGTACAGATGGCTTTCCGCGCCTGCCGCCTCAAAGAGCATGAGTGTTGCGTCGATGGCTAGGTGTGGCGCATCGGGTGCGGTGAGGTGCATGTCATCTGGGCGAATGCCGAGGGTATCGGTGCCTTCGGGGAGGTGTTCCAGCATGCTGCTGTTTTGAGTACGCAGATAATCCAGCGGCAACATGTTCATTGCCGGAGAGCCAATAAATTCCGCAACGAACATGGTAGCCGGGCGGGCGTAGATCTCCATCGGGGTGCCTACCTGCTCAATTTGCCCGGCATTTAGCACGACCAAACGGTCGCCCAGGGTCATGGCTTCCAGCTGATCGTGGGTGACATACAGGCTGGTGGTTTTTAGGCGACGCTGTAGCTGTTTAATCTCCACCCGCATTTGCACGCGCAGCTTGGCATCCAGGTTGGAAAGCGGTTCATCAAACAAGAAGGCTGAAGGCTCGCGCACCAGCGCTCGGCCCATGGCTACCCGCTGGCGCTGGCCGCCGGAAAGCTTGCGCGGTTTGCGCTCCAGGAAGTCTTCAATCTCCAGCATCTTGGCCGCTAAGCGCACGCGTTTATCGATGTCATCTTTTTTGAAACCGCGGTTCTTTAAGCCATAAGCGAGGTTGTTGTAGACGGTCATGTGCGGATAAAGCGCGTAGTTTTGGAACACCATGGCGATATCGCGCTCGGCGGGCTCTAACTTATTGACTACCCGGTCGCCGATTTTGAGCGTGCCTTCGGTAATGGTTTCAAGCCCCGCGACCATGCGTAGCAGGGTCGATTTGCCACAACCGGATGGCCCGACGAGTACTACAAATTCGCCATCTTCAATCTGTAAGTCGATGCCTTTGACGGCGTGAACATCGCCGGTATAGGTTTTCTTCAGCCCCTCCAAGGTAATACTGGCCATCTTATTTCTCCGTCTCGGTCAGGCCTTTCACAAATAGGCGTTGCATAAACAGAATCACCAGTACCGGCGGCAGGGCGGCCATTACCACGGCAGCCATAATCAAGTGCCACTGGGGGTTCTCTTCTGAGGTCATGCGCTGAATACCCATCACAATGGTGTAGTAGTCAGGGTCGGTGGTGATCAGCAGTGGCCACAGGTATTGGTTCCAGCCATAGATAAACATGATCACAAACAGCGCAGCGATATTGGTCACTGACAGCGGCATTAAGATGTCTTTAAAAAACTTCAGTGGCCCGGCGCCGTCGACGCGAGCAGCTTCGAGCATTTCTTCGGGAATGGTCATAAAGAACTGGCGGAACAGAAACGTTGCAGTGGCCGAGGCAATCAGCGGAATCGACAGCCCGGCAAAGCTATTGAGCATGTTGAGATCCGCAACGACTTGAAACGTCGGAATAATGCGTACTTCCACCGGCAGCATCAAGGTGACAAAGATCACCCAGAAAAAGAACATCCGAAAGCGGAAGCGGAAGTAGACGATGGCAAAGGCGGAAAGCAGCGAAATAGACAGCTTACCTACCGTGATCGCCATGGACATAACAAAACTGTTCCATAGCATCATGCCTGCTGGCGGTGCGCCTGCGTTGGAAACGCCGGACTGCCACATACGGGTAAAGTTTTCGATACCGTGAGCGCCGGGCAGCATTGGCAGCGTACCGCGTAGTAGATCACCCGGTGCCTGGGTAGAGGCCACCAGCGCAACGTACACGGGGAACACCACCACCGCGACGCCAATCATCAACGTCAGATGAGCAAAAAAATTCGCCCAGGGTCGGTTTTCAACCATTGAAAGTCTCCCAAACAATTAGCCAGTGGTGTTAGTAATTCACGCGGCGCTCGATAAAGCGGAACTGCACCACGGTGAGTACGACCACAATGGCCATTAAGATCACTGACTGAGCGGCCGAAGAACCCAGGTTGAGCCCCACAAATCCGTCGGCATACACTTTGTAAACCAAGATATTGGTCGACTGGGCGGGGCCGCCTTGGGTTGTCGCATGAATAATGCCAAATGTATCGAACATGGCGTACACCACGTTAACCACCATCAAGAAGAAGGTGGTTGGCGTGAGCAGCGGGAAAACAATCGTCCAGAAGCGTTTCATGGGGCTTGCGCCATCAATGGAGGCGGCTTCAATCAGCGATTGTGGGATTGACTGTAGGCCCGCTAGAAAAAATAGAAAGTTATAGGAGATCTGCTTCCAAGCGGCGGCAAAAATCACCAACAGCATAGCGTCTGCGCCTGAGTTACGGTGATTCCACTGGTAGCCGACCATATCTAGCATATAGGGCACAATGCCAAGCGATGGGTTGAAGATAAACCACCACAAAACGCCCGCAATGGCAGGGGCAATCGCATAGGGCCATACCAGCAGCGTGGTGTAGGTACTGCGTGAGCGGATCATGCGATTAACCGTGCTCGCTAACAGCAGCGCAACGGACATGGAAAGTAGCGTGGTACCGACGGCAAACACCACTGTCACGGAGAGCGAGTTAAGATAAGCGCCATCGCGAAACAGGCGAGCGAAGTTTTCCAAGCCCACAAAAGTGGTGCGTAGCCCGAAGGCGTCTTCTCGTAACAGTGATTGATAAAGCGCTTGGCCAGCAGGCCAGATAAAGAAAATCAGTGTGACAATGACCTGAGGAGCCAGTAAGGCGTAGGGCAAAAAACGCCCAGGGAAGGTCATGCGTTTGGTTTGCATAGGCGACGTATCCTGCGTCTATAAACGCCACCAATAAGTGGGGCACTTAAAAATAGGCACGCCGCCTGCCAGGGGCAGGCGGCGGAACAAGTGCTTACTTACTGGTTGGCGGATTGAAAGTCGCGTAGCAACTGATTACCACGTTCAACGGCTGAGTCGGCAGCTTCTTGGCCAGATTTGCCACCGGTCATGACGGCTTCCATCTCTTCGGAGATAATGTCGCGAATCTGTACAAAGTTACCAAACCGCAGGCCCTTCGAGTTCTCGGTCGGTTCGTTTAGCGTCATCTGCTTCAGTGAAATATCGGCGCCAGGGTTCTCATCGTAGTAGCCCTGCTCTTTGCTCAAGTCCCACGCTGCTTGAGTGATGGGCAGGTAACCGGTTTGCTGGTGCCACTCGGCTTGTACCTCAGGCTGTGAGAGGTACTCAAAGAAGGCGGCAACGGCTTCATACTCGTCATCGGTGTGGCCTTGTAGTGCCCACAGGGTGGCACCGCCAATGATGGAGTTCTGTGGCGCGCCATCTACGTCGTCATAGTAGGGCTGCATACCGAAACCGACTTCAAAGTCAGAGTTAGCAGCGACATCCGCACGGGAAGCAGAAGAGCCGAAGAAAATTGCGCAGTCTTGTGAATAGAACAGCGGCTCTGAGTCAGGGCCAGAACCGGGGCCGCCCCACTTAAAGACATCCGCATCCTGCCAGGCCTTCAAGTTGTCCCAGTGTCGGGCAACCAGTTCGTTGTTGAAATTAAGCTCGGTTTCCAGGCCGCCAAAGCCGTTCTCTAATGTTCCTAGCGGCGAGTTATGCATAGCAGAGAAGTTTTCCAGCATCACCCAACTTGGCCATGAGGTAGTGAAACCACAGTTGGCCGCCCCAGAATCGACG
Organism: Vreelandella venusta; assembly: GCF_007989605.1. Classification (GTDB taxonomy): domain Bacteria; phylum Pseudomonadota; class Gammaproteobacteria; order Pseudomonadales; family Halomonadaceae; genus Vreelandella; species Vreelandella venusta. Next base: position 127,956 of record NZ_BJUL01000004.1, on the reverse strand, counting down.
ATTTGGCGTGAAAAATCGGCCACTTCAGACCAGGTTTGTGGCGGCTGATCAGGGTCTAGGCCCGCTTCCTCAAACATGTCGCGGTTGTAGTACATAATCGGCGTAGAAGAGTTGAACGGGAACGACAGCATGTTGCCGTTGGTGTCGGTGTAATAACCAACCACGGCGGGCAGGAAGGCTTCGCGATCAAACGCGCGGCCATGCTCTTCCATCAACTCGTACACTGGGTAGATGGCGCCTTTGGCGTTCATCATGGTGCCGGTGCCGACTTCAAAAACCTGCAGAATATGCGGCTGCTCGCCCGCACGGAACGCCGCAATGGCGCCGGTCATCGTTTCGGTATAATTGCCGCGGTAGCTGGGTGTGACGTGGTAGTCGTCCTGAGAAGCGTTAAACTCCTCCGTCATTTCTTCAAGGATTTCACCAAGCTGGCCTCCCATGGCGTGCCACCAAGTCACTTCGGTCGCAGAATGGGCAGAAAGGCTAAACGTGGCCGTAGCCACCCCTAGGGCAAGCGCGTGCAATGTGAAACGAGACATAACGGCTCCTTGTGGGTCGTTCGCAGTACGTTTATTAAGTTTTTGGGTGCACTGAACAGTAGAAAGTGTAGATGACGTTTTCATGAATGCACGATGAACTCGACGTGACAGTCAACGTTTGGCTGTGCGTCGGCCTGCTTAGTAGGCAAAGGAGAGAGGCGGTGATAGGGTGATGTGAAGAGCCTAACTGACGAGAGCAGTATGACTGACGCGACCACATTACTGGCGAAGCTAGTATCGTTCGATACCACTTCCAGTGAATCTAATTTGGCCCTAATTGAATTCGTTGAGCACTATCTAGCCGATTATGGTGTGGCTTCAGAGCGGGTGATGAGCCCGTGTGGCAGCAAAGCCAACCTGATTGCCCGCGTAGGCCCTGACGCCCCTGGCGGAGTGATGCTTTCTGGGCATACCGACGTCGTACCGGTGGCTGGTCAACCATGGTCGAGTGATCCGTTTACCCTGCGTGACGGTGGCGATGGGCGTCTGTATGGGCGTGGTACCTGTGATATGAAAGGCTTTATTGCCTGTGCGTTAGCCATGGTGCCTACCTGGGTCAATGCGCCGCTGAAACAGCCCATCTATTTCGGATTTTCTTACGACGAAGAAATTGGCTGTGTGGGCGCGCCGAGTCTTATTAAACGCTTTTACGAGCACTACTCCACCACCGCCCACGTCATTGTTGGTGAGCCTACCAGCATGCAGCCGGTGGTCGCGCAAAAAGGCGCAACTAATCTGCGCACTACCGTGATTGGCCAGGAGGCCCACAGTAGCCAAGTGAATCAAGGCACCTCAGCTATCCATGTTGCGGCAAGGCTCGTCACGTTCATTGAAGACACCATGGCGGCATTGGTAGAAGAGGGCCGCGTCGATGAGGCCTTTAATGTGCCTCATACCAGCCTGCACGTTGGCAAAATAAAAGGCGGCACGGCAATCAATATTATGGCGCGGGAGTGTCAGTTTGAGTGGGAAATTCGCCATCTGCCCACGGACACCTTCGATGAAATATACGCGCGCTTTGATGCCTATTGCGCCCAGCTAAGCGCTGAGCTGCAGGCTAAAGGCAAGCACGTTGAAATCACCACCGAGCCGCTAAACGTAACAGTGCCGGGCTTGGCCGACCGCGCAAACGACCAGGTGCTTCGTTTAGCCAAAGATCATCTGCCACACGCCTGCTGTAATCATGCGGTCGCTTATGCCACCGAGGCCGGGCAGTTCCAAGGCCAGGGCTTGCAGACAATCATTCTTGGCCCTGGCAGCATCGCCCAGGCGCATCAACCCGATGAGTATATTGAGACGGCGCAGTTGCACGAGTGTACGACGTTTATGCAGCGATTAGGGCAGGCGCTAGAAACACCCCATTCGGGATGATGGTTGCTAATTAGCCCGCAATATAAATAGCCCACAATAAAAAACACCCGCCAATATAAACTAGGCGGGTGTTTTCTTGAGACGCTTACGGACTGGCTGTTAGTGCTGATGCTGCTCTTCGTAAAGCTCTGCTTTCGCATGGCGCATCACATCTTCGCAGGCCTGCTGGCGGGCAAGCTGGGTCAGCAGCCGCTGAGTCACCTCAAACCCTTTTCCCAAACAGGTATCAACTTCGTCTCGGCTAACGTGGGGAGAGACGTTATAGTCGATTTTTACCGTACGGCCACTGCCTTCTAGTCGATCGGCGATTTGTCTAAGCCGCCAGGCGATTCGCTCTTTCCAGGTTGCTGATTCTACCGCGCCTTCGTTTACGCTAAACGTGCACTGCCACTCGGGTTTGTAAACCTTCATAGGAGAACCTCCACTGGGTTTGGAAAGAATGCTTGGTCGTGTGTCGTACTCCGTCTGTCTAATGATGTAGCTCTGGTACTATATCTAACTCTGTACCAATACCGAAACAAAACGTATACCTAATCTATAGCCCAAACAATACTGAGCCTTTAATATGACGCTTTCAACGCCTGTCATTTGCCCGTGTGGCAGTGGTGCTGCATTTGCGGCGTGTTGCCAGCCTTATCACCAAGGTGCAACGCCACCTACGCCGGAAATACTAATGCGTTCGCGTTATACGGCATTCGCGTTGAATAGCTGTGATTACCTACTCGCCACTTGGCACGCATCAACGCGGCCAATACAGCTCCTGCCCGACCCAAACACCCAATGGAAAGCGCTCACGATTGTGGCGGCACCGCCAGCAAAAGAGGCTCAGGGCACAGTACATTTCTTAGCCTATTTCCGTGAACAAAACCGCTGGCATGTGCTGGAAGAAAACTCACGGTTTGTGTTTGAAGACGGGCGCTGGTGGTATGTGGATGGCATGCCGACCATTGAACGCCTCAAACCCCGGCGAAACGAGCGCTGTCTATGTGGTAGTGGTCGAAAAATAAAGAGTTGTTGCGGTGAGTAGTATCAATACCGATGCCCAATGGTTCCTCTACTTACTTGAGTGCAAACGCGGCACCTACGTGGGGATTACCAATAACCTAGCGAAACGTTACCAAGCACACTGCGACGGTAAAGGCGCCCGCTATACCCGAGCGAATCCACCGATAGCACTGCTCGGCGCGCAACCTTTTGCAGATCGCGCCGCAGCCAGCCGCGCTGAATATACGCTGAAGCGCCAAACGCCAAGCCGAAAACGTCAATGGGCCACTCAGTGGCCGGTTAGCGATTTTTCCGGCTCGGCGTTGGATAGGTAACTTGCGCCGCTGATCGAATGACCGGTCTACCGAACCACCGTCACGGTACACGCTGCCTGGCGTACAACATTGAGGGCGGTGGAGCCCATAAAATGGTCGGGAAAACCAGGGCGATTCGAGGAAATAATGATGCAATCGACGCCGTTGCGTTTGGCAAACTTGACCACCTGATGGGCGGCATTGCCTTCTACAATATGAATCTCGTAGTGCTCGTCGCCAATTTTCTTACGAATACCGTCCTTAATGCGTTGCGCGGTGGTTTCGCGGTAATCACTGGGCAGTGATGGTGCGATATAAGGGGGAATACGCTCCATTACCGAAATGATCTGTATGGTGCTGTCGTTGTCTGCCAGCTTACGTGCCACTTCGATTTTTTGCAGGATATTGGAGTTATTGTCTGCCGCCGTTGTGATTAGAATATTCTTATACATGCGAGGTGCCCTCAGGTTGATAGGCAGTGGTGCGAGGCGACAACTCGGCCGCCCCTGGCCACGTGTTGGTCTGATAGGTGGCGATCTACTTCGCTAGCTCGGCTTGCGGCAGATTTTCGGTGTTTGGCTGGTTATAGGTGTTGACGTCGTTACGCTCGCCTTCACGCCAAATGCAGATATTGAACAGGCCGTACACAATGGCAATCACGGGAGTGATAATGGCGAGGAAGGTCCAACCCATGTAGTCCCACGCAGAGACATCCAGCACGCCCATGTAGTAAGCACCGCCGAGTCCCCAAGGAACGAGCGGCGAAGTGACCGTGGCCGAGTCCTCACAGGTGCGCGAACATACCGATGGCAGAATGTTGAGTTTGCGGTAGGCGGGTACGAACATGCGGCCCGGAATAATAATGGCAATATACTGGCTAGCCGAGAACAGGTTGGTGGCCAATGACGAGAACACATGAGTCACGATGAGCCCGCGTGAATTACTGACCAGTTTGCCCATCTTTTCCAATAACACTTCGAGCATGCGGGTCTTCTCCAGCAGGCCACCCAGGCTAAGTCCGATAAAGCCCAGCGAGATGGTCCACATCATGCCTTGCAAACCGCCACGGCTAAGTAAGCTATCAACGGCTTCAACACCAGTTTCCGAGACATAGCCGTAGTTCATGTAATTCATCATGCTGCCCAGCCCAACCCCTTGAGTGGCGACGGCAAGTCCCGCTCCCAATAGGCTGCCAATGACCATGACAGCCAGGGCATTGATGCGCCGATAGGCCAAAACAACCACCACTAATGGGGGCAGGAAGGCGAGCAGACCCACTGAGAAATTATCGCTAATGCCTGACAGCAGTTCCGCAGTGCGGGAAATATCAGCGCCTTCGCCGTCAAACTGCATGCCGATAAAGAAGAACAGAATAATGGTAATGATCAGTGCCGGGCCGGTGGTATAGAACATCGAACGGATATGGTCGAACAGGTTGGCCTCGGCAACCCCGGCAGCGAGGTTGGTGGAGTCTGATACTGGTGAAATCTTGTCACCGAAGATAGCACCAGAAATAACCGCGCCCGCGGTCATCGCCGGAGAGATATCCAGACCGCTGCCGATGCCGATAAAGGCTACGCCGAAGGTGGCCGCGGTGGTCCATGAGCTGCCGGTGACCAGCGAGGCAACGGCACACACGATGACCGCCGTGACCAGGAAATAGGAGGGATTGATCAGTTGAAGACCATAATAGATCAGCGAGGGAATTGTGCCGGAGGCAATCCAACTGGCGACTAACACACCGACCATCATTAAAATCAGCATCGGCAGCATGGCAATTTCGCAGCCATACAAAATGCCTTTCTGAACATCCTGCCAACTGAAGCCGGAGTACAGCGCGATGATGGCGCAGACCACAATGGCAAAGATCAGCGAGATATGGGTGACCCAGTCTTCACCCAGTAAAAAGATCTGCGCAAACATCATAAAGCATAAGAAACCGATGCCAATGATGGCGCCCCAAAACGAGGGCCGCTTGTTTTCGTCGTTGGTTATTGTTGACGTTGTTGTCGACATTATTGTTCTCCTTATAAGGAGTTAGTGTTATTTGCCGCTTGGTTAAACGGCTTCTCGTTGTTTTAGCGTTCTAAAATGATGGCGATGCCTTGCCCACCGCCGATGCAGGCCGCCGCGCAGCCATAGCGTTGCTGGCGGGAGTGAAGAAGTCGGCTAAGCGTGCCAGCTAGGCGGATGCCGGTCGCGCCTAACGGGTGCCCCAGCGCCATGGCGCCACCCCAGATATTGACGCTCTCAGGGTCAATCGAAAGCTCTCCCATGGCATGCAGCGGCACCGCGGCGAAGGCTTCGTTGATTTCCCATACGCCGATATCCTGCGGTGTCAGCTGGGCCTGTTTCAGCGCACGACGAATGGCGGCGGCGGCACCGGCGCCCATCTCCTCTGGCTTGACGCCGCAGTCGGCGATGGCTACAACGCGTGCTAAGGGACTAATGCCGTGCTGGCGCAGGGCAGATTCAGACATCAGCAGCGTGGCAGCGGCACCAGAGGTCAGCGGCGAACTGTTGCCGGCGGTCACTACGCCACCTTGCATAAACACCGGGTCCAGCCCCGCCAGGCGCTCAGCGCTGGTATCCGCGCGGATGTTGCTGTCCGCGCTGACCGGTTCGCCTGCCGCGTTGTTCAGGGTTAAGCGCTCAGCGTCAAAGTGACCTGCTGCGTTTGCCTTAGCGGCACGCTGGTGGGAACTGAGGGCGAGTGCGTCCATCGCCTCACGCGAAATACCGGCAGCCTTGGCCAGTCGTTCGGCGGTCAGCCCCATGTTGAGCACCACGTCGAGTGCCAGCCAGTCGGCTGTTTGCAGCGTTTGAGGGCTGGTCAGCACGCCTTCCTTAAACAGTGCCGGGCCCATGGGTACACGGGTCATGTTTTCCACGCCGCCGGCCATGCCAACCTCAACCGCGCCCGCCTGAATCTCCCGTGCGGTGCTGCGCAGCGCGGCAAGTCCCGAGCCACATTGCTGATCAATCTGGCGGGTAGCGCAGCCCTGGCCACGTGCTCCCAGCCGCTCGGCAAGCCACAGCGGGTAACGCCCACCAAAGCTCCACTGCTCTTTTACTGGCAAGGCGCAGCCAATGCTCAGGTCTTCCACCACCGCGCCGTCAACGCCGCTACGTGCTAATAAGCCATCGAGCACGCTGGCCAGCAGGGCATCGCTGCGGGTATCGGCCCAGGCATCGACCTCGGGTTTGCGGGGATGAGCGCGGCTGAAGGCGCTGCGCGCATAGTCGGCGAGATACACGTCTCTCATGAGTGGGTCTCCTGGTTGTCTACCATGTGCGCCCAGCGATGGATGAATAGGGCGTAGGTGGTTAGCACGTGGCGGATTGAGTCGATGTTGACGCACTCGTCTACGCCGTGAATGCGCTGAGCAACCGGGCCGTAGCAGGTGCCGTTGATCTCGCCGGAAACGTGAAAGGCCCTCAGGTCAGTGGTGCAGGTGGACAGGTAGTGGGCAGGTGGTTCGCCGAGCAGCGCTTCGTGGCACTCCGAGAGAAGCCGGATGCCTGGGGTATCGAGATTGACCACATGTCCTTCGGAACGAAAACCATGGAAGCTGATCGTGGGTGGTGGTGTGGCGTCGTCAAGCTCGGCGTGGCGGGTCATCAGGGTGTCGCGGACCCGCTGCATGGCCTCCTCTGGTGACATGCCCGGCGGGAAGCCAACACGCCCTTCCAGAATGGCGTGGGCCGGTACGCTGGAAGCCCAGTTGCCCGCATCTACGCGGCCAACGCTAAGGTTGAACGGGTGAGGGTGGTCGACGTACAGCGCAGGCCGTGGCAGCTCATTCATTTCCGCTTCCAGGGCTTTCAGTGCGGGTAGGTAGTCCTGTAGGGCTTCAATCGCATTGCGCCCGGCGCTTGGGTCAAGCACATGGGCGGGCACGCCATCCAGGCGCATTCGAAACCAAAGTACCCCCACTTGGCCAGCGTAGATCTGAGCGCCGAAAGGTTCTGGTATCAGGACGAAATCGCCGCTAAAGCCTTGATGCAGGCAGGCCAGTGCGCCGTTGCCGGTGCACTCTTCTTCAATGACGGTTTGCAGGGTGAGCGGGAAGTTGATCTCGACGCCCGCCTGGCGCACCGCCTCAACCGCCATCACCATGGCGGCAATCCCTGCCTTCATATCACCCGCGCCACGGCCATACAGCCAGCCATCTTTTTGCCATGGCTCCCAGGGTGGGCGGGTCCACATATCGATGGGTTCGGCAGGTACCACATCGAGATGACCGTTGAACACTAAATGTGGCCCTGGAGCGCCGGGGTTAAGGTCTGAAATAACATTGTAACGGCCGGTGCTGGGCCATTCGGTGGGGGCACGATGGGGGTGCTCCTCAAAGCCGGGGGCATCCAGGGGGACGCGGGTGACCGGCAGACCCAGGCGTTCCAGATGGCGCTCCATGGTATCCAGTGCACCCTGTTCCTGGCCAAGGACGCTATAGCCCCGCACCAGATCACTGGTCAGTTCCAGGGTGTCGTCCATCAAGGCATTGCAGCAGGCAATGATGCGTTGTTCGGTGGCGTCGAGCATCAGAATCTCCCTAAACGTGATTCATCAATCAGCAGAGGGGCGTCGGTAGCTTCGCGCAGCGCTTCAACGCTCAGCCCTTCGGCGATTTCTACTACCTCAAGTCCTTCCGGAGTCACATCCATCACGGCTTTCTCGGTGATAATGCGGGAAATACAGCGACTGGCGGTCAGCGGTAACTGGCAGCGGGTGAGGATCTTGGGGTTGCCGTGCTTATCGTTGTGGGAGCACAGCACCACCAGTCGGGCGACTTTCTGGGCCAGCTCCATAGCACCGCCAATGCCCGGCGAGAATTTGCCGGGGATCTTCCAGTTGGCTAGGTTGCCTTCCTGATCCACCTCGAAGGCACCCATAAAAGTAACGTCCACACGACTGCGGCGGATCATTGCAAAGGACGTGGCGCTATCGAACACGCTAGCCCCTGCGCGGGTGGTGATATACGCACCGCCGGAGTCAATCATGTCGATATCGGGCGCTTCACCTTCTTGGCGGGGGCGGCAGCCCAGCACGCCGTTTTCGGAATGCACCAGGACATTCATGTCATCGGGCAGGTAGTGGAACAGCCGTGTCGGCAGCCCGATCCCCAGGTTGACGATCTGGCCGTCGATGACTTCACGGGCGGCGCGGGTCAACATACGCTGCTGATCAGAGAGCATGGGGGCGAACTCCTTGCTGGCTGGAGGCACGGGCAACCTGCACCACATGACTGACAAAGGCGCAAGGCGTATGAATGGTGTCGATAGGCAGGTCGCCGGGTTGGTCGATACGGTAGGTTTGGGCAATCACTCGCTCGGCGGCCATGGCCATTAAGGGGTTGAAATTGCTGGCTGTGGCGCGATAGATCAGGTTGCCGTAGCGGTCGGCTCGCTCGGCATGAATTAGCGCAACATCAGCCTGTAAGGCTGGCTCAATCGCCCAGGTGCAACCTTCCACACTGATTTCCTGACGGCCTTGGGCAATTTCCGTACCGATGCCGATATCGGTAAGAAAGCCGCCATGGCCAACGCCTGCACAGCGAATTTTTTCAGCCAGCAGCCCCTGCGGATGAAAAATGACCTCCATCTCGCCAGCATTCATAGCGTCAATGGCTGTTCGATTGAGGCCTAAGTGAGAGGTAATCAAGCGCTTTACACGGCCTGCCTCAATGAGCTTGCCGATACCGATCCCAGGTTCATTGGCATCGTTTTTAATCAGCGTCAGGTTGCGTTGTCCGCTGGCGAGCAGGGCGTCGAGCAACGCAAAGGGCGTGCCCGGCGAGCCAAAGCCGCCGACCATGATGGTCGCACCATCAGCAATCTCGGCGATAGCCGCGTCAATATCACAGCATTTTTGGTTTAGCAGCGTCATGGTGTTTAGCGCTCCCGGGAGAGTTGTGGGTGCAAATCAGCGGCGCTAAGCTCTTGATCAAAACGCGCCATGGCACGCGCTAAGCGTTCCAGCAGAGTGTCGACTTCCTCGGGCTGAATAGTCAGCGGCGGGCAGACCAGGAAATGATCACCGGCCACGCCATCCAAAGTGCGGCGAGGGTAGATCAGCAGGCCCTCCTGCTTGGCTAGTGCGGTGATCTGGGCGAAACGGTTTTGCTCGGCCGGGAAAGGCTGACGCGATTCGCCATCAGCAACCAGTTCGACGCCCCATAACAGGCCCGCGCCGCGCACATGACCGACCCAGTCGTAGCGCTCGGCAAGCTTGCGCAACCCAGCTTCCAGCTGCGCGCCACGTTGGCGGGTATTTTCCAGCAAATCTTCGCGCACAATGGCCTCAAGCACGGCTAGGCCGGTGGCGCAGGCCAGTGGGTTGCCTGCATAGGTGTGGCCGTGCTGGAAGCCGCCGCTGGCCATAACCGTTTCGACGATAGCGCTGCGGGCGAGCAGCGCGCCAATGGGGTAGTAACCCGCGCCCAGCCCCTTAGCGGTGACCAGGATGTCCGGCACCACATCGTAATGCTGGCAGGCAAACCAAGTGCCAGTTCGACCCACGCCGGTGAGTACTTCATCGGCAATCAGCAAGCAGCCGAATTCATCGCATAAGGCACGAATGCCTTGCAGGTAGCGTTTGCCTAACAGCCGTGCACCGGTACTGGCACCGCCGATGGGTTCGATGACAAAGCCTATTAGTGATTCAGGGCCAGCGGCTTCCATGGCGGCGCGGGTCTCTGCCAGGATGTGGTCAACGTGGGTGTCATCATCACACGCCTGATGACGATAGAAATCCGGCCCCGGCACCTTGATGGACGCATGGGTCATGCTGGTGAAGGGCGCTTCCAGTGGCTGATAGCCGGTCATGCCCAGTGCCCCCATGGTGCTGCCATGATAAGAGGGGCGCAGCGATACAAAGCGCTGGCGCTGAGGCTGGCCAAGGGCGTAAAAGTACTGCCTCGCCAGCTTGAGAGCCGACTCCACTGCCTCGGAACCGCTGGAAATGAAAAACACCTTGCCAAGTTCACCCTCAAATAGCTCGACCAGCCGATGACCAAGCGCAACGGCGGGGGCGCTTTCAAACTGGGTGCGATAGGTGAAGGCCACCTTATCCATCTGGGCGAGCATGGCGTCACGAATATCCTGTCGACCATGGCCAAGGTTGCAGGAAATAGCCCCGGAGCAGCCATCCAGATAATCCTTGCCCTGGGTATCCCAGAGCATAACGCCATCAGCGTGGCTGACTTCCGGCAGGGCAGGACCTGCCTGGTAGAACAGCGGGGAGTCGGTCATCACGTTTTCCGTTTTTTATGGTGTGGTGAAAAATCTCCCTTGCAGTCTAGGTAGGCTTGTTAATATATTTCAATATATGATCGTTTTTCGAATATCAATGAGTAAAAGTCATGCCTGAAGTTACCATTAACTCGTTGAAAGCATTAGCAACTTTTAAGACGCTGTATGAAGTGGGTAGCGCTTCAGGGACGGCACGCCTGCTTGGCATGACGCAGTCGGGGGTCAGTCGTTCGCTGGCGCAGCTTGAAGAGAACCTGGGGATTCAGCTCTTTCTACGTGAAAAAAACCGCTTGCTCGCAACGCCTGAGGCACGCGAGCTGTACGATGAGATTCTCAGGCTGATGGGCAATATTGAAGAGCTACGCCATAGCGTGTTGGCGCTTAAGGAGTTCGGCACATCACGCTTGAGAATTGCCGCTATTCCCGGGCTATGTTTTGGCTTTGTGCCCCAGGTAGTCGCTGCGCTACTAGCTGAAAATAGCCGGATAAGTATTAGTTTGGACATGATGTCGAGCCACGATGTACAAACAGCGGTGGAATCAAGCCATGCGGATATCGGCTTTATCACATTGCCAGCGACGTCTCCCCAACTCTTAACAGAAACACTGCTGGTGACAGAAGCCGTGGCGCTGGTGCCTGACAAGCTTGAATTAGCCACGCGTGAGGTGGTTGAAGTCAGTGATTTGCGTGGTCAACATTTAGTGATCAGTAACCAGCCAAGTGTCAGCACGAATCCACTACTGGAACTTGTCGCCGAGCACGGTGTTAAAATCTCAGGTAAAACGGAAGCTAATATCGGCACGATTAGCGCCTTGGTAGCTAATGAGGTCGGTGTCACGGTAATGAACCCGATTACTGCACAAGATCAGCTATCGCGCCACGACCATGTCAAGGTGCTGCCTTTTAGGCCAGCGTTGTCGTTTGGTTTTGGCATTGTTTATCGCCCGGAGTGGCATGAGTCTAAAGTGCTGGCGTCGCTTAAGCGCAAAGCGAAAGAGACACTAATGAATTACTAACGTTTAAAAATCATTTTGTTCGATTAGCAGGTATAGTACAGATATAGAGCGTTACGTCTTGGCTTCGGCCATGCCTGAGGGTCAGGAATAGGCCGAAGGTGACAGTTGCACTAGAATCGGGCAATCTAACGCCCTTTTTCGCCAGTGCTAATGGGCCAAGCTCATTAAATTTCAATCATCATTCAGCATGGAGTGCAGTGTGGCAGTTTACGGCGGTATTCAGGCACATGAATTGGAACGTTGGTTAAATGCATTAACCAACGCGGCCTATGATCGACGCTGCCCGCTTTCCAAAGTGCACGGCGGCAACGCCCGTGCCCGCACTGCTCGCCAGGACTTGCTGCATCTCGCCCAGGTTTTCCGTAGTGGTGAACGAATTCGCGATGACGTGGCCGCTAGCTTAAGCCGCTGGTGCCAGCATTATCTGACAGAAGCGGAATGGTATGTGCTGGTGGGGAGCCGCCAGCCTGTTGCCCAGTCAGAGGCGTCATCCTCTGCTACTGATGACGATGCGCTGGATGCACTTTATCAGCATCGGGTGGGTTAACCTGCTTCATCAAGCACTGTTACAATGGATAAATGAACAGTGCTCCTATCGCATCAGCGACCGCCTCTTTAGATGACCCTTTCTACTATCTGACGAACTTTCGTTACGTGTTGGCGTGGGTAGAAGCCCGCCACTATGATCTATTAAGTGCTGCTGAGCGCGACGCTATTGGTCATTTTGAAATGTTACCCCAGGATTCCCAAGCACTATTGGTGCGCATGGTGATGCGTAAAGGGGAATTATTTCGTCTGGATAAATTGAGCTATGCGGAAATCGGTGACGCCAAGCAGGCCTTGGCGCCGTTGGTGGGGCTTGGCTGGGTAGACAGTGCCCCACTGTTAAGCAGCCGTGAGCTATTTCGCCTGTTGCGACTGAGTGAACTGCGCCAAGCATTGGCTGGCGAGATGGCCAGCGCAGGTTTGCCCCGCAATAGCACAAAAGCTGCGCTTCAAGCAGCACTTGAAGAGTTGCTAGAAGCGTCTGCCCCCCTTCAGCAGTGGTGGCCAACGGCAACGACGCAGATTGTGCGGCTAACGGTGATGGCGCTTTGTGATCGACTTCGGCTGATGTTTTTCGGCAATTTGCGCCAGGACTGGGCAGAGTTCGTGCTAACGGAGCTGGGCCTGCAGCGCTTTGAGCAAGTACCGTTTAGCGCGGAATCACGCGCCTTCCAAAGCCGCGATGACGTAACTACTTACTTAACGCTGCACCGCTTGCGCGAACGCTTGGACGACGGCGAGCTGCCGCAAGCACTTTCCATCGAAGTGCCTCCAGCTTCTAGCAACCGTTGGTTAGCCTCTCGGCGGGCGCGGTTGCTGCTTGCCATGGGACGCGAGGCCGAGCGCGGCGGTGACGCAGAGTTAGCGTTAACACTCTACGCTGACGCCAATAACAGTGATGCGCGTATTCGCAGATTGCGCGTGTTAGAGCGTCTGGGTCGTTATTCAGACGCTTATGAACTCACGATCAGCGCGCTGGACGCGCAACCAAGCGAGGCCGAAAGCCAAGCGCTTATGCGGCTGCTGCCGCGTTTAGCACGCAAATTACCCCAGCAGGTTGAGCGCTCGACTGGGTCTGATCAACAAGCGGTCCAGGCGCCTACTTTTGTGCTTCATTTACCTGGCCCTCAGCCAGTTGAGCGTGCCGTTGCTGACGACATGGCGACCCCTAACGCGCCGGTGTATTACGTTGAAAATAGCCTGCTGACGGGGCTATTTGGCTTGCTGCTCTGGCCGGCCATTTTTAAACCCCTGCCAGGGGCGTTTTTTCACCCGTTTCACAGCGGGCCTGCGGATTTATACCGCGAGGATTTTGTCGCTCAGCGGCAAGTCGAAATCACCGCCTGCCTAGCCCAGTTGGATGACGGCCGCTATCAGGACACGATACTGCGCACGTGGCACGCCAAGCAGGGCATCGCCTCGCCCTTTGTTCACTGGGGAGTTGTCAGTGAAGAGCTGTTAACGCTTGCGCTTAAGTGCTTGCCGCCTGCCCATTTGCGGGCCTGTTTTATGCGGCTATTAGATGACCTTAAACATAACCGTGCAGGCCTACCTGACCTGATTCAGTTGATGCCGGACGCACCGCCCGGCGAACCACGCTACAAAATGATAGAAGTGAAAGGGCCGGGGGATCGTCTACAAGATAACCAACGCCGCTGGATCGGCTTCTTTTGTCACCACGGCATGCCCGTTGAAGTATGTCATGTGCGCTGGCAGTCAGCATCTGAAGCACAAGGGTCTCAACCAGAAAGGTTTGAACGAGAAGATGCCGAATGAGCCGTTACCGGGTAGCGGTGCGCACGCTTTGTGATTTCACCGCACGGGAGGGCGACCTTGATCACCGCTTTACGCCAGCACCCAGCGCTCAGGAAGGTATCGAAGGGCATAGGTTAGTGGCTAGCCGCCGAGGCGAGGATTACCTAGCCGAATTGCCGCTTTCCGGTGAGTATCAGGGGCTTCGCGTGGCAGGTCGCGCTGACGGTTTTGATCCCAGCGCTAAGCGTTTGGAAGAGGTCAAAACATATCGTGGCAATCTAGATCGCATGGCAGCTAATCAGCGTGCGTTGCATTGGGCCCAGGTGAAAATATACGGTGCGCTGCTGTGTGCCGAGCGCGGCCTTGAGCGGGTCACGCTGGCGTTAGTGTATCTGGAGATTAGCAGCGGTCAGGAAACGCTGCTGGCCCACGAAGCCAGTGCCACTGATCTGCAGGCGTTTTTTACCGCTAAATGCCAACGCTTTTTGGCCTGGGCAGAGCAGGAGTCTGCCCATCGCCAACGCCGCGATGAGTGGCTGGCGACGCTGGCGTTTCCCTATCCTGATTTTCGCCCTGGGCAGCGGGCGTTGGCGGAAGATGTCTATAAAGCAGCCAGCACCGGTCGCTGCCTACTGGCCCAAGCCCCTACCGGTATTGGCAAAACCCTTGGCACGCTGTTTCCGATGCTGACTGCAATGCCCCGTCAGCAGCTGGATAGGCTGGCCTTTCTGACCATGAAAACCCCGGGCCGCCGTGTAGCGCTGGATGCGCTGGCGCGTCTTGCTACCCCCAGCTCATCACATCCTGCTTCATCACCCTCTACTTTATCTTCCTCCACAGCGTCTGCACTCGCATCGCCGCTGCGGGTGTTGGAACTGGTGGCTAGGCAAAAAGCCTGCGAATACCCAGGTACCGCTTGCCAAGGCGATGCTTGCCCGTTGGCAGCGGGTTTTTATGACCGCTTGCCTGCCGCCCGTCAAGCCGCGGTGGCACGTCGCTGGCTAGATCGTGCCGGATTGCGTGAGGTGGCCCTTTCCCACAGTGTGTGCCCGTATTATTTAGGCCAAGAGCTAGCCCGCTGGGCAGACGTCGTCGTGGGCGATGTGAATCACTGGTTTGATAGCCATGCGCTGCTGCATGGTTTAGCCCAAGCCAACGACTGGCGGGTAGGCCTGTTGATAGATGAAGCGCACAACTTAGTTGAGCGAGCGCGGGGCATGTACAGTGCCGAGCTTTCTCAGCAGCGCTTGAGCCGTCTGCGTCGCCGCTCACCTCCCGCGCTTGCTAAACCGCTCGCTCGTGTCGGCAGGCAGTGGCAGGCACTAACGAAGGCCGTGAACCCCGATGCAGCGGTGTCACAGCGTTACCATTTACTTGAGGCGCTGCCCAACAAGCTGGTGGCCGCAATGCAAACCTTGGCTGGCGCGATCACCGATTATTTGGTTGAGCACCCCGACGCCTCAAGCATTGAGCTTCAAGAGCTGCTGTTTGACGCATTGACCTTCTGCCGTTTGGCGGAGCAGTTTGGTGACCACTCACTTTGCGACCTTGCCAGTTATGGCCGAGGCGACGCAGTGCTAGGGCTGCGCAATGTCATTCCTGGGGATTTTCTAGCGGCACGCTTCAAGGCTGCCCACAGCGCTGTGTTGTTTTCGGCCACATTGACCCCGTTTCACTACTACCGCGATTTACTCGGATTGCCGCAAAACAGTGTGTGGCGGGAAGTGGCCTCACCGTTTGCCGCCCGCCAGTTAGACGTACGTATTCGCGCCGATATTTCCACTCGCTATCATCACCGTGAGGCCTCGGTGGCGTCTATTGTGGAAGTCTTAGCCGATCAGTATCAGCGTCAACCTGGCCACTATCTGGCGTTTTTTAGTAGCTTTGCTTATCTGGAGCAGGTGATGGCGCAGTTTCAGCACGCACATCCCAGCGTACCGATGTTTGCCCAAACCCGTGGAATGCAGGAAACCGAGCGCGACGCCTTTCTGGCGCGCTTTACCCCGGGTGGGCAGGGCATCGGCTTTGCCGTGCTAGGCGGCGCTTTCGGCGAAGGCATCGACCTGCCTGGCGAGCGCCTAATCGGCGCATTTATTGCCACCTTAGGCCTGCCACCGTTTAACGACTTTAACGAAGCGCTGAAAGCGCGCCTGAACACCCACTTCGGCCAGGGCGACGATTACACCTACCGCATACCCGGCATGATCAAAGTGGTGCAAGCCGCTGGAAGGGTGATTCGCAGCCCCGAAGATGAAGGGGTTGTGATATTAATGGACGACCGTTTTGCCCAAGCTAAAGTGCGCGCTTTGCTGCCACGCTGGTGGGGGCTAGACAACCACTCATCTTCTTAGAGGCCATGCACGCGCAATGACAGATTTACTCTGGTACCAATACCTTCTCATCGGACTTATTTTTGCTTGGAGCGGCTTTGTTCGCACTAGCCTTGGTTTTGGTGGGGCCGTGCTAGCGCTGCCTTTTCTGCTGCTGGTGGTCAACGAACCGCTGGTCTTCCTACCGATTGTGGCCATTCATCTGCTGATTTTTTCCAGTTGGATTGCCTGGAACGGCCATCGTCAAGTGCAGAAAGCGGGTGTGGGAGGTACGTCGCCGGAAAGTAATATCGACTGGGGCTATTTAACCAAAGCCCTGAAAATCATGATCGTGCCTAAGTTGGTCGGGGTGGTGGGGCTGTTGACGCTGCCTTCTCAGATCATGACCAACATTATTTTCGGCATTGTGATCATTTATGCCATTGGCTATGTGCTGAACAAACCGTTTAGAAGTAACAACAAATACGTCGATATCGTGCTGCTTGCTCTCGGCGGCTATGTCAGCGGCACCTCGTTGATTGGCGCGCCGCTGATTGTCGCGGTGTTCGCCACCCACGTCGCCAAAGAGCAGCTGCGCGACACCATGTTTGTGCTGTGGTTTATCCTGGTGATGATTAAAATGGCGTCGTTCATCATCGCCGGCGTCGACCTCCAGCTAATTCATCAACTATGGCTGCTGCCCTGTGCATTTATCGGCCATTTGCTAGGCGAAAAAGCCCACCGCTACATGCTAAAAGCAGACACCGGGCTGTTCTTCCGCGTACTGGGAGCCGTGCTGATCTTGGTCAGCGTGATAGGGCTGATTCACCCACCAGGGTAGAGAAGGCTTTTACAGTTGTGGGGGCGGCAGACTTTGCAGTCGCCCCATGTACTCAAAAGATGGCTTCAATCATTCCTCAAAAATATTTTCAATCCTGGTCTCAAATACTCGTGAAATAACAAAGGCAAGAGGCAAACTTGGGTCATATCTATTATTTTCTATAGAGTTAACTGTTTGGCGTGAAACCCCCAGTCGACTTGCTAACTCACTCTGAGACCAGCCCCGCTCTAAGCGCAATATCTTGACTTTATTTTTCATCGATACCGTATATTTCCTATAGCAGTTCCAAGCACCCAGAAGCTAGCCATCATTGGCCAAACTACAAACATGCTAATTTTCGGGAAGCCTACGTTTTCAAGAAAGCCATAGCTGAAGGTCAGCAGGGCTGTTGCAGCAAACGCTAATACAATTGCTTCAAATTGTATTTTGCGCTGTAGCTCATCCATTTTTCTGACGCCTCTAATGATCACCCAGCCTACGACCAATGCTGGCACCACAGGCATCAGAGAAACCAATACAGGCCAACTAACCTAGAGTTAGTGAGTACGCTAGCGTTACCCCATATGCTATCAGGCTTAACCCTAACTCTAAGAAATATCGATACTTCATTGGAGTCATCACTTAATGTAAAGGATGCTTTACATTAAGAGGTGCGCAGCTGTATGTCAAGCATGCTTTACATAGACAGCCGCGACAGGATGAATGCCGTGTTTCCCCTTATGCCCTGAACCCGTTGGCAGTTTTTGAGCAAGAGTACTAAAGTAAGTAAGTGGTATATTAGAAATCTTATTATAAGGTTTCTAAAACAATAAGTTAGGCTAGGGTGAGTAGCCTTTAAGATATCTTCCCATATTGGATAGGGCAGTGGACAAAGGCCCCGGACCCGTTAAAGGAATAATGATTATGGAGCTTCAGGATAGCGGTAAAATAGTACAATCAATCTACTTTTCTCTACTTGGTCGTGCGGCAGACCCCGAGGGGTTTGGTTTCTGGCAGGAGCGGCTGGAAAGCGATGGACTTCAGGCCGTATTGTCTGAAATTGCGAGCTCGAAGGAAGCTCAGACGTACATGCAAGAGGCATCTGATAGCGAATATGTTGCTGACCTCTATGAGCAGCTGTTTGCTAGAGCGGCGGACACGGAAGGTCATGACTTCTGGGCTGGCAAGTTAGAAGCCGGTGAGCTAAGTCGTGCAGAACTCCGCGGGGCTGTGATACAGGCCGCGGCAGACACTGATACAGAGGCTTTGAATGCCAAGCTGGCGGTTGCCGACTATTATAGCCAGAACGTATCAGCAGAGAATTACAGTGCCGAGCAGTCTCTGGTCATGGAGAGCCTTCACAGTAATGAACAGCTATATGCTGAATTGCAGCGCCTGGATACTGAGTACGAATCCATGGACCTTTCTCAGGTTGGAGAGTCCGTGGAAGGTAACCCGCTTTACAAAGCGGTAGTCGGTAGTGGACCCAAGACGCTGATGATTGCTACTCAGCAGCATGGGGACGAGCCGCTGGGAACCGAGGCGGCTTTGTACCTGCTGGAATATCTGGCAGGAGATAGTGTCGAAGCTAAAGCATTGCGAGAAGAGGTAACCGTAGTGGTCATGCCTCGAGTCAACCCGGACGGCTTTGCCCGCTGGGAGCAGCAGGTTGCAGGAGCTGAAGATGTGCTCGACCCGCGTCGTAACTCGAATGACATCGATCTCAATCGTACTTATGACCCCAACGAGGAGCAGAATCCTGAGCAGGCTCCGGAGTCGGCGGCGGTAAGAGAAGTCGTCAAGGAGTATCGGCCCGACTTATACCTCGATTACCATCACCAGAACAACTACCGGTCTGAGGATGAGACGCTGGATAGCATGTCGGTGCTCTGGGCGACCAGCGATGAAGTGGAGCCTGCCTTGATGGAATCGGGTCAGCGCGCTGTGGTTGCCATCAAGGAAGCCTTGGAAGACTTCGAGCATGACAGCCTGACCCTGTTCCCTGGTAGTGATAACCCGGCTATCAGCCGCAACGGCTTTGCACTTGATGGTACGCCCACGTTGTTGATCGAGCAGCGTGGACTCCAGGAGATGGATCAGCTTGCTCAAGGTCTTGACCTAGATTACAGCGCATTAGCTGCAGCTCTGACTCTGGAAGGGTGGCTCAGCATGATAGGTGTGATCGAGTTCATGGCATCGGGGGAGTTCGACTCTCTGGACCCGGCTATTGCACAGCAGATAGCTGAACGCTCTGAATATGTCGACTTTGCTGACCTGTATAGTGACGATGCGGCTGTCGCGAATATTGCTGAAGAGGCAGGGGGCTTTGAAGAGGCCTTTCTGGCTGGAGTGTCGCAAGGTCTGGAGGATGGTCTAGTTGGGTAAACCCACTAGGTTGTTCACGGAAATGCCTAGCGGCCATTAGCAAAAACGGCCACTTAGCTCTCAGAGCAAGTGGCCGTTTTTTCTGGAATTCTTGGTCGGAATAGCAGGATTCGAACCTACGACCTCTGCCTCCCGAAGGCAGCGCTCTACCAAGCTGAGCTATATTCCGAATATTGTCGCAGCAGCGCTCAACAACGGAGCGAATCATACGCAGGCGAAGGTTTTTTTTCAAGTCCCTTTTTACGCGCTGTGTTGCTTTGTTGCGCAGACTTTATGCTTTGCGATCAACCGCTAACCGAGCGATGTTAGCCATGCTATCTCGATAAGGGCTGGGTGGCAGAGCATCAAGTTCGGCTAGGGCTTTATCGGCCATCTCAACGGCTCGTGCGCGGGTATATTCCAGTGCGCCGGTGGCATTGATGATCTCAAGCACCTCGTCGAGCTGTTCTAGTCCGCCTTTGCGAATCACTTGGCGGATTAGCTTTGCCTGTTCCGGTGTGCCGCGTTCCATGGCATGAATTAGCGGTAGGGTCGGTTTACCTTCTGCTAGGTCGTCGCCGACATTTTTGCCCATGGCTTCGGCATCGCCTTGGTAATCCAGCAAGTCGTCGATGAGCTGGAAAGCCAGGCCTAAATAGCGGCCGTAGTACTGCAGTGCACGCTCTTGCTCCGGTGTGGCGTCGGCAAGCACAGCACCGCTGTGGGAGGCGGCTTCAAACAGCATTGCTGTTTTACCTTGAATGGTTTCAAAGTAATCCGCTTCAGAAATGCTGGGGTTACCGATATTGGTGAGCTGTAGGACTTCGCCTTCGGCAATCACGCAGGTCGCGCCGGAAAGAATTGCCATAATGCGCATCGACCCTACGTCCACCATCATTTGAAACGAACGCGAATAGAGGAAGTCACCCACCAGTACAGATGGCGCATTGCCCCAGGCATCGTTGGCGGTTTTTTTGCCACGCCGCATATGCGATTCATCGACCACGTCGTCGTGCAGCAACGTGGAGGTGTGCATAAATTCGATTAGCGTGGCTAGGGTGATGTGTTTGTCGCCCTCATAGTCTAGCGCCCGGGCAGCTAGCAGCACGAGTAAGGGACGCAGGCGTTTGCCGCCGCTTTCAATAATATATTGGCCGATGGTTTCGACCAGCGGCACCTTGGAATTCAGCTGCGCGACAATGGTCCGGTTTACGGCGTCAAAGTCATCGGCCACCACGGCGTGCAGCGGTGAAGGCGTTGGGCTGGCAAGCGGGGGTTGAGAGACGTTGGCTGTCATGGGTTCCGTTCATCGCGGGGGTGGGATAGTTGGAGCCATGCTATGGGGCTGTCTGTGAGGCGTCAAGGTAGCGTTAGACGTTCGTGGTGCGATGTATGATTGACAATGCCCGGTGGTCTTGTGGTAAACCGCGATAATCGCTATAATTCGCGACCCACTCATCATGCTCCCTGTCAGATGGCTGCCAAAAGGGGCGCCACTCGCAGCAGGTCGATAAGAGCGGAAGGCGATGAGCGTTGGTTACGCGAGGCGTAACCGGCATTAACGACAAGTCCGGAGAGCGACATGTACGCAGTTATTAAAAGCGGTGGCAAACAGTACCGCGTTCAAGAAGGTCAAACCCTCAAGCTCGAAAAAATCGAAGTCGCTACCGGCGAAACGATTGAGTTTGATGAAGTGCTGTTGGTTGCAGACGGCGATGATGTCAACGTTGGCGCGCCTTTAGTAAGCGGCGCCAAAGTGTCCGCTGAAATCGTTTCCCACGGCCGTGGCGATAAAGTAACGATCATCAAGTTCCGTCGCCGGAAGCATCACATGAAGCGTCAGGGCCACCGTCAGTGGTTCACTGAAGTCAAAATTACCGGAATTTCTGCGTAAGCAGTCGATTCCCTTTAGGAGGATTTTGCAATGGCACATAAAAAGGCAGCCGGCTCCACGCGTAACGGTCGCGATTCCGAGTCCAAACGCTTAGGTGTGAAACTCTTCGGTGGCCAAGCAGCCAGCGCGGGTAGCATCATCGTTCGTCAGCGTGGCACTCGTTTCCACGCAGGCACTGGCGTTGGCCTGGGCCGTGATCACACGCTGTTCGCTTTGAACGACGGCTTCGTGAAGTTCGAGACCAAAGGTCCGAACAACCGTAAATTCGTTAGCATCGTTTCTGCCTAAGCAACAGCTGTTGCGCAGAACGAAGATGACGAAATAAAAGCCCCGCCATGGCGGGGCTTTTTTGTCTTTTCGATCCCTTTTGCCTGTTAGTAATGGGCGGGATATTGCAGTTAGGGCGGCGGAAGCGGCCGGGAGAATCCAATGCAGTTCGTCGATGAAGCCTCGATTATTGTTGAGGCAGGTAAAGGCGGCAATGGCTGTCTGAGCTTTCGCCGCGAAAAATATGTGCCCAAAGGTGGCCCTGATGGTGGCGATGGTGGCCATGGTGGCAGTGTCTACCTGATAGGTGACGATTCACTGAATACCTTGATTGATTTCAAGTTTCAGCGTTTTTACAAAGCGGAAAACGGTCAGGGTGGCATGGGCCGCCAGATGAGCGGTAAAGCCGGTGAAGACCTGCATGTGAAAGTGCCGGTGGGCACCACGGTGATCGATGAGGACACCCTTGAGGTGATCGCCGATGTCACGGATATCGGCCAGGTGGTACTGGTGGCCGAAGGTGGTCGCCGTGGGTTGGGCAATATTCACTTTAAATCTTCGACCAACCGTGCGCCACGTCGCACCACGCCGGGCACCGAAGGCGACCGCCGTAACCTGCGCCTGGAAATGAAGGTAATGGCCGACGTCGGCCTGCTGGGCATGCCGAATGCGGGTAAGTCCACGCTGATCCGTTCGGTATCCGCGGCTAAACCCAAAGTGGCGAACTATCCGTTCACTACCCTGGTGCCTAACCTGGGTGTTGTGAAGCTGGGTATGCACGAGCACTTTGTGATGGCCGATGTACCAGGTCTGATTGAGGGTGCCTCTGATGGCGCGGGCTTGGGTCTGCGTTTCTTGAAGCACCTGACCCGTACACGTCTGCTGTTCCATGTGGTGGATGTGGCGCCGTTTGACGACTCCGATCCGGTGGAGGCGGCGCAGGCGATTATTCACGAGCTAGGCCAGTTCTCGCCGGCGCTTTCTGAGCGGCCGCGTTGGTTAGTGCTGAACAAGTTTGATCTGCTGCCAGAAGATGAGCGCGAAGCCCGTGCCGAGGCAATTATCCAAGCACTGAACTGGGATGGCCCGGTATTCCGTATCTCGGCAATCAGCAGCGATGGCACTGATAAGCTAGTACAGGCGGCGTATCGCTGGCTGACTGAGCAGCAGCGCCTGGAAAATGAAGATGAAGAAGCCCATGCCCGCGAGCAAGAAATGCGCCGCCGCATGGAAGAAGAATCAGTGGCCCGTACGGAAGCGCGTCTTGGCCGTCGCCGTAAGCGTGATGACGACGATGAAGATGACGACGACTTTGACGATGATGATTACGATGTCGAGGTAGAGTACGCCCCATAACCGATCCGTCGGTTGAATGGGTGACGTCAGCAGGGTTAGCGGAATCAAACGCGTGAGCGGAATGGCTTGGGAGAGTCGCGACGTGGAAAGCAATGAGCAGTTGCCCGGCCGTGAGGCGTTAAGCAGCGCCCGCCGGGTGGTGGTTAAAATTGGTAGCGCGCTGCTCACCAACGATGGCCGAGGCTTGGATGAGCCGGCTATTGGCGGCTGGGTCGACCAGATTGCCACGCTGCATCAGCAGGGCAAAGAGGTTGTGCTGGTATCCTCCGGGGCAGTAGCGGCGGGCATGGTGCGCTTGGGGTGGCAGGCGCGCCCCAGTGCCGTTCATGAGCTGCAGGCGGCCGCTGCGGTAGGCCAAAACGGCCTCACCCAGTGCTACGAGCAGCATTTTGCTCGCCACGGTATGTTAACGGCTCAGATTCTGCTCACCCACGATGACCTTTCCAACCGCAAGCGCTATCTCAATGCGTTGTCAGCGCTGCGTACCTTGGTTGAGATGCGTGTGGTGCCGGTGATCAACGAAAACGATACCGTGGTCACCGACGAGATTCGCTTTGGCGATAACGATACGCTTGGTGCGCTAGTGGCCAACCTGTTAGAAGCGGATGCACTGTTGCTGCTCACCGATCAGGAGGGGCTGTTTGACGCTGACCCTCGCCATGACCCCAATGCTCAGATGATTGCTGAAGGCCGTGCCGACGACCCGCGCTTAGCCGCTGTTGCTGGTAGTGGAGGCGCCTTGGGGCGTGGTGGTATGAGTACTAAGGTTCGCGCTGCACAATTGGCTGCCCGTTCCGGCGCGGTCACCGTGATTGCGAGTGGCCGCCAGCCGGACGTTATTGCCCGCATCATGGCGGGCGAGGCGCTGGGTACTCTGTTGCGCCCAGCTCAAGCACCAATCGCTGCGCGCAAGCGCTGGCTGGCAGGTCAGTTGCAGGTGCGTGGTACCTTGGTACTGGATGCTGGGGCTGTCAATGTGCTGCGTGGCAAAGGCTCTAGCCTGTTGGCGGTGGGCGTACGTGAAGTGCAGGGCAGCTTTAAGCGCGGTGATATGGTGTTGTGCGTGGATGAACAGGGCGCTCGCGTGGCTAAAGGATTGGTGAACTACGGCGCTGATGAAGCCCGTCAGTTAGCGGGCCAGCCAAGCCACCAGATTGAAGCAATTCTGGGTTACGTGGAGGCTCACGAGCTGATCCATCGCGATAACTTGGTGGTTGTTTAACGAGCTGGTTGTTTAACGAGCTGGTTGTTTAACGAGCTGGTTGTTTAACGAGCTGGTTGTTTAATCGCGAGTACGGGGTGGTAGCGGTATTTGGCGTGGCCAGTCATCAGGCACGATGACTAGCCGCTCCAGCGGCTTTTCCCCAGTGAATGCTTTTGCCTGCGGGTCGTATAGCACTACTTGCTGCGGCCCGTAGCGATGGATAAGTGGTGTCACGTCTGCCATATGTTTCTTGGCAGAGGAGAACCTAGCCATTGGCGGCGGTGCTAGCCAGTGAGGCTTCTCTAGCCAAGCCATTTTCAGTGTCTCGCCTCGCTGGGCTGCGAATTGCGGCCAATCCCTTAAATAACACCACTTACCACGTCGATGATCGACCGTTGCACCGCAGGGTGGCGGTAACGTTGCGTGCCAGGGATAAAACAGTACGCCAGGCATCGCAAGGCGCTGCGTCAGTGGATGGTGGAGTGGTGGAGCGGGGTCTATATCCCTGGGTGCTAGCCAGTGGGCGATGATCGCTTGCGCGGTGGCAGTGCGCGAAATTGGCAACTGATGATGGCGAAGATGGCTACATTTCAGCGCTAGGCTATCCAGTCCGCCGGGGCCAATCCAACGGCTTTGGCAGGTGGCATCGCCAGGCCCTTCTGGTAGGCCAAGATAGAACTTTATCGCCACTTCCAAATGGATGGGGGTGGGGTTGTCCCGTGTTCGATAAAGCATATCCAGTTCGCCCAGGGTGTTGCGCCGCTGGGTAATACGCAGGTTTTTGGCGAGTAGCCGTGTGTTGGGCGCGTTATCTAACATCAGGTGCCACAGCCGCTCATGGTAGTGCCCCATGCGCGTCGCCAGTTGGCCATCTAGCGCACTCACTAGTGACGAAAGATTCGCCAACCACTCATCAACTGAATCTACTAAGCCAAGCTCCTGGCGTGTTGGCCTACCTGGGTAAGTAGGCGGCTCCGTTAGCTCAATCAAGTCAGGCGTGGCAAGTAACCACGCAAGATCACGCAATACCGAATGCGCTAGGCGGTCGCTTACGCCTTCTGCGGTGGCGGGTAGCGTCAAAGGCATCTCCTAAGAAGTGCGCAGTCAATGACTATTGGTGATGCGTACCACATTACAACGCGTGGCTAGCAATGTCCCACTGGCTAATTAAAAAAGTAACTGACGGCACTTATTTGGCGTATCAAACATTATGAACTACCAACAAAAGCGGGCCTAAGTGGCCCGCATAATAGTTTGCGTGAGTTAATGTTGGGTTGTGCTATCCCGTTAGTCGCGGTCAACGTTGCTCACTTCGAAGGAGTCTTGGCGTAGACTGACTTCTATTTCACGACCATTTTCATCGCGGCCTTCCACATCAATCATGCCGCCTTTATCAATGTCGATATCTTCAAATTCGATCATGCCCTCTTGGCTTGCTACCTCGAGTGCTTGGCGAATATCATCTTCACTCATGCCCCAGGCACTGGTGATTAGGCGCTCTCGCTCTTCTTGCAGCGTTTCGCCGCTATCGATTGAAAACTCAATGTCAGCGTACCATTCGTCATCAAGCCAGCCTTCAACCTCGGCACGGCCACGGCTCTTAATGCTGATCTCTTCATAATGGGTGAACCCATAATCAGTGGCATGGGTTAGCACACTGTCAATCTGATCAACCGGCAATGTATCAGCTTGCACGCTACCTGCAGCCGCAGTTAACAGCAGTGCAGAGGTCGGGATCAGCAACATTTTTTTCATAGCGTTCATATCAAATTCCTTCTTGGTTTGTTAAATGACGTCATCTGTTGAATGAGACAGCATTCGTCATAAGGCAAAACAGTTATAACAGCGCGGTTCTTTCCGTAAGCTGACAAAGCCATTCATCTAACGTTCATGTTGCTTTTGGCATGCTAGTACGATGAACAAGATGCCCCTCACGCTAACCATTTCACGCTATTGGCAGCGCCTGACACGCATGCGCTTGCGCAAAGCGATGTCTGTTAACGTCGTTATCGCGGTATTTGCTAGTGCACTGGCTGGTAGTGCCATTGGTGATCAGCCCTGGGAAGCGTTGCACAGTGAAGTGCAGCGAGGCGATGTCGTGCCCTTAGAGTCCATTTTGGACTGGCTGGAGGCTAATTATATCGGCGAGGTAATAGAAGTAGAGATCGAGCGTGAGGATGGTCATGTAGAGTATGAGATCAAACTACTGGGCGCTCAGAATCAAGTGGTTGAGTTTGAGTTTGATGGCCATAGTGGACAGTTAATGAAAATAGAAGGTGTGCGTATTAACGAGATGCGCCGCCAATAAGGTAGCTATTCATGAAGTGTTTACTGGTAGAGGACGACCAGGCGCTCGCCCGTGAGCTTATTCAAGCGCTGCGGGAGGGAGATTGGCTGGTAGAGCATGCGGAAAATGGCCAGGAAGCCGATTTTCTAGTGCGCACGGAAGCCTATGACACGGTCATCCTTGATGTGGGACTACCCGATGGTGAAGGCACACGCTGGCTCTCTGCATGGCGTGAAGACGGTATTGATCTGCCTGTGCTGATTCTAACGGCTCGCGAGCGCTGGGCTGATAAAGCGGCGGGCTTTACCGCAGGGGCCGATGACTATGTAACAAAACCCTTTGAACCTGCCGAGGTTATGTTTCGGCTGCGTGCTCTGGTGCGTCGTAGTCATGGTCATGCTCATCCCGTTTTAAAAGTGGGTGAGTTACGCTTGGATACCCATACCCAGCATGTCACGCTGGCGGGCAGGCCGGTTAGTATAACCGCTCAGGAAACACACCTGCTCAGTTACTTAATGCATGCTGCCCCTCGGGTGGTTAGTCGCAGCGAGCTGTCAGAACATGTCTATGACCGTGATCATGAACCCGATTCCAACGTAATTGATGTTCAAGTGAGCCGGTTGCGGCGTAAATTAGGCGCATGGCGGATTGCCACGCTACGTGGTCAGGGGTATCGCTTACTCGCTGAAGAGCCTTCCGACGCATGAAGCCAGCTATTACCCGTTGGGCTCAGCGTTGGTCGACCCGTTCGATTACGTTGCGTCTTCTACTCGCGGCACTGTTAATGGTGTTGCTAGCGTTGCCAGTGGCGGGTTGGCTGCTTACTCACCATTATCGTACGTCAGCAATTCATGCTTTTGATGAACGCTTGGAGACAACGCTGAACGTGATCATTGCGGGGGTGACCTTTGATCCGGTCGCCCAGCAGATCAGTTACGATCGATCGCTGGGTGACCCGCGTTTTGAACAGGTTTATTCCGGCTGGTATTGGCAAATTACCGATCGTGACCACCTTTCGGCAACGTCGCGCTCGCTGTGGGATCAGCGTCTTCCGGTTATCGATAATAAAAACCTAGCGGCTCGCACACTGGGAGGTCCGCGAGGTCAGCAGTTGCGAGTTGTCGAGCGAGATATTTACCTTGCCCCGTTGGAAACCCCGCTGCATGTTAGTGTTGCCGCCCGAGATGATGCGTTGCGAGAAGATATTCAACAGTTTCAACAAGCTTTATGGCTGGGGCTGGTGGGCCTGGGAGCGCTGCTATTAGGTGTCCTGGCGCTGCAGGTGCGCTGGGGGTTGGCACCCTTGCGACGCATGAATGCCAATCTCCGGGACGTTGAGCAAGGGCAGGCTGAACAGCTCGATACCCACCTGCCCGGTGAGCTGGCTATACTAGCGGAGTCAATGAATGCCGTACTTATTCGCGACCAGCGTTTAATTGAGCGAAGCCGCCACACCGCAGGTAACCTTGCCCATGCGCTAAAAACCCCGCTAAGCGTCATGCGCTTACTGGTTAAGCAATTGCCTAGTGAAAGCCGCGCTCATTGGGACGTTGAGCTTTCGCGCATCGACAATGCGGTGCGTCACCACTTAGCGCGGGCATCTGCTGTTGGCGAGGGCGCGCGTTTTGCTCCAATTGCCGTACAGGATACGTTAGCAGCGTTGATCACTGGGCTGACACGTTTGGCGCGGCGCCGCCATATTCAACTGCAGCAACACATAGACAGCAGCGTGCGCGTCCATATGGATGGGCAGGATCTTCAGGAAATCGTCGGTAACCTGTTGGACAACGCACTTCGCTGGGCGACCAGCGAGGTGAGCATTCGTCTGCAAACCGATGGCCAACGACTGTCGCTGCGAGTGAGCGATGATGGCCCAGGTATGTCCGCGCAGGAGTGCCAAGCTGCTGTGCAGCGCGGGAAACGTCTTGATGAACAACGTTCTGGTAGTGGACTGGGGCTAGCCATCGTGACCGACCTTGTCGCGCTGTATCAAGGGCAAATGCACCTGCAACGCGCCCAGGTGGGTGGATTAGAGGTGGTTATTGAGTTACCTGTGGTGGCTCGGTAGTTACTATGCATGACCTAAACCAAGAGACAATGACATGACGCAAATCGCCAAGACATTGCCGGACGTACTGGTGGGGCCACTGTTGCGTCGCCTTTCGCCTTCGCGGCTAGTGCTGTGGCTAGTTGCTTCGCGCCCACTAACCATGCAGCTGGTGCTTTGCCCTGAGCAAAAGGGTGCCCAGACGCACTCATTGGATAAGTCGCATCAATGCCTGGCGATTGGCCAGCACGCCTATATTCATTTTATTGACCTGAGCTTGCCGGCCGCACTGCCCACCGATGAGCGGATTGACTACGATCTGCAGATACAGGACACCCAAGGTAACTGGCAACGCCTGCCGGATTGGGCGCCCTGGTTATGTCATGAGGGCCAAGCGTATCCAGGCTTTGTGCTGGCCTCTCGGCATCACCGGTTGATGCACGGTTCGTGCCGTAAACCCCATCACAACAGCGCCGACGGCTTGGTACGGGCTGATACTTGGTTAGCTGAACGTCAGTCAGACCCGCACGAGTGGCCAGCTTGGCTGCTGATGACCGGTGACCAAGTCTATGTTGATGATGTAGCTGGCCCGATGCTGCGTGCGGTACACGCACTCATTGAGCGTTTGGGATTGGTAGACGAGCAGTTGGAGGGAGCCACGGTAGATGACAGTCAAGCGCTTTACGCGGCCCCCGAAAGCTATTATCACCGTGAAGCGCTGTTGCCGGATGTGACCAGTAACGCTGCACTGCGTGAGCGTTTCTTTGGTGGTGTTAAAAAGCCCGTGTTTACCTCTGCAAATGCGCAAAACCACTTAGTGACACTGGCAGAAATGCTCGCCATGTACTGCCTGGTATGGTCCCCAACACCCTGGCAGCTCATTGCCGTTAAACCGCCAGAGTTGGGCGATAAAGAAACTGACGCTTACCAGCAAGAGCAGGCGGTGATTGACGACTTTGTGGCTGGGCTGCCCCGGTGCGCGCGGCTAATGGCCCACGTTCCCAGCCTGATGATCTTTGATGATCACGATGTCACCGATGACTGGAACCTGACGGCTGACTGGGAGCGTTGTGCCTACGGCCATCCGTTTTCCAAGCGTATTATCGGCAATGCGTTAGTGGCTTATTTAGTGTGCCAGGGATGGGGCAATGCACCGGATAAGCTTAATCCGCTGTTGCTTCAAGCCTCAACGTTATTTGAAGAAGGTGGCTCGCTTAACGCGAGTATCCAGGATAATTTCATCGAGCGGTTGCTGCGCTTTCAGGGCTGGGAGTACCAGGTGCCTGGCACGCCTGCTCTTATCGTGCTGGATACGCGTACTCGCCGCTGGCGCAGCGAAAGAAATCCCAACCGTCCCTCGGGTTTAATGGACTGGGAGGCGCTGATGGAAATGCAGCAGGCGTTACTGGGCACTAAAAGCGCTGTTATCGTCTCGCCAGCTCCGATGTTCGGGGTCAAGCTCATCGAGATCATTCAAAAGCTGTTTACCTTGGTGGGCAAGCCGTTAGTGGTGGACGCTGAAAACTGGATGGCGCATCGCGGGGCTGCCAATGTGCTACTGCATATTTGGCGACACTCTAAAACGCCGGGTAACTACGTGATTTTATCTGGCGACGTCCACTACTCATTTGCCTACGATATTGTTGTACGTCGGCAAAAGCAGGCGCCGCATCTTTGGCAAATCACCTCCAGTGGGATCAAAAATACGTTTCCCCAACAGCTGTTGAACACGTTTGACCGCTTGAACCGTTGGCTCTATGCGCCGTTTTCACCACTCAACTGGTTCACCAAGCGCCGCAAGTTGAGTATTCATCCCCGCGATCCAGACCGGGCCAGCGCTGGAGAGCGGCTATGGAATGCCAGCGGGATTGGGCTGGTCAGTCTGGATGAGCAGGGCCACCCAACGGATATTCGCCAGCTAGATGTCGATGGCGGTGATGTGGTGTTTCCTCCGTCTGAGCTCCCGCGTTCTTAGTCTGCGGCCTGTCATACAAACGACATGGAAATGTCGCACGATTGCTATCCGAATGCTTTCCTGATGGCGCTTTAGAATCAGCTGGAGCTAGAGTCAAAGGAACGGGCGACGTTTGATAGGGCCGCAGGTATATGACCGCACAAGAAGCACAGTGGTTGAATCAGATTATTGCAACAGAAGATCTGCAGGTGTTGTTTCAACCCATTGTGAATGCCAATCAGCAGGCTATTTATGGCTATGAAGCGCTTATTCGTGGCCCGCAAACATCACCACTTCACTCACCGTTACGCCTGTTTGAGGTGGCGACTCAGGCAGGCTTGTTAGTCGATTTGGATTTACTGTGTCGACAGCTAGCGATTTACCGTTTTGCAGAACTTGAACTGCCCGGACTGCTGTTTCTGAACGTGATGCCGCTGACGATTGTTGAGCGTGACTTCCGTGAAGGCTTAACGCTGAGCTTCATCCAAGATAGTGGCCTGCCGCCAGAGCGGGTAGTCATTGAGCTTACTGAACATGTGCCTATTCATGATTACGAGCTGATGCGTCAAGCAGTGGCCCACTATCGCGACATGGGCTTTCAAGTGGCGTTAGATGACTTAGGCGCTGGCCATTCCAGTTTGCGCCATTGGTCTGAGCTACGTCCTGATTTCGTCAAACTAGATCGCCACTTTATTTCCGGGATTGATCAAGAGCCGGCCAAACGTGAGTTCTTACGCTCGATTCTCGATGTAGCGCGCAGCTTAGACTGCCAGCTAATTGCTGAGGGGATTGAGACTGCCGCCGAGCACCTCTGTCTGTGGGAGTTAGACCGAGGGTTGACGTTGCTTCAAGGGTTTTACTTTGCACGACCAAGCCTTCACCCGCCCTTGCAGCTACACATACTGCTACCGGCCACGACACAGTTAACAGGTCCGGCGGGACGAACCGCCCACTCTATTTTACGTTCGATAAGCGCTGTGTCTCCAGCCTGCTCCGTGCCAGAGCTTGCTGAGCGCTTTCGTGATGTGACAAGCCTACGCTGCGTGGCGGTGGTAGAAGATGGCGTGCCGATAGCCGTGGTGCGTCGTAATGCGTTTTTAACGCTATTTACCAACCCCTATAGCCACGCGTTGTACGCAAAGCGCCGGGTGCTAGAGATTGCCGACCCTAAAATGCTAGTGGCCGACGCCGATTTGTCTCTTGAGGCGCTTAGCCAGCAGCTAACCGATAGCCGCGATATTGAGCAGGAAGATTTCGTGATTGTAGATAGTCGCGGTTGCTATTTGGGAATGGGGACGATAGTGGACCTATTGCGCGAAATTACCGCCATTCAGGTGCGTCAGGCTCGCCATGCCAACCCGCTTACCGGGTTGCCGGGTAATATTCTGATAAACGAAACGCTGGTTACTTATCTCGACCAGCACGAAGGGTTTGCGGCCGCCTATGTTGATTTAGATAATTTCAAAGCCTTTAACGATGCTTATGGCTATGCCCGTGGCGATCACGTAATTATTTCCTTATCGCGTTTACTTCAGGCGCAAGTAGAGAGCGCTGGCGGATTTATCGGCCATATTGGTGGTGACGATTTTATGATGCTGCTTCCCCTAGAGCAGTGGGAGGGCGTTTGCCAGCAAATATTGCACTCTTTTGAAGTGATGGCCCCAGGGTTTTATGAGGATGCAGACCGCCAGCAAGGAGGAGTTCATATAGAAAACCGCCAAGGAGCGGTGGCGTTTATTCCTTTTGTAAGTGTTTCTATTGCTGTTAAACCGGTCACTGATACCACTCGCTGCAAGGCGTTAGACATTGCTGCCCAACTTTCTGAGTTAAAGCACCAAGCAAAAAAAATAGTGGGTAACAGTTTATTCGTAGAGCGTCGAGGATGCTGTGTGGCGCCAACGTGGAGTAGGTAACAGTGAGTTTTACCCACTGAACTGTCGCTGAGCGGTCATGCGTTTGTCATTTTAGTGTCTCTTCGCTGTCATGGTTGGCCACCACCATAGCGGCATTGCTAAATAACCCGCTCAGGTGATGCCGCGCTTAATTGGCCTTTCAACGTATCGACTGGCCTATCAATCTACGTGATTCGTCAGTGATTAGCATTACCGGCAATAATGGTATTGGCTTGTAGCTCAATGCCTCAATTAACAGCCTCGCCTGGAATCCAGTTAGCGTTATCTATGTGATGATTTTGGCCACGGTGCTGATGCCCGAGTGGCTCTATGCCTGTGCGCGCTACGTGATCATCGAGTCAGCTTGTTAAGGAACAAAAAACCATGCGCTTTCCAAATGCAGACATCACCACCATCGATATTATGCGCCATGGGGAGCCAGTCGGCGGGCGCATGTTACGTGGCAGTACCGACCACCCGCTGAGTGAAAAGGGCTGGAAGCAAGTGAGTGATGCCGTTATGCGCCACACGGTGGACGGCAGGCCGCCTTATGATGCGATTGTCAGTTCGCCACTACTGCGTTGCCGCGAATTTGCGCTGTGGCTGGGCGAGGAGTTTGATGTGCCTGTACAAGTTGATGACGACTTGGCTGAACTTCACTTGGGGCGCTGGGAAGGCAAAACGCATGCCCAGGTATTTGCCGATGAGGGCAGTGAGCCAATGAGCGCGTTTTGGTTTAACCCCTGCCAAGTCGCGCCCCCAGAAGGAGAAACATTGGCAGCGCTGGATGCTCGGGTTAGTGAATCCTGGCAGCGACTGTTGGCTAATCCGCCCGGTAAGCACGTGTTGGTGATTGCACATCTATTTGTCTGCAATGCGCTGCTGCGCCAAGTGCTGGGACAGCCGCTTGGTAACGGGTTAGTGATGGATTTACCTTATGCTGCAATGAGCCGCTTGCGCCACGAGCGCCATGCGCTGGGCGAAAGCACATTTGTTGAGTGGATAGGGCGTTAGTCACAGGGTGTTAGTCATAGTGCGTTATTCATAGTGTATTAAGTAATAACAGCCTACGAATCAGTAGCGGGTAAGCTGCGTATAGGCCATGATATAAGTATTGCTAACATGCTGAGTCGGAGCGATGTATGCCGTTTATCCGTCTGTCCTCACTGTTAACGCTATCCACGCTGTTGCTATTAGCAGGATGTGCCAGCAAGGAGATCACGACTGCCCCCGGCGCCGGTGATCAAGCGGGTATGTCGATGGAGCGTGCGCTGATTCTCTCTCATGCCCAGCAAGCGATTGGCACACCGTACCGCTTTGGCGGTAACACGCCGGAGGGGCTGGATTGTTCGGGACTTGTGGAAATGACTTATCGCGCCGCAGGCATCCGCGTGCCCCGCACTGCTGACGACCAATTCCGCGCGCTGCCGCAGGTAGAGACGCCGCGCCCTGGTGATTTACTGTTCTTTGGGGACGGCGCCAAAGCCACGCACGTTGGCATTTATGGCGGGAATCGGCAGATGATACATGCCCCTGGTAGCGGTCGAAGCGTGGTCAGCGTGCCACTGGATATCGATTACTGGAATCAGCGCTTTTTAGGCGCTGCTTCGCCAGCACCCTAGGCGACATTAATAGGGGGAGCAATTGCAATCCAATGTAGGAAAGCCAACCGATCAGGCTGCCTGCTCATCAGCTGTTGTGGTCACTTCTTCTGTATCTGTAGTAGCCTCCCCAGCACTTCGCGCAGCATTCATTTCGCTCTGCTCGCGAGCGGCTTCCAGTTTGGCTTCCAATAAATACTGTCTTGCCTGAGCGGCTACCTGTATATCTTTAGAAGATGGTTCTGCCGGCGCCAACGCTGCCGCGATGACCGTTTGCATCTTGTCAATAGTCGCCGTGGGGTTACCTGGTACGGGGCCGTAGTCAATGGGAACTTCGCCTGCCACTGCATAGCGTTTGCCATCTGGCCCAACTTCGTACTCATAGCTGGCACCGCCGGTGTAGGGGCCACCTACTGTCTGGTGGGCCATTTCATGCTGGCGAACTTCCCGGTCAGTTTGCTTAAGTTGTTCTAAAAGCTGGACCTCTTCCGGTGCTAGCGGCGTACCGTCTGGGCGCGTAGGACCGGTCGTTTCGCGACTGGCGGATGAGTCCGTCTCTTCACTTGCTGGTGTAGTTTCAGAGGCGCGGGCTTTCTGTTCTTCCGACGGCATTCGCTCAGCCTGTGGGTCGCTTACCTTAGGCTGCGGTAACGCATATGAAGAAACAAATGGGGTTAGGGTAGAAAGATCCATAAGCAATTACCGAAGGATAAGCTGTTTGCGTTAGCATAGAGCATCTATGTAGAAATCGCAGCACGTGTTGTGCCTAAAACGACCGCTTAGCTATTGTTTGGTTAATCATTCACATGCCTATCATCGATGTTGTTATCCATCTGTCAAAAAGTGAGTGCCTGGCGCATTACGAAGGACGCTACTCGAATGTGCGAGCGCGCAGCGTTGATGGCCGCTGGGTCATTTTTCCTGCGGAAGCGCTGCGCCGCGTAGTAGGACAAGAGGGCGTTCATGGCGTTTATCGATTGGAATTTTCTGACCAGAGTCGTTTTATCAACATTCAGCCTCTCTCAAAGAGTTGACTTGGCATATGCACCATAGCGATGCAAATCTAACGCTCCATGAACTCATTTATGCCGTTATACCCAATCTAAATAGAGCCGAAAAATTAGTGCTCAATACCCTGGAGAGCCTAATCGAAGTGGCAGAAAATCCATTGGATGTCGTTAAGCGTAACGAACAAAAACATGCATTCTCGCTAGAAGTGCATCGTGTGCGTATCAACATAGAACACCTTTTGGAACGCTATCGTGCTGATGTGGATAGGGTTTTGCGCTCAGGAGGGGAGGTGAAAGGGCCTATCGTGGTACCTGATGCCCTAGAGGCCGATGCAATTCGCAGCGCCATTGATATTTACTTACACGTTAGGTCTTTTCAGCGTGGCGAACGTCGTCAGCCACTACCTGGCTAGTAGTTACCCCCTTGTCACTACTCCAATGTCATCACATGGCATCATCTTTGCCTGTATAATGCGAGCACTGTTTTTGGGATTACCCACCTGAAGACAAACAGCTTGCCTACCCGGCAATTCGCTGTGATCACATTAGGAGATATATCATGTCTGCCTCACCTGTCACGTTAATGGTAGCCCGTCGAGTGGCGAGCGGCCGTTACCATGATTTTAACCGTTGGTTGAACGAAGGCCGCGACTTGGCGGCTGACTTTCCCGGTTATTTGGGGTCCGGTGTTTTGGCACCACCCAATAGCGATGACGAATATCAAATTATTTTCCGCTTTAGTAGCAGTGACACGTTAACAGCCTGGGAGCACTCGGCTTCGCGAAATGCATGGCTACAGCGAGGTAAGGGGTTGTATGACGCTCCGCATGAGCACCGTGCCACCGGTCTAGATGCTTGGTTTCAGTCCAGTTCGGGTACGACACCTCCGCGTTGGAAACAAGCCATCGCCGTATGGTTAGCTTTTTTCCCCATTTCACTGCTGTTTAACTGGGTATTTGGCAGTATCTTAGCGGACTGGCCCATGGTGCCTCGTGTTCTGGTCAGTACGATGATGTTGACGCCTGTCATGGTGTTTTTATTTATTCCACTTTCTACGCGCTTACTGGCACCTTGGCTGGAAGGGAAATGGTCGCCATTAGATATATTGTCTCGTTGGCGTCATGAGCATAGAACGTAGTGCAGAATGGGTGAGAGTGTGCCTGTATATTAAAATGAGTTAAAACATGGGCTTAATTTTATCTAATAACATCTTAAG
Source organism: Vreelandella venusta (assembly GCF_007989605.1). GTDB lineage: Bacteria > Pseudomonadota > Gammaproteobacteria > Pseudomonadales > Halomonadaceae > Vreelandella > Vreelandella venusta. Next base: position 91,956 of record NZ_BJUL01000004.1, on the reverse strand, counting down.
CCATGCTCTTTGGGTTTCTTTAACAACGTGAATAATTGCTAAACTTCATGGGGTTCAACGCTGCAATAGTGCTAAGCTAAATACGCTTGCAGTAAAAGAGTAACTGACGTTGGTGCACTAGCGTACCAAGTCGCCCCATGGAGTCGTTATGATCCGCGTTCACCATCTCGAAAAATCCCGCTCGCACCGTATTTTATGGCTTCTGGAAACACTTGGCCTTGATTACGATATTGAGGTTTATCAGCGCGATCCTAAAACTCAGCTAGCCCCTGAATCACTTAAAAAAATTCACCCGCTGGGTAAGTCGCCGGTGATTACCGACGGTGAGCTGACCATAGCAGAGTCTGGGGCAATTATTGATTATCTCGTCAACAGCTACGGTAATACCAAAGGTCAGCTCTTTGAAGAAGACCGTAATGAGTGGGTAAATTATCGTTACTGGCTCCACTATGCTGAAGGTTCATTAATGCCGCTGCTTGTGATGGGGCTGGTCTTTAGCCAATTGCCTAAGCAGTCTCCGTGGCTGATTAAACCGTTAGCAAAAGGAATTAGTTCAACGGTGCAGCAGCGGTTTATTCAACCCCAACTAAAACAACATCTAAGCATAATTGAGTCTCACCTAGGCAAACGAAGTAATTTTGCGGGTGACTGGCCGAGCGGGGCCGATATACAAATGAGCTTTCCGTTACAGGCCATCGCCGCGACACAATCGTTGGCAAAGTATCCGGCTATTGCTGCGTTTGTGGCACGTATTGAAAGTGATCCTGCCTGGCAACGTGTAGTTGAGCGCGCTGGCCCCCTTACCATGCCGGGTGCGTAGGTTTATCTATGTTCCAGACGTTGAGCTGTTGCGGACCTCGCTCCTCTGCTACTCAAAAGGGGGCATTGTGCGTGCTAGCCCACGTTATGTCGGGAACATTACTGCTAGCTGGATGTTTAGCAACAACTCGCGTATCGGCCGAGACACTGACCGTTGGTGTGTACCATAATCCGCCAAAACTCTTCGCTGACGATGAAGGTCGCCTACGAGGCGTGCTAGGCGACCTTTTGCAAGCGATTGCCGAAGAAGAGCAATGGCAGCTTGAAAGCCTTCAATGTGACTTTCAGCAGTGTCTTGCGCTATTAGAGCAAGGGGACATTGACTTACTCCCTGATGTTGCCTGGAGTGAGGAGCGTGCCCAGCGTATCGCGTTTCATGAAGAGCCGGTGATGCATAGTTGGTCGCAGCTTTATCAGCACGAAGGGGCCAAGATCGGCGCTATTTTTGATCTTGAGCAGCAGCGTGTAGCTGTAGTATCAGGCTCCGTTCAGCAACGCTATTTGGAGACGGTAACCGAGCGTTTTGATATCAACGTCACTTGGCTGCCCGTAAGTAGTTTCTCTGAAGGGTTTCAGGCAGTGGCGGATGGAGATGCAAACCTTGTGGCCGCCGACCATCTATTTGGCGGCTGGCGGGCTCACGATTATGGGTTGAGTGACACACCTGTTATTTTTCAGCCAGCAAGGCTGTTCTATGCTGCATCCCCACAACTTCCTGATGAGGTATTGAGTCGTATTGATGATGTTCTACGTCGATGGAAGCAGGATAAAGGCTCTGCTTATTATGAAACGCTAAGTGCATGGCGGGCTACGCCAGGACCATCCCAGCTAATTCCCGCCTGGGCATGGTGTGGTATTAGCTTGCTAGTGTTACTGCTTGTTGTAGCGCTTTTAGGCAATATAATGCTTAAACGCCGTATGAAGATTAATCGAGAACAGTTAAATACCCATGAGGCACTATTGACGACGATTTTAGATAGTGTAGATGCATATATCTATATAAAGTCTTCCTCGCTAAAGTATCGTTACGTCAATCGTCGAATAAGTGAACTTTTTAAGCGGCCAATAGAGGATATTGTTGGAAAGTATGATGATGATTTTTTTAGTGCCAAAAGCGCTGAGGAAATAAAAGAAATTGATAAAAATATTTTAGAATCAGGAAGGAAAGTAACGATTGAAGAGCATCATATGCTACAAGGTGAGGAGCATGTGCGTACTTTTCTATCAATTAAGATGCCATTGACAATGGCGCCAGGTGAAGCGCCTTGCTTATGCGGTATCTCCACTGAATTAACTGAGTATCTGGAGATGCAATCTAAAACCCACCATTTGGCGTTTTATGATGCATTGACTGGCCTTCCGAACCGTCGTCGCCTTATGGAATTATTAGCCGATGTCACGGATAAAAATAATTGCACAAAAAACTTCAGCGCAATCTTTATTGTTGATTTAGATAGTTTCAGATTGGTGAATGATATCCAGGGCCACGAGAGTGGCGATCAATTACTGATTAATGTCGCCCAAAGTTTGCAAATACATTTGCCTCAGGAGGCAACCGTTGCCCGCTTTAGTAGCGATGAGTTTGTCGTACTGTTAAATACATTAGGTGAGCAGCAAGGTAAAGCAACACACAATGCTGAGCGCCTTGCAAGGCAGCTCTTAGGGGCGGTTGCTAAGCTGCGTAACGACAGGGCTATGCCGATTACCGCCAGCATTGGTATTTCACTGTTTAAGTGTTTGGATTTGAGTGTGAACAGTGTTTTACAACAAGCCGACATGGCGCTACAACAAGCCAAAGCGGCTGGCGGAAATTCGTTACGCTTTTTTAATATGGAAATGCAAACCAGCGTGTTGGAGAGGGCTAAGCTTGAGGGGGATCTGCATCAAGCCTTAGAGCACAATGAGCTGTCGCTACATTACCAAGTGCAGGTTAATCATCAAGGCGTTACTACTGGCGTTGAGGCCTTATTACGCTGGTATCACCCACAGCGGGGCTGGGTATCACCAGCCACCTTTATTCCCCTTGCGGAAGAAAACGGGTTGATTCTGCCTATTGGGCACTGGGTGTTGAAATCAGCCTGTGAGCAGTTAGCAAAATGGGCGCAGCAGCCTGCTTATGAGGCGCTCACTATCTCAGTTAACGTGAGTTCGGTGCAGTTCCAGCAGCCTGGGTTTGTACGAGATGTAGAAAGCTTGTTAGCACAAACCCAGGCACCGCCTAGTCGTTTAGTGTTGGAAGTGACTGAGAGTCTATTGATGAGCGAACCCACGCGAGTACGCAGCACCATGTTAAAGCTTCGCTCCCAAGGTATTCGCTTCGCGCTGGATGATTTTGGCACGGGCTACTCGTCGCTGAGCTATCTGAAACGCTTACCATTGGATGAGCTAAAGATTGATCAGTCGTTTATTCGTGAATTGTTGACGGACAAAACCGATGCCGCGATTGTGGACACCACGATTCTTTTAGCGGTCAGCCTCGGTTTAAACGTAGTGGCTGAAGGCGTCGAGAAAAAAGAGCAGTTTGATTGGCTTAAAGGGCATGGCTGTTATCGCTATCAGGGCTATTTATTTGGTCGCCCGACGCCAATTGAGTATTTATTTGAGGCGTACTAAAAAGCCCGCGTAGCGCTTGTTAGCGCGTGACGCGGGCTTGAACTGCTGTTAACAGCTCGTTAACCAAAGACGGCGAAGCTATTGGCGTTAAGCCACATATGCACAATGATACTGGCGACGTAGCCTAGAAAAATAGCCGGTGCCCAGCGTAGGTGGCCCATAAAGGTATAAGCGCCACGCGCTTGTCCCATCACGGCAACCCCAGCTGCGGAGCCAATAGAGAGCAAGCTTCCCCCTACACCGGCCGTCAACGTAATCAGTAGCCAGTGCCCGTGGGACATTTCTGGTTCCATGGTTAGAACTGCGAACATTACCGGAATGTTATCGACTACCGCTGACACAACCCCCAAGATAATATTGGCCCAGGTGGCGTTCCAGCCGGTGTAAAGCGCTTCGGAAAGCAGTCCAAGGTAGCCCATAAAGCCAAGGCCCCCTACGCACATAACCACCCCGTAGAAGAACAGCAGTGTGTCCCACTCGGCGCGGGCGACACGATTGAAAACATCAAACGGCACCACGCCACCCAACTGCTCAAGCTTTTTATTATCGCCTTGGCGGCTGTAGCGTTCACGCTTGCGCTCCAGCGAGCGGGGCAGGCTGCGACGTAGGTAATAGCCGAAGAACTGTAGGTAGCCAAGCCCGGTCATCATGCCGAGTACAGGCGGCAAGTGCAGCAGCGTATGGCACAGTACAGCAGTGGCAATAGTAATCAAAAACAGCGCAATGATTCGCCGTGCGCCGCGTTTGAGCCATACATCTTCATAAACGCTGCTGGGCTTCTGATCCTTAATAAATATACTCATGATGACAGCAGGAATCAGGAAATTGACCAAGGCAGGTAGGAAGAGGATGAAAAACTCCTGGAACTGGATAATACCTGCTTGCCAGACCATCAGCGTGGTGATGTCGCCAAAGGGGCTAAAGGCACCGCCGGCATTGGCGGCTACCACAACGTTGATACAGGCAAGATTAATGAAGCGTTTATCCCCTTCAGCAACCTTGGTGATAACGGCACACATTAGCAGCGCTGTGGTTAAGTTATCGGCAATGGGAGATAGTACAAAGGCAAGGCCGCCCGTTAGCCAGAACAGCTGGCGGTAGCTAAAGCCTTTGCGCAGCATCCACGAGCGCAGAGCATCAAATACACGGCGCTCCTCCATGGCGTTGATATACGTCATGGCAACCAGCAGGAACAGCATTAGCTCGGTGAACTCCAAAAGTGTCACACGAAACGCATGCTCTGACGTATCGGACATGCCGTTTTGGACGTACACCCAGCCAATGAGTCCCCAAATAATACCGGCAGCAACCAGCACCGGTTTAGACTTACGCATGTGGATCTTTTCTTCTGCCATTACTAAGGCATAGGCAAGCACGAAGATTGCTACGGCAAAAAATCCGACGCTTGATGAGGTTAAGTCTATATCTCCAGTCACTGCAAAAGCGGAAGGACTCATGCATAATAATAAGGCTGCTAACAAAAAAGGCCAGCAACGAGAAACTCGAAGCTGGCCTGGGTCATTATGTAACGTCGGCATGGCGTGTTTATCCTTATATTGGTTAAAAGGTAGGGGGAATAAGCGCCGTTAGTTTAACAAGTTATATTGCATTGCAATACGGAATTAAACCGAATGAAATGCTTTGATAAGCAAGTAATTACGTCTTTTTTTTGGAAATTATCCGTTTAGCTAATAGTAATATGGCAAAATAAATGTAAAGAGTTTAATCATAAATCAGATAAACATAATAGAATGACGATATTTATTGGTCTCCGTTGCTTTGTAAGTCTATTGGCTGCCTGTAGGTCGCTCTTCAGGCTGTAATAAAATTGAGCAACATGCGCGACCATATTGATGGCTGCGTTGGTATGGTTGATCATTATGCTGCGTCTAAAGGCTTGCAATTTAGCTTTTGTCGTCACTTTTAGTCAATAAAAACGAGGCCACACAGCTGGCCGTTGGACACGTTAAGGAACTCATATGCACCACTCACTTCGCTCCCTTTATCGCACGTTAGGCGTCTCGGCCGCCACGCTTGCCCTGGCCGCTGCTGCCATGACAGCACAAGCAGAAACACGGGTTACTTATAAATCAGCATCGGCGGGTACCGCCTATTACCAGATGGGTGTTGAACTCTCTGAGGCAGTGCGCCAAGGCACTGACGATGCCATTATCCTGACGTTAGAAGAAAGCCAGGGTTCGGTGCAGAATGTGATGGAGGTGATGGCTCGGCAAGGAAACTATGTCTTCACTACGCCGCCAGCCTTAGTTGAACAGGCTATGGCTGGGGAAGGGGCGTTTGCCGAACGTCAGCACCCTCGTTTCCAAGAAATTCGCGGCCTGTTTCCGATTCCCTCTATCACCATGCATTTTGTGATCGCAGGCGATGACGGTGTGACCGATATGGCTGCGCTTGAAGATAAACACATCTTAATCGGCCGAGGTACTTTTGGCGCTCGGGAAGCTACTCGGTATCTAGAGCTGTTTGGGCTAGAAGAGAAAGTGCGTGTTGCTGACGCTTCTATTGGAAGTGGGCCAGATGCGTTAAAAAATGGTCAGATTGATGCCTTTGTGACGGCCAGCTCCTTCCCAACCCCGAATGTTATTGAAACGGCTGCCAGCATGCCAATCACTCTGGTGAGCTTTAGCGATGAGCAGATAGCGCAAACAGGCGCTGCTCGTCAGACGATTCCTGGTGGCACGTACCCTGGCGTGGACGAGGATGTGCAAACCACGTCACTACCGGTCATCGCTTACACGACCACACAAATGGATGACGATACCGCGTATGCCCTGACAAAAACCTTCTGGGAACGTCGCGATGCCATGGCTGAAGAAACGGCTTGGTGGAGCAGTATCTCGCCCGATATGCTGAGTAATATGGCCGGTACGCTGCACCCCGGTGCACTGCGTTATTATGAAGAAGCAGGAGTCGATGTGCCTGATGCTCTTCGATAGAGGCTGCCTTAGCAGCGTTTTTTTGGCACTGATAATACGCAACGGTCTGTAGGCCGTTGCGTTGTTTTATAGGGATAGGCAACTCGGCATGCATGCTCTTTTTTCGTCTCAGACGGCTGATAACGCCACACCGAATGCGGTGGCGTCCCCTGGTTGGATTGCGTTAGGTGTCATTAGCGTTGGGTTTCATTTAGGACTTATTTTTTACGGTTTAACGCCCGCCCTGGTGAGCAGGCCATTGCATATGGCGTTACTGCTGCCTTGGGTGTTGATTTATATGGCGAAAACTCCTTTTCAGCGCATTAGCGGCTGGGGGCTGACGCTATTGGGGGTAGCCGCTTGTGGCTACATCGCGCTTAATGAAGCCTCACTGGCGAATCAGTATGGCTTTATTGATACCCATCTGCAGATGGCGATTGGGCTTTTCTTAATTGTACTGGCCCTGGAGGCCGCTAGGCGTGCGATTGGTTGGCCGCTGCCGTTGGTGGCGTTAATGGCACTACTTTACGGCGCTTTTGGCCAGTATGTGCCTGGCGCATTTGGTCATCCTGGTTTGCCGCTGCAAAGCATGGTGGGGTCATTGACGATTGCAGAAGGGGGGCTATGGGGCTCGCTAACAGGGGTTAGTGTTGGTGTCGTGGCTATCTTTGTGATCTTTGGTGCGGTACTGAATGCTGGCGAAGCTGGCCAAGGTTTCATGAATTTAGCGAGTGCCGTTGCTGGGCGCTTAACCGGTGGTGCAGCCAAAGTATCGGTAATTTCATCGGCGTTGATGGGATCCATTTCAGGCTCAGCCTCAGCGAACGTTGCTTCTACTGGGGCGATTACGATTCCCTCTATGGTACGTTTGCGCTATCCGCGTTCGTTTGCGGGCGCGGTAGAAGCGGTAGCGTCTTCAGGCGGGCAAATAATGCCACCGCTGATGGGGGCGGGAGCATTCGTCATGGTAGAGCTAACCGGCACGCCCTATACACAAATCATGGCCGCAGCAACGCTACCCGCTGTGCTCTATTTTCTGACGGTATGGATGGGCATTAATGCCTACGCAACGCGCCATGACTTGCAGCCGATTGATGCCAGCGAGCAGCCAGCCGCCAAAGAAGTGCTGATCACGTCACTCTTTTTTGCGGTGCCGTTTGTACTGTTGTTAGAGCGTATTTTTAACGGCGGGTACACACCTCAATATGCCGCCAGTATTGCGATATTTGCCGGTGCAGCGCTGCTGCTGGTTGATGTTACGCTGCGCTTCTCAATTGCTGGGTTTGCAAATCGCTTAGCGGATGCGGTGGTGACCGCGGGGCGTCAAATTGCCACTATTGGCGCGATTATTTTGTGCGCCTCTCTAGTGATTGGTGTGCTCTCGTTGACAGGTCTTGGCGTAAAGATTACGTCGGGTATCTTATCGCTCTCAAATGACCTGCTATGGCCTGCGCTATTGTTAACCGCACTGGCCTGCCTGATCTTGGGGATGGAGGTGCCAACAACAGCAGCCTATGTCATTTGTGTGTCGGTGGCAGGACCCGCGCTTATATCGCTCGGATTAGAGCCGTTGTTGGCGCACCTGTTTGTGTTTTGGTATGCGCTGCTTTCGACGATTACGCCGCCTGTCTGTGGAGGAGTGTTTATCGCGGCGGGAATGGTAGGTGAAAACTGGCTGAAAGTAGCGCTTAAGGCCATGGCTTTGGGCATAGGGCTGTACATCATTCCATTAGCGATGGTCGCGAATCCTGACGTTATTCAGCTTGCTTTTAATCCAGCGGGTGCTTTGCTCGATGGTTTAAAAATAGCCGCTGGTTTAACGGCTATTTCGTTTGGTGTCATCGCCCGTAAAGCCATTTGGCTGCGGATAATGCTCGTGGTGGCGGGCGCGGCTGTTATCTTTATCGTTTAAGGGTATTTGCTTAATAGCAAACAGCACTTGGTTAAAAGGTCGCTAGCTTAAAAGCAGCGGTGACGTGGACGGTAACGGGGTGGTGGCATACACCACCCAGGTATCTAGTGCAGGCCCCAGCGACGCCACCAGCTTAAGTTGCTCAGGCGCTTGACTCATGACCTCTTCAGCGCAAATCCCGGCCTCAAAGGTACCCGCTAGCAAGCCTTCAGCCACGGCAATCGTCGTGGGCGCTTCGATAATATCGCCAAAGCTGCTTAAATCTGTGTAATGGCGGGTAGCTGGCTGAATAGCCACATGGCGAGGGGTGGCTATGCCGCGTTGAGCAACTAATGCTAAAGGCTTGCTGCCTGCAATAAAAGCATCGACCGGGTAGGCGCGGTGCATATAGCGGCCTACACAATCGCTGTGGGCAAAGTGAGCAGTGCACTGGAGCAGGTGGCTTACTTGCCCTTCAATCAGCGCTTCAAACGCCTCTTCAAACTGTTCGAAAAGATGCAGGTTGGTGGATGGCTGAGCATGCTTTGCTAAATAGCGCAGAGCAATTAATTCATGATTGTTGCCGCTAGGGCCGAGGGTGGCAATTTGCACAGCGAATTCCTTCGAAAATAGTTATGTTGACTGCAAGGTAGTAGGGAGCCACTCAGCAACGCATTGTGAGAAACGTCATCTAACTTTTAAGCATTAACGGGCGTTGTTGCGTCTGCAAGTTAATTAATCGAAGCCCTAGCCACGCAAGGGAAACGTCGGGTAGGCATTCAGCAAGGTGTCTAGTTCATTGCATACAAAGCGCGGTTCAATCCACTGTGTCAGGTGCTCGTGAGCGTAGTGAAGAAAGCGTTGTGCTGACTGCGGAAGGCGCTGATCATTACGCACGATAAATTGCCAGTGGCTCTCAATAGGTAGCCCCTGAACGGGTAACACCACGAGGTCAGGATGCTCATTAGGCAACACGTGTTCAGATAACACTGCAACGCCCATATTGGCGGCCACGCTTACTCGTATGGCCTCGTTGCTGGCCATCTGTAATGTTTTTTGCATGGTCAGTCCGTGCTCTTGCAGCCAGCTGTCTAATAGCATACGTGTGGCAGAGCCTGGCTCGCGTAGCAGTAAGCGCTCACTTAGTAGCTGCTCCATCGTCACGGTTTCCTGTTGAGCCAGGGAGTGGTCGGCGGCGGCAATGGCAACTAAGGGGTTGCGCATAAAGCGTGACGCGACCGCGTGAGCAAGCGCAGGCGGATGGCTAAAGACGTAAAGATCATCTTCCTGACGCTCAAAACGCGCCAATACCTGTCGACGATTACCGATATGCACAGTGACATCGACATCAGGGAACGCCTGGCTAAAAGGTCCTAAGAGGCGTGGTAAAACGTACTGTGCAGTATTCACGAGCGCAATACTAAATCGCCCCTTGCTGCCATACTGTAAGTCACTGAGCTGATCTGCGAAGTCGTCAAAGCGTCCCAACACATCCCGGCTTGCCTGATAAAGCGCTTGCCCTGTGGCGGTCATCGTCAGTTGTTGGGCATGCTGTTCTAACAACGGGCTACCTACCGCTTCTCGGAGGCGTTTCAACTGCTGTGAGACGGTTGGCTGGGTAAGGTGAAGCTGTCTTGCGGCTTCGCTGATGGAGCCACATCTAACGACGGTTACGTATACCTGGAGCAACCTAAAGGTCAGATGGCGAATATTCATAGCAACCGAAACTCCTGGGGCGTCTCTTAATGCATCATTATTGGGTCGTGGTGTCGATCAGCTTTATCAACGAATACCCAGCAAGCCATTATGGAAAAGCTAGCTATTCTTTCCCGTTAATGGACAGGTGAAGACAAAAGAGTTTAAACCACATTACACTAAGGTGGCGCACGTTGGGTTACTCTCAAGGCCAAGAATATGGCTTTGAATAGCGTTGCAGAAAAGTATGCTGTTATATTTGAAATGTTTCTAAGCTAATAACTATAAGGAATTCCACCTATGATGATTCCCTTTTTAACTTCGCGTCCGCTTAAAACGCTGACGGCCAGTTTATGCATCGGCGGGTTGTTAGTCTCTCCACAGGCATTCTCTCAGCAAGCGATCTTGGAAGGTGAGCGCTTTCATCCCCAAGAGAGTAGCCATGGCATGGTCGCTACCAGCCACTTTCTCGCCTCAGAGGTTGCCCGTGATGTGCTTGCTGAAGGAGGCAATGCCGTTGATGCTGCCGTAGTGGCAGGCTTTGCGTTAGCGGTGACTCAGCCCCGTTCCGGTAATATTGGTGGCGGTGGATTTATGCTGATCTCGGATGAAACAAGCGATGAAGTCATTGCCATTGACTACCGCGAGATGGCCCCTGCCGCTGCCTTTGAAGCTATGTTCCAAGATGAAAATGGCGATGCAGTGACCGAGCGCTCCCGCTTTACTCACTTAGCCGCGGGTGTTCCCGGCACCGTTGCGGGGCTAGCTCTGGCCCTGGAAGAGTACGGTACGTTAAGCCTTGCTGAAGCACTGGAACCCGCTATTCGTCTTGCTGAAGATGGCTTCGCCGTACCTCCACGCTTTGTTCAAGGGCTACAAGAGACCAGAGAACGTTTTGAACCCTGGGATGCGAGCATGGCCAAGTTCTTCAAGGAGGACGGTAGCGCCTACGAAGTTGGCGATATTTTCAAGCAACCAGATCTAGCCGCGACACTCAGGCGCATTGCTGAACAAGGGGCGCGCGAGTTTTATGAAGGAGAAACAGCGGAGCTGATTGTTGCCGAAATGGAGCGTCACGATGGGCTGATTACCATGGAAGACATGGCTAGTTACGCTCCTATCATCCGTGAGCCCAGTCACGGTACTTATCGCGGCTACGATATTTACGCCATGAGTCCTCCTTCTTCCGGTGGTGCTCATATTGTGCAGATGCTGAATATTCTCGAAGAATACCCTATCGGTGAACTTGGCTTTGGCTCTGCTGAAAGCATGCACCTAATGGCTGAAGCCATGAAGCGTGCTTACGCTGACCGCTCGGAGTTCCTGGGCGATACTGACTTTGTTGATGTGCCTTTGGCTGGCATCACCTCAAAGGAGTATGCAGCCGAATTGCGTAGCCAGATTGGCGACCAAGCTACCCCTAGTGCAGACATTGCGCCTGGTAATCCGAACGACTACGAATCTAATGAAACCACTCACTTTTCCATCGTAGATGACGGTGGCCTGGCAGTTTCAAACACGTACACCATCAACTTCAGCTATGGTTCTGGCATCGTCGTGGATGGCGCGGGCTTCTTGCTCAACAACGAAATGGATGATTTTTCAGCCAAGCCTGGTGTGCCCAACGCCTATGGATTGATTGGCGGCGAAGCCAATAAGGTCGAACCTGGCAAACGAATGCTTTCGTCTATGACGCCCACTATCGTCAAACAAGACGGCAAAAACTTCCTGGTGACTGGCAGCCCCGGCGGTTCACGTATTATCACCACAACGCTACAGGTGTTAATGAACGTGATTGATCATGATATGAATATCCAATCAGCGGTTAGCGCACCGCGCATGCACCACCAGTGGCTGCCTGATGAAATTCGCGTTGAGGCAGGCTTTAGCCCAGATACGCTTAACTTGCTGGAAGAGCGTGGTCACACGGTCAGTCAGCAGTCCGCCATGGGGGCTGCTCAGTCAATCATGATCAAAGACGGGATGTTCTTTGGTGGCGCCGATCCTCGCCGTTCCACCTCATCTGCTATTGGCCTATAAGGTTACGTTAAACGTTGAGCACTCCGCCCTGAATTCTCAGGGCGGGGTCTTCCCGGCATCGCGCCTAGCGGCTCTGTTAGGTCCTTAATTAAATTATCACCACTAGCTATTAGCTATCACCACTGCTTATTAATGAGTAGCGATGAGGTAATGTTAGCGGTATAGAGGATTATCTATGTATTTCTTTTAATATATTATTAGTTATCTAGTGCCATCGCTCGCAGAATGCAGTCTCTTTTGATCCTGAGGAGCAGTGGTGATGCCAGATATTGTGGTGATGTTTTTTTTATTGGGGCTAGTCGCCGGAGCAGTAAAGTCGGATCTTCAGGTACCTAAAGCTACTTACGACACCTTAAGCCTGTTATTAATGCTCACCATTGGCTTAAAAGGGGGAATGGCGCTGCATGGCAATATCCATTGGGGATTGATGCCAGAACTTACCGGCGTAGCGCTGTTGTCAGCGTTTATACCGCTAATGCTGATGCCGGTGTTGCGCCGCTGGGTGCGGCTTTCCGCCGCCGACAGCGCTAGCATTGCTGCTCACTATGGTTCGGTTAGTGCTGGCACGTTTGCGGTCGCTCTGGCGTATGTAGAGGCACGTCAGTTAGCAGTGGGTAGTGAAGTAACGCTCTATTTAGTTGCTATGGAGCTACCCGCGATTATGGTGGCGATAGCTCTATTTAGGCGCTATCAAGGCGCCGCTGTTAAAGAGAGTACCCGCAAATTATGGCATGAAACTTTAACCAACCGGGGCGTTATTCTGTTAGCTGGTGGGGTTGCGATCGGCACGCTATATGGGCCATTTCAAGGGGAAGAAGTCACTGCACTGTTTACTGGGGCTTTTAAAGGCGTATTGGCGTTATTCCTGCTAGAAATGGGGTTGACCGCCGCGCAGACGCTACGCCCAATGCCCTGGCATCATTGGCGCTTAGTGACCTTTGCGCTGGTCACACCACTGCTGTTGTCACTGCTGGGGATTCTGGTAGGTACGCTAGTTGGTTTGCCAGTGGGGTCAGTGGTGATTCTTGCCGCATTGGCTGCTAGTGCTTCCTATATAGCAGCGCCGGCCGCAATGCGTGCAGCTATTCCGCAAGCAAACATTGGCCTTGCGATGTTAGCGTCACTCGGCATTACTTTTCCTCTCAACGTAATGCTTGGGATTCCACTTTACCATAGACTACTGGAGTACTTAGTTAACTAACTAATAGGTTGGGCTATCGCCTCAATTTGACTCCCCTGTTATTGGAATAACTTATTGTTTAATTGAAGTTTAACGCCAGTTTATTGCTGATGAGTCTGGCGTTTTTTAGTTTATTTTTCGTTTCTGATAGGTCTTATAGATAAATTTTAATAGTTTCTTAACGCAGCTAGCTCAGAAGCATTATTGGCTGAACCATGGGGATTTCCCCTGGAAGCAGCACGAAAAGCCGAGGAATAGACACGTTAAGTCATCGTTACCCTCGTATTCTTTTGTAACAGTGATGTGATCGCAATGCTGTTGAAGTGTTGAAAGTGCGATGACGCATTGTGATTAATTAGCTGGTATAGATGAAAGGGTGGTGTACTTCTAGGAAGTATTTCTATTGCCAATGCCTTAGATGATAAATCTAAAAAACTCCTGCTGAACGAACAACATCGCTGCTGATAAACCTATTAAAAACTCAATAATAACGAGGTCTATAAGATGGAAGATAAACCAAAAAGGGTTCGTCAAAAACCCAGTCTCGGGCTTGCGCTTGTGCCCGTTGTGCTGACACTGGTCGCCATTGGGGTGCAAATTTTCTATTTTGGTGACTTCACTCCACATATCCCGCTGGCCATTGGTCTAGCCATTACCTCGCTGGTTGGGGTCAAACTTGGCTTCCGCTGGAAGCGCATAGAAGACGGTGTGTTTCACGTTATCAACGTGTCCTTACCATCGGTTTCGGTGTTGATCTTAGTGGGCATGATTATTGGCGTCTGGATTGCTAGCGGCACCGTGCCCAGTCTGATCTATTACGGTCTACTGCTGTTGTCTCCTGCTTTCTTCCTTGCCGCGGCGATGCTGATCTGTGCGGTGGTATCGGTTTCTTTGGGAACCTCATGGGGCACCGTGGGGACGGTGGGTCTAGCCCTTGTTGGTATTGGTGCCGGGTTTGAAATTCCGCTTTACTGGACCGCCGGCGCGGTTGTTTCCGGCGCCTTCTTTGGCGACAAGATTTCGCCACTGTCAGATACCACTAATCTGGCCTCTGCGGTGACCGGCAATGATGTGTTCTCGCATATCAAAAACATGATGCCGACGACGATTCCAGCCATGCTGATTGCGTTAGTTATTTATCTGGTGGTGGGGTTCACCATGATTGATGATCAGGTGGCATCGTTTGAGCGTATCGACGCTATTACTGCATCATTAGATGAGCACTTTACTATTTCTGTCTGGCTACTGTTGCCAGCGCTGTTGGTTATCGGGTTGGCTGTTAAGAAAATGCCGCCGATTCCTTCCCTGTTTGCTGGCGTAGTGGCCGGTGCGATAACTGCCATGCTAGTTCAAGGTGTTGGTCTCCACGACATCGTTACTTATGCCAACTATGGATACTCCATCGAAACGGGTGTGGAAGCCATGGATAGCCTGCTGAACCGCGGTGGTATCCAATCGATGATGTGGACCATTTCGTTGATTCTAATCGCTTTGGGTTTTGGCGGGGCGTTGGAAAAAACGGGCTGCCTGGAGACTATCATCAAGGCCATTATGTCCAAGGTGCGCTCGTTCAAAGGTGTTCAAACCTCGGCAATTGCTACTTCCTTTGCAACTAACCTAGTGGCAGGCGACCCCTACCTATCTGTTGCGTTACCGGGACGCATGTACGCGCCGACTTATCGTGGCCTGGGCTACTCGACCCTGAACCTGTCACGGGGGGTTGAGGAAGGTGGAACATTGATGTCGCCACTTATTCCTTGGAATGCTGGTGGCGCTTTTGTCATTAGTGTACTAGGGCTAGGCATTGGCGAAGGTAGCGTTGAGAACCTGCTCTATATACCGTTGGCCTTTGCCTGCTGGTTATCGCCCTTAATCGGTATTCTATACGCACAGATGGGCTGGTTCTCGCCCAAGGCAACCGATGCAGAGCGTGCCATGTGGGAAAAACAGGGAGAAGCGATTGCCTCTTCCGAAGCATTGGGAGCTGCTGCTGACGCAGCCGTTACTAGCCCGACGCCAGCTCCAAGCTCGAGTTGATCGTCACTAGTCGTTACGTATTTTACCGATAAGACAGCACCCCAGCTTGCCAAAGGCGGGGTGTTTGTCTTTTGAAATAAGCATTGTTTGCCGACAACTGAATTGCTGCAACTTGGGCTTGCTTGCACGCCTGAATGAAACCAGGAGGAGAGTAATGACTACAACGCATTCAACCGTGGTCATTGGTGGTGGCATCGTGGGTATTTGCTGCGCGTTATATCTGCAAAAAGAGGGGCTCGATGTAACGCTCGTAGAGCCCGCTATGCCTGGCGATAGTACCGCTAAGTGGAGCTGCGGGCAGATTGCGGTAAGCGAAATTATTCCTCAGTCCAAGCCTGGTATTATCAAAAAAGTGCCTGGGTGGCTGTTAGACCAAACAGGACCGCTGGCGCTGCGGCCATCAGCATTACCAGGGCTATTACCCTGGATGCTGCGTTTTATCACCCATGCGCGGCGTTCGCGCATTGATGCTATTGCTCATGAGCTAGCGACCTTAACGCGCTGTGCTTTCCAGGATTATGAACCCCTGCTTGCGCAGTGCCGTCGTGACGATCTGATTGGTCACCAACCAACCCTTGAACTATTTGACGATGCGGCTGGGTTGGCCCATGAGCAAACTTATGCAGAGCTGCGTCGCGCGCAAGGGTTTGCTTCCGAAACGCTGAATGCAGAACAGATTGCTGCGATGGAGCCAGCGCTTGCGGGGCGTTTTTCTTACGGCCTGTTATTGTCGGATTGGCGCACAGTGTGCGATACCGAGACCTTTCTAACCGAGCTCGCTGACAGTTTTGTAGAGCAGGGCGGCAAGCTTGTTCAGGATAGTGTGTCGCGTATTGAAAGCCAGAGAGGGCGTGCCGTTGGTGTAACTCTGGCTAGCGGTGAGAGGCTGCCAGCCGAGCAACTGGTGGTCGCCGCAGGCAATGGCAGTTCGGTGTTTTTCGAAACATTAGGCATTAAGGTACCGTTGATTAAGGTTGGCGGCTATCAGGTATTGCTACCCACCCCTGGTGTCGACTTAACCCACGCCACTTTTTATGCTGACGGCGGATTTGGCCTGATTCCTATGGAGCGAGGGCTACAGATCGGTGGCACGATTGAGTTTGCTGGCAAGCATGCTAAACCGAACTTCAAGCGTGCGGAGATCATTCTAGAAAAAGCCAAAACGATACTGCCATCATTGAATACGGCTGGTATGGAGTTTGGCGCTGGCTGGCGGCCTTTGTTGCCTGACACCAAGCCGGTGATTGATAAATCACCACTGCTTGAAAACGTGGCGATGGCTTTTGGCCATGGCCAACTGGGGCTGACTCTAGGTGCCACGACGGGGCGGTTGGTAGCTGACATGCTACAAGGGCGTGAGAGTCAGGTGGATCTCAGTCCTTTCAATGCAACACGTTTTACCATGACTGGTGGCTGATTGCCGACACGGGGGCAAGCAAAGGGGAGGGCCCGTCTCTTGGCTAGGAGACGGGCTGTTTATCTGCACTATCTACGATTTAGCGCACTTAGTGATTATGTCCTGCATGACTGCCAAACGTTGCGTTGAACTGAACCATTCCGACCCACTGCTCATCATGCCCTGCAAAGTCTTCGCGGGTCAGTTGCGTGCGCACGAACATGTTATCGCGCACATGCCAAGTAAGCTGTGCGCTTTGCCGCCAGGACGTGTCTTCTGAAACGATCGTGGTAGGGTGGGTTCCCATCACTTTATTGGTTAACCCTAAGGCTTCTGCCCGCAGACCAACTTCCCAGCGTGGCGCGATACCGTAAATAGCGTCGATGTAAGCACCATCTTGTTGCTCAGTGTAGTGATCGTGTGCATGAAAGTGATCATGGTGTTGCACATGTTCTTGCAAGTCACGTTCGCTATAGAAATATTCCGCACCTAATTGCCAGTTGCCTTGGTAACCGGGCTTTTCCGCATCGTAGTTAAACCGCGCATCTAAGCCTGCGAACCAGTTATCGCCTTCAGCGGTATGGGCATGGTGGCCATGGTCATCGACACGCACATACTGGCTGTTCATACCTGCAGACGTTCCCAGCGTTAGCTGCTTATTCGCACCGATGTTTGGGCGGTATTTAGCGAAAATTGTGCCCACGCGAGGGCCGCTGGCACGATCCTCATAACCCCCTTCATCAAAGCGGCTGAAGCCTTCTCCCTCACCTTGAAACAGCTCGCTACCCAGCGTCCAGGTGCTGTTTGGAGACCAGGTTAGCTGTAGACCGGTATCCAGAAGGCCGTGCTCTCCAAACAAATACTCATTGACCAGTGGGCGCTCAACAAAATCCCAAGCGTGAGGATGTCGGCTGTTGATATAGCCTATATCGGAAAGAAATTTACCGGCTTGTAAGCGCAGCCCGTTAGGCAGCGTACGCGTCGCAATAAAAGCCTCTTCCAGCGTGATATCGTCTTCTGTTAGCGAAACAACGGCTTTGCCTTCAAAGTGGGCGGTTTGCCCTTCGATGGCTACTTCAGAGTGTCCCAGGTTAAATCCATTGTCGAGATCATGGCTATGGCCACTGTGGTCATGCCCTCCTTCATGATCGTGACCGCCTTCGTGCCCCTGGCTGAAGCCAGCAGGCGAGTTCTCATCTCCTGAAAAGCGATTGTGGTAAATGCCTTCCACAACTAAGGAAACGTTGATGCTATTTTCAGTGTCGTCATGATCATGGCTATGGCCAGTATGATCATGGCTATGGCTAGTATGATCATGGGCGTGGTCGTGCCCATGATGGTGATCATCTGCATAGGCAGAGGAGCTAATAAGCAGAGCAGCGGCAAGCGGTGTAAGCAGAAATAAAGAGCGTGACACAGATGTATTCCCTTTAACGTTAGAATTAAGCGCATCAAAGGATATGTTATATTGTATCAATAATGCAATTGTGCTGAATTCTGTCGCTGCACATGATTAGTTTCGAGGGAGCTGGGCGTTTAAGAAAAGCTAACCGAAATGTTGCCCGCTATGCCTAAACAGGTCATTTTCAGACCGCGGGCACAAAAAAAGCACCCGTAGGTGCTTGATTTGTAGGGGGAGCTGGTGGAGGCGGCGTCCCGCACAGTCGGAAATATACTCAAGTTCAGAGCAGATCGGGTAGTTAATGGTAAGCGATTGCGCAAGAGGAATGGTTGTGGTGCTGTTTGGACCATAGAAAGTGTCTACCCGTAATGCTTGAATGGTGGCTCTGGTTGCGCAGGTGAGTTTGTTTTACCCGTCATGAGGTTGGCATCCATCAGATACCTCTCGAATGACAATGGATAATTGAGCAACTGGAGCCACCAAGCTTACAAACCTGATAATAAAAAATTATCGCCAATTTTGAACTGTAAATCGCCAGCTAATAGAAAAGTTGGAAACTCCTAAAATTAGCTTAAGCTCCTGTAATAGGGGCTTTTGGTGTTATTACTCTGATCAGCTTTCCTAGAAATCCGGGACATACCCAGGGGGTGAAAAACGTTATAAAGAAGGGAAGATGTCGTATCAAAACGTCAATTCGGCGCCAGCAGGGCGAATCCATGACAATTGCAAAGGACTTGTGACTCTGCAAATTCGTAGGTGGTGTAGTAAGCTTATCCTAAGTCAATATGCCAAAAGCGTAATTTCAGTCGGAGCAAGACTTTAGCCAATGGCGTTCTAAGAGGTGACAGAGGATAGAGGCTGACTAATCACAATTAATGCAAATAAATTGAAGCAGAAATGTTGACAGATAACTAAAATTTTAGGAGCAATGTAATGCAAGTAAAGCTTCTCGGTGGGTCTGGCCTACATGCCAGTGAAGTTAAAGCAGTCCGAAAGATGGAAGAAGAGCTAAGAGGTAGTTGGTTTGCTTATGCAAGCTTGCTTGTAGTTGATGATCAAGGATCAATGGATGTTGATACACTAATAATAACACATGATCGATTGCTTCTTGTTGAGTTGAAGGAATGGAATGGAAATATTGAAAGCTCTGATGGACAATGGTATTTAAATGGCACGTCCAGAGGTAAGAGTCCCTATGAAATAAAACGTGTTCACGCTTTGCGTATACAAAAGTTAATCCAGCAAGAGTTAGAACATAAATTAGGATATTTTCCTCAAGTAGAGGCTCACGTAGTACTATGTGGATCCGCAACGCCAGAAAATCTTTCGTCCTCTGAAAAACGTTTTGTTCATAGTCTTGATGATTTTCTCAAAATATCAAGCAGAGAAGGATATGAAGCATTAGTTCAAGATCGTAGCAAAGCAATATATTATATTTTTGATAGACTTGGTAAACCAAGACCAAATAGTGATGAATGTCTTCCTGTTATTCGTAGTTTTTTTGGCGGTCACAGAGTGAAGCCAAAAGAGTACAGGCAGCACCATTTTATTGCAGAACCTACACCATGGTTTAACCATAGAAACGGACTTTATAAAGAATACAAGGGTTACCACGAAGAGCTAGCTAATGAAATAGCACTTATGCGTAGGTGGGATTTTACTCAATTAGGTATTGGTAATGCAACTCAGTCCCAATGGGCTGAGATTGCTCTTCGCGAGAGTAGAGTGATTAGGCATGCCAAGCAGAATAGCTCACCGCTAGAAGAATATCTTCTTAAACCTTTAGTGCCTTTGGGTGAAAGTGATATCACAGAGGATGTCACTGAGCTTTATGAATTAAGAAGAACTTTTTTTCGTCTTGATGAGTATATAAATGGTCAGGGTAATAGGGCCTCTCCTGAGACGCGCCTCGACTGGGTGCGTGCACTCTTAGCACCTTTTTCAGAACTACATGGCTTAGGGATTGGCCACAGAGATGTAGATCTTCACAACTTATGGTATGCAACTGAGCAAAGAAGTATTCTGGTTTCGGGGTTTTCAACTTCATTTTATCCTGAAAGAGGAACTGTTAACGATCTCCGCTCGCATTTGCAAGGTTCGCATATGTATTTGCCCGAAGATGCCTTGTGGGAAGATGGTGATATTCAGGATCCATTTCGACAAGATGTCTTTATGTTAACTGCTGTAGCCTATAGCCTTTGCTATCCAGGATCTAAGTTGGAAAATGGCGATAGCCGGGTCCCAAATTGGGCGCCTCCTAAAGAGGATCCCTACAATGGATTATTAGATGAATGGTTTCAAAAAGGACTTGACTGGGATCCAAGAAACAGACATGCAAGTGCAAACCAACAGCTTGCAGAATTTAACTCTCTAACTAAGCGTAAGTATGAAGGTGAGGTTGATACTACAGAACTTCTTGAGTCTCTTTCAAAAGGTAACTTTATAAAAAGAGGCTGGAGTACATTCAATATATATCAGATGTTCCCGCCTTTGCCTGGAGAAAATCCTGGTGCAGGTAGCAAGTTAACATACCTTTGTTCTTATGAAAGTAAAACAGCATTATGTAAGCTGTGGCCTCAGGTTACTGTAGAGCCTAGTTTGCCTGGAATAAATCGTAGAGTTTCAAATTTCAGAACAAGAGTGGAGAAGGTTAAATCTAGCTTTTTGTCGACACCAGCAGTGCTAGATTATGGCCTTTTGGAGGCGGGTGGCCTTTATATAATTACAAGCTATGAGTTAGGGAATCCATGGCGAGAGTTTACCCAATCCCTTAGCAGTGAGCAGCGCTTAGAATTAGGGTTTTCACTGTTAAAAGCAGTTGAGCAATGCCATGACCAAGGTATATCTCATGGTGATCTTCACCCTGAAAATTTATTAGTCCTCGCTTCAGGGGACACACTGGAAGGCAATGAAGAAGAGAGTGATAACACGCCGAAAGTTATTCTTCTAGATTTATTAGACTATGGTGCAGCTTCAGAGCCATATAATTTGGAATATGGTCCTGCAAATCCAGCAGCAGCGGACGCTATGGCAAGAGACCGATATGCAGTCTATAAATTGATTGAGGAGGTGCTCTGTGAAGGTCCATTGAGCCATATCGTTCATGAGGAGATTGCTCGTGGCTTGGAGCAGCCTGGAGGGATCCCTGCTTCACTTGAACCACTTCAAAATGCCTTAGAGGTTTCACTGCAGCCTAGTCTTGAAAGTAATGAAGAGTTAAGTGAAGAGGTACTCGAATCACTTAATATTTTGTGGGGACGTTCTAATTTTCCAGATCAACCGATTGATTTGGAGATGGATGGAGGGATTTATTATTTTAATTGTAGGTGGGATCGAAAGAACCCTGATTTAATGTTTTGCTACCTGACTGGTGTTAATGCCTCTTTAACTGTTGTAGTGAACCCTGAGCTTCGGCAGATACAACAAATCCGTTTGACAGAGGGCCTCCTCCCTTTAAGTGACTTAATAAGTGCAGCCAGCAAGGCCACCGCCCAATTAACTAGGCCTATCACAGTTGGGCGAGGAAGTCTTGATCCCGAGACCTCGTCAAATTTGATTAATTTATTATTTGACCTTGATCCTGTTCTTACGCTTCTAGAAGAAAAATATTCATCAGAAACTGATGGTGACGTATACGAAGGGGACCCAAATGATGGCGAAATTCCAACAATATCTCCCAAAAGGCTATGGAATTCACTTGCCTCTACGGAAGGAGAGAATCTATTAACATTAGAAATTCTTGAAGGTGAAATTAATGAGAATCAGAGTGGCAGGATCATCATTCCTTATCAAACGCTAGATGGGCGGCCCTTAGATTTCGATAGTGACGATAAAGTATTTATTAGCTTGCGTGATGATGAATATCCTTTGGGTGAACTTGATATTATTGAAACCACTCCGGACTTCATTGCTTTAAAACCTAATCGCCCTCGATTACATAGTATCTTAAAAGAAGGTGCAGTCCTTACACTAGAATCTCTGCAGAGTAAAGCTTCTCGAGATCGTAAGCAGAAGGCTCTGGAACGTGTCCTCGATCATGCTTCTGTAATACCAAATCTGTCTGAATATTTTGATCCAGAAAGAGTTCCCAACTTAGTTGCGCAGTCTCATCCCCCCATCAGTAAAAAGCTACGTGAAAAATATGATGGTGTTGAAAAAAAATTAAATGATAAACAAATAGAAGCTTTTCAGCGGCTTATAGAATATGGACCAGTTGGTGTACTACAAGGACCGCCAGGAACAGGAAAAACTTCGTTTGTCTCGCAGTTTATTCATTATATTTTTGAAGTTGAGGGTGCCAGAAACATATTACTAGTAGGTCAATCACACACATCCGTTGATGCAGTTGCCATAAAGGCCAGAGAAGTATGTTATGACAAAAGTACAGACCTTTCTATAGTAAGAATGGGTCAAGAACGCATGGTGGCAACTGGTATGCTTGATACTCACTCAAGTGCTCTGCAAAGGCAGATGCGCCATGCTTTTCATAGAGAGTATGATCAGCGAATAAAGGTATTTTCAAATCGCTTCGGACTTCCAGAATCTCTTATCGACGAAGCTCTCATATTGCATCGTACTCTTTCGCCCATTCTATCTTCACTAGTTTATTTTAGAAATAAAATTAAAAGCAAATACATCAAGGAGAAAGTTGATGGCGAGTTCGACGATGATTTGCTAGAGCAAGAAAAGAGTTTGAAAGATCTAGTTGGGAAGATATTACACCAGCGTTGTCCAGACTCAGCTGAGGAAATTGTTGAGATGGACGATATAATGGGGGGTGTTATAAGTCTTCTTTGTGAGGAAAATAGTGTAAATAACCCTGCTGCTATATCTAGACTTACTTCATTGTTAGACTTGAGCCATGAGTGGCTGAATGTGCTAGCGACTGGAGATGCCAATTATGATAAGTTTTTAGTTCAAACTAGACAGCTTGTTTGTGGCACTTTGGTTGGTATGGGAAAAATTAGGTATGGTATTGCTGAAGCAGAATTTGACTGGGTAATAGTTGATGAAGCAGCAAGAGCTCAAGCCAGTGAGCTAATGATAGCGCTTCAATCAGCTAAGAGGGTGCTTTTGGTTGGTGATCACCGTCAGCTTCCCCCTCACTATGAAAAGCAGCATTTACGGGCGGCCGCGCGGAAGATAGGCCAAGGGTTAGATGCTTCTATTTATAAAGTTACTGATTTCGAACGGGCTTTTCTTGCTACTAAAGGCGTGACTCTTGATACCCAATATAGAATGGTTGAACCTATTGGTAAGTTGGTTTCAAGCTGTTTTTATAGAGATGAAGTTGCCTCACTAAAAACAGGAAGGGGGCCTTCACCTGCATGGTTTGATAGCCTCCCTTCGCCATGGGATAAACCTGTAATTTGGTTAGATAGTGCATGTGGAGAATCAGCTACTGGCGAGAGTGAGATTATACCTGGACGCTATGTCAACTATCACGAAGCAAACCAAGTTATGAATCTTTTAAAATTACTTTCTGACAGCAAAACTGTAGCTTGTTTAAGAGAGTTTATGGGTGAGGATAAAGGGTTTCCTATTGGCATCATAACAATGTACCGCGCCCAGAAGGATCTTTTAGAAAAAGAGCTTAGCAAGGGAGAGTGGGCTGTTACTTTACGAGATCTTATACGTATAGATACAGTTGACTCTTATCAAGGGCAGGAGAATAAAATTGTTATTCTTAGTTTAGTCCGTGACAACTCTGAGGAAAAGCAAGGTTTTCTTAAAGATAGAGCGAGAATAAATGTTTCTATTTCTCGAGCGCAGGAAAGACTTGTAGTAGTAGGGGCTGTTCGTATGTGGAGTAAACGTAACTCAGCAAGTGCTCTTGGCGAGGTTCTTTCGTTTATTAATAGTAGAGTTGATGTGGCTGATCCAGGCTATCAGATTATTAAAAACCCTATACGGGATAGCCAAGTTGGTTCTTCACTGTTAGAGGAGATGGTCAATGCTTGAATATGCTGATGATACTCAAGGGGAAGTAGTTGGCCATCGGCGTCACGTTAATACGATTTCACTATTGCTTCCTGCAAAGCAGTATAGCCTTAATTGTTCATGGACTACAGAGAGGCCTCTGCCGGCAATAGAGGAGTTTTCATGCAGACTAATACTTCTATTTGATGGTGTAGCTCCGTTTGAAGTTAGAGAATATTTTGGATTATCTGAAATTGAGTTAAACGGGCTGATAGACAGTTTATTGAAGAAGCGTCTCATTGAAATGGATCCTAATGGCTTAATTAAAGCGTCATCTATTCTCCGCCTAAAAAATAATAATGATCAGGAAGTGCCTACGCTTACAGCGTATGATACCCGTGAAGAAAGTGCCGTGTTTGACCTCTTAACATTGAGCATTATACCTCGTCGTAGCTATCAGGGAATAAAATATGGACTTCCAGAAATTCCTCCACCAGAAAAATTTGGCTCTGTTGGCCTTGAATCTATAGTGGAGCAGTTTGGAAGGCAATATAGGATTCACTTAGAGAATACTAGAAGTAGCGGAGCCGAAAAAACTCGACTATATAAAGTTTCCCATTGTAGGCCTGTGCGGACACTGCAAGTGCCGATTGATATGGAAATTAGTTTAGAAGTGGTTTCTGGAGAAGGCATTCGTGTATATCGAGATGCCGTAGAGCGAGTTGGTCCAGTTCGTAAGAATGCTTTGTCAAATGAGCTAGAGGCGCAAATTGCAGATTATTTGGCGAAGCTTGCTGTCCCTAGTCATGGCCATTCATTTCAAGATTTTTGCGAAGCTATTGGCGATGAAATTTTATCCAAGTACTCAACACCTGAAGGGTTCGATTTAGTATCATGGTTGCAAGATAGAGAAAATAAGAAAACTGGATATGGTTCTAGTACAACAAGAGGCATTCTTGGGCCTGTATACTTGGAAAGCAATGCTATAGCAATAAGCAAGACTCTCGGTAGCCTTGTGCGAGAAGAAGGAGCGGATGTACCTAATATGTACTGGTATCCGGCTAGTGTCCCTTTGTGGGGCGCGAATGGTACCGATTTAGAAAAATTCATTAGTAGATTAGAGAAAGAGTTAAATTCTAACTCTGAATCTGTTTCTAATATCATTACATTTTTCAATATTCAGGAAAATAAAGAAATTAGAGCTATAAAAAAATCTTTTAATGCGCGATTGCCCCATGGCGTGTCACTTCAAGGGGGTAGCCCACAAGATCGTGTTGAAATTATAGTTATTCCAGGATTTTTAGCAATTGCCCAATACCATGTTCAGCCAAATAGTGATAGTTGCGTAACTATTCCTGTTGGGCTGTTAACAACAGATCCTGTACGTATGAAAAAAATTGAAAATTTACTACAACTTAGAATGCAGGGTTCAACAGGTAGTGAAATTCTTTGGTCGAGGAGTAATGTGTCTAGTAAGGAATTGATTGATAAAGAATTTCTGAGATTAGAATCTAGGCCTCAAACTGATGATTTGAAAGAGTTTAGTGGTGACCAGAAGAAGCAGCCTTCTATTAAATGGAAGGCTAAGAAGAGATTCTGACTAAGATTCTATGCCTCATCTAAGTGTAAGAGCTGTCGCCATCCATTATGTGGTTGGTGACCAGTTCTATATCAGGAGAATTTTTTGTGCCCATAGATACTGTTCAGCGCCATTTTCGTCAAACTCTAGTTCTAGTATGGGTAAGCATGCAGAGAAATGAGGAGCGCCAGCTCAGCAAAAGCGAGCCGAATTTTTGTAACAGCATAAGAAAATGAACACGATGTCACAGAAAAGCAGATGTAAGGTATGACTTTATTTGATGGTTAATAGGTTGGCTTATAAACAAAAAAAGCACCCGTAGGTGCTTGATTTGTAGGGGTGTCTGGTGGAGGCGGCGGGAATTGAACCCGCGTCCGCCAGCACGCGCCTATTGGCTCTACATGCTTAGATTTCGTCATTTGCTTTAACGCAACTGACTCCGACGATCAGGATTCAGTCACGCGAGCCTTCTAAGTTTAACGATTGATGAGAAGACACCACCAACCGCGGTCCTATCAGCTTTAGCTCGTATCCCATCAGTGATGAATAGGCACATCACCTTTGGGCCAGACAAGAAGCTAACAGTGTTTAAGCTGCTAGCGCGCCTTGAGCGTAGTTTTCGTCATTTGCGACTATTTTTCGTGATGTGGGATTTACGAGATACATCACGCTCTCGGCATGCACCGCAAGGGTTGTCACCGGCGTCGAAACCATGTCGCCCCCTGATTACAGATGAGCATTCTAACGTGCTCACACCGAATTGACCAGTTATGCCTTGTTATGTTCCCGCATTATCCGACCTTTCTGACGGCTCCAGTCGCGATCTTTCTCGGTGGCACGCTTGTCATGCAGCTGTTTGCCGGTCACCAATGCCAGCTCACACTTCACCTTGTTGCGTTTCCAATAGAGCTTGAGCGGTACGCACGTGTGGCCTTTGTCCTGGGTCACCGAGAAAATTTTGGCAATTTCCTTGCGGTGCAGAAGCAACTTGCGCGTGCGCGTCGGATCAGCAATCTCGTGGGTGCTTGCTGTATTAAGCGGCATGATATGGCTGCCTAGTAAAAAAGCCTCGCCATTACGAACCAAAATATAGGTGTCGGTAAGCTGTGCTTTACCAGCGCGCAGGCTTTTAACTTCCCAGCCCGCGAGTACCAAACCTGCTTCTAAGGTTTCGTTGATATGGTACTCAAACCGAGCCTTCTTGTTTTGGGCAATAACGCTGCTGCTAGGGCCCTTACTGTTACCTTTCTTAGTGGCCATGGAACCTCATCGTTGATCTGTCAGTAGCACCCCCTTCGTTATGACGGGAGGCGTGATACCATTTAAGGTCTACAAAAATGTTTCCCATGATACGCTTTGGGCACTGTGAAGTCAGCGGAGAGGTCAATGCCAACCGTTAATCGTACCGCCTTGGTGCGGCACACCCCCCAACAAATGTTCGATCTGGTTAATGACTTCGAACGCTATCCCGAGTTCCTGCCGGGGTGTCGCCGTGCGCGCCTGCTAGAGCGTGACGAGGCACATTTGGTTGGCGAGATGACCCTTGGTCGTGCGGGTGTGGAGCAAACAATCACGACTCGAAATGATTTATATGCCCCCGAGCGGATTGAACTGTCGTTAGTAAAAGGGCCATTCAAGCAGCTTAAAGGGCGTTGGCTATTTATCCCGATGGGAGACGACGCCTGCAAGGTGAGCTTGGAAATGGAGTTTGTATTTGCCAATCGCTTGCTTAGCATGGCGTTTGGGAAACTATTTCAGCAAATTGCGGGGCAGCTTGTCGATGCCTTCACAAAACGTGCTGACGAGCGCTATGGCCGTTGATACGTTCGCGGTAGAGGTTGCCTTTGCCTTGCCGCGCAAAC
Organism: Vreelandella venusta; assembly: GCF_007989605.1. GTDB lineage: Bacteria > Pseudomonadota > Gammaproteobacteria > Pseudomonadales > Halomonadaceae > Vreelandella > Vreelandella venusta. The sequence continues at coordinate 64,587 of NZ_BJUL01000004.1, read as the reverse complement.
AGCGCCTAGTGGCCTTACAGGTGCGTAAGGGCACGACTGCACGCCAAGCGGTAATGATGGCAGATCTACCCAGCCTGTTTCCCGAGATTCCCAGTGACACCTTTGAACAGGCACCGCTGGGAATTTTTGGCAAAGCGCTGCGCCAGCCCGAACAAGAGGCGCTGCGTCCAGGCGACCGCGTTGAGGTGTATCGTCCATTAGAGATAGACCCCAAAGCTGCCCGCCTGGAACGGGCAAAGCGTCAAGCCAGAGGCGGGTAATTTACGCGTAAGGCATCATTGGCTATGGCGCTGTGGCTTCTGACGAAGGCACGCGTTGAATAGGTGTGTTGATACCGGTGATTGGATCTGTTGTTTCTGTTGCAGGGCCTACGCCGGTATCTGCACTGATCGGTAGATCATTAGAGAAATCACCTTGCTGCTCAATGTTCACCAAACGCCCCATATTATCGAATGTGAGGGTGACACGCCGTTGCTCAACACCTGCGTACGCCTTATCAATCCGATAAACGTAATCCCACTCCCGCGTGTCAAACGGCGCTTCCAGCAACGGGCGACCCATCACATAAGTGACTTGTTCACGCGTCATTCCTGGCTGTAATTGGCTGACCATTTCTTCGGTCACCAAGTTGCCTTGAGGGATGTCGCGCTTGTAAACGCCAACGTAGCTGCAGCCGCTAACAACGGTTAGGGCCACTGAAAGAGTAATGATACGAGTCAATTTTTGCATTTGAGCCTATTCTTCACTATCGTGGTTTCGGTCGATCATACCCGACCTAACCTGTTACTGCGAAGAGCAACCATGGCCGATCAGAACCATGAACTACGCAAAGCCGGGCTGAAAGTGACCCTGCCGCGCGTCAAGATCCTGCAGATTCTCGAAAATGCTTCGGGTCAACACCACCTTAGCGCAGAAGAAGTGTACAAAACACTGATTGATGCGGGCGAGGATGTTGGCTTGGCTACCGTTTACCGCGTGCTGACTCAATTTGAATCAGCAGGCTTGGTGATTCGTCATAATTTTGACGGTGGCCACGCGGTGTTCGAGATGACTCAAGAAGACCACCACGACCATATGGTGTGTTTAGAAAGTGGTGAAATCATTGAGTTTGTCGATGAAATCATCGAGCGTCGTCAGCAAGAGATCGCCGAAGAGCACGGCTATGAACTTGTGGACCATGCCCTGGTGCTTTACGTACGCCCCCGTGGGTCGGACGTAACACGGCAGGACAGCGGCCCCACAAATAAAAAATAGTCGCGCTAAATAAAACGCCCCCAGGGTGCGAGTGATGACTCATTCGCGCCCTGGGGGCGTTTTTTATGGTTTGTGGCGTTTGCTAGCGCGTTGCCGCTTGAAAAAAGTGCTTAGTAAAAAGTGCTTAGTGCGGTGGTCGTTGGCTAGCGTGCAGCATTTCGCGGGCGTGGGCGAGTGTTTGGTCAGATAGCGTTACACCGCCCAGCATGCGGGCGAGCTCGCTGATGCGCCCCTGTTCGTCCAGTAGCGCCATATGGGTCAGCGTGCTATCTCGTTTGGCGCGTTTTTCAATATGTAGGTGCTGATGCGCCTGGGCGGCGACCTGAGGCAGGTGAGTGACGGTCATTACTTGGCCGTTTTCACCGAGCTTGCGTAGTAGTTGACCGACAATTTCGGCTGTCGCTCCTGAGATACCCACGTCCACTTCATCGAAGACCAAACTGGGAATAGTGGAGTGGGAAGCGGCCACCACTTGAATAGCAAGGCTGATACGCGATAGTTCGCCGCCCGAGGCCACTTTGGTTAACGGCCTAGCGGGCTGGCCCGGGTTCGCGCTAATCAGGAATTGGACGTGATCCAGGCCTTCCGGCGTAGGTGTTTCACGCGGGGTAACGTCCACCTCAAAGCGTGCTTTACCCATGGCCAAAAAACCTAGCTGTTGTTGCACTTCTTTGCCTAAGCGAACGGCGGCTTTTTGTCGCGCCTCGCTTAATTGTTTGGCATCGCTGCGATAGCGCTCGCGGTATTCTGAAACTTGGTTGCTTAACGATTCCAGGTCGTCGTCGCTGGCTTCTAGTAGTTCGACTTCCTGGCTGAGCTGTGAGTGCAGTGCGCAAACTTCTTCCGGAGCAACGTGGTGTTTACGGGCAATACGGTGGATATCGCCAAGCCGTTCTTCTACCCAGGCTAAGCGCTCCGGGTCTAGTTCGGTAGTGCTGGCAAGGCGATTGAGTTCGCTTGACGCTTCCTCGACTTGAATGCGCGCATCGCTAAGCATAGCCAAAGTGTTGGCCAGAGTGCCTTTATCACTGCCGGGTAGCGCGCTTAAATGGGCATAGGCTTGATTTAACAGCGATAGAGCACCGCCCTCGTCGCTTGCGCAGCAGTCGGCGGCAAACTGGGTTTCACGTAGTGTCTCTTCCGCATGGGCGAGGGTGTGTTGCTCCTCTTCTAGCGTTTGCAGCTCACCCTCTGCCAGTGCCAGTTGATCTAATTCTTCTACTTGGTAGCGCAGCAGTTGCCGCTTTGCCTCAACTTCACTGCCTTCTTCGCTGAGTTTTTTTAATCGCCGCCGGGCACCGCGCCATTCGCGGAAGGTTTCAGCCAACTGCTGACTGCGTTCACGCAGCCCGGCATAATCATCCAGCAGGGCGAGGTGGGTTTCTTCACGCATGAGTGCTTGATGAGCATGCTGTCCATGGATTTGAATCAACAGTTCGCCCAGCGATTTTAGGTCAGCGATGGTGGCAGGGTGGCCATTGATCCACGCCTTGGAGCGACCGCTGGCGGTAACCACACGGCGCAGTAAGCACTCTTCAGCAGGCAGCTCACGAGCAGTCAACCACTGTGTGGCAGCGGGTAGATGTTGAATATCAAAACGCGCGGAAAGATCGGTGCGTTCACGCCCATGGCGGACGCTGCCGGCATCGGCACGCTCACCCAAACATAGGCCAAGGGCGCCGAGTAAAATCGATTTGCCTGCCCCGGTTTCCCCGGTAATCGCCGTCATACCACGGGTTAGATCGAGTTCAAGGCGGTCAACAATAGCGTAATCTTGGATTGCTAGCTGCGTGAGCATAAGGCCTCCTGAGGCGGTGCGGCACAGAAGCTGGATACTTATCCAATAATTGTTGTTTTATACAGTAGTCTATAACTCACTTCAATGCCCCTCTTGAGATGGCTTTTATAACCCCCATATAGCGTCCATACGTGGTTAATACTCGTGACTTAACCGAGGTGGCCGTTAATGCCACCGCTGCATACTTTTCAGGAGCTAGGCATGGCAAAAGAACCGCAAACCCCATTAGAAGATGAGCTGGCCCGCCAAGAGCAAGAGGCGGAAGTCACCGAGCAAGCGGCTGAAGAGCGCCTGGTCGAGGGTGAGCTGGAAGGCTTAATCGAGGACGACGCTGTGTTAGAGGACGGCGTGGGAAACCCGGAAGCCGATATGTTAGCCGCTCAGGTGGAAGAGCTTGAGCAGAGCTTGGCGGAAGCTAAAGACCAAGCGCTACGTGCCGCTGCTGAAGCTCAAAACGTGCGTCGCCGAGCTGAGCAAGAAGCTGAAAAAGCACGCAAGTTTGCTTTAGAAAAATTTGTTAAAGAGCTATTGCCCGTTGTTGATAGTCTGGAAAAAGCCCTAGAGAGCATGGAAGACGGGGCCTCTGACGTACATCGTGAGGGCGTTTCCATGACCCTCAAAATGCAGTTAGGCGTATTGAATAAATTTGGCGTGGAAAGCGTTGAACCCCAGGGTGAACCCTTTGACCCCCAAGTTCACGAAGCGATGGCGATGGTGCCGAATCCCGAGCTTGAACCCAATACCGTCATGGACGTGATGCAGAAGGGTTATTTGCTTAACGGCCGCCTAGTTCGCCCCGCGATGGTGGTGGTTAGCCAAAAAGCCAATTAAGCATTGGCTGACGCAAAGCAAAAAAAGCCCCTTGAAATGCTGCAAGCGGCCCCCAAATAAAGGGCAACCCGCGGGAAAACCCGCAAACGCTTTAAATTTCAAAAAGCAGATTTTTGACATCAGCTTTCAAACATCAGTTTTGTAACAACCGAATTCGAGGTTTTTGCTATGGGACGTATTATTGGTATCGACCTGGGCACCACCAACTCTTGTGTGGCAGTGCTCGATGGTGACAGCGCTAAAGTCATTGAAAACGCCGAAGGTGGCCGCACTACGCCTTCCATCATTGCTTACACCGACGATGGTGAGACGCTGGTAGGCCAAGCGGCAAAACGTCAGGCCGTCACCAACCCTGAGAACACCCTTTATGCGATCAAGCGCCTGATTGGCCGTCGCTTTAAAGATGATGTCGTACAAAAAGACATCAAAATGGTGCCTTACAAAATCGCCGAAGCCGACAACGGTGATGCCTGGGTTGAAGTAAAAGGCAAAAAAATGGCGCCGCCGCAGGTAAGTGCGGAAGTGCTGAAGAAAATGAAGAAAACCGCCGAAGACTACCTCGGTGAAGCGGTAACTGAAGCGGTCATCACCGTACCGGCGTACTTTAACGACAGCCAGCGCCAGGCCACGAAAGATGCGGGCCGTATCGCCGGTCTTGATGTTAAACGCATCATTAACGAGCCGACCGCTGCTGCATTGGCCTACGGTATGGACAAATCCCGTGGTGATAAAACCATCGCGGTATATGACCTGGGTGGCGGTACTTTCGATATCTCTATTATCGAAGTGGCTGACGTTGACGGCGAAACCCAGTTTGAAGTGTTGGCCACCAACGGTGACACCTTCCTGGGCGGCGAAGACTTCGACTTGGCGCTGATCAACTACTTAGTTGACCAGTTCAAAGCGGACAGCGGCATGGATCTGTCTGGCGACAACCTCGCTATGCAGCGCCTGAAAGAAGCGGCTGAGAAGGCCAAAATTGAGCTTTCAAGTGCCCAGCAGACAGACGTTAACCTGCCGTACATCACCGCTGACAACACTGGCCCGAAACACCTTAACGTGAAGGTGACGCGTGCCAAGCTGGAGTCGCTGGTTGAAGATCTGGTACAGCGCTCGCTCGATCCGTGCAAAATGGCGCTGAAAGATGCTGGTTTGTCTGCCTCTGAAATTGACGAAGTGATTTTGGTCGGTGGCCAGACGCGCATGCCGATGGTGCAGAAGAAAGCCGCTGATTTCTTCGGTAAAGAAGCGCGTAAAGACGTCAACCCAGATGAAGCAGTTGCTGTGGGCGCGGCGATTCAGGGCGGTGTTCTTGGCGGCGACGTAAAAGACGTACTGCTGCTGGACGTGACGCCGTTGACCCTGGGTATTGAAACCTTGGGTGGCGTAATGACGCCGCTGATCGACAAAAACACCACCATCCCCACGAAGAAGACGCAAACCTTCTCCACGGCGGATGACAACCAAACGGCTGTGACGATTCACGTCGTTCAGGGTGAGCGTAAGCAGGTCTCGCAGAATAAATCGCTGGGTCGTTTTGATCTTGCCGACATTCCGCCCGCACCGCGTGGTGTGCCGCAGATTGAAGTAGCCTTCGATCTGGATGCCAACGGCATTCTGAACGTATCGGCCAAAGATAAGGCGACCAATAAAGAGCAGTCTATCGTCATTAAAGCGTCCAGCGGTCTCACCGATGAAGAGATCGAGCAAATGGTACGCGATGCGGAAGCTCACGCCGACGAAGACAAAAAGTTCGAAGCGCTAGTGCAGCTGCGTAACCAAGCAGATGGCATGATTCACGCCACTCGTAAAACCGTGCAGGAAGCCGGTGATAAAGCAAGCGATGACGAGAAGCAAGCCATTGAGACCGCGATCAGCGAGCTTGAAGAAGCCGTGAAGACTGACGATCAGGACAACATCCAGCAGAAGCTGGACGCGCTGACCGAAGTGTCTGGCCAATTGGCGCAGAAGATGTACGCCGAGCAGGCGGAAGCTGCTCAGCAGGCGGACGGTGAAGGTGCTGAAAATGCCAGCGCCAAGCCAGAGGATGACGTGGTTGACGCCGAGTACGAAGAAGTCAACGACGACAAAAAGAAACAGTAAATCACCTCTATCTGCTAAGGAATGCGGTGGCGCGGGAGACAACTCCCGCGTTGCTGTTTCCGAAGCAGACGCCTAATTAAGTGCGTAGCTAACCAGGAGGCGTAGGACCCATGTCCAAACGCGATTATTATGAAGTCCTGGGTGTCGAAAAAGGGGCTGATCAGAAAGAGATCAAAAAGGCCTACCGCCGCTTGGCGCAGAAATTCCACCCTGATCGAAACCCGGACGATAACACTGCAGCGGAAAAATTCCGTGAAGTGTCAGAAGCATACGAAGTCTTAAGCGATGGCGAAAAGCGCGCGGCGTATGACCAATTTGGCCATGCCGGTGTTGATGGCCAAGGCGGTGGTGGGTTCGGTGGTGGTGGCGCTGGCGACTTTAGCGACATCTTCGGTGATGTGTTTGGCGATATCTTTGGTGGCGGTGGTGGCCGTCGTCGTGGACCTAACGCCCCCGCGCGTGGCAGTGATCTGCGCTACAACTTAGAGCTGGATCTGGAGAACGCCGTTTCCGGCACGACCGTTGATATCCGCGTGCCACGCCATATCGAATGTGACCGCTGCGATGGTGAAGGTGCTGAGCCTGGTTCTAGCAAAGAAACCTGCCCCACGTGCCATGGCCACGGCCAAGTGCGTATGCAGCAAGGCTTCTTCGCGGTTCAGCAAACCTGCCCGACCTGTCACGGTAGTGGCCAGCACATTAAAGTGCCGTGCCACAAATGTAACGGTGAAGGCCGCGTGCGGGAAACGCGCACGCTATCGGTGAAGATTCCTCCGGGAGTGGATACGGGTGATCGCATTCGCCTGAATGGCGAAGGTGAAAGTGGTATTAACGGTGGCCCGCCCGGTGACCTGTATGTTCAGGTATCGATCAAGCCACACCACATCTTCCAGCGCGATGGCAAACACCTGCAGTGTGACGTGCCAATTAACTTTGTTGACGCTGCATTGGGTGGGGAGCTGGAAGTGCCCACGCTGGATGGCCGTGTGAAGCTGAAGATTCCACCGGAAACTCAAACCGGTAAGCTCTTCAGACTGCGCGGTAAAGGCGTGAAGCCGGTACGTGGCGGCGCACCTGGCGACTTGCTTTGTAAAGTGGTCCTGGAGACGCCGGTCAATCTCAATGACGAGCAGAAAGACCTGCTTCGTCAGTTGCAAGAGAGCTTTGACGGCAGCAATAGCCACAGCCACTCGCCGAAGAAAACTGGTTTCTTCGACAGTGTGAAGAAGTTTTTTGAAGAGATGAAGCCGTAACGGCGATTCACTTCACAGCACATCAGCGCCCCGGCACTTTCAAGTATCGGGGCGTTTTTTTGTTAACTAGTTATTGCTAATTCATTGTGTTGCATAGTGTAAAATAGTGGGCCTGATGGGCTTATCGCTTAATCGCTAACCGATACCCTTTAAAGCGTGGATTATTTGCACATAACTTATTTGCACATAAGGACGAGGGCAAATGCTAGCGGATGAAGAGTCTCGCCCAGGGTTGGGCATTGGGCTGCGGGTGCTTTCCGGCGTGCTGTTCACCGGCATGTTGGTGTGTATTAAAGCGGTGAGTGACGAGGTGCCGGTAGGGCAGTCGGTGTTTTTCCGCTCGCTATTTGCGCTGTTGCCGATTGTTGTGTTTTTGATGCTACGTCGCGAGTTTCCGCAGGGATTGGCGACGCGTCGTCCACTGGGTCATGCGTTGCGCTCGGGGCTTGGGGCAGCGGCAATGTTCGCGTCGTTCGCGGCGGTGGCCTTGTTACCTGTCGCGGAAACTACGTTGTTAGCCCAGCTGACGCCCGTGTTTATGGCATTGGGTGGTGTCTTGCTGCTGGGGGAGCGCTTCTCGCTTTATCGTGCGGGCGCTATTGCGTTGGCGTTAGCTGGGGTGGCGGTGCTGGTGCTGCCAGGGCTTGAGGCCAGTCGCGAGCAAGGGCAGTTGGCTGGCTATGCACTAGGCGCGCTGAGCGCGCTGTTAACCGCCGGGGCGCTGCTAACCGTACGGCGCATTTCACGTACCGAAACAGCCGGTTCCATTGCCTTCTACTTTATTCTGGTCTCTGCGCTAGCGGGGTTGGCAACACTGCCCTTGGGCTGGGCACCGCTTAAGGGTGACGTGGTGTGGTTGTTAGTGCTGTCTGGCTTGTTTGGCGGCTCGGCCCATATTGCGATGACGCTGGCGCTGCGTTACGCCGAAGCGTCACGCCTAGCGCCTTTTGAATACATTGCGTTGGTGTGGCCTGTGTTAGCAGATTGGCTGCTGTTTGGCCTGCCGGTTTCTAGCGGCTTTTTGCTGGCACTGCCGTTGCTACTTAGCGGGGTTGGGTTGGCCACACTGGAAGGCCGTCGGATTAAACGGCTTCTTCGACAATAAGCTGAGGGCGGCCCTTTGAGCATGGCTCAATACGCGCCGTCACTTTGTAAACTTGGCGAAGTAACTCCGGTGAGATTACTTCCTCGGTTGGGCCGCAGGCGATTAAGCGGCCGTTCTCTAACACCATGGCTGCATCAGTGAAGCGCAACGCATGCCCGAGGTCGTGAAGGGCAACCAGAATGAGCATGTTGCGCTCATCGGCAAGACGCCGCAGTACGCTTAGCAGGTTGATTTGGCGGTTAAGGTCAAGCGCTGAGGTAGGTTCATCCAGCATTAAAATTTCAGGCTCTTGAACCAGTGCCTGGGCGGCACTCACCAATTGACGTTGACCGCCGCTCAGATCACCAATGTCGCGTTCGCCAAGTGCACTGATATTGAGCTCTTCAAGCGCTCGGTCGACCTGGCTAAGGTCTTCAGGCTGCACTTTTAGGCTGCGCCCTTGCATACGTGCCAGCAGCACTGATTCGTACACCGTTAGCACTGCTTTTGCCCCCGTATCTTGAGGCATATACGCCACTGGGCGTTCGGCACTGGTGCCACTGACAATCACCTCACCATCCCCTTTTAGCAGGCCTAGAATACGGCGAAACAGGGTTGATTTACCCGCAGCGTTAGGGCCAAGCAGGGCGACAACCTGGCCACCCTGAAAGCGCGGCGTGGTTATGTCCTGAATAATCGGACGACGCCCATAGCGAGCAGAAACGTGATTGAGTTGTAGGGTTACCATGATGCCTTCTTATGGTTGAGTACCAAAAATAGGAAGAAGGGAATGCCCACGAGTGATGTGATAATGCCAATGGGAATAATGGTGCCAGGGATAATGATTTTGGAAATCACTGAGCCAACCGAAAGGATCAGCGCGCCGCATAAAGCAGAGCCGGGCAGGAAGAAGCGCTGATCCTCACCCAGCAGAATGCGTGCAATGTGTGGCCCTACTAGGCCGATAAAACCAATGGTGCCGACAAAAGCGACGGCAATCGCTGCCAGCAGCGACACCAGCACTAAAACTTCTAAGCGCAGTGCGCGTGGGTTGACACCCATGCTTTCGGCCTTGGTATCCCCTAGGCGCATAGCGGTTAGCGCCCAGCCGTGGCGCGCCAGTAACGGCATAACGGCTGCCAGTACACCGAGTGCAATCCAAAACTTTGGCCAGGTTGCCTTGGTTAGACTGCCCATGGTCCAGAAGACAACAGCGGCGACAGCCTGTTGGCTGGCAAAAAACTGAATCAATGCCATTAATGAGTTAAAAATAAACACCATCGCAATGCCTAGCAGTACGATCGTTTCCACGGTGACGCCGCGCTTAAGGCTGAGTGCGTGGATTAAAAAAGCGGTCACCATTGCCATCAGGAATGCATTGATAGGAACGACATACTCAATGGCCGCAGGAATGATCGCAACACCAAAAGCCAAGCCCAGGGCGGCGCCAAAGCTAGCGCCGGCCGAAATGCCTAACGTAAACGGGCTGGCCAGCGGATTGCTTAGGATCGTTTGCATCTGCGCCCCCGCCACCGAGAGGCTGGCACCCACCACTAACGCCATCAGCGCTACGGGCATGCGAATTTCCCACAAAATGACACGTGCCTGCTGGCTAACAGCCTCTGGGGTAAACAGGGCCGCAACGACTTCGCCAAGACTGTAACGTGCAGGGCCGAGTGCAAGGTCAATACACAGGCTTAAGAACAGTGCTATGACCAGCGCCGCCAAGATCATTTGGCGGCGAAATACCTGGGTGCGGTAGAAGGCGCGTCCGTGGGAAACGCTATTCATTGCAGTGCTGTCAGTCGTCATTTAACGATATCCAATAACCGGGTGCATAATCGATAGGCAAAAAGCGATCGTGCAGCTCGCGCATTGTTGCTTCAGGGTCGAGATCGACAAACAGTTCGGGGTGCAGCCATTTCGCCAGTTGCTGAACAGCAACAAAATAGTAAGGGCTGTTATAGAACTGATGCCAAATGGCGTGGAAGTTGCCAGTGTCGACCGCTTCAATACCGGTCATGGCGGTGCGCTTGGTGAGGGCTTCGAGTTTCTCGCGAGCGTGATCCATGTTTGCGCCTGGTCCTACGCCCACCCAGGCGCCACCGGGAACGTAAGCATCCCAATTACCGCCGGTGACAACGACGTGTTCGGGGTTGGCGGCAATAATTTGTTCAGGATTCAAATTGCCGAAGCTGTTAGGAATAATGCCTTCGGCAATGTTACTACCGCCAGCCAGGGTGACATATTCGCCAAAGTTACCAGGGCCAAAGCTCATGCAGCATTCATCTGAATACCCGCCTGCCCGGTCAATAAACACGCTAGGGCGCTCTGGGTTGGCGTCCTCAATAACATCAGTAACCCGCGCCATCTGTTCTTCAGCAAAGGCGATAAATTCCTCGGCAGCGGCTTCATCTCCCATCAACTGGCCAATAATCCGCATCGAGGGAATGGTATGTGCGATGGGGTCTTCGCGGAAATCCACATAGACAATAGGGATATCCAGCTCGGCTAACTTATCGTCATAGGCGGCGTCTTCAGTGGCTGCTTTCGCCTCAATATTCATCAGGATGACGTCAGGATTCAGCGCTGCTGCCTGCTCAACATCAAAGGTGCCATCTTTGAAGCCACCAAAGGTGGGGATTGCTTCAATGTCGGGGAAGCGTTCCAGATAGCGGGCGTAATTGTCGGGATCCGCCTGAGAAAAGTCTTCCCGCCAGCCAACTACATGGGTAAAAGGCGTTTCTGGCTCTAGTAGGCCAAGCAGATAAATTTGCCTTCCTTCGCCTAAGATAACTCGCTCGGCAGGCGCATCTAAGGAGACTTGACGGCCTGCAACATCGGTGACGGTGATGCTATCTGCATTGGCTGCGGTGAACGTTAAGGCGGTTAGTGCGCTAAGTAGCGTCCGGAAAGCGTGGGAAGAAATAACTATATTGATCACCAGTTGGTAAGTGAAACTAACCGTGGGTCGCCAGCGCGACTATTGAGAGGTAACGCTAAGGGGAAATTGATTATGCGTGTAATTCGTATTCACTGAGCTGGGCATTATTACGAAAACAGGCTTGTTTGTCGAGGTACGCTGCTAAGGAGGCGCCTTTGGAACGTGTTGTTGCAAGGCATTATTATTCGCCGCTTGGCGCTTTTCGTTGTGGGCATTACGCTAGTAGGAGTTCACTCGCTATCTTTGGAGAAAACAGCATGCCTTTATCCCGTGCCGAAATCGTAACGCCTTCTGGTGAGCGCTTGATAAACCGCTTATGCAAGCACTGGGCACATAAGCTTGAGGTTGAGCAGAATGACCAGGCAGCCAAAATCACATTTGCCAATGGCACCTGCCTGATGCACGTCGAGGCGGATCGCTTGATTGTGTCCCTCGAAACCTTGGAAGAGGAGCATCTGGATCAGTTGGAGGGCGTGGTGGAAAGTCATCTCATACGCATGGCAAAAGACGAGCCGCTGGAAATTGTTTGGGAGAATTAATTCGTTCGAGGCAGCGTGCGCGCTGCCCTAAGCAAGCACCGCATCATTAACAGGGGTCTGTTATAATTTCGGCCACTTTTTTATCCTTGTTTTTCTTATACTAAGCTTGGTGCCGAACGGCGCATGCGCAGGAGTTCTCATGACCCGAATTGCCATTGTAGGCGTCGCTGGCCGTATGGGCCGCACGTTAGTAAATGCGGTAGAGCAGCAGGCAGGTGCCTCACTTGCAGGTGGTATCGTTGAGCCAGGTAGTTCCTTAGCGGGGGCGGACATTGGCGAGCTGGCAGGTGTTGGCAAACGCGGTGTGGTGGCCGTCGATTCTCTCGCTGCAATTGTGGACGACTTTGATGTTCTAATCGACTTCACCGCGCCGCAAGTCACCTTGGCAAATTTGGCATTCTGCGCTGAGCACGGCAAGCGCATTGTGATTGGCACCACCGGCATGAGCGATGACGAACTGGCCGAACTGGATAGCTACCGCGATAAAGTGGCCATGGTGTTTGCGCCTAATATGAGTGTCGGCGTTAACCTAACCCTCAAGTTGCTTGAGACCGCTGCAAAAGCCCTCGGTGACGAAGGCTACGATATTGAAGTCATTGAAGCGCATCATCGTCATAAAGTGGATGCGCCTTCTGGCACGGCGATTAAGATGGGAGAAGTGGTCGCGGAGAGTATCGGCCGCACGTTAAAAGAGCACGGGGTCTATGAGCGGGTAGGTCAGTGTGGTCCGCGCACCGACAAAGAGATTGGTTTTGCCACCGTACGCGCTGGCGACATTGTTGGCGAGCACACGGTGATGTTTGCCACTGAAGGTGAGCGTATCGAAATTACCCATAAAGCCTCCAGCCGTATGACCTTTGCTAAAGGTGCGGTTCGCGCTGCTCGCTGGGTCGCTGATAAAGCGCATGGCCGTTACGATATGCAGGATGTATTAGGTTTAGAGTAATGTTTTAGCTCAACAGGTCGTGTCTCGGTATGCACTCTGTTGGCTGCTGAGCATGGCTTTGTTGATGGCCTCCGAACCTGCGGGTGAGGGGGCTTTGTTGCTTTTGGCCCCCTCCTAATCGATTTTCTGCTTAATTTTGACGTCGGTGCTGTAGGCGTCCCCCTGCCCAGGTTTCGAAGATAGCGCGGTCGTCGCCTAGCATCATGAGAGTGAACAACTCCTCTGCCAGGCTTTCGCACCGTGCCATACGGCGTGCCATCAGCGGTGAGGCTGACAGGTCGATAACGACGAAGTCGGCATCCATGCCGGGTGCGAAACGGCCGATGCGGTCATCTAGCGATAGGGATACGGCATTGCCTCTGGTCAGGGCGTGAAAGCCTGCCCAAGCCGTCAGCGGCTGGCCGAGCAGTTGTCCTACTTGATAGCCCGCCTTGAGAGTCGCCAACCCGGAAAGATCGGTGCCAGCGCCAATATCGCTGGCCAGGGTGAGATTTAACCCATTTTCATGAGCGGCGTGGCGGTCGAACAAGCCGCTACCAAGGAAGAGGTTAGAGCTGGGGCAAAAAGCGATATTGGCACTGCGATCAGCAAGCCGCTTGCGCATACCATTGTCCAGATGAATGCCATGGGCAAAGGTGCTGCGTGGTCCAACCAAACCAGACTGCTCGTAAACCTCAAGATAGTCACGGCTTTCTGGAAATAGCTCGGCTACCCAGTCCAGCTCGCCGAGGTTTTCCGATAAGTGAGTCTGTAGCCAGAGGCTTTCATCGTTGCGCAGCAGGCCGCCAGCGGCATCAAGCTGGGTGCGTGTGGACGTGGGAGCAAAGCGCGGCGTAACGCTATAGCCAAGGCGATCGGTGCCATGCCAGTCGCTGATTAAGCGCTCGGTATCACGAATGCCGCCGAGGGTCTTATCAGTCAGTGTTTCAGGGGCGTGGCGATCCATTAGTACCTTGCCCGCAAGCATACATAGGCCGCGGCGTTGGGCAGCACTGAAGAAGGCATCTACCGAATTGGGATGGCTTGAGCAGAACACTTGGGCGGTGGTGGTCCCGACTCGCATCAACTCTTTGAGAAAAGCGTCGGCCATGTTGTCGGCATGTGCACGCTGGGCGAAACGGCACTCTTCAGGAAAGGTGTAGTCATTCAACCAGTCCAGCAGTTGGCGGCCATAAGAGGCCATGATATCGAGCTGAACATAGTGGACATGACTGTCAATAAAGCCTGGCATGACCAGCTTGTCGCGCTGGTCGATGACGCTGATATCGGCGGGTAGCTGAGGGGCCAGAGTGCGATAGTCGCCGACGCCCTGAATGCGACCGTCGGCCCACCATAGAGCACCGTCTTGGTGGTAGACAACGCTACCCTCTCGGGGCGTGTCACCATCGCCGGGGTCGGCATCGAAACTCAAGACCCGTGCACGTATTAACCAGGCTTGCCCCTGCTCTTGTTTCAGGCATGGTCCTTGCTCTTCATTCATACTGTTGCTCCTGAAGATAGTTAGAGAGGGAAGGCTTAATGGCCATTGCTGTGCCGTTTGTCAGCGTCAGGGGCAAGTTTGGCGCGTGCGGCTTCGGCTGCCGCCATGACTCGCTCCGGTGTGGCTGGGGTGTCCAGAGGTATCGCCTGAGTGTATCCGTTTAGGCTGGCCAAGCCGTCACGCAGTGCCGCCCATACCGACATACCAAGCATGAACGGGGGTTCACCCACGGCCTTGGAACGATAGATGCTGGCCATGGAGTTGGGGTGGCCTTCCATTAAGGAGGTGTTGAAAGTGGCGGGTAGGTCGCCGTAAGTGGGAATCTTGTAGGTCGCGGGGCCATTGGAAATCAGTTGGCCTTTATTATTCCATTTCAGCTCTTCACTGGTTAACCAGCCCATCCCCTGAATAAAACCACCTTCGACCTGGCCGATATCGATAGCCGGATTCAGTGAGTCACCCACGTCGTGGAGAATATCGACACGATCTACCAGGTACTCGCCGCTCAAGGTATCGATTGAAACTTCGGCCACCGCCGCACCAAAGGCATAGTAGTAAAAAGGGCGTCCATTGCCGGTGGCGCGGTCATAATGGATCAATGGGGTAGCGTAAAAGCCTTTTTCCGAAAGTGAGATGCGCGATAGATAAGCGGCTTGAACCAGCTCTCCCCAAGCGATGCGGCGTTCACTTTCGCCAAAGCCGGCTATTAAATAACCCTCTTTGATGTGGATAGTTTCTCGATCGAGATGGTAGTGCTCGGCGGCAAAGTCATAAAGTCGTGTTTTTAGTTTGAGTGCCGCATCGCGCGCCGCCTGGCCATTGAGATCGGCACCGCTGGAGGCGGCGGTGGGAGAGGTGTTGGGCACCTTGTCGGTACGCGTGGCGGTGATGCGCACGCTATCAAGATCCAGCCCCAACTCACGCGCAACTACTTGGCAAATCTTGGTGTGCAGCCCCTGGCCCATCTCGGTGCCGCCATGGTTGATCATGACGCTGCCGTCGGTATAGACGTGAAGAAGCGCGCCCGCTTGGTTGAGGTGCTGGGCGGTGAAGGAAATGCCGAATTTTACCGGGGTCAACGCTAAGCCTTTGCGAATGACGGGGCTCTTGGCGTTGAACTCTCGGATCGCTCGGCGCCGCTGCCAGTAGTCGCTAGAGGTTTCGAGTTGCTCAACCAGCTCATGCAGTAGAACGGTCTGATCTACCGTCTGGCCGTAATGCGTCGTGTTGCGGCCGTCGCGGTAAAAGTTGCGCTTGCGTATCGTCAACGGATCTTCGCCCAGACGGCGAGCGATATCCTCCATTGCCGCCTCGATAACCATCATACCTTGGGGGCCGCCGAAGCCGCGGAAGGCTGTGTTAGAGGCCGTATGGGTGCGCGCTCGATATCCTGTAACGCGGACGTCACCCAGCGAATAGGCGTTATCCGAGTGGAACATAGCGCGATCAACAATGGCGTCGGAAAGGTCGGGTGAATAGCCACAGTCGCCGATTACATTGATATCGCCACCCAGAATCACGCCCTGAGCATCGACGCCAAGACGGTAGTCGTTATGAAAAGGGTGGCGCTTTCCGGTGACGCGCATGTCGTCGACCCGCGGTAAGCGGAAGCGGCAGCTGCGCCCGGTTCGTCTAGCGATTAGGGCGGCTAGGCAAGCCCAGGGAGAAGCCTGTGTTTCCTTGCCGCCGAATCCGCCCCCCATGCGGCGAGTCTCGACGGTAACGGCATGGAAGGGAATGCCGAGCACCTCGGCAACCAGTTTCTGCGTCTCGCTAGGATGCTGGTTGGAGGTATGAATCATAACGCCTTCGTCTTCGCTGGGATGAGCGACGCAGGCTTGCCCTTCCAAGTAGAAGTGTTCCTGGCCACCGACAAACTGTTTGCCAGCAACGACAATGGCAGCGTCGGCAAAGGCTTTTTCCCAGTCTCCACTGATCTGTTGATGAGTAGGGCGTACCAGATCGCCCGCGTTGGCGGCAGCAACGGGGTCGAGGCTTGCAGGGCGCTCTTCGATCTCGATAATTGCCTTTTCGACTGCTTGACGAGCCGCACGATGGCTGTCGGCCGCCACGGCGAATAGCACCTGGCCCGCATAGAGCACTTCGCCGTCAGCCATGATGGGATCCCCTGGGAAAACGGGGCCAATATCGGTATGGCCAGGTACGTCTGCCACGCTAATGACATCGACCACGCCCGGCGCCGCCCTTACTGCTTCCAGATCCATTCGGGTAATACGACCGTGGGCGACAGACGACAGTCCCGCAGCTAAGTGGAGAGCATTGGCCGGAAGGGCTAGGTCATCAATATAAGCCGCGCGTCCGGTGACATGCTTGATGGCACTTTCGTGATTGGCCGAGGTGCCAGAAAAAAAACGGCCGGTATGTTGTGCTGGCTGAATTGCTTTCTGCTCAGGCTGTGGTGCTGGCAGATCAGTGAGCGTACGCATGGAGCATCACCTCCTGAGTGTGTGGTTGAGCGTGGGTAGACGATTCGATGACCAGACGCAGGCGTTCAAGTAGCGCACTCGCTGAACGCGAACGGTAGTCAGCGCTGCCCCGGACATCGCTCATCGGTGAAAAGTCATTCGCGAGCGCTTGGCGTGCAGCCTCGAAGACGCTTGGTGAGGGGGGATTTCCTTCGAGAGCCGCTTCGGCCCCGCGGGCTCGGGCAGGTATGCCAGCCATGCCACCGAAGGCCAGGCGTACATCGCGTAAACATCCATCCTCCAGATGCCAGGCAAAGGCACCCAGCACGGCAGAAATGTCATCTTCGCGCCGCTTCGAGAGTTTCCATACTTTCAACTGATGGCCTGCTTGTGGGGCCGGGATGAAAACTGCGCTTAACACCTCATTGTCAGCCAGGTCGGTTTTTTTGTAGTCGATGAAGAAGTTGCTGGCGGCAATCTCGCGGGAGCCGTTAGGGCCTGCTAGGCGAAGCTGTGCATCAAGAGCCAGCAGCACCGGCGGGGTATCGCCGATGGGGGATGCATTGGCAACGTTGCCGCCCAAGGTGCCACGGTTGCGTACTTGTGCCGAGCCTAGGCGGTGCAGAAGATGGACAAAGGTTGGATATTGACTCTCGAGTAGAGGCTCCAGGCGTGCATAGGTGACGGCTGCTCCGATCCACCAACCGGGGCGCCCGCTCGCATCCTGACCCTGTTCAATTTGCTGCAGCTCACTTACGCGAGTGGTATCGATAACCCGCGGTAAGTCCTTTAGTTGTTGGGTGACTTCAAGCCAAAGGTCAGTGGCGCCCGCAACCAAGCGTGCCTCTGGATGGGCTGCGCGCAGACGTACTAGTTCATTTAATTGGCGAGGCTGATGGAAGCGGCTGCTGGTTTCGTCCAGGTTGGCCTCGTGCTGATTATCTTGCGGATCATTCAGTGTGGCATCTAACCAGATAGGGCGATGACCATCGATACTGTTCATGGCTAATGCCGCATCGCGAATGGGGCGATAGCCAGTGCAGCGACACAGGTTGCCGCCAAGTGCGGCTTCAAGGCGCTCAGGGCTAAAGGGCGTGGCAAGCGGATTAGTGTGTTGCTCTTCGTGCAGTGTGAACAGTGACATCACAATGCCCGGCGTGCAAAAGCCGCATTGGCTGCCATGGCATTCAACCATGGCTGCTTGGGCGGGATGCAGGTATTGCTGGTCGTCAGCGAGACCTTCGACGGTGACTAAGTGGCGGCCTTGGAGCTGATGAGCGGGCATGATGCAGGCATTGGCGCTGTGGTAGCGTAGCTCGCCATTGGCGTCGGGTGCTCCGATGGCTACCGTGCAAGCGCCACAATCACCCGATGCGCAACCTTCCTTGGTGCCGGTCAGGTGTAGTTGTTCTCTTAGTAGTTCCAGAACACTAAGGTGAACATCCGCTGTAACGCGATGCGGTTGCCCATTGAGGTGAAATGTAATCATAGTCCTACCCGTTATGTTGTTATTGGTTGCTTAGTTGCTGTCCGATCGGTCAAGTGGTGCATGAGAAACGGGGTATTTCTTGATGACTCAACATGAGAGGAGTCGTCTATTGTGCTGTCAGCAGCATCACCACCGCCAACAGGGCGGAGACCCACATAGCAGGCTTAATCTCATTCAGCTTGCCGGTAGCAAGCCGGATGAGTACAAAGCTGATAAAGCCGAAGGCGATACCCAGGGTGATGGAGTAGGTCAGCGGCATTAAAATGATGGCCAGAAATGCGGGGAAAGCTTCATCGAGACGGTTCCAGCCAATTTTTCCAATCGGTGCCATCATGAACAGCCCCACCAAAACAAGAGCTGGAGCAGTTGCGATGCTGGGAACTAGGGACAGCAACGGCGAGAGAAACAGAAAAGGCAAAAATAACACGCCAATAACGACTGCCGTGAGTCCTGTGCGGCCGCCCTGGGCAACGCCAGCACCGGATTCGATAAAGGTTTGCGCCGCACTGGTGCCGAGGGGAGCCGCGATCATCGATGCGAAAGCATCCACCGTCATGGAGCGCTTGAGGTTGCGTGGATTACCGTTAGCATCCTTAAGGTCAGCAGACTCGGATAGCGCCATAAAGCAAGACAGTGAGTCGAAGAAGTTCGTAAATAGCATCACGAAAATGAACGGCAGGTAAGCGACCTTGAGGGCGCCTAGAATATCGACCTTCATTACTGCCGAGAAATCCGGCCAGGCGGCTAGGCCTTGCCAAGCGACCAATACGTCGTCACTCCACAGCCGCCCCATAGGGGCTGCCAGCAGAGTGGTTAAGGCGATGCCTAGGATCAAAGCGCCATTGAAGCCGCGAATGACCAATATCGCAGTTACTATTAGGCCAATAAAGAAGGTTATTAGGCTTGCGTTTAGATCACCAAGGCTAACAAGGGTCGCTGGGTTGGCTACGATGAACCCGGCATTTTTGAGCCCAATAAACGTAATGAATAGTCCTATTCCGCAAGTAATGGCATAGCGCAATGAGGCTGGAATGGCCTCGATGATGGCTTCGCGAACGTTAAACAGAGCCAAAACAGCGAACAGTACTCCTGACCAGAATACGCAGCCTAGAGCAACTTCCCACGATAACCCTGCACCAAGCACCAGGGTGTAGGTAAACAACGCATTCATGCCCATTCCGGGAGCAACCAAAATTGGGTTGCGGGCATACAAGCCCATGGCCAAGCTACTCAAAAAGCTGATGACCACGGTGGCAGAGAGCGCAGCAGAGAAGGGAATGCCCGCATCAGATAAGATGGCTGGGTTGACCACGATGATATACATCCCAGCTAGAAACGTCGCGATGCCTGCAAGCACTTCGGTCTTCACCGAGGAGCCGCGGCGGCTGACATTAAAGTAATTATCCAGGGTGCTCGTTGGCTGGACGGGTGGGGAGCCGGAATACGGCGTAGGACTTTGTGGCATGACGATATTCTCTTTGTATTTGTTGGGTGAGCTATCGAAAAGCGAGTTTGACCATTTGGTCAAGCCTGGGAAAGAGTAGACAAAAAAACATCCGAAAGGCAACCAAATATATTGATTACGTACACAAAAAAAATTGGGCGACTTCTATCTTCCTCATTTACCGATAGCCCTAAGGCTGTGGCATATTGATTGCATGATTAAAACTGGGCATGTAAAGTTACTGGTAGTTTTAGGGCTAGCCTAAGGTCGATAAATCCTGTAACATTCCAAAAATTTTGGCCCAGTGGCTGCAAAAAGCAGCAAAATATCTGCAGCGAACAAATTTCTGCAGGGTAAGCACCGCGCTTGTTGCACTGGCCTTAGGTTAAAAACAGTCAGCTAACGCTGCGCCATGGCCATTCGCCACGGAAGAGAACAACAAGCGGGATGAAACCGATTTTTTTACTATCGGCTTCGTCCCGCTTTTTTACGACCCGACGTTTGCACGCAAACGCCGACAAACCGGATCGCCGAGCCTGCGCCCACAGGCTCCCACCAGCATGGGAGAACTTGTCTTGAATAACCCCGCATTGAGCAAACCCGCGATATTAGCCCTGGAAGATGGCAGCGTGTTTCATGGAATTGCCATTGGCGCAGATGGCGTCACAAGCGGTGAGGTGGTGTTCAATACAGCCATGACCGGCTACCAGGAAATCCTCACTGACCCTTCTTACACCCGCCAAATCGTCACGCTAACCTATCCACATATCGGCAATACCGGCATTAATTCGGAAGATGTGGAATCTGCATCGATTGCCGCAGCGGGCCTGGTAATTCGTGATTTACCTCTGCTAGCCAGCAGTTTCCGTTCAGAGCAAAGTCTGTCTGACTATCTAAAAAGCCAAAATGTGCTGGGCATTGCGGATATCGATACTCGCCGTTTAACGCGCATTCTGCGTGATAAAGGCGCGCAAAACGGTGCGATTCTGGCGGGTGCAGAAGCAGAGGACGATGATGCGGTAGAGCGGGCGCTGGCGGCAGCGAAGGCATTTCCTGGGTTGAAGGGCATGGATCTGGCCAAGGAAGTCTCGTGCAAAGAGGCTTACGAATGGACGCAAGGCGAGTGGGCGTTGGGCGAGGGCTATGCTGATACTACTAAAGGTGAGCGTCCTTACCATGTGGTGGCGTATGACTTCGGTGTGAAATTTAACATCCTGCGTATGCTGGCCGAGCGCGGCTGCCGGTTGACGGTCGTACCGGCACAGACGCCTGCTGCTGACGTGTTGGCGATGAATCCGGATGGGATCTTTTTGGCTAACGGCCCTGGTGATCCCGAGCCTTGTGATTACGCCATCAAGGCGATTCAGGACGTATTGGAAAGCAATACGCCGGTATTTGGCATTTGCCTTGGCCACCAGTTGCTGGCGCTGGCCTCGGGTGCCAAAACCATCAAGATGGGCCACGGCCACCACGGTGCTAACCATCCGGTGCAGGATTTAGACACCGGCACGGTAATGATTACCAGCCAAAACCACGGCTTTGCTGCCGATGAAGCGACCCTTCCAGCCAACGTGCGCGCCACGCACCGTTCGCTGTTCGATGGCACGCTGCAAGGAATCGAGCGCACTGACCGCCCGGCGTTTAGCTTCCAAGGTCACCCGGAAGCCAGTCCCGGCCCGCGTGATGTGGCGCCGCTGTTTGATCGCTTTATTGCCATGATGCAGGCGCGTCGCTAACGCTGCCCTTGATCGCCGCCATGTAACGCCGTTTTTTTGTCGCTCATCGTCACCTATTTTGCGGGAACCGTTATGCCTAAGCGTACCGATATCAACAGCATTCTTATCATTGGCGCTGGCCCGATTGTCATCGGCCAGGCCTGCGAATTCGACTACTCTGGCGCCCAGGCGTGTAAAGCGCTGCGTGAAGAGGGGTTCCGGGTTATTTTGGTTAACTCCAACCCGGCCACCATCATGACTGACCCGGCCATGGCCGATGCTACCTACATCGAGCCGATTACCTGGCAAGCGGTTGAAAAAATTATTGAGGCCGAGCGCCCGGACGCGATCCTACCCACCATGGGTGGTCAGACAGCGCTCAACTGTGCCCTTGACTTGGAAAAGCATGGCGTACTAGAGAAGTACAGCGTCGAGATGATTGGTGCCAATGCCGATGCGATTAATATGGCTGAAGATCGTGATCTGTTCGATCAAGCCATGAAGCGCATCGGTTTGGAGTGCCCGAAAGCGAAAGTGGCGCACACCATGGACGAGGCCTGGGAAATTCAGGCGGAGCTTGGTTTCCCGACCATTATTCGTCCTTCTTACACCATGGGCGGCTCCGGCGGCGGCGTGGCGTATAACAAAGAAGAGTTCGAAGAGATCTGTACCCGCGGTTTCGAGCTTTCCAATAACCACGAGCTATTGATCGACGAATCGCTGCTGGGTTGGAAAGAGTACGAAATGGAAGTGGTGCGGGATAAGAATGACAACTGCATCATTGTCTGTGCGATTGAGAACTTCGATCCGATGGGGGTTCACACCGGCGACTCGATTACTGTTGCGCCAGCGCAAACGCTGACCGACAAAGAGTACCAAATCATGCGTGACGCCAGCCTCGCAGTACTGCGCGAGATTGGTGTGGAAACCGGCGGTTCCAACGTGCAGTTTGGCATGGACCCGAAAACCGGCCGCCTGGTGGTTATCGAGATGAACCCACGGGTATCGCGTTCATCGGCGCTGGCATCTAAGGCCACAGGTTTCCCGATTGCCAAAATCGCCGCAAAACTGGCGGTGGGTTACACCTTAGATGAGCTGCAAAACGACATTACCGGTGGCCGCACTCCTGCATCGTTCGAGCCATCAATTGACTATGTCGTCACTAAGATTCCGCGTTTTACCTTCGAGAAATTCCCGCAGGCAAACGACCGCCTGACCACCCAGATGAAGTCGGTGGGTGAGGTGATGGCGATTGGTCGTACGTTCCAAGAGTCGCTGCAGAAAGCGCTGCGCGGCCTGGAAACCGGTAACGATGGCCTTGATCCGATTATCACTGATTTCACGCCAGACAATATGGCGATTATTCAGGGCGAGCTGCAGGCTGCCGGTGCCGAGCGTATTTTTTATGTGGCTGACGCCATGCGCTCTGGAATGAGCATTGATGACGTCTTTGCGCTCACCAATATCGACCCTTGGTTCCTGGTTCAGTTGGAAGATCTAGTGTTGACGGAAAATGCCGTCGCCAAGCGCGCCCTGGCCGATTTCTCTGCTCGCGAGCTTTATCAGCTTAAGCGCAAAGGCTTTGGTGATGCACGTTTAGCCAAGCTGTTGGGTGTATCTGAAAAAGAGTTTCGTAAAACGCGCCAGGCAGCGGGTATTCGTCCGGTTTATAAGCGTGTCGACACCTGTGCTGCGGAATTTGCTTCAGACACTGCTTATATGTACTCCACCTATGAAGAGGAGTGTGAGGCAGATGTCTCGGATCGCCAGAAAATTATGGTACTTGGTGGTGGTCCGAACCGCATTGGTCAAGGTATCGAGTTCGATTACTGCTGTGTTCATGCCGCCTTTGCCATGCGCGATGATGGCTATGAAACGATCATGGTCAACTGTAACCCAGAAACGGTTTCTACCGACTACGACACCTCTGATCGCCTCTACTTCGAGCCGGTAACGCTGGAAGATGTGTTGGAAATTGCCGACAAAGAGAAGCCGGTGGGCGTGATTGTCCAGTTCGGTGGTCAAACCCCGCTGAAGCTTGCCCGTGAGCTAGAGGCAGCAGGCGTGCCGATTATCGGTACCACGCCGGACGCTATTGATCGCGCTGAAGACCGCGAGCGCTTCCAGGTGATGATCGACAAGCTAGGTCTGAAGCAGCCGCCCAATGCCACTGCCCGCAGCTTTGAAGAGGCGTTTTCCAAGGCGGAGGCCATTGGCTACCCGTTAGTGGTGCGTCCTAGTTACGTGCTAGGTGGGCGGGCGATGGAGATCGTTTATGATGCCTCCGAACTTGAAAACTACATGACCAATGCGGTGAAGGTGTCTAATGACTCACCTGTCCTGCTTGACCACTTCTTGAGTGCTGCGGTCGAGATTGATATCGATGCTGTATCGGACGGTCAGCAGGTGGTTATCGGCGGTATTATGCAGCACGTTGAGCAAGCGGGCGTTCACTCTGGTGATTCCGCCTGTGCGCTGCCGCCTTACTCGCTGCCTGCCGACGTGCAGGATGAAATGCGCGAGCAGGTCAAGAAAATGGCCGTTGAGCTGGGCGTTAAAGGCCTGATGAACGTGCAGCTGGCATGGCAGGATGGCGAGATTTATGTCATTGAGGTTAATCCTCGTGCGTCGCGTACCGTGCCGTTTGTGTCTAAATGCATCGGCACTTCGTTGGCGCAGATCGCTGCGCGCTGCATGGCGGGTAAAACTCTGGCCGAGCAGGGCTTTGAGCGCGAAATTATCCCGCACTTCTATAGCGTGAAAGAGGCGGTCTTCCCGTTCAACAAGTTCCAGGGTGTTGACCCGATTTTGTCGCCCGAGATGAAGTCGACAGGCGAAGTGATGGGCTCTGGCGAGACCTTTGCAGAAGCGTTCTTTAAAGCGCAGTTGGGCGCTGGCGAAGCCATTCCAGCATTGGATGGCGACCGTAAAGCATTCCTCTCGGTGCGCGAACCTGACAAGCAGGGGATTATCGAAGTGGCACGTTCTCTGCTAACATTAGGCTTCACACTATGTGCAACGCGCGGTACAGCAGCGGCGCTTGAAGCAGCTGGACTGGACGTGGAGCACGTCAATAAAGTCTACGAAGGCCGTCCCCATATCGTCGATCTGCTGAAGAACGACGAAATCGCCTACATCGTTAACACGACTGAAGGTCGTCAGGCTATTAACGACTCTTCAATAATTCGCCGTACTGCTCTCGCGCGCAAGGTGCCCTATGCGACCACCTTGGCGGGCGCTAATGCTGTTTGCATGGCGCTTGAGTACGGTAGGGAGATTACGGTGCGGCGCCTTCAGGATCTGCATGCAGGAGCAAGTCAATGAACAAGGTCCCGATGACGGTAGCGGGAGAAAAAAGTCTTCGCGAAGAGCTGAATCACTTGAAGGGCGAAGCCCGCCCTCAAGTTATTGCTGCTATTGCTGAAGCGCGTGAGCATGGCGATCTCAAGGAGAACGCTGAGTATCACGCCGCTCGTGAGCAGCAAGGATTTATTGAAGGTCGTATCCAGGAAATTGAAAGCAAGCTCTCAGGCGCGCAGGTAATCGACGTTACTAAACTGCCAAAAACCGGCAAGGTGATTTTTGGGGTTACCGTATCGCTGCTGAACCTGGACAGCGACGCCAACGTTACCTACCGCATTGTTGGTGAAGACGAGGCCAATATTAAAGAGGGACGCATTTCTGTGACCTCGCCTATCGCCCGAGCGTTGATCGGCAAAGAAGAGGGCGATGTAGTGGTGGTGAAAACACCTGGCGGCGATGTTGAGTACGAAATTGAGAGTGTTGAGCATCTCTGATTTACCGCTGTGACGCGGGGCAGGCGTCTTAATGGCGCCTGTCATCCAGGCACGCAAAAAAAGGCCCGTGACGGTGGCGTCGCGGGCCTTTTTACATCTCACATTGTTTAACGAACCACGTGGGGATTAATGCCGTCCGTGGTGGTTTTCAAACCGCGTGATGTTGGAAAGTTTGGGGTTTACCTTCGGGTTGCGGCGATAGAGTAGCGCCATTTTGCCAATGGTTTGTACTAGCTCGGCGTTACTGTCGGCGACTAGCTCATTGAGTGCCGCGACGCGGTCTTCCCGCTCTGGAATAGCGAGCTTCACTTTGATGAGCTCGTGATCGTTGAGCGCGCGGCTGAGTTCTGCGAGCAAATTTTCGGAGACGCCGTTCTCAGAAACGGTGACCACTGGATTGAGGTGGTGGCCAATGCTACGAAATGCTTTCTTTTGTGCCTGTGACAAGCTCATGGTATCTTGCGGTATCCCGGTTAGCGCTTAACGCTCCATCTTACGGTGAAATGCCGTTAAGTGAAAGCAATCGCTTGAATGCGCCCATCTCTTATTCCAGCGTTAGATTCCCACATGCAGCAAAAGCCCCCAAGCCGTAAACACTCAGTAAGCAAGACCAGCAACAACTGGAAGAAAGAACATTTTGACGATCAGTATGTAAAGCAGCGCTGGCAAGATGGCTACCGCTCCCGTGCTAGCTATAAGCTGCTTGAACTTGATGAAAAGGATAAACTGTTTCGCCCAGGCATGACGGTTATTGATCTTGGCGCCGCCCCAGGGGGGTGGAGTCAAATTGCCGCAGAAAAGGTAGGGCCTGAGGGTGTCGTGATAGCGTCAGACATATTAGAGATGGATGCCCTAGCTGGCGTTGACTTCATCCAGGGCGATTTTACTGAAGAGAGCGTGCTTAACGCGATTCTTGAGCGCCTAGGAAATCGTCAGGTAGACCTTGTGATGTCTGATATGGCCCCCAATATGAGTGGTATGGCGGCTATTGATCAGCCACAGGCAATGTACCTCGTTGAACTCGCTTTGGAGCTTGCGCGAGAAACGCTACCGCCTGGCGGGCGTTTTCTGGCTAAGGTATTTCAAGGCGAAGGATTTGATACCTATTTGAAAGAGCTCCGAAGTAGCTTTGATCGTGTTGTGACTCGCAAGCCGGATGCTTCGAGGGCGCGCTCGCGGGAAGTCTATTTTTTAGCGGAAGGATTTCGAGGCTAACGAGACGTGGCCCTGTGCTCGTTGGTAAGTGCGAGCGTGTAGAAGCTGTGAGTAATAGCAAAGATTTATCACCACGATTGCCAGACAGGCAGGCGTAAATTGTGTCACATTATGCACATTGGACGAGCGTGACACAGATGGCCCAAAGCAAAATGTGCTTTGGCAATGGTTGAACGTTAAGCTCTAGTGTAAGGTCTGAGTATTGACGGTTAACTGACGGATTCTTGTAATGAGGGTAGCCCCTTGAACGATATGGCGAAGAACCTGATTCTGTGGTTGGTCATCGCGGCCGTTCTACTGACAGTGTTCAACAATTTCAGTACGGAAAGCGCACCGCAAACCACCAACTACTCTCAGTTTGTGCAGCAGGTGCAAAATCAGCAGGTACGTAGTGTCACGATTGATGGCTATACCATCATTGGTGAGCGTACGGACGGTTCCCAGTTCCAGACCATCCGCCCATCGGCGGAAGATCCTAAGCTGATGGATGATCTGCTCAGCAACAACGTGACTGTTGTGGGTAAAGAGCCGGAGCAACAAAGCATCTGGACGCGCTTGCTGATTGCGAGTTTCCCGATTCTGCTCATTCTGGCCATCTTTATGTTCTTTATGCGCCAGATGCAGGGTGGGGCCGGTGGCGGTAAAGGCGGCCCAATGAGCTTTGGTAAGTCGAAAGCCAAACTGCTTTCCCAAGATCAGATCAAGACAACATTTGCTGATGTTGCCGGCTGCGATGAAGCGAAAGAAGAAGTTGAAGAGCTTGTAGACTTCTTGCGTGATCCTACTAAATTCCAGCGTTTGGGTGGCACAATCCCACGCGGTGTATTGATGGTGGGGCCGCCGGGAACTGGTAAAACGCTGCTGGCCAAATCCATCGCCGGCGAAGCCAAAGTACCGTTTTTCTCTATCTCCGGTTCAGACTTTGTTGAAATGTTTGTCGGCGTTGGTGCCTCACGCGTTCGTGACATGTTTGAGCAAGCCAAGAAGCAAGCGCCCTGCATTATCTTTATTGATGAAATCGATGCCGTTGGCCGTTCGCGCGGTGCTGGCATGGGTGGCGGCAATGATGAGCGTGAGCAGACACTCAACCAGTTACTGGTAGAGATGGATGGCTTTGAAGCTAATGAAGGTGTCATCGTTATTGCGGCCACTAACCGCCCTGACGTTCTTGACCCTGCGCTGCTGCGTCCGGGGCGTTTCGACCGCCAAGTGACGGTTGGGCTGCCGGATATTCGTGGCCGTGAACACATTCTGGGTGTTCACTTGCGTAAAGTACCGCTGGCTGATGACGTCAAGCCGCAGCTGATTGCACGTGGTACGCCAGGCTTCTCTGGTGCGGACCTTGCGAACTTGGTGAATGAGGCTGCGCTGTTTGCAGCCCGCCGTAACAAGCGCTTGGTTTCCATGGAAGAGTTGGAGCTTGCTAAAGACAAAATCATGATGGGCGCTGAGCGCAAATCGATGGTTATGACCGATAAAGAGAAGCTCAATACGGCCTATCACGAATCAGGTCACGCCATTATTGGCTTGATCGCGCCTGAGCATGATCCTGTTTACAAAGTGACAATCATCCCGCGTGGCCGTGCGCTAGGCGTTACGATGTTCTTGCCGGAAGAGGATCGCTACAGCCTGTCTCGCCAGCAGATTCTCAGTCAGATTTGCTCGCTGTTTGGTGGACGTATTGCCGAAGAGATGACGCTGGGGGCTAACGGTGTGACAACGGGTGCCTCAAACGATATCAAGCGTGCCACCGAGCTTGCCCATAACATGGTCGCTAAGTGGGGGCTGTCGAATGAAATGGGCCCGATCATGTACGACGAGGATGAGTCTCACCAGTTCCTTGGTGGCCCTGGTCAGGGGGGCGGTAAGCTAAAATCTGGCGAAACAACGTCTCGTCTCGATAAAGAAGTACGCAAGATTATTGACGAGTGTTACGAGCAGGCGCGTCAGATTCTGGAAGATAATCGCGACAAGCTAGACGCGATGGCCGAAGCGCTGATGAAGTACGAAACCATCGATTCTGATCAGCTTAAAGATATTATGGAGGGGCGTGATCCGCGTCCGCCCGAAGGCTGGAACGACGGTGACTCATCTGGCGGCGGCACGCGTGTTAGCGACGACAAGCCTGAAGAGAAGGCTGGGGAAAAGGCTGACGGTACGCCTTCTGATGCGTCTGGCGACGATGGCGAAGAAGATGATGACGAGCCACGCCGTCGCCCTTCTGATCCGTTAGGCGGCCCCGCAGGTCCTTAACGTGTTCGAGTGTTAGCGATGTTAGCAAAGGCGCCCCATAACGGGGCGCCTTTTTGTTATGCTGTGACGCAATTGCAAACACGTTTTTTCTTTTAGTAGGCCGCAGCATGAAACCGATAGTTGACTCTTCATCGCCTTTACGGGCAGCGGATAGCGCATATCACCTGCGCTGTGGACGCCATGCATTAGATCTTTCGTTTCCCCGAGTAATGGGGATTTTGAATGTTACGCCGGACTCCTTCTCTGATGGCGGGCAACACATTGGCCTAGATAGCGCGCTGCACCGTGCTGAACAAATGTTGGCGGAAGGTGCTGCGATGATTGACGTGGGCGGGGAGTCGACAAGGCCAGGGGCTAGCCCCGTATCAGAGCAAGAAGAGTTAGACCGAGTAGCACCTGTGGTTGAAGCATTAGTGCACGAGCTAGATGCGCTGGTGTCAGTGGATACCAGTAGCCCTGCCGTTATGCGAGAAGTAAGTGCGCTTGGTGCCGGTATGATTAACGATGTGCGAGCGCTAGAGCGTGAGGGTGCGTTGGGCGCTGCAGCAAGCACGGGCTTGCCAGTGTGTTTAATGCATCGCCAGGGCGAGCCTCAGGATATGCAGCAGTCGCCATATTACGGTCAGCCAGTTGAGCGAGTGGTTGCCGACTATCTGGCTGAGCGGATAGCCGCGTGTGAAGCCGCTGGAATTCGCCGAAGCCGTCTGTTGGTCGATCCGGGTTTTGGTTTTGGCAAAACCATTGAACATAACCTGCGCTTGCTGAAGTATATGGATGAGCTTCAGGCGCTGGAGTTGCCGCTGCTAGTCGGGATGTCGCGGAAAAGCATGATTGGTAAAGTGCTGGGTCGCCCGGTGGAGGAGCGTTTGGCCGGCGGCTTGGCGTTAGCAGCCATGGCGGTTGAGCGGGGCGCCAATATTTTGCGTGTGCATGATGTAGGGCCCACGGTAGATGCCGTTAATATGGCATGGGCGGTACTCCAGGAGGGTTGCGAGTTGCCGCTAAATAAGGAGATGACGCCATGACGCGACGTTATTTTGGTACCGATGGAATTCGCGGCACGGTCGGGCAAGCGCCTATTACTGCCGATTTTATGCTCAAGTTAGGCTGGGCGGTGGGGCAGGTGCTGCGCCGTGAAAAAGGCCGTACTCGCGTATTAATTGGTAAAGATACGCGCATCTCTGGCTATATGTTTGAATCAGCCCTGGAAGCGGGGCTATCTGCCGCAGGTGTCGATGTTGCGTTGTTGGGGCCAATGCCTACGCCGGGGATCGCTTATCTAACTCGTACCTTCCGCGCTGACGCTGGGATTGTGATTTCCGCGTCTCATAACCCGTTTGACGATAACGGCATTAAGTTTTTCTCTGCCGAAGGTAAAAAGCTGCCCGACGAGATTGAGGATCGTATTGAGACGATGCTTGATGCGCCTCTGACAACGGCGAGCGCGGCTCAGTTGGGTAAAGCGACGCGCATTGACGATGCTGCGGGGCGCTATATCGAATTCTGTAAATCGACGCTACCTGATCGTCTCAGCTTGCATGGTCTAAAAGTGGTATTGGATTGTGCTCATGGGGCGACCTATCACATTGCACCAAACGTGTTTCGTGAGCTAGGCGCTGATGTGAGTGTGATTGGCTCCTCCCCCGATGGGTTGAATATTAATCACCACGTGGGGTCTACCCATCCCGCAGCGCTGCGTGCGGCGGTGATCCAGCAAGGCGCTGATTTAGGCATTGCCTTTGATGGTGATGGAGATCGAGTACTGCTGGTAGATGCCGATGGCCGTGAGGTGGATGGCGACGATATTCTTTATCTAATTGCCCGAGACCGTCACGAGCGGGGGCTTCTTGAGGGCGGCGTAGTAGGCACCCTGATGAGTAACTTTGGGCTTGCTATGGCGCTGGAGCGGCTGGGAATTCCTTTTCAGCGCGCAAAAGTGGGTGATCGCTTTGTCATGGAAGTGATGGCTGCCAACGGCTGGGAGCTGGGTGGCGAATCATCAGGTCATATTGTATGTGGCCATGTTCAAACCACAGGCGATGGGATTGTTTCAGCGTTGCAAGTGTTAGCGTTGATGGTGCGAGAACAAAAGCCGCTGCTGTCTCTCTTGAAGGGGTTGGAAAAGGTGCCTCAGTCGCTGGTTAACGTCAGGCTGCCTGGGGACACCAACGCAAAAGATGTCATGACGGCAAAGCCGCTAGTTGAAGCGGTGGCTGCCCTTGAGGCTGAGCTGGGTGACCAAGGTAGAGTGTTGCTGCGGCCGTCGGGTACTGAGCCGCTAATCCGAGTGATGGTGGAAGGGCGGGCTCACCTGGACGTTGACCGTCTAGCGCATAAACTTGCCGATCAGGTCCAGGCGTTGCTCGGCTAGCTTGGTCAATGTGTTTGATAGACGAGCATGCTTGCCACCCCCTCAACTAACTAACCTGTATAACAGCGGTTGTCTTGACAAGGCCGCTCCTATACCATTTCGCTCCACCTTGAGTGAGGATAATCGATGCGTACGCCATTAATTGCCGGTAACTGGAAAATGAACGGCTCCACGGCGTTGGTTCAAGCGTTTGGAGACGCCTTCACCGCGTCCAAACTGCCTAATGATATCGACGTTGTAGTTATTCCGCCGTTTCCTTATTTGGAAGCGGCGCGAAGTGCTTTCCAAAATACGCCGTTACAGTTAGGGGCGCAGACGCTCAATCCACAGCACTCAGGTGCGCATACGGGTGAGATTAGCGGGCGTATGCTTAAAGAGTTTGATGTGGCCTATGTGCTGGTTGGCCACTCTGAGCGTCGCCAGCTATACAAAGAAGGTGATGAGCAGGTGTTTGACCGTTTGGTAGCTGCACTTGATGTCGGCATCACGCCGATTCTTTGTGTTGGTGAAACCCTGGAAGAGCGCGACTCCGGTAGCACGATGGATGTTGTATTGCGCCAAGTTGGCTATGCAATGGCGCGTTTAGAGCCGGCACAGCGGCTTAAGATTGTGATTGCCTATGAGCCCGTCTGGGCAATTGGGACAGGCCGCACAGCAACGCCGGAACAGGCTCAGGAAGTAATGGCCGGTATTCGTGCTTACCAGGCCGGGTTTGATAAAACGCTAGCTGAGCAGCTTAAGCTGCTTTACGGCGGTAGCATGAATGCAAGCAATGCGGCTGAGCTGCTCGCTCAGCCGGATATCGACGGCGGTTTAGTGGGCGGTGCTTCGCTTAAAACCGACGATTTCTACGCCATTTGTCAGTCAGCAGGATAATCCCATGCAAGTTGCAATTCTTATGGTTCACGTGGTGATTGCGATCGCCTTGGTTGTGCTCATCCTGCTTCAGCAGGGTAAAGGTGCCGAAGCGGGTGCCTCCTTTGGTGGAGGGGCATCGCAAACTGTGTTTGGTTCGCGGGGTAGCGGTAACTTTTTGTCTCGTGCAACGGGGCTTTTAGCGGCCGGTTTTTTCGTTACCTCAATGGCATTGGCTTACTTTGCGACCCAGGCAGGGCAAGCGCCTGAAGCAGGTATTCCCGACTCTCGGCTAATTGAGCAGCAGCGCAACATCCCAACGCTTGACGATAGCCCTGCAAGTATGGATAATACCGCGCCAGTGCTAGAGGAAAGCAGCGAGTAACGTATTGATACTGCTTTTTTTAGCCTCCCCTGTTGCCGAAGTGGTGGAATTGGTAGACACGCTATCTTGAGGGGGTAGTGACCGTATGGTCGTGCGGGTTCAAGTCCCGCCTTCGGCACCATCTGTTTTGCTGGTTTACCAGCTTCCCAGAGTTATTTTGTCAAATAGGCTTGATTAGAAAGCCATTGTCAAAAGAGTAGGGATTGGCGCCTAAGACGAAAAATGCACTTGAAAAGAAAGGTTGACGAAAGTGGTTCAAGTGTCTATTATCGTCGACCTAGATTGATGCGGGGTGGAGCAGTCTGGTAGCTCGTCGGGCTCATAACCCGAAGGTCATCGGTTCAAATCCGGTCCCCGCTACCATTTGCTAGTAACATGTTAATTGCCTGAAAAAATCTTGATGTTAGTTAGTCTTGATGCTGGTTGGGTAAGGGCAAAAGCCAAGTCATGTTATTAGATGGTATTACAGGTTTCTTTCGAAAAGCCCCTTCCTGTGAAGGGGCTTTTTGTTAGTAGCTTTTCGAGAGCCAAGAGTGTCTCCACAGCGGATGTCTTCCGAATTGCCAGAGACACATTTCCGGGTAACGCCAATCAGCCACCTAGCTTTTCATTCAACTCCTGGCCAGGTGCCTGATGCAACGGCTATAGGAGCTTTGTCTGTGGCCACAAAACACGCTGCGCTTCACGCGCTGATCGAACCTGTCGTAGCCGCCATGGGTTTTGAGCTATGGGGTATCGACCATCTTTCCCAGGGCAAGCATTCGCGGCTGGTGATTTATATCGAACGCGAAAGTGGCGTCAGTGTGGAAGACTGCGCTGATATTAGTCGCCAAGTCAGTGCCGTTATGGATGTGGAAGATCCCATTCCTGGCGAATACCGCTTGGAAGTCTCGTCGCCTGGTATGGCACGTCCCTTATATACCCTGGATCAATTTATTCGTTATCAAGGCCACCACGTTGCGCTCAAGTTGCGCGTGGCTTTTGATGGACGGCGTAAATATCAAGGCCTTCTCGCTGGTGTCGAAGGCGACGAGGTTCTGCTACAGCTGGATGGCGAAGAGTACTGTTTTCCAATCGAAAGCATCGATTCTGCGCACGTCGTCCCGCAATTCGACGAATAAACGGGTGGCGGCTTCCGGCAGGCTGCCGGGATGATGCACAAAAGGACAGGTTTTCTGGCGAGGCAAACGCATGAGTAAAGAAATTTTAATGGTCGTGGACGCGATCTCTAACGAAAAAGGCGTCCCCCGCGATGTTATTTTTGAGGCGGTTGAGGCCGCGCTAGCTAGCGCGTCACGCAAGCGTTTTGATCAGGAAGAAGCCAATGTGCGCGTTCATATCGACCGCCGCACGGGCGACTACGATACGTTCCGCTACTGGACCGTTGTCGAAGATGACGAATTTGAAACACCTGATTATGAAATTAAACAGACCATCGCTGAGCAGCGTGATCCGCCGCTTAAACTAGGCGATGTAGTTGAGACAAAGATTGAAAATGCCGTGTTTGGGCGTATCGCTGCGCAAACTGCCAAGCAGGTTATCGTGCAGAAGGTACGTGAAGCCGAACGCGCTGAAGTGGTTCGTCAGTACGCTGACCGCGAAGGCGAGTTGGTGGCAGGCATTGTCAAGAAAACCACGCGTGATGGATTGATTATCGACCTGGGTGAAAACGCTGAAGCGTTCTTACCGCGTAACGAAATGATCCACGGTGAGCGCTACCGCATGAATGAGCGGGTACGCGCCTTGCTAGTAAAAGTTGATCCAGACGCACGTGGGGCGCAGCTACAGCTGTCGCGCACCTGTCCTGAGTTCATCATTGAGCTGTTTAAAATTGAAGTGCCGGAAATTGCTGAGCAGCTGATTGAAATCAAAGGTGCGGCGCGCGACCCTGGCTCGCGGGCCAAAATCGCCGTTAAAACCAACGACCGCCGTATTGATCCTGTTGGGGCGTGCGTTGGTATGCGTGGTTCTCGTGTACAGGCAGTGTCGTCAGAGCTGCAAAATGAGCGTGTCGATATTGTGCTGTGGGACGACAACCCTGCGCAGCTGGTGATAAATGCCATGGCACCTGCTGATGTGGCATCTATCCTGGTTGACGAAGATGCTCACGCCATGGATGTGGCCGTTGCCCAAGACAATCTGGCTCAGGCCATTGGTCGTAGCGGCCAGAACGTGCGTTTAGCTTCTGAGCTAACCGGCTGGCGTATTAACGTGATGACCGAAGATGAAGCTGAGTCAAAACGTGAGCAGGAAATTGATAGCCTGGTGGACTCCTTTGTTCAGCATCTGGAAGTGGACGAAGACGTTGCCCGCCTATTAGTGGAAGAAGGGTTTACCACCCTGGAAGAAGTTGCCTACGTGCCGCTTGAAGAAATGCTCGAAATCGAAGAGTTCGATGAAGATTTGGTGGAAGAGCTGCGCGCACGAGCGAAAGACGAGCTGCTGACGATGGCCATTGCCTCGGAAGAAGCGCTAGACGGTGCCCAGCCGGCAGACGATCTGCTGGGAATGGACGGCATGGAGCGCCACCTGGCCTTCATTCTGGCTAGCCGAGGCATCGTCACCATGGAAGATCTCGCCGAGCAGTCTGTCGACGATCTGGTCGATATCGAGGAGTTGGACGAAGCGCGCGCAGCGGCACTGATCATGACTGCCCGTGCGCCCTGGTTTGAAGACGATGGCGTATCGGATTCGAACACACAGTAAAAGGTCACGGGCTGAGGAGGGTCACTATGTCAGATATGACAGTTAAAGATTTTGCAGTAAAGGTGGGCCGTGATGTGCCCCGCCTATTGGAACAGATGAAAGAAGCCGGTTTAAAACATGCGTCAGAAAGCGACGCCGTGTCTGAAGACGATAAGCAAACGCTGCTCAGCTTTTTGAAAAAAAGCCATGGCGGCGGTGACAGCGATGCTAGCAAAAACCGCATTACGTTGACGCGTAAAACCCGTAGCCGTATTAAAACGGGTGAGCGTGGCAAAACGATTGAAGTGCAGGTGCGTAAGAAAAAAACGTACGTTAAGAGCGCCGAAGAAAATAAGCCGAAAGCGCCTGAGCCTAAGCATTCTGGCCCGCGTCAGTTGGTAGGTGATATGGCGGAAGCGGAAGCCGAGCGTAAAGCTCGCGATATCCGTGAAGCTGAAGAAAAGGCTGCAGCGGCTAAAGCGAAAGCTGCAGAAGATGCTGCACGTAAAGCCGAGGAAGAGAAAGCCAAGGCAAAAGCAGCTGAAGTACCCGAAATCGCTGTGCCTGAGCTGCAAATCGACGATACCCCGGCATCTGATGATTTGCCGCCTGCGCCGCCGAAAGAAGGCCGCACGGATCGTCGTACAGCACCGCCTAAGAAGGCAGCGGCGAAGAAAAAAGGCCGTAATGACGATGAGGATCGTGGCGACCGCGAAGAGCGTAAGCGCGGTGGTGGCGGCAAGAAAGTAAAACGTGCCGAGCGTCGCGGCGGTCGTCGTGGTGGTGCCAGCCAGAGTGGCAACGGCAAGCATGCTTTCCAAAAGCCGACTCAGCCGATCGTTCGTGAAGTCTCGATTCCTGAGTCGATCAGCGTTGCTGAGTTGGCCGACAAAATGTCGATCAAAGCCAATGAAGTGATCAAGGCCATGTTCAACATGGGCGCGGCCGTGACCATCAACCAAACGATTGACCAAGATACAGCGGCTATCGTTGTGGAAGAGATGGGCCACAAAGTCAAGCTGGTGAAGGACGATGCGCTGGAAACGGAAATGCTGGAAGGCATCTCCTATGAAGGCGAAGAGATCACTCGTTCACCGGTGGTCACTGTTATGGGCCACGTTGACCACGGTAAAACATCGCTGTTGGATTATATCCGTCGCGCGAAAGTTGCCACTGGCGAAGCAGGCGGTATTACCCAGCATATCGGTGCTTACCACGTGGAAGACAATCACGGCGGGGTTACCTTCCTGGATACTCCTGGCCACGCGGCATTTACCGCGATGCGTGCCCGTGGTGCCAAAGCGACTGACGTCGTTATCCTGGTTGTTGCTGCTGACGATGGCGTGATGCCTCAGACGATTGAAGCGATCGAACACTCCAAAGCTGCTGAAGTACCCATGGTGGTAGCGGTGAACAAGATCGATAAGCAGGGCATCGATCTGGATCGCATCCGTAATGAGCTCGCGCAGCATGGCGTGATTTCAGAGGAATGGGGTGGTGACACCCAGTTTGTTCACGTTTCTGCGAAGACTGGCGATGGCATCGAAGAGCTGTTGGAAGCCATTCAGCTTGTGTCAGAAGTGCTTGAATTGACGGCTGTACCTTCCGCACCTGGTAAAGGCGTTGTGGTTGAATCGCGCCTTGATAAAGGTCGCGGTCCGGTAGCCACCGTTCTGGTGCAAAACGGCACGCTGAAGAAAGGCGATATCGTTCTTGCCGGTCTGCATTACGGCCGCGTTCGTGCGCTTACCAATGAGCTAGGCAAGCAAGTGGACACCGCTGGTCCTGCTATGCCGGTCGAAATCCAAGGGTTGGATGGCACGCCGGATGCTGGTGATGACTTCATGGTCGTTGCCGATGAGAAGAAAGCCCGTGAAGTGGCCAACTTCCGTCAAGGCAAATACCGCGAAGTGCGCCTAGCACGTCAGCAGAAGGCCAAGCTGGAGAACATGTTCAGCCAGATGGGCCAAGACGAAGTGGCCAAGGTCAATATCGTTCTGAAAGCCGACGTTCAAGGCTCGCTGGAAGCTATCAAAGGTGCCCTGGAAGAGCTTTCCACTGGTGAAGTTGAAGTTGCCGTGGTCTCCTCGGGTGTTGGCGGTATCACCGGTACCGATGCCAACTTGGCGCTTGCTTCTGAGGCTATCGTCGTTGGTTTCAACGTCCGTGCTGATGCGGCTGCTCGTGAAATCATCGAACGTGAAGGTCTGGATCTGCGCTACTACAGCGTTATTTACCAGCTGATCGATGAGGTTAAGCAGGCGATGAGCGGTATGCTTGCCCCCGAGTGGAAAGAAGAGATCGTGGGTGTGGCCGAAGTACGCGATGTGTTCCGCGCACCGAAAATTGGTGCAGTGGCTGGCTGTATGGTTGTCGAAGGCACCGTATCGCGCAGCAAGCGTATCCGTGTACTGCGTGACAACGTTGTGATTTACGAAGGCGAACTCGAGTCGCTGCGCCGCTTCAAAGATGACGTTCAGGAAGTGCGTAATGGCATGGAATGCGGCATCGGCGTGAAGAACTACAACGATGTTCAGGTCAACGATAAGATCGAAGTCTTTGACCAAGTGAAGGTCGAGCGCAGCCTGTAAGGCCGCGAGGAGCAATCATGCGCGAATTTAAGCGTACCGACCGAGTCGCTGACCAGCTCCAAAAGGAGCTGGCAGTACTGATCCAGCGCGAAGTGAAAGACCCGCGTTTGGGCATGGTAACGGTCAGTGGTGTTACCGTTAGCCGTGATCTTGGCTACGCCGATATCTATGTCACCTTATTGGGTGAGCAAGATCCCGCGCGTATCAAAGAAAACCTACAGGTGCTCAAGCGCGCTGGAGGCTTTCTAAGAAGCCAAATTGCCAAACGCATTAAGCTACGTCATGTACCTGAGCTGCGCTTTCATTACGATGAAAGCGTGGTGCGCGGCCAGCACCTTTCATCGCTGATCGACGAAGCGGTTTCAACTGACCGCGCACGTCAACAGGATGATGAAGAGGGTAGCGATAATGACAGTGGTGAGGAGACGCGCTAATGGCACGTCGCCGTCGCGGATTGCCGGTTAATGGCGTATTGCTGCTGGATAAGCCTAAGGGCATTTCCAGCAACCATGCGCTGCAGCGTGTGCGTCGTCTGTTTGAGGCGCAAAAAGCCGGTCATACCGGCACGCTGGACCCTATGGCAACGGGGTTGTTACCGATTTGCCTTGGGGAGGCTACTAAGTTTTCCGCGCACCTGTTAGAAGCCGACAAGATGTACCGCACCCGGGTAGAGCTGGGCGTGATTACAGACACCGGTGATGCTGAAGGCACGGCCATTGAGCGGCGCGAGATCCCCCGTTTAGCGGCTGAGGATATCGAGTCAGCCCTAGCTCGCTTTCACGGCGAGATTGACCAAGTGCCGCCAATGTATTCGGCATTAAAGCATCAAGGCAAAAAGCTTTATGAGCTTGCTCGTGAGGGTAAGCACGTTGAGCGTGCAGCGCGGCGAGTAAGCGTGTATGATGCGCGGCTGCTTGCTTTTGAGGGCACCGCCTTTGAAATGGAAGTCAGCTGCAGCAAAGGCACGTATATTCGCACCTTGGCTGAAGATATTGGTCATGCGTTGGGCTGTGGTGCCCATATAAGCCAGCTGAGAAGGCTCAAAACAGGGCCTTTTACCAGCGATGCAATGTGGACACTGGAAGACCTTGAAGCGCTGGCAGATCAAGCCGCCCGCGAGGCTGAGCTAATGCCTGCGGATGTGCTGGTTGATCATTTGCCGTCACTGACGGTAGATGAAACAGCGTATGGGCGTCTTGCACACGGTCAATCGGCGAGCTTAGCCGTGGGTGTGCTTGAGCCTGACGCGCTGGCAAGACTTTATTACGCTGAGACGTTTATCGGCCTTGGCGTTGTAAAAGGGGCGCAGGAAGTAGCTCCCAAGCGACTGTTAAGTACCGTCGCTATCTCGTAAAGCGTTGCAAGGACGTAGCGATTTGCGCGAAAATTGTACGTGAAGATGTACGTGAAGATAGTTGCATGAGACTGCAAATATGCGTGGTCTCACCCATTCAATTTTAGGCATATTGCTTACTGGAGAGACAGATGGCATTAACCGCTGAGAAGAAGGCCGAGATCGTCAACGAATACGGCCGCGGCGATAACGATACCGGTTCCCCTGAAGTTCAGGTTGCACTGCTGAGCGCCAACATTAATGGCCTGCAGGACCACTTCAAAACCAACAAGCAGGATCACCACTCTCGTCGTGGTCTGATCCGCATGGTAAACCAGCGTCGTAAGCTGTTGGATTACCTGAAGCGTAAAGATTTTGAACGCTATCAGTCTCTGATTCAGCGTTTAGGTCTGCGTCGTTAAGCGTTAACGGCAACGATCAAAAACGGGCAGCCCCCTTGTGGGCTGCCCGTTTTTTTGTTTCTGGTAGCCGTATGGCGCCACAGCGCCTAGAATGGTGGCGAGTCAAAACGACCCAAGCGAAAAGACAAGTAGATATTAATGTTAAAGGAAGTCGCCGTGAATCCGGTAAAAAAAACGTTTCAATACGGTCGTAGCACCGTCACCCTAGAAACTGGGCGTATTGCTCGCCAAGCCACTGGCGCCGTTATGGTGACCATGGATGAAACCGTCGTACTGTGTACGGTGGTGGCCAAAAAAGAAGCGAACCCCAGCCAGTCTTTCTTCCCACTCTCGGTACACTATCAAGAGAAAACCTACGCAGTGGGCAAGATCCCCGGCGGCTTCTTTAAGCGCGAAGGGCGCCCTACCGAGAAAGAAACCCTTACCTCTCGTCTGATTGATCGTCCGATTCGTCCGCTATTTCCGAAAGGGTTTATGAACGAAGTACAGGTTATCTGTACTGTTCTATCGACTGATCGTAATCATGACCCCGATATCGCAGCCCTGCTGGGCACCTCAGCAGCGCTGGGTATTGCCGGTGTGCCATTCAATGGCCCGATTGGCGCGGCACGTGTGGGCTTTAATGAAGAGCAGGGCTACTTCCTAAACCCAACCGTCGAAGAGCTGGCTACCTCAGAACTAGACATGGTTGTTGCCGGTACCGAAAACGCCGTATTGATGGTGGAGTCGGAAGCTCAGGAACTGCTTGAAGATGAAATGCTTGGTGCCGTGCTGTTCGGTCACCAGGAAATGCAGGTAGCTGTCAGCGCGATTAAAGAGCTGGTCGC
The DNA here is from genome assembly GCF_007989605.1 of Vreelandella venusta. Lineage (GTDB taxonomy): Bacteria > Pseudomonadota > Gammaproteobacteria > Pseudomonadales > Halomonadaceae > Vreelandella > Vreelandella venusta. The sequence goes on along the minus strand of NZ_BJUL01000004.1, from coordinate 24,547 downwards.
TGACGCTGGCAAACCGCGTTGGGATTGGCAGCCCGCTCAAGAGAATATCGCACTGAAAACAGCCATGGCCGATGCTTTTGAAGCCAAGGTAGGTGATGCTTATCGCATTACGGACAAAATGGCTCGCCAAGATGCGCTGTCAGCGCTGAAAGAGGAAGCGGTTGCCCAGTTGGCTGCTGCTGAAGGCGAAGAAGTAGAAGGTAAATTCAGCCAAGATGACGTGAAAGGTGCGTTTGCGGGCCTTGAGAAGCGCGTTGTACGCTCTCGTGTGGTAAAAGGCGAGCCGCGTATTGATGGGCGCGACAATGCCACTGTACGTCCTCTAGCGATTGAGGTGGGTGTCCTGCCTAAGACACACGGTTCGGCGGTGTTTACCCGTGGCGAGACCCAGGCTATTGCCGTTGCGACCTTGGGCACCCTGCGCGACTCACAGCTGATCGAATCCCTGGAAGGCGAGCGTAAAGACCGCTTTATGCTGCACTACAACTTCCCTCCTTACTGTGTCGGCGAAGCAGGCTTTATGGGCGGGCCGAAGCGTCGTGAAATCGGTCATGGCCGTTTAGCACGCCGTGGCGTTCAAGCGATGCTGCCGTCAGAAGACGTGTTCCCCTATACCATCCGTGTAGTATCGGAAATCACTGAATCTAACGGTTCTAGCTCCATGGCGTCAGTGTGTGGCTCCTCGCTCGCACTGATGGATGCCGGTGTGCCATTAAAAGCCCCGGTGGCAGGTATTGCCATGGGCTTAGTGAAAGATGAAGACGGCTATGCGGTATTGACTGATATCCTGGGTGACGAAGACCACCTGGGCGATATGGACTTCAAAGTTGCCGGTTCTGAAGAGGGCGTTACTGCTCTGCAGATGGATATTAAGATTGAGGGCATCAATGAAGAGATCATGGAGAAAGCGCTGCAGCAAGCCCATGATGCTCGCCTTAGTATCCTCGCTCAGATGAACGACGTGATCAGTCAAAGTCGTACGGACGTATCGGAAAATGCGCCGTCCATGGCGACGATTAAAATCGATCCGGACAAGATCCGTGATGTGATTGGTAAAGGTGGCGCAACGATTCGTAAAATTTGCGAAGACACCGGTGCCTCTATTGATCTGGATGATGATGGCACCGTGCGTATCTACGCCGAAGATAAAGCAGCCGCCAAAAAAGCCATTGATACCGTGCTGGCAATTACCGCAGAAGCGGAAATTGGTAAGCTGTATAACGGTAAAGTAGTTCGCATTGCTGACTTTGGTGCTTTCGTTAATATCATGCCGGGTACCGACGGCTTGGTGCATATCTCACAAATTGTTGCCGAGCGCGTTAACAACGTGCGCGACTTCTTAAATGAAGGCGATGATGTGATTGTGAAGGTATTGGATATCGACAACCGCAATCGTGTGAAGCTCTCAATCAAAGAGATCACCGAGGAAGAGAAAGCAGCTTTTGCCGCTGCCGAAGCGGACGTCGCTAACTAAAGCGATGTAGACGTAACGGCCGCCCCCGCAGCTTTCAGTTGCGGGGGCGGTGTCGTTTTATAGGCAGTAAAGGAAAAGAGAACATGGAGAAGGAGCAAGCGCCGCGTTGGCGGGCGGTAGTGGCCGTGATGATCGGCATTTTTTTATTGGTGACAGCAGAGCAGCTGCCTATAGGGTTATTATCCCAGGTGGCGTCGTCAATGGGGGTCACGCCAGGCTTGGCGGGGCTTATGGTGACTGTGCCGGGAGTGGTTGCCGCTTTCTCTGCGCCGCTGTTGCCGGTAGCGGTAGGCCGTCTAGATAGACGTATCATGCTCACGGTGATGATGATTGTGATGGTGATTGGCAGCGCGCTTTCAGCAGTGGCCAGCAACTTTGGCTTACTACTGGCAGCCCGGGTGTTGGTGGGCATTAGTATCGGCGGGTTTTGGGCCATTGCGGGCAGTATTGCTCCAAGGCTGGTGCCCAGCGATCAGGTTGCCAAGGCCATGACGATTATTTTCAGTGGTGTGGCTGCTGCGTCGGTATTGGGGGTGCCGTTGGGCACGCTGCTTGGCGACTTGAGCAACTGGCGGGTGGCATTTGGCGCGCTAGGCGGACTGAGTCTATTAACCGCCGTTGCACTATGGTGTTGGCTACCGCCACTGCCGCCAAGAGAGCCGGTGCGATTACGTATGTTAGTGCAGCAGTTTAGCAGTCGTGGTGTGCGTGTCGCGGTGTTAACTACTGGCTTTGTCGTTATTGGACACTTTGCTGCTTATACCTTCATTAGCCCCATTCTTCAGGAGATTAGTGGCGTGGCTCAGCGCCATGTTGGCAGCTTGCTGTTGCTATATGGGGCGGCCGGGATTATGGGTAATATCGCGGCAGGTATCTTTGCTGGGCGTCACCCTTATCGAGCGGTGCTGGCCATTCCCAGCCTGTTACTGTTAGTGGTGGCTATTTTCCCGCTGCTGGGGGTTCAGCCTATCAGCGGCGTACTGCTGCTAATGGTATGGGGGGCTGTTTTTGGCAGCGTGTCAGTGAGTATTCAAACCTGGATTATACGTACTGCGCCTAATACCGAGGCAGCCACCGCGCTGATGGCATTTACCTTTAATATGTCGATTGGCTTAGGGGCTATGTTTGGCGGACGTATCGTCGATGCCACTAGCCTGCCGATTGCGATGTGGGCGGCATCGGGACTATTCTTGCTGGGGGCGTTGTTAGTATGGCGAACACCTTCAAGTATTGTGGGAGAGAAACGCCGCTAGGACGTTGCAACATAAACCATGAAGAATAAGCCATTAAAAAAATGCCCCCGCTTTTAGCGGGGGCATGGCGTTTAAGCGTATTGAAGAGTAGTTAAGGGCGCTCAATCGCCAGTGCAACGCCTTGGCCGCCGCCGATACACAGCGTGGCTAAGCCTTTCTTCGCATCACGCGCAATCATTTCATGCAGCAAGCTAACCAAAATACGACAGCCAGAAGCGCCGATCGGATGGCCTAGGGCAATCGCACCGCCATTAACGTTCACTTTGCTGACATCCCAGCCCAACTCTTTGTTGACTGAAAGTGCTTGAGCAGCGAATGCTTCGTTAGCTTCTACAAGGTCAAGGTCGTCCAGGCTCCAGCCCGCTTTTTCGAGGCAGCGGCGGGTGGCCGGGGCTGGGCCAATGCCCATAATGGCAGGGTCAACGCCAGCGTTAGAGTAAGCGGCAATACGCGCCAGTGGCTCTAAGCCAAGTTCTTTGGCTTTTTCTGCTGAACAAAGCATTACCACGGCAGCACCATCGTTTAAGGATGAGGCGTTACCGGCGGTAACGGTGCCGTCTTTCTTGAACGCGGGACGCATACCCGCTAGCTTCTCAGCGGTAACTTCTCGTGGGTTTTCATCAGTATCAAACACCACTGGATCGCCTTTACGCTGTGGAATTTCCACGGGCACGATCTGGCCTTTGAACTTGCCATCTTTGATGGCTTGTGCGGCTTTTTGCTGAGAGGCTGCCGCGAATTCATCCATCGCTTCGCGAGTGATACTGTATTTTTCTGCCAGGTTTTCTGCAGTAATACCCATGTGATAGTTGTTGAATGCATCCCACAGGCCATCGTGAACCATGGAATCAATCGCCTTCCAGTCGCCCATGCGCTGGCCGTTACGCGAGTTAGGCAGGATGTGGGGGGATGCCGACATGTTTTCCTGTCCACCTGCCAGAACAACGCTGGCGTCACCGCAACGGATGGCTTGGGTCGCCAGGTGCAAGGCCTTGAGGCCTGAGCCACATACCTTGTTGATCGTCATGGCTGGAACGGCATCAGGCAGACCAGCTTTGATAGCTGCCTGGCGCGCAGGGTTTTGGCCTACACCGGCTGTCAGCACTTGGCCTAGCAACACTTCATCAATTTGCTCTGGGGCAACGCCGGTAGAGGTGAGGATGTCTTTAATAACCAATGCACCTAAATCGCTAGCAGGAATGCCAGCGAGTGATCCACCAAAGCTTCCTACGGCGGTGCGGCGAGCGGCGACAATAACCACGTCTTGCATATGATGACTCCTTGGGTAAGTAACGCAACGTTCTGAGTGAGGACAGCGACTTCAGGGGAAGCGGACTCTCCATTGTTGTTAGCATGTTGTGTCGAACTTACCTATCAGCATAGGGGAAGGTTGTGCATTGCGGCAATACGCTTTTTTAGGCAAATAAAAACGGGCCGTAAAACGGCCCGTTAAATAGCTGATTACTCACTTGCTTGGCTTACGCTAATTGGACAGGAATCGCATTGCTGGTGTGGCTAACGTGATTGCCTTCTTGCAGATAGACAAGCGCAGGCTGATGGCTTTCAAGCTCTGCTTCGGAGTAGTGCGCGTAACTACAAATAATGATCCGGTGTCCCGGTGAGGCTAAATGCGCGGCTGCACCATTGATAGAAATTAGCCGAGAGCCTTCTTCTCCACGAATCGCGTAGGTGGTGAAACGCTCGCCGTTTTCCACGTTATAGATCTGGATTTGCTCGTTTTCACGAATACCGGCCATATCCAGCAATTCCCCGTCGATAGCGCAGGAACCTTCATAATTGAGTACCGCGTGGGTAACGCGAGCCATATGCAGCTTGGCTTTAAGCATAATCGTGTGCATAGAAACTCCTAAATAGCGAAACTAGCTACGAGCTAGTGTCAGTGGCAGCGTCTGGGAGCTGCACGCTGATGTTGTCAATAAGCCGAGCGGGCCCTAGCTTAGCGGCTGCTAGTAGCACGGCACTGCGTGTCGAGCTGCTCACAGGAGCAAGCGTTGCGTCACGTAGCTCAAGGTAGTCAGGCGTAAAACCAGCATCATACAGTGCCGTTTTACCCTGTTGTAGTACCTCTTCGATGGAGGTGCCGCGCTCTAATGCATCGCGTAGCTCGCATAAAGTGCGATATAGCATAGGGGCTTTGGCGCGCTCAAGCTCACTTAAATAACCATTCCGAGAGGAGAGCGCTAGGCCATCATCGGCGCGCACAATCGGCACGCCGATAATCTCGATAGGCATGTGAAGATCACGCACCAGCTTACGAATGACCGCAAGTTGCTGATAATCCTTTTCACCGAAGCAAGCTACATCCGGCTGCACCAGATTAAATAGCATGCTGACCACGGTCGAAACGCCATCAAAGTGCCCAGGGCGCGAGCCTCCGCACAATCCTTCGCCTACGGTGGGGACATGCACGAGGGTCTGGGCCGTCAGGCCATTGGGATAAAGCGCACTGACGGTGGGGGCGAAGAGAATATCGCAGCCAGCATCGGTCAGCTTCGCTTGGTCGGCCTCGAACGTGCGTGGGTAGGCGTCCAGGTCTTCACCGGGGCCGAACTGCATGGGGTTCACGAACAGGCTTGAAATAACGACGTCAGCGTGCTGGCGAGCATTGGCCACAAGCGCCAAGTGGCCTTGATGCAGATTTCCCATCGTAGGCACTAAGGCAATGCGTTGGCCGCGCTGACGGTATTCACGGAGCGTGCTGCGTAATTCGTTGATATCTCGTAAAGTGCGCATAAAGGGATCGTCGTCGTTCCAGGTGGCGCTTAAAAACAGTGCTCAGCGGCTGGGAAAGTACGGGTTTTAACCGCTTCATGGTAGTTTGCAAATGCGCTTTGAATGCTTTCAGCGTCAGCCATGAAGTTTTTGACGAAGCGCGGTGTGCGGCCATGAGTGACGCCTAATACGTCGTGCATGACTAAAATTTGGCCATCGGTATCAGAGCCTGCGCCGATGCCAATCACTGGGACGTCTAAGGCTTCAGTGACCGCTTTACCCAGGCTTGCTGGCACACACTCCAGCAAGATCACGGAAGCACCTGCCTCAACGAGCACTTTGGCATCATGGATAATTTGTTCGGCCTGGGCGGCTTCGCGGCCTTGCACTTTATAACCACCTAACTGGTAGACCGTTTGCGGTGTTAACCCGAGGTGAGCGCATACCGGGACGCCACGGCGGGTCATCTCACGGATACCGTCGGCCATCCATGCTTCGCCTTCGACTTTTACCAGTTCGGCGCCAGCACGCATCAATGCGGCGGCATCCTCTAACATGCGTTCCGTGGTGGCGTTGCTCATAAACGGTAAGTCCACCATCAACAGGCTATGGCCTTTGCCACGGGCTGTGCAGCGTGTGTGGTAGCAAATATCTTCAATAGTCACGGGAAGCGTACTAGTGTGCCCTTGTAAGACCATGCCTAGGGAGTCGCCGACTAGCAGAACATCAACGCCTGCAGCGCTGGCAGCATGGGCAAAAGAGGCATCGTAAGCGGTCAGGCAACTGAACGTTTCGCCGGCGCGCTTATACGCCTGCAGAGTGCTCAGGGTGACGGTTTTCATGGCGTGCTCTCGTAGTTTCTAAGTGGGCCGATGCAACGTGGGCAGCCGACCATTATTAACGTTGCATCCTTGCAAGCGTGAAGTGGCGTAACTGGCAATTGTTACCTGAATGGGGGCTTGGTGTCGAGATTTGTGTCAGACGGTAGCAGTCACGGTAGCATTTAGGTTGTCTAACCGTTGTATTCCGCTTTGCTCAAGCTGCTTCAGCCACTCTGCAAGCGGCTGTTGATAAAGCACTATTGGCTCTGATTGAGCGGCAGACACCAGTTCTTCAAGAGGCGCTAGGACAAAGGCGCGTTTATGCATATGGGGATGAGGCACCTGAAGCCTAGGGCGCACGATCGTGTCTTGATCATAAAGCAGCAGATCTAAATCCAGCGTGCGTGGCCCCCAGTGACGCAGTCGCCGGCGGCGGTGGCGTTGTTCCAGCCCTTGAAGCTGATCTAGCAGTGCCAACGGTGAAAACGTAGTTTCAAGGGCAGCTACGGCGTTAATGAAGTCTGGCTGATCTTGTGGCCCTATTGGTCGTGTAGCGTATAAGGACGACTGAGCCACAAGTTGGCAAAGAGGCAGCTTGTCCAGTTCTCGTAGGGCTTGGCGAATATGGCTGACAGGATCATCCAGATTGCTACCTAGACCAATATAAGCAAGTGGCATTGTGTTCTCACTGCTCTGTTTTACGCGGTTTGCGCCGTTTTTTACGTCGCCGATCCCCTTGGCTTGCCGGATCACTTCCCACTTTCTGTAACAGCCGAAGCTGCTCGTGTTCATCACCTTGCTGGAAGGCACTCCACCAATCGCCTAAGCCACGCGGTATTTCACCTGCTTGTTCACGCAACAGCAGCAAATCGTAGGCGGCTCGGAAACGTGGATGTTCGCGAGTTTGAAATGCCCGCTTGCCGCGGCGTAGGGGAAGGCGCGCCTGTAGCTCCCAAATATCGCGCATGGGCATGCCAAAGCGCTTGGGGATCGAAATATGCTGTAACTGACGAGTGACTACCTGCTGTGCGGCAGTTTGCAGCGCTGGAATTGCGGGCATGCCCTCACGCTCAAGCTCGGCTTGGCGATGTGCTACGGGCGCCCACAAAAAGGCGGCTAACAGGAAAGCTGGCGTGACTGGTCGACCTTCTGCAATGCGCTTATCGGTGTTAGTGAGCGCTTGCTCAATTAGCTCTTCGGCCCAGGCGGCATCCGCCATCGCTTCTTCCGCTTCGGGGAATAGCATGCCAAACAAGTTGTAATGGCTCAGTAAGCGGAAAGTAATTAAGCCATGCCCCGACATGAATAGCTTGAGGACTTCATCAAATAAACGGGCGGGAGGGATTTGCAGCAGCAGCGGCGCCAGATCGTACATCGGCTCTTCAGTGGCTGGCTCGATGGTGAAATCAAGCTTGGCCGCAAAGCGCACCGCCCGCAGCATGCGCACGGGGTCTTCCCTATAGCGGGTAGCGGGGTCGCCAATCAGTCGCAGCGTACGCGACTCAATATCACGTGCGCCATCGGCAAAGTCATGAATCGTGAAGTCAGCAATATTGTAGTAAAGCGCATTCACGGTGAAGTCGCGCCGTAGAGCATCTTCTTCGATGTTGCCCCACACATTATCTCGCAATAGCAAGCCATCGTCAGACTGCTGGGCAATATGGTCGCCGTGCTCGTCCTGAGGCTTGCCGCGGAAAGTGGTAACTTCAATGACTTCGCGGCCAAAGCGCACATGCACAATGCGAAAACGCCGACCAATTAGCCGCGAGTTGCGAAACAGATCGCGCACCTGCTCCGGCGTTGCATTCGTGGCAACGTCGAAATCTTTCGGCACCTTGCCTAGCAATGCATCACGAATGCAGCCGCCAACCAGATAGGCATCAAAACCTGCGCCATTGAGGCGATAGAGTACCTTTAACGCAGCCTCACTGATTTGCTGACGAGAAACAGGGTGCTCGGAGCGTGGAATAATACGGGGACTGAGCGCGTCTGCGGCGCTCTCTGGGGAATCGAGCAGGGATTTCAAGTGCTCTCCCGGGCTATGTAATAAACGGGTAAATCCTTTAAACATGCGGCGATATCGACTCGCAGGGTATCGAAAACAGTATTATCGAAAACGGTATCGAGAACGTAGCGATAAAATGACCGCAAGGTTAGCGGTAAGTTGCTGAGTGTAGCCGACCCCTTGAGGCTTGCAAAGCACTCGAGCAGGGTTTGTAAAAGATGACTGCCCTTAAACGCGGAAAGGGGAGGCTATAAAAGCCTCCCCTGTAAAGCAGACAATCAGCGTCCATGCTGCTGTTTTTCTTCATGATGGCACATCGCTCTGAATACGCACCGCAGTCGGTAGGCGTGAGAACCAGTCTGATTCCGACCGCCTCGTATTCAAAACAATAATCCAACTGCGAACTTTTTCTCCCGGCGTGTTGTTATTGTTTCCGGGGTGTACACACATGCTGCTATTGTTTTTATTTGGAAGCAGATTCTTTGTGTACGTCGCGTCCTTTTTTGGGCACTTGCTAACTGTTGTTATTGTTCGCTGCGCCTATTCTGCTTAGCGCTAGCAAGTCGTGAGACTCAAGCCTGTTGTTCTTGTTAGTACTGTGATCTCTGCCTGGCCCTGTTGTTTTTGTTTTGGCTCAGGTCGGGGCGGTGTCATTTTGTTTTTGTTAGCGACGTCCGCGCTGCCCATTTTGTTCTTCTTGCCCAGTAATATTGCACTTGCTGTGCCACCCATTTTTTATTCTTTTATTTTCAGTAGCTTGTAATTTATTGGCTATGCCAGGGAACTAATCGCAGCGCATAGTGTTACCCGTTTTTAAGAGATTTTGAGAGCGTGTTGTGTGGGAAGGTAACAGTAACGGGTGGGTGGATTTTGGATATTTCTTATGGAAATCAATCTATTAGACGTTAGTCTTAGAGAGGGTATATGAGTGGTTGAGTATAAGTACTGCCGCGCCTAATTGGGGCGGCGTGCGGTTTTTTTACGTGGAATGCCTAAGCGCTGGCGCCGCTCCCATAAATTTTTACGGCTAATTCCCAGTTTTTGGGCTAACTCGGTTTCACTCATTTGATCCTGATGTTCCAGCACAAAATGCTGAAAATAGTCCTCAAGGGAGAGGTCATCGTCATCCCCACTCGGCGCTGAGGAGTCATTGGTTAATGAGGAGCTGTTGCCTGAAGATGAAATAGGGCGGTTGGTAACAGGGCCAAGGCCTAGGTCGTCAGGGTGAATTAAATGCCCCTCCGCGAGAATTACGCCCCTCTCCAGGGCATTTTCGAGCTCGCGTACGTTACCAGGCCAAGGGTAGTCGCGTAGCACCTGACGGGAAGCCCGTGATAAACGAAGCCCTTGGCGATCATGGCGTTGGCAGGCTTTGTCTAACAGGATATCGGCTATTTTCAATACGTCTTCTTCACGGTCACGCAGCGGTGGCAGTTCAATCTGCATAACGTTGAGACGGTAGTAGAGATCTAGTCGGAATTCGCCGCTTTTTGACAGAGCGCGCAAGTCCCTATGGGTGGCGGCGATCAGGCGAACGTCCACATGGCGTGTTTCGACGGAACCAATCTTGCGGATTTCACCTTCCTGCAGCACGCGTAACAGTCGCGCTTGGGCATCCAGCGGCAACTCGCCGATTTCATCCAGGAATAGGGTGCCACCGTCGGCGGCTTCCACTAACCCAGTTCGGGAAGCGCTAGCGCCGGTAAATGCACCTTTCTCATGTCCAAAAAGCTCTGACTCGATCAGCGTCTCCGGTATTGCCGCGCAGTTCACACAAATTAGCGATGCATTAGCGCGTTTGCTTTGTTGATGAATGGCCCGAGCAACGAGCTCTTTGCCTGTACCAGATTCTCCTTGAATCAGCACGGTAACGTCTGCTGGGGCTGTCTTACGGATACGCGTATAAACCTGCTGCATGGCCGTGCAATTGCCGATCATGGTTTGGCGACTACCACCTTCATCGGTGATATCTGGAGGCGTGCCTTGCTGCATCGACTGTTTATGCAGAATGCGTTCGACGGTTTCTAAAAGCTCGGTGTGATCAAATGGTTTAGCAACATAGTCCACAGCCCCTTGTTTTAGCGCGTCAACTGCTGAACGCATGCTCGCATAGCTGGTCATTATTAATACCGGCGCAGGTGCTGCGGCCTCAATGAGGGCGGTACCAGGGTCACCTGGCAGTCGCAGATCACTAATCACTAGATCAAACTCGCTAGGAGCCAGATCGCGTGCTTCTTCTGCGCTGCCCGCTTCGCTGACGGTATAGCTATGACGTTCGAGTAAACGCTTTAAAGCGCTGCGAATAATCGCTTCATCTTCAACAATCAGTATCCTGGGCATGAGGTAGGTGATCATCCTGTTGGTAAAGCGGTAGCCAAAGCGTGATGGCAGTGCCGCGAGGCTTTCCTGGAGGCGGTGACGCAACCTCTATTTTGCCTTGGTGCTCATTGATAATTTGGTAGGCCAGCGAGAGCCCGAGTCCAGTGCCTTGGCCCGCAGGCTTGGTCGTGGTGAACGGCTCGAAAAGGCGATGTTTCACGCTTGGGTCAATGCCGTGGCCATCATCGGTGACTCGCCACCAAGCATGGCTTGCCTGTTTGCCCGCTTCAATATGAACCGTGCCCTGAGCGTCGCAAGCATCTTTGGCATTGCTCAGTAAGTTGACCATGACCTGGGTTAATCGCTGAGCATCGCCACGCACTACGATGTCATCCGGACAGTCATTGGTAAAGCTTACATCCTCCCCCGAGCGCACTAAATGAATCAAGTGCAACGCGTCTTCGCTAACGCTAAAGAGCGAAGCAGGAGATGTCGGCAGTGGCAGAGTCTGACGGCCGCCGTGAGCAAAACCGACCAGCGAGTTAACAATCTTGGTGACTCGCTGGGTTAACTGTTGAATTTGATCAGCTGTTTCCAGTAGCGCAGGATCATCGGTGTCGTAGCGCAAGTTTTGAGCCAGTGATGAAATGCCCGTGATAGGGTTGCCTATTTCATGTGCCACGCCTGCTGCAAGTTGCCCTATGGATGCCAAGCGTGCAGCGTGGACAAGCTCTTCTTCTAGCCACTTCATTTCAGTATGGTCTTCTACCAAAATCACGCTGCCGCCACGGCTGTCGTGTCCGCTTAACACCGCTTTGTGAAGGGTGAGGAAGTAATCCTTGCCATGGAGCGAGACTGCTTGTTTATACAGCGGTGTATGGCTGGCGTTGAGTACGCTACCGAGCAAATTGGGCCAGGGTGGGGGCAGGCTATCGCGGCGTGAGCCAATCACGCTATCACCGCTAATCCCGGACAGTGATGAAAGCGCCTCATTCCACATTAACAGCTCATCATCATCGCCTAACACGCACAAGCCTACCGGCAAGTAGGCTAGCGTTTGTCGATGATGGCGGCGCAAGCCATCCAGTTCCCGAGCCAGGCCAGTGAGCCTAGAGCGGTAAGCTTCAAGGCGGCTTTCAACAAAATGAATATCGTCAGTAACCGGTGCGTCGTCGTGGCGGTAGGGCAGGTAACGGTCAACAATATCTCGCGCAACGGAAGGCCCCATTAAACCGGATAGGTTAGCCTGGATTCGGTCGCGCAGGCGGCGCAGTGCATAGGGGCGGCGCTCCTGAGGCGTCAGGTTTAGCGCTGCCAGTGCGCGGTCAACTTCACGGCTGGCAGCTTCATCGCCCAACGCTTGGGCAAGATAAGTGGGAAAGTCTCCCGCCGTAGCGGCTTCCAGTGGTAAACGTTTTGAACGAATGACCGCATCTACGGAGCATGCTTCGGCCGCCGAGCGTTCTCCTTCTGAGATGCGGGTAAATAGCGACACAATAAGCAGCAGTAGAATATTAACCGCTAAGGAAACAAGCGTAACGTTATACCAAATGGGGGCATCGGCAGACATCAAGGGGATGAAAGGCAGCGAGAGCATAGGGAGATCAAGCAAAAGCGGCAACCATAGGCCCCACAGCCAAATAATAATGCCGCTCATTAGCCCGGCGATCATGCCCTTACGGTTCGCGCCGGGCCAGTACAACAGCGCCAGCATGCCAGGCAGGCACTGTGCCATGCCTACAAATGCAGCGAGCCCTAAGTTTGTTAGCGAATGGTAGCGACCAACGCTTTCAGCAAATAGCCACCCGCCGGCAATCGCAGCGACCACTAAGCCGCGGCGTAGCCAGAGCAGCCAGCCGTATAAATCGCTACGCGCCTCGGGCGGGCGAGCTACTAGCACTACGTGGTTTAGCACCATGCCTGATAGAGCCAGTGCAATCATCATCATCGTACCGCTGGCGGCGGCAAGGCCGCCGATAAAAGCTAGCGCGCCTACCCACCAGTGTTCTGACATCAAGAAGGCGGCATAGGCAGCGACGGGAACCGTCTCGTTTGTTGATTGTGCCGCCCACCAGATTAAAGGCACTGGAAGTGCCATCAGCAGCAAAAATAGCGGTAATGTCCAACTGGCTTGAAGCAGGGTATGGCGGGAAAGACTTTCGGCGAAGGTAATCTGAAACAGGTGCGGCATCATAAAAGCGGCCGCAAAGAACAGCAGTAGCAGGGTGCGCCATTGGGGGGCTTCAAGTTGTGGTGTTGCGGCTTGGGCCGCGGCTCCTGGCCCTTCTAGCCACTGCTGTAAGCCGTGAGCCCCATCAAATACCCACCACAGTGCAATGGCTCCTAGCCCAAGCATCGCCAGTAGCTTAATGATCGATTCAAAAGCAATCACGCTGAGTAGCGTATCGTGACGATGTCGGTGGCTGTGGCGTGCGCCAAACAATACCGCGCAGCCTGCGATCACTCCACAAAATAGTAGGGTAGCCGCTGCGCTATAGCGGCTGCCAGTGAGCAGGTAGACGGCATCGCTTAAGGTTTGCACCTGGATACCCAGCAGTGGCATCACGGCTAGCAGGCTGATCAGTGTTACCAGGGTACCCGCCCAACGGGACCGATAGCGAAACGCAAATAGATCCGCCAGTGAAGAGAGCTGGTAGGTGCGGGTAATGCGTTGTATGGGCACAAGCAGTACGGGAGCCAGCAGAAAGGCCCCGGCTGCACCGAGGTAATATGCCAAGTAGCCAAAGCCTGCTTGCGCCGCAAGTTCCACGCTGCCATAAATTGCCCAGGCGCTGGCGTATACGCCTAGCGCCAGGGTATACACAATCGGGTGGCGCGTAATGCGCACTGGTACCCAGCCCCGCTCTACGGCCATGCCGCAGGCAAACAGTAAGGCAAGATAGCCTAAGCCCAGCAGCACTACTCCAAAAAGCTCAACGCTCATCTAACTTCCTTTTTTGCTCAAGCCATAGCGTTAGCGCGATCAGACCGCCCCAAATAGCAAATGGGCGATACCAGGCAACGCTTGGATCTCCCCAGCCGTCCATTAGTAACGGCGAAAGCAAATAGCCGCCAAACACCAAGAACAGCAGTATGCGATAAACGTACATATTAAAACTCTGATTGATAGCGGCGGTGGGTGGTAGCGACAAGCTTTTCAACAGACCAATGTGCTATTGCCCAGTTTAGTTGCGTTTCAGGTGGCTCTTGAACCAGTGTGCGTGGTGGGGCCTGATCGAGTAACTGCAGTGCCTGAAACAGCTGTTGGCGAATGCCGTCGGCGTTTTCGGCTAGTGCAGGGGCCAGGTTTTGCTTAGAGAGCTTTTGACCATCTTGAGTAACGACGAGCGGTAAATGCAGATAGCGGGGAGTTGATAAGCCTAGCGCTTGCTGCAATTGGCCTTGCCAGGGCGTGTTGTCCAGCAGGTCGTAACCGCGCACAATATCGGTAATGCCTTGATCCGCATCATCGACTACGACGGCAAGCTGATAAGCCCAAAGCTGATCTTTGCGTTTAAGCACAACATCGCCCAAAACGTTAGGGTCGAACTGTTGGAAACCAAAAAGCCGATCTTGCCAAGTAATAGGGCGCTTTGCTAGGTCGCTGCGCAGCCGCCAGGCAACCGGCTTTGTAGTATCACGAACGCTTTCGCGGCACCAGCCGGGATAGATTGAAAACGCTTGCCACTGCTTTCTCGAACAGCTACACGGATACGCCAAGCCTTGGTCTGCTAGTTGATCGAGCGCCTGCTGATAAGCCGCATGGCGGTGATGCTGCCAGCGCACCGTTTCATCCCAATGAAGCCCGAAGGCGTCAAGCTGACGCAGAATTGTATCAGCTGCGCCTTCAGGGCAGCGGGGCGGGTCGATATCTTCAATGCGTACCAGCCACTGCCCGCCAGCAGCGCGGGCGTCTAAGTAGCTGCCTAGGGCGGCCACTAGCGAGCCAAGATGCAGTGGCCCTGACGGTGTGGGGGCGAAACGTCCCCGGTAATGCGTGGTATGGGTCATGACAGCCCGAATCAATTGTCCAAATAGCGCCAGTGATAACGACAAGATGACAAACAAAAACGGGCACCTCAAGGGTGCCCGTTGGACGCTTTAGCTTGTAACAAACTAGCAGCTTATAGCGTATTCGCGCGGATGGTTAGCCACCGAGCTGTTTCTCTTTAAGCTCTGCCAGCGTTTTACAGTCTACGCACAGCGTTGCCGTGGGGCGGGCTTCAAGGCGACGAATGCCGATTTCAACGCCGCAGGCTTCACAGAAGCCGTAGTCGTCTTCATCGATTTTCTCGATGGTTTCGTTGATCTTTTTCAGCAACTTGCGTTCGCGATCCCGAGTGCGCAGTTCCAAGCTGAAGCCCTCTTCTTGAGTAGCGCGGTCAGCGGGGTCAGCGTAGTTATTAGCGTCTTCCTGCAGGTGGCGTACGGTACGATCCACCTCTTCCATGAGATCTTGTTTCCAGTCTAGAAGGAGCTGGCGGAAGTGCGCGAGCTGCTTCTCGTTCATATACTCTTCGCCCGGTGCTGGCTCATACGGGGTGAAGGACTTGGACGCTTCCGGTTTCTTTTCCGCTACTGGCATGGGAGTGCCCCTTACGTATGTGACTGCTGATCGACCATGAGTGTATGTCACGATCTCACGCCAAAGGGATGCTTGTTTAGCTGAAAAATGCGCGCTATGCAAGCATAATAGCGCATTTTCGACCATGGTCTTGCCTCTTCAACGACCTGCGTCATGATTTCTCAACCATTTAGTGAAGGAACCGTTATGGCTTGGAATTCACGTGTAAATCACGTTGCACCTTTTCGCGTGATGCATCTATTGGAAATGGCCCAGGCTCGAGAGGCCGACGGCCACGATGTGATTCACCTAGAAGTCGGTGAACCTGATTTCGCGACGCCGGCACCGATTGTAGCAGCAGGCCAGCAAGCGCTGGCGACAGGCAAAACGCGCTATACACCTGCGGCAGGCCTGGCATCGCTGCGGGAAGCCATTTCCAGAAATTACGCTGAGCATTTTAATGCCACCGTTGACCCTTCACGTATTTTGGTAACTCCAGGAGCCTCTGGAGCACTGTTGCTGGCTAGCCAATTACTGGTCGAAACAGGTGACCGTGTTTTGATGGCCGATCCCAATTATCCGTGTAACCGTCACTTTATGGCCCTAGCTGGCGCAGAAATTGATGCCATTCCCGTGGGTCGTCAAAGCGGCTGGCAGTTAACGGCACCGCTGATTGAGCAACACTGGCAAGCTAAAACGAGTTTAGCCATGCTAGCTTCCCCGTCTAACCCTACAGGACATACGTTAGGCGCTGAGGCGCTAACTGCAGTCATCAACACCGTAGCTGCGAAAGGCGGTGACGTGATTGTCGATGAGATCTACCAAGGCTTGAATTATGACGATGCACCGCTATCGGCGACATCGCTTTCCGACCAGGCCTTCGTGGTCAATAGCTTCTCTAAATATTTCGGTATGACAGGCTGGCGCTTGGGCTGGTTGGTGGCGCCTGAACACGCCGTCGAGCCGCTTACTAGGCTGGCGCAAAATGTTTTCCTTGCCGCGCCGACCCCTTCCCAGCATGCGGCGTTGGCCGCCTTCACTCCAGAGTGTCGCGACATTTTGGAAGCGCGTAGGTCGACGCTCAAACAGCGGCGCCAAGTGTTGCTGGACGGGCTAGCGCAGTTGGGGCTTGCCCCAGACTTGCCACCTCAAGGGGCGTTTTATCTATGGTTGGATATTTCCCATTACAGCCGAGATAGCCAGGCATTCTGTGAGCAGTTGCTGGTCGAGGAGAACGTAGCAATTACTCCGGGCATTGATTTTGCGCTGGAGGGTGGCGAACACCATGTACGCATCGCCTTTACTAACAGCGTTGAACGGTTACAGGAGGCTGTAGAACGCATTGGCCGTTTCGTGGGTCGTCTATGACGACCTATGCTGAGTTGGTGCCTGGGGTGTTGCTGCGTCGTTATAAACGCTTTTTAGCCGATGTAAGGTTGGAGAGTGGCGAGGAAGTCGTCGCCCATTGCCCCAACACGGGCTCGATGAAGGCGGTGAATGTGCCCGGTTGTCGCGTATGGCTGTCACGGAGTGATAATCCCAAGCGCAAGCTGGCCTGGACGTGGGAATGGATTGAGTTGCCGGAGCCAGATGGTGCCTGCGCGCTGGCTTCTGTCCACACTGGCCGTGCCAACCGCATCGTGGAGGAGGCCATTTTAGCCGGTGATATTGGTCCATTGGCAGGTTATCAAACACTCAAACGGGAAGCGAAAGTCAGTGACGCAAGGCTCGATTTTCGGTTGAGTGATCCTGATAAGGGCGACGTTTTTGTTGAAGTTAAGCAGGTCACCCTTAAAGAAGCCGATGGGCATGGTTACTTTCCTGATTCGGTCAGCACGAGGGGCACCAAGCATTTGCATACCTTAACCACGCTTGTCGAACAGGGCGAAAGGGCCGTGCTGTTGTTTTGTGTCGCCCATGAAGGTATTCACGATGTAGCCCCGGCGGCCCATATCGATCCTACCTATGCGGCGGCGTTAGCCGCAGCGGTAGAGGCTGGGGTTGAGGTGTTAGCTTACGGTATTACGCTAGATTGGCAGGCAGGAGCGCCGGTAGCGGTGCGATTAACACGACCGCTACCGGTGCGAATTTAACGTTCGATATAAAAACGCTGAATAAAGCTGACCCGCTCCGGACTGGCATTGCGGTCGTAGCGAACGTCCAAGTTAAAACGTGTGGGCTCGTCGTGGCGCAAGGCAAAGGTGGCCAAGTGATAAGTGGCATCACCATCGTGCATAGTGCGGAAGTTTAGCGTTTCTTGTGCATCGGTGAGCCCCGTTACGTGGCCTTGTACGCTGGCGTTAACAGCACGGGTACTGCCGTCCTCTTGGCGTTCGCGTACGCTCACATTAACCAGTCCGTGACCTGCGCTGCGCTGAATGCCGTGCGCTTGGGCAACTTCTGGGGTGAGGAAGCTGGTGGCCACGGCACTGTAATGGATCTCATAGTCGCCTATCCGTACCAGCTGCTCAGCTACCGCTTGTGTGGCGAGGAGCAGTGAGCAAAGCAGCGTAGTAAGCAGGGTCGTTCTGCGTAACGCTCGATAAACCATGGTAGGTCTCCTCTTATGGGGCGATATGGCGAGTTAACGTAAAATAAATTAGCGACGGCGCACTCTGAAAATAGCAATTTCACCGAATAAGTTGGGCCACCACTTTGATGTCCAGTGTCCTTTGTGGTCGCCAACCCCTACCGCGCGATCAACAATCACCAACCCTTTTTCACGACACAGGTGCTCGAAGTCGTTAAAGGTCGAAAGGTGGATGTTGGGTGTGTCATACCAGGCATGAGGTAGCGATTTAGAGACCGGCATATAGCCACGTAGGCCAAGATGAATTCGGTGCCGCCAATAAGCAAAGTTAGGAAAAGTGATAATGCCTTCCTCGGCGACGCGTAACATTTCATCAAGCATTTTATCCGGACGGCGTAGTGCCTGAAGCGCTTGAGTCATAATGACTTGATCATAGCTGTTGTCGCTGAAACTACCCAAGCCATCATCCAGGTTGTGCTCAATAACGTTCACGCCCCTGAAAACGCACTGGGTAATCCCGTCGGGGTCGATCTCTAAACCATAGCCGGTAACATTTTTCTCCTGTGCTAGGCGCTCAAGTAGAGCACCATCACCGCAGGCTAAATCCAGCACGTGAGCCCCCTGGGGCACCCAGTCGTAAATCAGTTCAAGGTCCGCACGCATTACAGGGTCTCCTCCCTGGCTGTTTCTTCGATATTCAGCTCTCGGGCGATGCGCGTCATAAATGCGCTGAACAGAGCGTGGTAACGTGGCTCGGGCAGTAAGAAGGCATCATGCCCGTGAGGAGAGTCAATATTGGCATAGCTAACCGATTTGCCTGCGCGGATGAGTGCGTCGACGAGTTCTCGAGAGCGAGAAGGTGGGAAACGCCAGTCAGTCGTAAAACTAACGACCAGAAAAGGGCACTTGGCTGGTGCTAGAGCGCTGGCTAGGTCGCCTGCTTGAGTGGCTGCTGGATCGAAGTAGTCAAGAGCCTTGGTCATTAACAGGTAAGTGTTAGCGTCAAAGGCGGTGGAGAATGTATCGCCCTGATAGCGTAGATAAGACTCAACCTGGAACTCGACATCAAACCCAAAGTTCAAATCGTTGCTGCGCAGGTCGCGGCCAAATTTACTGCCCATTGCATCTTCGGAGAGGTAGGTGATATGGCCCACCATGCGTGCCAATTTCAAGCCCCGTTTGGGGACCGTATCGTGCTCTGCATACCAGCCGCCGAAAAACTCAGGGTCAGAACGGATCGCCTGGCGAGCCACTTCGTTAAAGGCAATATTCTGGGCGGAAAGCCGAGGGGTGGCAGCAATCACTACCGCATTGGCGACACGTTCAGGGTAAGTCATTGTCCACTGAAGCACCTGCATACCACCCAGGCTTCCGCCCACTGCTGCAGCCCAACGCTCAATGCCTAGTTGGTCGGCCAGGCGCGCTTGGCTGGCTACCCAGTCACTGACAGTGACCATGGGGAAATCAGGGCCCCACTGGCGGCCGGTTTCAGGGTTGTGGCTAACAGGGCCTGTGCTGCCATGGCAGCCGCCCAGATTGTTTAGCGATACCACAAAAAAACGGTTGGTATCGATAGATTTTCCAGGGCCGATATGAGCATCCCACCAGCCAGGTTTACGGTCTTCGTCGCCGTGATAGCCCGCTGCATGGTGGTGTCCTGATAGCGCATGGCAGATTAGCACAGCATTACTACGCTCAGCATTTAGCGTGCCGTAGGTTTCGTAGATAAGCTCGTACTCAGGCAGCACCTTGCCACAAGCAAGCGGGAGTGGCGTGTCAAATTTCGCTACATTAGGGGTGACAAGGCCAACGGAGTCCGCCGGCCGGTCAACGAAAGTGAGAGTGTCTGAATCAGGCATCGAAAGCGCTAGTCCTGCAAAAAATAAATCCTGCTAAAAAGAGGCCCTGGGGAATATTGCGCAGTTACAGCCCAACCAGTGCGCCAGAGATACCCGCAGCGCGAATCAAGGACCCCACTACTAAGCCATCCACCAAATTAATCGCAATAAACACCACGATGGGTGATAAATCGATCATGCCCAGCGGCGGAATGACTTTCCGAACAGGAGCCATAATGGGCTCGACTAGCTGCATCACCAACAGCGCGCCTGGGTGGCTAGCATTAGGGGCGACCCAGCTCAGGATAATCATCACAATCATGGCAAAGAAATAGATCTTTAATATGGCGTTAGCCAGTGCCGCAATGCCAGCAATCAGTAGTCCTGGGATGGGCGGCATACCAACGCCAATCACCATGAAAATGGCCACCATGCTAACCACTTTCAACACAAAACCCGCGGCCAACGTGGCAAGGTCAAAGCGCCCAGCGACGGGGCCTAAGAAGCCCTGAAATAGCCCGACAACAGGCTGGGTGATTTTAACCACTGATTGGCTAAGCGGGTTGTAATAATCCGCCCGCGATGCTTGCAGCAAAAAGCGCAACATCAGTAAGAATAAATAAATATTGATTAACGAGTTAACGAGCATTAACCCGGCACTGCCCACTTGACTACCCATTGCGGCCTCTCCGTTGCAAAGTTGTGTATTTAGTTAGCGCTAAGTTCCTTGGACATTGCTTCTGCGCGCTGGGCACAGGCCTGCATGGCGTCGGCGATAGTGGCGCGTAGTTGCGCATCTTCCATATGCTGAATAGCACGTTCTGTCGTGCCGCCTGGCGACATAACATTTTGTTTAAGTGTGGCCGGGTCTTTGTCACTGCGCTGGGCCATAGTGGCGGCGCCTAGCGCTGTTTGAATAGCCAAGCGTCGCGCTGTGGCGGCAGGCAAGCCAAGTTTGACAGCGGCCTCTTCCATCGCCTCAAACATCAGAAAGAAGTAAGCTGGCGCGCTGCCTGATACCGCGGTTACCGCATCAAGCAGGCTCTCTTCTGCAACCCACTCCACAATGCCAACCGCTTCCATAAGCTGCGTTGCTAGCGTGCGTTGCTCCTCACTCACCGCGCTATTGGCATATAAGCCGCTGGCACCGATGCCGACCAATGCAGGCGTGTTGGGCATGCAACGAACCAGCGCATTATTACCGCCTAGCCATTGGTCAATGGTGGCTGCGTCCAGACCTGCTGCAATAGAAATGATCAGCGGTGATTGCTGTTGTACGTTATCCCGCATCGCTTCACATACGCTGCGCATAATCTGGGGCTTTACGGCCAGTACGACCACGTCGGCGTCTTCTACGGCGGCGTTATTATCGGTGTTTGTGTTAATTCCTAAGCGCGCTGCTAAAGGCGTTAACTCGCTTTCATTAGGTGCGGTGGCAGTGATGTCGCTAGGAGACACACCACTATCGATGAGGCCGCCGATAATGGCGCTGGCCATATTGCCTGCGCCAATGAAGGTAATCTTGCTCGCCATGTGGGTATCCTTATTGGGTAAAAAAGCTGCATTGGGCAGCATGGAGGTCAGTCGTCTTTACGCTCTTCGATTAGCAGTGCTACTGAGCCGCGTGTTGAGTGGTGCGTGCGCCAAAAATCGCCGTTCCTAAACGTACCAGCGTTGCGCCCTCTAAAACAGCGGCTTCTAAATCGTCGCTCATCCCCATCGATAGCGTATCCAGAGGGGCATCCGGAAGCGCTGTCTGAAGGGTTTCCAAAAGTTGTCGCAAGGCCGCAAACGGTGCCCGCTGTTCTGCAAGGTTGTTAGCCGGGGCCGGAATCGCCATGAGCCCACGTAGACTTAGACGCGGCAGAGCGGCCACTTCTTTCGCTAGTGCCATTACCTCATCGGGCATGACGCCCGACTTCGAAGCTTCGTGGCTAATATTGACCTGCAAACAAATGTTGAGTGGCGGTAAGTGTTCCGGGCGCTGTTCGCTAAGCCGTCTGGCTATTTTTAAGCGGTCAACGCTATGTACCCAAGCGAAGCTTTCTGCCACTGCGCGGGTTTTGTTGGACTGTAGTGGGCCAATAAAATGCCACACAATACCGTCTAGGTCGGCCAGTTCGACTTGTTTTTCCAGTGCTTCTTGCAGGTAGTTTTCGCCGAATTCACGCTGCCCATGCTGCCAGGCTTGGCGAATCATGGAAGCGGGTTTTGTTTTACTAACGGCTAGCAGCGTTGCGCTATCGAGTGGGCGTTCAGCCTTTTTTAATGCGTTACTCAGGCGTTCGCTGGCCTGGGCGAGTGACTCGGGAAGCGCGATGTCTGTCATACTCAAGCACCTTACCGCTGCTGGGAAAAGAGAAATGGATATTACCGAACTGCTGGCATTCTCGGCAAAGCAGAACGCATCTGATCGTCACTTTTTTGCCAAGCATCCACCTATGATACGTGTTACTGGTACTAACCGTTGACTTAATCTAGCTGCCACGGGGGGCGCTGATGTCAGTCAGCAGGCGTAAATGCCACCCAGAACTCTCGAACCACTAGCACCGGTGACGGAAGGTAAGTTGCCGGGCAGACCATGTAAACGTTGGTGGGCGAGCCAAGCAAAAGCGCCTGCTTCAATCCAGTCTTCTGGCCAGCCCAAGTCTGCGGGAGACTTAAAGGTCGCATGGGGCAAATGCGCCGCGAGTCTTGCCATTAAATAACTGTTATGTGCTCCGCCGCCGCATGCAATTAACGTCATGCTGTTGTGGGTCGCAGACAATTGCTGAATGCCCTGGGCAACGCTTATTGCGGTCAGTTCCGCTAACGTGGTTTGCACATCGCAAGCCGTTTCATTGCCCGTTAGCTTGTTTTCTAGCCAAGCCAAGTGAAAGAGCTCGCGTCCGGTGCTGCGCGGCGGCGGCTGGTGAAAAAACGGCTCGTTTAGCAGGCGTTTTAATAGCGCTTGATCGACTTGCCCGTGAGAGGCCCAGGTGCCATTTTGATCAAAGCGACCGTCGTGATGCTTAGAGAACCAGGCATCTAACAACACATTAGCGGGCCCTGTATCAAAGCCAATGGCGGGAATGCTGGTATCGCTGGGTAGCCATGTCAGGTTCGCAAAGCCCCCTAGATTTAAAACAAGCTGTTCGCTTGCCTGGCGACCAAACAGGGCTTGATGAAATGCTGGTGCCAGCGGCGCGGCTTGACCACCAGCGGCTAAGTCGCGTCGGCGAAAATCAGCCACCACCGTGCAGCCGGTTAATTCGGCCAACAGGCTGGGGTTATCAAGTTGCAGTGTATAGGCAGGGCCGCCGTGGTGGCCGCTGGGAGCATGCTCGATTGTTTGTCCATGGCTACCAATAGCACTAATTTGCGCTGCTGAGATCTGTTGCTGAGTCAGCAGTGCTTTCACGGCGTTTGCCTGTAGCTGGCAAAATTCGGTTTCGGCCGCTGCCAGCTCAGCAAAGCTCACTTGCTCGGCATGACACAAGTTCAGCAGTAGGTTATGAAGCGACTGAGGCATGGGCGACGCATGCGTAGCAATGAGCTCCGGTGGCGAGTGCGGCGTTATAGCGACCAACGCCGCATCGATGCCGTCCAGGCTGGTGCCCGACATTAAGCCAACATAATACGACGGTAAGGTAGGGTGGGGCGTTTTCATAAAGCAGCTCATCCAAAACGTAGTGAAGGCTCAACCAAGGCGATAGGGCATGGTAACATCGCCGGTTATTCAATATCTGACGCCTATATATGGCACATATTACATGGAGAGAGGCAATGAGTGAGGTGGATCAGGCGTTAGCGCTACTGTCGCGAGGCACGCATGAAATCCTGGTAGAGGATGAGCTAAAGAAAAAGCTGGCGTCTGGCCGTAAGCTGCGTATTAAAGCAGGGTTTGATCCGACAGCACCTGATTTGCACCTTGGGCATAGTGTGCTGCTGACGAAAATGCGCCAGTTCCAGGATCTCGGCCATACCGTTATTTTCTTGATCGGGGATTTCACTGGTCGTATCGGTGACCCCACTGGCAAAAACGTTACTCGTAAACCGCTCACCGAGGCCGACGTAAAAGCCAACGCTGAAACCTATAAAGAGCAGGTGTTTAAAATCCTCGACCCCGAAAAGACCGAGGTGCGCTTTAACGCCGAATGGTTTGGTGAATTAAGCGCCGCTAAAATGATTGAGTTGGCAGCGCAAAGCACGGTCGCGCGGATGCTTGAGCGTGATGATTTTGAAAAGCGTTATAAAGCTAACCAATCTATCGCGATCCACGAGTTTCTCTACCCCCTTGTCCAGGGTTACGACTCAGTCGCGCTTGAGGCGGATGTTGAGTTAGGCGGGACCGATCAGAAATTTAACCTGCTGATGGGCCGAGAAATTCAAAAGCACTTCGGCCAAGAGCCTCAGGTCGTGATCACCATGCCACTGCTCGAAGGGCTGGACGGCGTGCAGAAAATGTCCAAGTCATTGGGTAACTATGTTGGTGTCGATGAAGCGCCGGGCTCTATGTTCAATAAGCTCGTCTCTATGCCCGATAGCTTAATGTGGCGTTACTTTGAGCTGCTCTCTTTGAAATCCAACGAAGAGATCGATGCGCTTAAGCAGAGCGTAGAGGCGGGGGCTAACCCGCGTGACGTGAAAATGGAGCTAGCCCGTGAGCTGATTGCCCGTTACCACGGCGATGAAGCGGCCGCTAATGCGCACAAGTCGGCGGGTAACCAACTCGCGGAAGGTGAGTTACCGGAAGACCTGCCTGAAGTAGCAGTAGATTTCGAAGGTAATGAGCAGGCGCCTATCGCAGCAGTACTCAATCGCTCTGGCCTGACCAAGAACAGTGCGCAAGCCAAAGACATGTTGAAAAACGGCAGTGTGAAAGTCGATGGGAATGTTGTTGCCCAAGACACGATGCTGGCTACGGGGAGTGCCTACGTTATCCAGGCGGGTAAGAAGCGTTATGCTCGTGTGACACTTAGCTAACGTTTTTGATAATTTTCTCAAAAAACTACTTGCCAAGACGGCAGC